>NZ_MPZN01000061.1 GCF_002936985.1 Microterricola pindariensis | reverse complement strand
ATCTCGTCCTCGTCGAGGCCGGCGCGGGAGAACGCGTCGAGCATCAGCTCGACCGCACCCAGCTCGCCCGGGCCCTGCGTGGTGAGAACGGTCGCCTCGATCGCAACCGCCGGGTAAAGCACGAAGTGGTGCAGCGTGGCGGCGGCGAGCTGGCGCAGTCGTTCCTGCCATTCGGAGGGGTCGGCGGTCACATCCGTGACGCTGCGCATGATGACCTCGTCCAGCAGCGCCTGCATCAACTGCTCCTTGTTGCGGAAGTGCCGGTAGATCGCGGTCGGGTCAGTGCCCAGTCTGTTCCCGAGCTCACGCACCGAGATCGAGAGGCTCCCCGGCTTCGCGGCGAGTTCCAGGCCCGCTGCAATGATCCTGTCGCGGTCGAGCGGAACCCGCGCCGGCCCACCTGCATTGGGGTGCGCGCTCGGGCGCTTCACCGCTGTAGCCATAGTCGCCATCCGATCGTCAACTGTCGTTGTTCCATGCTGGCATGCTCGCTCGCGACATCGGCTCCGATGACGGGGTGTGGCACGCAGTCAGCATAACGAGTTGTACATCAGCGTTGTCAACACTGTTGACAAGATTGACTTTCACTGAATAGTCTCGGCACGTCTGGCCCATTCGACGAGGAAGCGGGAACTGAGTGAGTGCTGTAGAGATTCTTTTTCAAGGTGGTGCGGTCTTCACCGGTTCCGGTGAGCCGCTGACGGGTCGTGCCGTCGGGGTGTCCGATGGCCGCATCGTCGCCATCGTGCCCGAGGGGGACGCGGCGGCCCTCATCGGCGAGAACACCCAGGTTGTCGAACTGAACGGCGCGCTGCTCGCACCGGGCTTCCAGGACGCACACATCCACCCCGCCGGCGGCGGCGTCGAGATGCTCACCTGTGACCTCAGCGGCTCAGAGAGCGCCGACGAGTCCATCGCCAGGGTGAAGGCCTATTTCGAGGCCAACCCCGGCATCGAGTGGATCGCCGGTGGCGGCTGGTCGATGGACCACTTCCCCGGCGGCGCCCCCGTGCGCACCCTGCTCGACGCCGTCGTGCCCGATGTGCCCGTGCTGCTGAACAGCCGCGACCACCACAGCGCCTGGGCCAACTCGGCGGCGATCGCCCTCGCGGGGATCACCGCCGAGACCCCGGACCCCGCCGACGGCAAAATCGAGCGCGAGGCCGACGGCACACCGGCCGGCACCTTCCACGAGGGCGCTGAGACGCTCTTCGCCCACGTGCGCCCGTCGATCAGCGCGGATGTTGCATACGCCGGCCTGCTGGCCGCTCAGGAGGCGCTCATTTCCCTCGGCATCACCGGCTGGCAGGACGCGCTGATCGGCGGTGCCGTGAGCGGCGTCGAGGATCTGCAGGGCGTCTACGAGCGGGCGGTCCGCGAGGGCACACTGCGCGCCCACGTCGTCGGCGCGCAGTGGTGGGAGCGCTCCGGCGGTCTCGAGCAGGTCGAGGAGATGCGCCAGCGCCGGGAAGCGGTGAAGGCCCTCGGTCACGAGGACCGCTTCTCGCTCGGCACGGTCAAGATCATGGTCGACGGCGTCGCCGAGAACCAGACCGCCGCCATGCTCACCCCGTACCGCGACAGCCACGGCCACGTCACCGGCAACAGCGGTCTCTCCTTCGTCGACCCCGAGCTGCTCCGCGAGATTGTCTCCCAGCTCGACGCCGACGACTTCCAGGTCCACTTCCACGCGCTCGGCGACCGGGCCGTCAAGGAAGCGCTCGATGCGCTGGATGCCGCGCGCGAGGCCAACGGTGAGACCGACGGCCGGCACCACCTGGCGCACCTGCAGGTCGTCGACGAGAGTGACACCGGCCGATTCGCCCCGCTCGGCGCCGTCGCCAACATCCAGGCGCTCTGGGCAACCCACGAGGACCAGCTGGACGAGCTGACCCTGCCGTTCCTCCGAGAGGGCGCGGTCGACCGGCAGTACCCCTTCGGCGACCTGGTGCGCGACGGCGCCCGCCTCGCGGCCGGCAGCGACTGGCCCGTCTCCAGCGCGAACCCGATCGAGGCGATCCACATCGCCGTCAACCGGATCTACCCCGGTGGTGACACCCCGCCGCTCGGTGGCGCGCACCAGCGCCTCAGCCTCGCAGATGCGATGGCGGCCTACACCTCCGGCACCGCCTACGTGAATCACCGCGACCACGACACCGGCTCCGTGCGCGAGGGCTACCTCGCCAACCTCGTCGTGATCGAACCCAACCCCTTCAGCCTTCCGCAGGAGGAGATCTACAGCGCCAGCGTGGTCTCCACCTGGATCGACGGCACCCTCGCCTATTCACGCAACGACTGACCAAGGGAGTACACAGCATGTCCACCTCACGCACAGCCTCAACGCGCCGGCCGGCGCGTCGACGCACCGCCTTCATCGCGGTCGGAGTTGCCTCCGCGCTCGCCCTCACCGCCTGCTCGGCCCCGGCCGCGCAGGACGACGGCGGCAGCGCCATCGACTGGGAGCTGACGACCCAGACGGCCGCGCCGTCCGGTGACATCGACTCGTACAGCTGGGCGAGCTACGCCGAGCCGTTCACACTCGACTACGCCTACGCCTTCGACTACGCCGACAACCAGGTGCTCGCCAACGTGTGCGAATCGCTGCTCCGGCTGAACCCGGACTACACGCTCTCGCCCGGCCTCGCGGAGTCGTTCGAGCGCCCGGACCCGCTGACCTGGGTCTACAACATCCGCCCCGGCGTCACCTTCCACGACGGAACCCCGCTCACCGCGGCCGACGTCGTGGCATCGATGAACCGCATCATCGACCCCGCCGTTGGCTCGTCCTGGTACTCCGTCTACCAGAACGTCGTCTCGATCGAGCAGACCGGCGACATGCAGGTGACGGTGACGACGGGCATCCCTGACTCGCAGTTCAACCTCGGCATGGGAGGCTCGGCCGGCGTCGTCGAGTCCGCGGCGACCCTCGCGGCGGCCGGCACGGATTACGGCAACTCCTCTGGCGGTGTCAACTGCACCGGCCCGTTCAGCCTCGACAACTGGCAGCAGGGCGAGAGCATCACGCTCAAGCGCAACGACAACTACTGGGACAAGGACCTGACCGCCAAGTCGGGCGAGATCAAGTTCGTCTTCATCAACGACTCCACGGCCCGGGTGAACGCGCTGAAGTCCGGCGACGTCGACGGCGCGTGGATGATCCCGTTCGACGCCGTGCCGCAGCTTCGCGACTCCGGCGCCGGCGAGGTGTACTTCGGCATGTCGACGGCGGTCTCCAACCTCGTCGTCAGCAACCTGGAGGGCCCGCTTGGCGACCCGAACGTGCGCAAGGCGCTGCTGATGGCCATCGACCGCCAGGGCATCATCAACGCGGCGTCCAAGGGCGTCGGCGACATCTCCGACGTGCACACGACGAAGTCCGTGTGGGGCGAGGCGAGCGACGCTGCGGTGACCGAAGCGTTCGACAGCATCGAGAACTACCCCTACGACCTCGAGGCGGCCAAGAAGCTGGTCGAGGAGTCCGGCTTCGCGGGCGAAGAGCTCACCTACGTCACGGCCCCGATCGGCTCCGACTTCAACATCATCGCCCAGGCGACTGCTGCCGCCGCCGAGGCGATCGGGCTGAAGGTGAAGATCCAGACGGTCACCCCCGGTGCCTACACCGCGCTGTTCTCCGACCCGAGTGCCCGTGAGGGTGTCGACCTGTTCTACACCGTCTGGTACCTCTCGAGCCCGGACCCGCTGGAGATGTACGGCGTCCTGCGCACCGGCGAGTTCAGCAACTACGGCAACTGGTCCAACCCCGAGTTCGACGCCATCGTCTCTGAGGCCCTCGGCGTCGACGACCCGGCGGCGCGTTCCGAGCTCACCGCCCAGGCGCAGGTCATCGCCAACGCAGAGCTGCCCTGGCTGCCGCTGTTCACCGGCCCGATGCCGATGTTCATGGGCGAGCGCGTGACCGGCGTTGCCCCGTCGATCGCGTTCCTCTACTACCCATGGGCGGCGACCATTGGCGCTCGCTAGCAAGAACAGCCCCGCCCCGTCGCGCCTCCGGGCCGGCGGGGCGGGGCTGCCCACCCCGCTTCCCTTCAACACCCCAGAACTCAGCAGAGGAGGTGCGCGATGATGCTCGCACGTCGGATCGGCGGCAAGCTCGGCTCGCTCGTCCTCACCCTGTTCCTCGTCTCCCTCCTCGTCTTCTTCTCCCGCTTCCTCGTCCCCGGTGACCCCGTTAGCTTCCTGCTGCGCGGTCGCAAGCCCAGCCCAGAGGCCATCGCAGCGGTGACGGAGCAGTACGGCCTGAACCTGCCGGTCTGGCAGCAGTACATCAACTGGCTCACCGGGATCCTGCAGGGCGACTTCGGCCGCTCGCTGCAGTTCCGGCAGGACGTTTCGGTCGTCGTCGGTGAGCGGTTGCCCGTCACCCTGATGCTCGTCGTCATGGCCGGGCTCATCATCGGAGTCCTCGGTTTGACCTCGGGCATCATCGCCTCGCTCAACCGGGGCCGGCCGCTCGACCGGGCCATCCTGATCGGGCTGACCATGCTGGGCGCCATCCCCTCCTTCGTCGGGGCGATCGTGTTGATCGCCATCTTCGCCGTTCAGTTGGGCTGGTTCCCGACATTCGGGTCCGGCGAGGGCTTCGCCGACACGATCTACCACCTCACGCTGCCCTCGATCGCGCTGGCGCTCGTCTTCGTCGTGCTGGTGGGCAAGGTGACGCGCTCCTCGATGGTCGAGCAGCTGGGCCGCGAGCACGTCGAGGTGGCCACCAGCCGCGGGCTCCGCCGCGCCGTCGTGATCCGCCGCCACGTGTTCAGGAACGCCATCGGCCCCATCCTCACCGTCAGCGGCCTGCTCGTGGCTGGTCTGCTCGTGGCCAGCTCCATCGTCGAGGCGGCCTTCGGCGTCGCCGGCATCGGCTCTCTGCTAGTGCAGTCCGTCGACCGACTCGACTTCCCTGTCGTGCAGGCGATCGTGTTGCTCGTCGTGACGGCATTCGTCGTCGTGAACGGCATCATCGACGTCCTCGAACCGTGGATCGACCCGCGTTCAGCGGCAGGAGGGAGCGCCCGATGAGCGCACCGACACCAACCATGGCCGTGCGCATGATGCGCGCCCCACGACTGAAGAGGGCCGCCAGCTGGTACACCGTCAGCCTCGGCGTCCTCGTCGTGATGACGCTGGCGGCAGTCTTCGCCCCGTTCATCGCCCCGTACGACCCCAACTTCGTCAACCTGAGCGCGGTCTACCAGGGGCCGAGCCCGGCACACTGGCTCGGCACCGACTCGCTGGGACGCGACACCCTGAGCCGAATGATCTTCGGCGCCAGGACAGCCCTGCTCGGCCCGTTGCTGGTGGTCGTGTTCTCGACCATCCTCGGCATCCTGCTCGGCCTCCTGGCAGGGTGGCGCGGCGGCTGGATCGACTCGGTGCTCGGGCGTCTGTTCGATGTCATCTTCGCCTTCCCGTCGCTGCTCATCGCCATCATGGCCGTCGCACTGTTCGGCAAAGGCCTGGTCGCGCCCGTCATCGCGATGAGCATCGCCTACGCCCCGTTCGTGGCACGCCTGACCCGCCAGCTCATCGTCTCCGAGCGCAGCCGCCCCTACGTGGCTGCCTACCGAGTGCAGGGCTTCAGCGGGCCATGGATCGCTCTGCGCCGGGTGCTGCCCAATGTGACGCCGATCGTCGGCGCGCAGTCCACACTCAACTTCGGCTACGTGCTCGCCGAGCTCGCCGGACTCTCCTTCCTCGGCCTCGGCGTGCAAGCGCCGACGGCCGACTGGGGAGCCATGATCAACGAGGCCCAGGCAGGACTGACCGGCGGCTACTTCCTGCCGGCGATCGTGCCAGCGGTGGCCGTCGTGATCGTCGTCGTCGCCGTCAACATCATCGGAGAAGAATTGTCTGATCGCATCGGTGGGGGAGTTCCCGCATGACGCTCTTGGAGATCAGCGAGCTGACGCTGGACCTGCCGAACGGCAGCCGGCTGCTCGACGGCATCAGCCTGAGGATCGAGGAGGGCGAGACCGTCGGCCTCGTCGGCGAGTCAGGTTCGGGTAAGTCTCTCACCGCACGCGCCGTGATCGGCCTGCTCCCCGACCAGGCGCGGACCACTGGGTCCGTCCGCCTCGGGCAGACCGAGGTGCTCGGGGCGTCCGTGGCGGAGCTGCTCGAGCTGCGCCGGCACACCGCGTCCATGATCTTCCAAGACCCGCGGGCCGGCATCAACCCGATGCGTACCATCGGCGACCACCTCACTGAGGCGTTGCGCCTCTGCGAGGGGAAATCGGCCGCCGAGGCCAACGCCCGCGCCAAGGAGCTCCTCGCCGCCGTGCGCCTGCCGCGCCCGGAAGACCACATGCACCAACACCCGCATGAGCTCTCCGGCGGCATGCTGCAGCGCGTCATGATCGCCGGCGCGCTCACCAGCTCGCCACAGCTGCTGATCTGCGATGAGCCGACCACGGCCCTGGACGTCACCACCCAGGCCGAGATCGTCGCCGTGCTCTCCGAGCAGCGCGCCAGCCGCGGCATGGGCATGCTGTTCATCACGCACGACCTGAACCTCGCGGCGTCTCTCTGCGACCGCGTCTACGTCATGTCCGGCGGCAAGGTCGAGGAGCACGGCACGGCGCGCGCGGTCTTCGGGAACCCGCAGACGCCGTACACCCGGCGGCTTATCGAGGCGACGCCGAGCATCTCGCTGAGCGCCGCGGAGACGGCGGCGCTGGCACAGCAGAGCGGCACGCTCACCGCGGCCGGCCAGGGCGAGACAGAACCGATGCTCGCGGTCGAGGGACTCAGCAAGTCCTACCGGCGTCGCGGCAAGGCGACGGTGGACGCCGTGAAGGCCGTCTCCGTGTCGATCCCGCGCGGTGGCGCCCTCGGCGTCGTCGGTGAGTCCGGCTCGGGCAAGTCGACGCTGGCGCGCATGATCGTCGGGCTCGAGAGCGCCGACGCCGGCGGCATCCGTGTCGACGGCCGCGATCGCACCACGGTGCCCCGCACCCGCGCCGAACGGCTTGCACACGCCCGCTCCGTGCAGATGGTTTTCCAGGACCCGTATCTCTCGCTGGACCCGCGGATCGCGGCCGGCCGCTCGATCGAGGACGCCCTGCGACTGCACGGCACACTCGACTCGCGCGCGGCCCGCAGCCGCGTGCTGGAGCTGCTCGACCAGGTCGGGCTCGCCGAGCAGTATGCGGACGCGAGGCCACGCACCCTCTCTGGCGGTCAGCGCCAGCGGGTCGCGATCGCCCGCGCGCTGGCCATCGAGCCGGATGTCCTCGTGATGGACGAGGCGACCAGCGCACTCGACGTGTCGGTGCAGGCCCAGGTGCTCGACCTCGTGGCCGACATCCGCAAGGCCCGCGGCCTCACCGTGCTCTTCATCAGCCACGACCTCGCCGTCGTGCGCCGAGTGTGCGATGAGACGGTGGTCATGAAGGCCGGAGAGATTGTGGAGCGCGGGCAGTCGGTGCAGCTGCTGGCCGCACCGCAGCACCCGTACACCCGCCTCCTGCTCGACTCAATCCCGCGCCCGGCGTGGGAGAGTGACCCGCGGGAATCTGCCGCAGCGAACGCCTGAGCGCCGCCGACCGCTAGACATGTGCTGTGGGGTCCAACCCGCAGCAGCCCCTGACGGGCGAGCTTGCCCGTCGAAACGCTACAAAGCACACACACACAACGAAGCACACACAACGAAAAGGATGCACAGTGACCGCGCACCGCACGGTATTCGAACGATCAGCCCCCTCCCGGGCCGCCGTCAAGCAGGCGCTGGAGGGCGCCGTGCCACGGCCGTTCTGGCTCGACGACATCGCAGAGGGGCGCACGGAATACCCGGCACTCGCGGGCGACGCCGCGGCCGACCTTGTGGTCGTCGGCGGCGGGTACACCGGGCTGTGGACGGCCCTCCGCGCGGTGGAGCGCACACCCGGGCGCACCGTGACACTGCTCGAATCGGAGACGATCGGCTGGGCGGCATCCGGGCGCAATGGCGGGTTCTGCGAGGCGAGCCTCACCCACGGCGAGGAGAACGGGCAGTCCCGCTGGCCGGACGAGATGGAGACGCTGACCCGGCTCGGCCTGGAGAACCTCGACGCGATCGCGGAGACCATCACCCGCTACGGCATGGACTGCGACTTCGAGCGCACCGGCATGATCGCCGTCGCCGTGGAGCCGCACCAGGTCGAGTGGATCGCCGGCGACGGCACCGACGAGAACCTGTTCGCCGACAGCGCGGCCATCCAGGCCGAGATCGCGTCGCCAACGTTCCTGGCCGGCCACTGGGAGAAGGACGGCTGCGCGATGGTGCACCCGGCCAAGCTCGCCGCCGAGCTGGCCCGCGTCTGCGTCGAGCTCGGCGTCACGATCCACGAGAACACGGCCGTTCAGCGCATCGACGAGGAGGGCGAGCTGATCTCGGTCGTCACCGAGCACGGCACGGTGCGGGCGCCGCAGGTGGCGCTGGCCACCAACGTGTTCCCGTCGCTGCTCAAGCGCAACGCGCTGATGACGGTGCCCGTCTACGACTACGTGCTGATGACGGAGCCGCTCAGCGAGGCACAGATGGAGAGCATCGGCTGGACGCGCCGGCAGGGGTTGGCCGACATGGCCAACCAGTTCCACTACTACCGGTTGAGCGCCGACAACCGCATCCTGTTCGGTGGCTACGACGCGATCTACCACGCCGGCCGCAAGGTCAAGACCGAGTACGAGGACCGCCCGGAGAGCTTCGAGAAGCTGGCCTCCCACTTCCTCACCACGTTTCCGCAGCTGGAGGGCGTGAAGTTCACGCACCGCTGGGCGGGGGCCATCGATGCGAGCACGCGTTTCTGCGCGTTCTACGGGGTGGCGCGCAAGGGGCGGGTGGCGTATGCCGCCGGGTTCACCGGCCTCGGCGTGGGCGCGGCCCGCTTCGGTGCCGACGTCATGCTCGACAAGCTGGCGGGGGAGAAGACCGAGCGCACCGAGCTCGAGATGGTGCGCAAGCGCGGGATGCCGTTCCCGCCCGAGCCGGCGGCATCCATCGGCATCAACCTCACCCGCTGGTCGCTCGACCGGGCCGACCACCGCGAGGGCAAGCGCAACCTGCTGCTGAAGACGCTGGACTCGCTGGGCCTCGGCTTCGACTCCTAGCGGGCCCCACCCCCCCCCCGTTGGCTCGAGGGAGCGCGCGGCGCCCTCGAGCCGACGTGGGTTCTGCCGCCGGCGCGCTCAGACGCGGGCGAGCTCGGCGGCCAGGGGCAGCGCGAGCGTGCCCCAGTCGTTCACAGTCACGTCGGTGAGCCCCTGCCACTCGGCGGCGGCGCGCACCAGCGGCGCCACCTGGCCAGCGATGTCGGGGGAGACGCCCTCCTCGTGCCAGGCGGACTGCACCCGCAGCACGCCGGCCTGCCGGTCGTTCTTCAGGTCGATCCGGCCGACCACCTTCTCGCCGAGCAGGATCGGCAGCGAGTAGTAGCCGAACACCCGCTGCGGCGCCGGCGTGTAGATCTCGATCCGGTAGTGGAAGCCGAACAGCCGCTCCGCGCGCTTGCGGTCCCACACCACCGGGTCGAAAGGCGAGAGCAGCGCGGACGCCTCCACCCGGCGCGGCACGCGGGCGTCGCGGTGCAGCCAAGCCTGCTGCTTCCAGCCCTCCACGCTCACGGGCAGCAGCACGCCCTCCTCTGCCAGCGACTGCACGGCCGCCACCGTGTCGGCGCGCCCCATCCGGAAGTAGTCTGCGAAGTCGCCGGCGGTGCCGATGCCGTGTGCCACGGCCGCATGCCGCACGAGCTCACGCTGCGCCTCCGCGCGGGGCACCGACTTCTCGAGCACGGAGGCCGGCAGCACCTGCTCCGGAAGCGCGTAGTTCCGTTCGAACCGGGTGCGTCCGGCCGAGGCCAGCTCGCCCCAGCGGAACAGCACCTCGAGCCCGATCTTCACATCCGACCAGCCCCACCACGGGCCGCTCCTCTTGTTCGCGTCGTGCTCGATCGCGCTGGCCGGCATCGGCCCCTTCTCGGCGAGCTCCGCCTTCAGCCAGTCGATCATGGGGGCGTTCGCATGCGCCCACGCCGAGAGGTCGGCGACGTGCTTGTCGCGGTAGTGCTGCATCCGCCAGCGCAGCAGCGGCCATGTCTCCACCGGGATCACCGCCGCCTCATGCGCCCAGTACTCGACGTAGTCGCCGCCCCGGGCAAAGGTCAGCGCGTCGAGCGCGGCCTTGTCGTACGCGCCCAACCGGGCGAACACCGGCAGGTAGTGCGAACGCTCGAAGACGTTGACCGAGTCGAGCTGCAGCAGCCCGATCCGCCCGATCAGCGCGTTCAGCTGACGCTTGCCGACGGCGGCGGGGCGCGGCCGGGCGAAGCCCTGCGCGGCCAGGGCGATGCGGCGGGCGGATGCCGCGGAGACAGTGTTCACCATGAGAAACGACACTAGCGCCGGCATCCGACACCATCGAACCGCGCCCCGGCCACGGCACCGAAACAGCCCCGCAACAGCGCAGCAACCGCCCCGCACGCGCGCTCCATCCGCGCTTCACCGGCCGTTCACGCCGCAACAGCCAAGCGGAAATGTGCCCTCCGTACTCTCGCAGAGGCTCGCAACGGTTCCAACGCCCCACACAGCAGGAGCGGCCGCCGCGACCCACCGGAGGACACGTGTTTACCAAGCGCACTTTGGTCGCTGGCATCGCAACCGCAGCCGCCCTGACCCTGGCCCTCACCGCCTGTGCCGGTGAGACCTCGACGCCGGGAGCCGGCGGGGCCGATGCCGCAACGGCCACCAGCCTCAGCAGCTTCGGGACCCTCGCCGACCTGGAGGCGGCAGCGAACGCGGAGGGCGCGCTCAACGTGATCGCCCTGCCGCGCGACTGGGCCAACTACGGCGCCGTGCTGGACGCCTTCAGCGCCAAGTACCCGGGCATCACCATCACCGAGCAGTCTCCGGACGTCTCCAGCGCCGAGGAGATCCAGGCGGCCAAGACCAACGCCGGCCTGGACACCGCGCCGGACGTGTTCGACCTCGGCCTCACCGTCGCCCTGCAGAACACGGCGCAGTTCGCGCCGTACCAGGTCGCCACGTGGGGCGACATCCCCGATGCGCTCAAGGAGGCGTCCGGCCTCTTCGTCGGCGACTACGGCGGGTACATGTCCATCGGCTACGACTCGTCCAAGTTCGACGCCCCCGCCGCGCTCCAGGACCTGCTCGGCGCGGACTACAAGGCCGCCGTCGCGATCAACGGCGACCCGACCCAGGCCGGCGCCGCTTTCGCCGCTGTCGGGCTCGCCACCGTGCAGAGTGACGGGACCCTGGACGACTTCCAGCCCGGCATCGACTTCTTTGGCGAGCTCAACGCCGCGGGCAACATGCTCAAGGTCGACGTGACCACCGCCACCGTGGCATCCGGTGAGACCCCCGTCGTCTTCGACTGGGACTACCTGAACGCCGCGCACAAGGCCGACAACAAGAACTGGGAGGTCGTCATCCTGCCCGGCACCGGCTACGCCGGCTACTACAACCAGGCGATCAACAAGGACGCCCCGCACCCTGCTGCTGCCCGCCTCTGGCAGGAGTTCCTCTACAGCGACGAGGGCCAGAACCTCTGGCTCGCCGGCGGTGCGCGCCCGGTGCGCGCCGACGCCATGGCGGATGCGGGAACGATCGACGAGAAGCTCTTCGCCGCCCTCCCGGACAGCCCGGCCGACACCGTCGTGCCGACCGAGAAGCAGAGCACCGCAGCCGGCACGCTGCTCGGCCAGGTCTGGGCCGCGGCCGTCAACTGACGCGCGGACACCCAGACACACTGACACTCAGACTCACTGACGCTCAGACACGCATGTCGTTACTGACAACGACGCCCGTCGGGGCTGGCCAGTCCGGCCAGCCCCTGCGGCGCGTTCCCCCCGCCCCGCGGGTGCGCCGCATCCGCGCCGACATCCTCGGCCTGCTGCCGTTCGCCAGCTACCTGCTGCTCTTCCTCGCCGTGCCGACGGTGCTCGCGGTCGGCAGCGGCTTCTTCGATTCGAATGGCGGCTTCACCCTGGACAACGTGGCCGCCCTCGCGGAGCCGGTCATCGTGGCCACCTTCGCCAACTCGATCGGCCTCTCACTGCTGACCGCTGTGCTCGGCGCGGTGCTGGGCGCCCTGCTCTGTTACGCGCTGCTCGGATTCCGCGCCGACGGCTCCGTGCGTGCGACGGTCGCCGCGCTGAGCGGCGTGCTGGCCCAGTTCGGCGGCGTCATGCTTGCCTTTGCTTTCGTCGCGACGATCGGGCTGCAGGGCCTCGTCACCGTCTGGCTGCGCGAGAGTTGGGGCATCGACATCTTCGCGGAGGGCGCCTGGATCTACGGCCTGCCCGGGCTGGTGCTGCCGTACATCTACTTCCAGGTGCCGCTCATGGTGATCACGTTCATGCCGGCTTTGACCGCGTTGAAGGGCACCTGGGTGGAGGCGACGCTGACGCTCGGCGGCACCCGCGCCGCCTTCTGGCGGCGGGTGGCCTTCCCCGTGCTCGCCCCGTCGTTCCTGGCCAGCTTCTTGCTGCTCTTCGCCAACGCCTTCTCCTCCTACGCGACCGCGGCCGCGCTGGCGAGCCAGGGCTCGCAGATCGTGCCGCTGCAGATCCGGGCGGCGCTGACCAGCGAGACGGTGCTCGGCCGGGAGAACCTGGCGGGTGCCCTGGCCCTCGGCATGATCGTCGTGATGGGCCTCGTGATGTGGGCGTACGCCGTCGTGCAGGGCCGTGCGGCCCGGTGGCAGAAGTGACCGGCGCCGTGCGGGAGCGCCCGCCCGCGCTCGCCCCCGGCGCCGTCGGCAGCCGGGTGATCGTCTGGATGATCGGCCTGCTCTTCGCCATCCCGCTCGTCTCGATGGCGGAGTTCACACTGCGCGACGGCGACGGCGGCCACAGCCTGGTGCACTGGTTCGCGCTGTTCGACCCGGCGAACCGGGCCAGCTACAGCCCGATCTGGATCGGGCTCGGCAACTCGCTGGTGCTCTGCATCGGCGCCGCCGCGATCGTGCTCCTGCTCGTGCTGCCGACGATGGTGTTGATCGCGCTGCGGTTCCCGCGCCTCCGCCGCCCGTTCGAGTTCCTCTGCCTGCTGCCCATCTCGATCCCCGCGATCGTTCTGGTGGTCGGCCTGGCCCCGGTTTACCTCGTGATCGGCCGCACCATCGGAACGGGCATCTGGCCGCTCTCCCTGGCCTACGGCATCACCGTGCTGCCCTACGCCTACCGCGCCATCCAGGCCAACATCGACGCCGTTGACATCGCCACCCTGGCCGAGGCCGCCCGTTCACTGGGCGCCGGCTGGGGCACGGTGCTGCTGCGCGTGCTCGCCCCGAACCTCCGCACCGGCATCCTCGCCTCCCTGCTCATCGCCGTCGCGGTCGTGCTCGGCGAGTTCACCATCGCGTCGCTGCTGAACCGGCCCAACCTGCAGACGGCGCTCTTCGTCGTCAACAAGCAGGACCCCTACGTGGCCGTGATCCTCTCGTTGCTCGCGCTCGGCTTCGCCTTCGCGCTGCTGCTCGTGATCGACCGAACCGCATCCATCGGCGTGCGCCGCGGCACCCGCCCGCCCACATCAGCCGAGAAAGTGACCCCATGAACGCGCACACCGGCAGCACCGTCGAGTTCTCCGACGTTTCCAAGAGCTACGGCAAGCAGCGAGTGCTGCACGGCTTCGACCTCACCGTCGGCCCGGGCGAGCTCGTCTCGCTGCTCGGGCCCTCCGGCTGCGGCAAGACGACCGCGCTGCGCGTACTGGCCGGCCTCGAGGATGCCACGTCCGGCGCCGTGCTCGTCAACGGCGCCGACGTCTCCCGGCAGCCGACGAACAAGCGCGACATCGGCATGGTGTTCCAGTCGTACTCGCTCTTCCCGCACCTCAGCGCAGTGCGGAACGTGATGTTCGGGCTGGCGATGCGCCGGATGCGGGCACGCGAGGCCGAGAGCCGGGCGCTGGCGATGCTGGAGCTGGTCGGCCTCGGCGCGCACGCCGAGCGCTACCCGCACCAGCTCTCCGGCGGCCAGCAGCAGCGGGTCGCCCTGGCGCGGGCGCTGGTGACCGAGCCCCGGGTGCTGCTGCTCGACGAGCCGCTCTCGGCCCTCGACGCGAAGGTGCGGGAGCAGCTGCGCGAGGAGATCCGGCGCATCCAGCTGCGCCTCGGCATCACCACCGTCTTCGTCACCCACGACCAGGAGGAGGCGCTGGCGATCTCGGACCGCGTCGCCGTGATGAACGCGGGCGGCATCGAGCAGATCGGCTCGCCGGAACAGCTCTACACCCGCCCGGCCACCCCGTTCGTGGCGCGCTTCGTCGGGCAGAGCAACCGCGTCCGCGGTGTCGCCCGTGGCGGCATGGTCGATCTCTACGGGCACCAGGTTCCCCTGCTGGAGCATGCGGATGCCGCGGGCACCGTCGAGGTGCTGGTGCGCCCGGAGGACATCGAGCTCTCGTCCGCCGGCATCCCCGCGGTCGTCCTGGCCTCCAGCTTCCTCGGGTCGATGCGCCGGACGAGTGTGCGGCTCGGCGACGGGACCGTGCTCGTGGTGCAGCATTCCGTCGGACAGAACCCGCAACCGGGGGAGTCCCTCGGTATCGGATGGAGCGGCCGGGCCGTCGCGCGCAGCTCCACAACCGAAACGGCATATATGCGGCAATAGACTGTGCAAATGACCGATTCAACGGGTAAACGCACGGGCGGGCGTTGGTTTCCGTGGCGTGCCAAACGGAAAGAATCCGTACAGCTCTCGGCGGGGGCAACAGTAGCACCGGCCGCGGAGGCGCTGCCGAGCGAGGAGCAGATCGCGCAGTCGCTGCCGACCGGCGTTCGGCTCGGGGCGGCCTGGTCGTGGCGCCTGCTGCTGATCGGCGCCATGATCGCCGTCCTCATCTTCCTCATCGTCCAGCTGCGACTGATCGTGATCCCGGTGCTGGTGGCCGTGCTGCTGTCGGCGCTGCTCAGCCCGCTGGTGGGCTTCCTGCACCGCCACCGCTGGCCGCGCGGCCTCTCCATCGCCGTGGCGATGGTCGGCATCCTGGCCCTCGTCGCGGGGCTCATGGTGCTCGTGATCACACAGATCGCGCGCAGCTCGAGCGCGCTGAGTGAGCGAGCCATCGAGTCGTTCAACCAGCTGAAGCAGGCGCTGCTGGACTCCCCGCTGCAGCTGACCGAGACGCAGATCAACACCTTCCTGGCGCAGGTCATCGATGCCATCCAGCAGGACAGCCAGATCTTCATCAGCGGTGCGCTGAGCTTCGGATCCTCGCTCGGCCACTTCGTCGCCGGCATGCTGATCGCGCTGTTCGCCACCCTGTTCATGCTGATCGACGGCAAGGGCATCTGGGGCTGGGCCGTGCGCATCTTCCCGCGCCGGGCCCGTGCGGCCGTCGACGGCGCGGGCAAGGCCGGCTGGACGACGCTCGGCAACTTCGTCAAGGTGCAGATCCTGGTGGCCTCCATCGACGCCGTCGGCATCGGGCTGGGCGCGGCCCTGCTGCAGGTGCCGCTGGCCATCCCGATCGCCGTGCTCGTCTTCCTCGGCTCCTTCATCCCGATCGTCGGCGCCGTCGCCACCGGTGCGGTCGCCGTCGCCATCGCCCTGATCTACAACGGCTGGCCGATCGCGCTGGCCATGCTCGGTGTCGTGCTGCTGGTGCAGCAGATCGAGGGCCACGTGCTGCAGCCGCTCATCATGGGCACCGCCGTCAAGGTGCACCCGCTGGCCGTGGTGCTCGTCGTCGCCGCCGGCTCGATGCTGGCCGGCATTCCCGGCGCACTCTTCGCCGTGCCCGTCGCGGCCGTGCTCAACGTCATGGTGCACTACATCTCCAGCGGGGTCTGGCGGAATACTCCGCCATTCCCACAACCCGCGCCCAGCGCGCCGCTCTGGAGCACCGTCCCACAGACCCGGCCCGGCTACCGCCGCACCGAGACACCCACCCCGTCCGCCCCCACGCAAGAGAATCGACGCAATGACTGACAACGCCACAACCTCCACGCTGATCGGCCCCACGCTGGCCGAGATGCAGATTGCTCGGGGAACTGTCGCGGCGGTCGCTCAGATTACGCCCGTCGAGACCTCGCGCTTCCTCTCCGAAGTGCTCGGCTCGCCGGTGCTGCTCAAGTGCGAGAACCTGCAGCGCACCGGCTCCTACAAGATCCGCGGTGCCTTCAACCGGCTCTCCGCACTCAGCGCAGAAGAGCGTGCGCGCGGCGTCGTCGCGGCATCCGCCGGCAACCACGCCCAGGGCGTCGCACTCGGCGCGCGCGAGCTCGGCATCAAGGCGACGATCTTCATGCCCACCAACGTGCCGCTGCCCAAGCTCGAGGCCACCCGCGACTACGGCGCCGAGGTGGTGCTGAGCGGCTCGATCTTCGGCGAGACGCTGGCCGCAGCCGCGGCCTTCGCCGAGGAGACCGGCGGCACCTTCATCCCGCCGTATGACCACCCCGACGTCGTCGCCGGGCAGGGCACCATCGCGCTCGAGCTGCTCGAGCAGGTGCCCGACCTCGACACCGTCGTCGTGCCGATCGGCGGCGGCGGCCTGATCTCCGGCGTCGCCAGCGCGTTCAAGCAGCACGCGGCAGCCGGCGGACGCCAGGTGAAGGTCATCGGCGTGCAGGCCGAGAACGCCGCCTCCTACATCGCCTCGCTCGACGCCGGCACCCCGGTCAACATCCCGGTGAAGCCGACCATCGCGGACGGCATCGCCGTGTACCGCCCGGGCGAGCTGAACTACGTGATGATCCGGGATGCCGTCGATGAGATCGTCACCGTCAGCGAGGATGACGCCGCGCGCGCCCTGCTCGTGCTGATGGAGCGGGCCAAGCTCGTCGTCGAGCCCGCCGGCGCAGTCTCCGTCGCCGCGATGCTGGCCGGCAAGATCAAGAACAGCGGCACCACCGTCGCGATCCTCTCCGGCGGCAACATCGACCCGCTGCTGATGCAGCGCGTGATCAGCCACGGCCTGGCGGCATCCGACCGCTACCTGACCATGCGCGTCATGCTGATGGACCGCCCGGGCGAGCTCGCCCGCGTCGCCGCCATCCTCGCTGGCGTGCGCGCCAACGTGATCGAGGTGCTGCACACCCAGCACGGCCCCGACCTGCAGATCACCGAGGTGGAGCTCGACATCACCGTCGAGACCCGCGGCCCGTCCCACGTCGAAGAGGTCATCGCGGCCCTCCGCGCGGAGGGCTACGAGCCCAAGCTCGACAAGCGCCGCAACTAGCCGCTCCGGCACCTGTTACACGAAAAGAGCGCTGGGCGCCGCCCCGAGGGGTGGCGCCCAGCGCTCTGCGCGTGTGCGGGTCGTTACTGGCCGGACCAGGTCTCGACGTTGTTGATCACGACGGCGATCTGCTTGCCGTTCGGGGCAGTGTAGCTGGTGCTCGCGCCGACCTTGAGGCCGAGGATGGCCTCGCCGAGGGGGCTCTGCGGGCTGTACACGTCGTAGTCGCTGTCGCCGGCGATCTCGCGGTCGCCGATGAGGAACACGGTCTCGTCGCCGGCGATCACCGCGGTGATCACGGTGCCGGTCTCGACGATGCCCTTGCTCTCGGGGGCGTCGCCGACCTCGGCGCGCTTGAGCAGATCCTTGAGCTGGCGGATGCGGGCCTCCTGCTTGCCCTGCTCGTCCTTGGCGGCGTGGTAGCCGCTGTTCTCCTTGAGGTCGCCCTCTTCGCGCGCAGACTCAATCTTGGAGGCGATCTCGACGCGGCCGGTGGTCGAGAGAGCCTCAAGCTCGGCGCTCAGGCGGTCGAAGGCCTCCTGTGTCAGCCACGTAACGCTCGTGTCGGATGCCATCGCTTCTCCTTGGATTGAGCGATGCGGACGGAGTCCGGGCATCGCCAGAAATGTTGCTCGTGATAGTGCACGGGGTAAAGCTGACGCCCCGACTGGTCAGCCGGGGCGAAACCCTTATTTTAGGCGAGCCAGCAGCGGAAAATCAACCCTGTGTTGGCCGGGAGGGCAGTGCGCACGGTGTCGCTGAAGGCCTGGGTGAAGCGGTCGGATGCCGGCACGTCGACGATCTTCCAGCCGACGACGGTGAAGTCCTCATTGAGGGCCTGCACCGCGCAGCTGGCGCTCTCGCCGATCGGCATCGACACCTCGTAGTCGACCCGGACGGTCTGATCGTCGATCACCGTGTGGGCAACATCCCGGGCCTCGACCATCGGCTTGCTGCCGTCCAGGCCGGCCCAGACCACCCAGGCGACGAGCACGACGGCGAACACGGCCGCCGAGATGATCAGCGTCAGGC
>NZ_MPZN01000060.1 GCF_002936985.1 Microterricola pindariensis | reverse complement strand
GCCGGGGTCGCGGCGTGGCCCAGCGGCCGGGCGGGCTCGCCCGCGGCCCACCGCTCGGCCGGCATCTTCTCGATCAGGGCGACGATTCGGTACAGCACAAGCGCCAGGGCAGGGCCCCAGTCGCCGCTGACCGCGGAATCATCGCCGCGCTCGCCCTGGCTCAGGGGGAGGTGTTTGGCCAGCTCGCTCATGTCAGCCAGCCTAGACTTCACAGGTGACCGAACAAACCGCCCGCCCGCTCTGGGCGGGGCGTACCCTCGCGCTGCTCGGCATCCTGATCGTCGCACTCAACCTGCGCACCGCCGTCGCCGCACTGTCGCCGATCGCCGACCACATCGCCGCCGACATCCCGCTCTCGCCGACCGCGCTCGGCGTGCTCGGCATGCTGCCGCCCGTCTGCTTCGCGCTGTTCGGCATCTTCACTCCGGTGTTCACGCGCCGCATCGGCCTCGAACCGACGCTCATCATCGCCCTCGTGGCCATCGTGCTCGGCCACAGCGTGCGCGGGCTGTCGGTTTCGCTGCCGATGCTGCTCCTCGGCAGCGCCATCACCTTCGCCGGCCTCGGCGTCGGCAACGTGCTGCTGCCGCCGCTGGTCAAGAAGTACTTCCCCGACCGCATCGGGCTGATGACCACGCTGTACGCGACGGCCCTCTCGATGAGCACCTTCCTGCCGCCGCTGCTGGCCGTCCCCGTCGCGGACGCCGACGGCTGGCAGTTCTCACTCGGCATGTGGGCCGTGTTCGCCACGATCGCGCTGGTGCCCTGGCTGATCCTGGCGATCGGGCACCGCCCAGACGCGTCGGCGCTCCCGGAGGAGGCGAAGCCGCAGCTGCTGGTCAAGGCGTGGCGCTCCAGCGTCGGCTGGTCGCTCATGGTCGTCTTCGCGGTGTCCTCGCTCAACGCCTACGCGATGTTCGCCTGGCTGCCCGGCCTCCTGATCGACTCCGCCGGGCTGACCCCCGGTGAGGCCGGCGCGATGCTCTCGCTCTACGCGGCCATGGGCCTGCCCGCCTCGCTGGTGATCCCGCTGCTCGCCGCTCGGCTGCGCCACGTCGGCATCCTGGTCTACGTCGGGGTCGCCTTCTTCCTCGTCGGCTACCTCGGGCTGCTGCTCGTGCCCGCCCAGCTCACCTGGCTGTGGGTCGCCCTGGCCGGCTGCGGGCCGCTGATCTTCCCGCTCTCCCTCGCCCTGATCAACCTGCGCACCCGCACCCACGAGGGCGCGGTCGCGCTCAGCGGCTTCGTGCAGGGCGGCGGATACACGATCGGCGCGTTCGGGCCGCTGCTGGTGGGCCTGCTGCACGAGGTCACCGGCGGCTGGACCGTGCCGCTGCTCGTGCTGATGGGATCCGCCGTGGTGTGCGCACTCGCCGGCTCCATCGTGGCGCGGCCGCACATGCTCGAGGACGGGCACGCGCAGCGCGGCTAGTCGGCCATCTCGGCGCGGTTAGTCGACCATCTCGGCGCGGCTAGTCGACCATCTCCGCGCGGTGGATCAGGGCGGCAGCGCCGATCAGCGGGCCCTCGCCGGAGAGCGCGGAGGGCACCACCTGCACCCGGGTGACGTAGCCGAACGTGGCGCGCTCGGCGACGGCGGCGCGGGCGTGCTCGAACAGGAGCGGGCTCACGTGAGAGAAGCCGCCGCCGATGGCGACGATGTCGAGGTCGACGAGGCTGGCGGCCGAGGCGATCGCGCGGCCGATGGCGCGTCCGGAGCGCGCCACGGCGCGGAGGGCGATCGGGTCGCCCGCGGCCACGGCCGCCGCGAGCTCCTCGCCCGTGCCGCCGATCCAGCCCTCCGCATTCGCCCAGGCGACGGTGCGCGGGCCAGAGGCGACGGCCTCGAGGCAGCCGCTGCCGCCGCACGGGCAGGCATCCTCGTGCCCGCCGATCTCGACGTGGCCGATGTGGCCCGCGTTGCCGGTGGGGCCCGGCACCGTGCGGCCGCCGAGGATGAGGCCGCCGCCGACGCCGGTGGAGACGATCATGCCCATGACGTTGTCGTGGCCGGATGCCGCGCCCACCCAGTGCTCGGCGAGCGTGATGCAGAGGCCGTCCAGGCGCAGGGTGACGGGGACGCCGGGCACGACGGCGTGCACCGTGTCGGCGACGAGGGCGCTGAGCGGGTAGTCGTCCCAGACCGGCATGTTGAGCGGGGAGACGCGGGAGTCGACGAGGTTCACCGGCCCGGCCGCGCCGATGCCGACACCGGCGATGCGCTCGGGGGAGACGGCGGCATCCGGCCCGATCAGCGCGAGCACGCCGCCGAGGGCGCTGCGCACGCTCGCGGCGAGTTCCTCCGCGCTGCGCTCTGGCCCGGTCGGCGCACGGTGGCGGCTGCCGGCGAGCACGGCGCCGTTCTCGTCGACGAGGGCGGCTTCGACTTTGGTGCCGCCGATGTCGACGGCGATGGCGAACGATGCAGACATGGCTTCGAGCATAGAGTGCGCGCGGGCGGCCACCCGTCTGCTCATATGAGCAGAAAGTGCAACGAGTGTTGATATGTGGGGCTGCGCGCGCTTACGCTGGAAGAGGAAGGAAGGCGGACCATGGTCGAACACGACGAACTGTTGTCGATCCGCGCTGCGGAGCTCTACTACGAAGAGAACAAGACGCAGGACGAGATCGGATCAATACTGCGCCTGACGCGCTGGAAGGTCGGGCGGCTGCTCGCCCAGGCGAAGGCCAACGGCTTCATCCGGATCGAGATCGTGCACCCGCGCGCCCGCCGGCTCCCGATCGAGCGCCGGCTCCGCGAGAAGCTCGGGCTGACCGACGCGATCGTGGTCTCCTCCGCCGGTGTGAGTGGCGACGACGAGCTGCAGTCGCGCACCGCCCAGGCCGCCGCCGACTACCTCACCTCCCTGCGCCCCATCCCGCGCACCCTCGGCCTCAGCTGGGGCCGCACCCTGCACGACGTCTCCGTGCACCTCAAGCAGGGCTGGGCGCCGGGCGTCAACGTCGTGCAGATCAACGGCGGCGTCAGCCTGAACAAGCGAGCGGGCACGGCAGCGACAACGGCCGTCACCATCGCCAGCAAGGCCGGCGGCCAGGCGACGCTGCTGCCGAGCCCGGCCATCCTGGAGCGCATTGAGACCAAGCGCGCCATCGAGGCCGACCGCTCCGTTGCCGCCGTGCTCGAGATGGCGGCAACGGCCAGCGCCTACCTGTTCAGCGCCGGTGCGGCCGACCAGAACTCGGTGCACGTCGACAGCGGCTACATCACCGCCGACAACGTCACGGAACTCGTGCGGAAGGGCGCCGTCGGCGACGTCATCGGCCGCTACATCGACAGCAACGGCAACATCGTCGACCCGGCCCTCGACGACCGCACCGTCGGGCTCCGGCTCGACGACCTGCGCCGCTCCGCCCTCTCCATCGCCGTCATCGCAGGCTCCAGCAAGCACGCCGTCGCCGGCGCGGTCGTCAGCAGCGGGCTCTGCACCGTGCTGGTGACCGACGAGGACACCGCCAACGCCCTGCTCGGCGACTGACCCGCCCCAACTCAACAACCGCACATCATTACCGCCCAAACAGTGAGGACACCTCGTGACAGGCACCCAACTCATTCCCACCGAGCGAGCGCTTGCGCTCATCGGCGGGGAGCCCAGCGACGCCAACCTGCGCCGCTACTTGCACGGAATCCCCGGCGTCGACGCGGTCGGCCTGGAGCAGCGTGCAGCCGCCCTCGGCACCCGCTCGGTCAAGACCACGTCCAAGGCGTGGGCGCTCGACACCATCATCAAGCTGATCGACCTCACCACCCTCGAGGGCGCTGACACCCCCGGCAAGGTGCGCTCGCTGGTCGCCAAGGCGCTGACCCCGGATGCCGGCGACCCCAGCTGCCCGCGGGTGGCCGCCGTCTGCGTCTACGGCGACATGGTCCCGTACGCGGTCGCGGCCCTCGGCGCCGCCCACGGCGACCCGGACAAGGGTGGCGTCAGCGTCGCCGCCGTCGCCACCGCGTTCCCGAGCGGCCGGGCGTCCCGCTCGATCAAGCTCGAGGACACGGCGGACGCCGTGCGGGCGGGCGCGGACGAGATCGACATGGTCATCGACCGCGGTGCGTTCCTCTCCGGCCGCTACGGCCTCGTCTACGACGAGATCGTCGCCGTCAAGGAGGCGTGCAAGCGCCCGGACGGCAGCTATGCCCACCTCAAGGTGATCCTGGAGACCGGCGAACTGAACACCTACGACAACGTGCGCCGGGCATCCTGGCTGGCGATCCTCGCCGGGGCGGACTTCATCAAGACCTCCACCGGCAAGGTCGCCCCGGCGGCGACGCTGCCGGTCACGCTGCTGATGCTCGAGGTCGTGCGCGACTGGTACCGCCTCACGGGCGAGAAGATCGGCGTCAAGCCGGCCGGCGGCATCCGCTCGTCCAAGGACGCCATCAAATACGTGGTGACCGTGGCCGAGACCGTCGGTGAGGAGTGGCTGACGCCGCACCTGTTCCGCTTCGGCGCATCCAGCCTGCTGAACGACGTGCTCTTGCAGCGACAGAAGATGGCGAGCGGTCACTACTCCGGCGCCGACTACGTGACGATCGACTAAGGACCAGACACATGAGTTTTCTCGAATACGCACCAGCCCCTGAGTCGCAGTCGATACTGCACCTGAAGAGCGATTACGGCCTGTTCATCGACGGCGAGTTCGTCGAGGGCCAGGGAACGCCGTTCCAGACCATCTCCCCGGCGACGGAGAAGCACATCGCGAACATCGCCCACGCCTCAGAGGCCGACGTTGACCGCGCCGTCGCTGCAGCCCGCCGGGCCTACGACACCACCTGGTCGCGGATGTCCGGCAGCGACAGGGGCAAGTACCTGTTCCGCATCGCCCGACTCGTGCAGGAGCGTGCCCGCGAGCTCGCCGTCGCCGAGACCCTCGACAACGGCAAGCCGATCAAGGAGAGCCGCGACGTCGACGTGCCCCTCGTCGCCGCCTGGTTCTTCTACTACGCCGGCTGGGCGGACAAGCTCGACCACGCCGGCCTCGGTGCCAACCCCGCCTCGCTCGGCGTCGCCGCCCAGGTGATCCCGTGGAACTTCCCGCTGCTGATGCTGGCGTGGAAGATCGCCCCGGCGCTCGCCGCCGGCAACACCGTCGTCATCAAGCCGGCCGAGACCACCTCGCTCTCCGCGATGATCTTCGCCGAGATCCTGCAGCAGGCAGACCTGCCCGCCGGCGTCGTCAACATCGTCACCGGCGCGGGCGAGACCGGCTCGGCGCTCGTCAACCACGGCGACGTCAACAAGGTGGCCTTCACCGGCTCCACCGCGGTCGGCCGCATGATCGCCCGCTCGACCGCCGGAACGGACAAGCGCCTCACCCTCGAGCTCGGCGGCAAGGCGGCGAACATCGTCTTCGACGACGCCCCCATCGACCAGGCCATCGAGGGCATCGTCAACGGCATCTTCTTCAACCAGGGCCACGTCTGCTGCGCAGGCAGCCGGCTCCTCGTGCAGGAGAACATCCACGACGAGGTCATCGAACGGCTGAAGGCCCGCCTCTCCACGCTCCGCCTCGGCGACCCGCTCGACAAGAACACCGACATCGGGGCCATCAACAGCCGCGAGCAGCTGGAGCGCATCCGTGAGCTCAGCGACATCGGCGAGCAAGAGGGCGCCGAGCGCTGGACGGCGGACTGCGCCATCCCCGAGAACGGATTCTGGTTCGCGCCGACCATCTTCACCAATGTGTCCACCAGCAACCGCATCGCCCGCGACGAGGTCTTCGGCCCCGTCCTCTCCGTGCTCACGTTCCGCACGCCGGCCGAGGCCATCGCCAAGGCCAACAACACGCCGTACGGCCTCTCCGCCGGCATCTGGACCGACAAGGGCAGCCGCATCCTGGCCGTGGCCGACAAGCTGCGCGCCGGCGTGATCTGGGCGAACACCTTCAACCGCTTCGACCCGGCCAGCCCGTTCGGCGGCTACAAGGAGTCCGGCTACGGCCGCGAGGGCGGCCGCCACGGCCTCGCCGCGTACCTGAAGCCCGCGGCATCCGCCAGCGCGATCGCCGCCGCCCCCGCCAAGCCCGTGACCGCCGCGAAAGCACAGAACGCCAGCGAGGGTGCAGCGGCATCAGCCCGCGCCGCCTCATCCGTGACCGCCGCGAAAGCAAAGAAGGCCAGCAAATGACCCGCCTCGCCGTTCCCAAGACCTACAAGCTCTACATCGGCGGCAAGTTCCCGCGCAGCGAGTCCGGGCGCACCTACGAGGTGCTCTCGAACAGCGGCGAGTTCCTCGCCAACGCCGCCATGGCCAGCCGCAAGGATGCCAGGGACGCCGTGGTCGCGGCCCGCTCCGCCGTCTCCGGCTGGTCCGGGGCGACCGGCTACAACCGCGGCCAGGTGCTCTACCGCATCGCCGAGCTGCTCGAGGGCCGTCGCGCCCAGTTCGTCGCGGAGATCCGCGACGTCGAGGGCGTCAGCGCCGCGGCGGCCTCTGCGCAGGTCGACGAGGCCATCGACCGCTGGGTCTGGTACGCCGGCTGGGCCGACAAGTACGTGCAGGTGGCGGGCAACGCCAACGCCGTCTCCGGCCCGTACTTCAACATCTCGGTGCCGGAGCCGACCGGCGTCGTGGCCATCGTCGCCCCGCAGGACTCCTCGCTGCTCGGCCTGGTCTCGGCCGTCGCGCCGGCCCTCGTCGCCGGCAACACGGTCGTCGTCATCGCCAGCGAGAAGCTGCCGCTGGCCGCGATCAGCCTGAGCGAGGTGCTGGCCACCAGCGACGTGCCCGGCGGCGTCGTGAACATCCTCACCGGCTCGCCGGCCGAGATCGCGCCGTGGCTGGCCAGCCACGCCGACGTGAACGCCATCGACCTGGTCGGTGCGGGCTCGCTCGACTGGATCTCGATGCAGGTCGCCGCGGCCGACACCCTGAAGCGGGTCTTCACCCCGGAGAACGGGCCGGATGCCGCCGCGCCAGCGCTCGGCCGCATCACCGGATTCACCGAGACTAAGACGGTCTGGCACACCAAGGGCCTGATCTAGTCCCCGTCGCCCGCGAACGCCGCCGACCCCCGCTTTGGGGTGTCGGCGGCGTTTTCCGTTTTATAACGGAACGGTAACGCGTGGGGTAGGGTTTCGGCCATGAAGCGTGCGCTGGTGCTCGCGGCATCCGGAGTGGTGCTGGCCCTGTTGAATGCCGTCCTGCTCGCGCCGAGCAGCAGCCAGGTGTACGCCTCGGACGTCTTCGGCGCGCTGCGCCTGCCGGGGGACCCGGCCTTCATCGCCGGCCACCGCGGCGACCGCTCCGTCGCACCGGAGAACACGATCCCCGCCTTCACCGCCGCGTTCGAGAACGACGCCATGCAGTTCGTCGAGACCGACGTGCAGCTGAGCCGGGACGGCGTCCCGATGCTCTTCCACGACACGACCCTCGAGCGCGTCGCCGGCACACGCAAGCGCGTCGGCGAGCTGAGCGCGCGGCAGCTGAAGCGGTTGGACGTCGGCGCGTTCTACAGCGAGCGCTTCGCCGGTACCCGGATGCCGAGCCTCGCCGAGTTCCTGGATCTGGCCGCCGACTACGACAAGCGCCTGCTGATCGAGCTGAAGTCGGATTGGACGCTGGCGGAGATCGACCGGGTGCTCGCCGTCGTCGACGCGTCGGCGGTCGGCTCCCGCGTGATGCTGCAGAGCTTCAGCATCGAGACACTGCAGAACCTGCAGGAGGCGGCGCCGCAGATCCCGCGGCTGATGCTGATCCGCGAGCTGCCGGCTGACCCCGTGCCGATGGCCAGGCAGTTGGGCGTGCTGGCGCTCGGCACGACGGCCCGTGCGGTGACGGCGGCACCGGAGTCCCTGCAGCGGCTGCACGAGGCCGGATTCGGCGTGCTCTGCTACACCCTGAACTCCGAGCGCAGCTGGGCAGAGGTGCGTGCGCTCGGCGTCGACGGCATCATCACCGACACCCCGAGCGAGCTCGACGGCTGGCTCGCCCAGAACGCCCCTGGCACCTAGGCGTCGCGGCCCGAACCTAGCCAAATCACAGCATCCGGGGGCAGGATGGATGTCGGAGGTTCGTCATGTCTGGATCAATCGCGTTTGTGGGAGACAGTCTGACGGCCGCCGGGCGCTGGGACGAGTGGCTCCCCGAATTCACGGTGAGCAACCATGCCGCGGGGGGCGCGACGACGGCCGATGTGCTGGCCGAGGTCGACGTGGTGCTCGCCAACCGCCCCGACGCCTATGTGCTTCTCATCGGCACCAACGACCTGGCCTGGCGCAAGTCCGTCGAGCACGTGGTGCGCAATGTGGAGAGCATTCTCGCCACGGTGCGCAAGCAGGAGCCGAGCACCCGGATGCTGGTGCAGTCGGTGCTCCCGCGCGAGCCGGAGTTCGCGGCATCCATTCGCGACATCAACCGGCACCTCTGGCAGTACTCCAGCACCGTGCGGGCGCAGTTCCTCGACCTGTGGCCCGTTCTGGCCGACGAGAACGGCGCGCTCTCGCCCGCGCACAGCGAGGACGGCCTGCACCTGACGGCGGCCGGCTACGAGATCTGGCTCGACGCGCTGCGGCCGGCCATCGAGCACCTCTTCGCCGTGCCGACGACCACGACGCCCATCGACGTGCTCTCCGACTCGGTGTCGGTCAGCGGCCCGCGATGAGGTGGCGGTAGAAGTCGATCCCGCGCAGCCACGTCGCCACGTGGATCCGCTCGTCCTTGGCGTGCAGGGTCGCCCGTTCCTCCGCGCTCATCTCGAACGGCGTGAAGCGGTACACGGCGTCGCTGACGCCGGTGAACCAGCGGCTGTCGCTCGCCCCGGTCTGCACGTAGGGGGTGGAGAGCACCTCGGCGTCGATGGCGGAGACGGCGTCGACGATCGACTGCCAGGCCGGCCCGGACATGGGGGAGACGGGCGACGGCTCGCTGGACTGGTGCACCGACACCTGCACGAGAGGGTCGGCGATCGCGCGGCGCACGTGCTCCACCGTCTCGGCGATGCTGGAGCCGACCGCGACGCGCACGTTCACGATCGCCTCTGCCCGCTCGGCCAGGGCGTTGTGCGCCATGCTGCCGGAGAGCTGGGTGACGGCCGTCGTGGTGCGCACGAGGGCGTTCGTCTCGTCGCTCATCCGCGCGAACACGAGGCGCAGCACGGGGCCGAACAGGCGCGGGCGCCGGAACACCGCCGCGAGCGGTCCGCTGCTGTGCGCGCCGACGATGCGCAGCATCTCGGCGATCGCCGGGTTGATCGCGGTGGGGAACGGCCGGGCATTCAGCCGCACGATGGCGCGGGCCAGCCGCACCGTCGCCGTCATCTTCGGGGGAGTGGAGGCGTGCCCGCCCTGCTGCTGCACCGCGAGGGCCAGGCTGGTGATGCCCTTCTCGCTGACGCCGATCATGGCGCTCGGCCGGGCGAGGCCGGGCAGCACGCCGCTGACGATGGCTCCGCCCTCGTCGAGGACGAGGGCAGGGCGGATGCCACGCTCGGCGAGCAGAGCAGCGGCCGCCTGTGCGCCGCTGCCGTGGGTCTCCTCGTCGTGGCCGAAGCTCAGGTAGACGTCGCGGCTGGGGGTGAGGCCGGTCGCGAGCTCGGCCTCGACGGCCTCCAGGATCGCCACGAGGGCGGCCTTGTCGTCGAGGGCGCCGCGCGCCCAGAGCACGCGCTCCGCCCCGTCGCCCTCGACCACGGCGTCGAACGGCGGATGCCGCCAGCCCTCCGCGGTCGCCGCGACGACGTCGTAGTGCGCCATGAGCACCAGCGGTGCGGCATCCGTCGTGCCCCGCCAGCGGAACAGCATCGAGTGCCCAGCGACGAGCTCCAGCTCGAGCCCGGCATGGGCGAGCGGGTAGAGCTCGGCGAGCAGCTCGCGGAAGCGGGTGAACACGGGCCAGTCCGTCTCGGACGGGTTGGTGCGCGACATCGTCGGCACGCGCAGAAGCTGTTGGAAGCGCGCCACGGCAGGGTCGGCGTCCAGCGGGCCGGCCGTCGACGGCGCGGCGTCGCGCAGGGTGCTCATGCGCCTAGCCGCGGTTGTTGCTGAGCTCGAAGACCTTCAACAGCTCGGCGACGGCGGCATCGCGCTCGTCGCCGCCCGCCTCGAACTGGTGCGTGACGTGGGTGCGCAGGTGGTTCTCCACGAGCAGCTTGTTCAGCGAGCCGAGTGACTTCTGGATCGCCAGGGACAGCGTGATGATGTCGACGCAGTAGTCCTCGTTCTCGATCATCTTCTCGAGCCCGCGCATCTGCCCCTCGAGGATGCGGGTGCGGTGCAGTGCACGCTTCTTGATGTCTTCGATCACGCTCTCAGACTAGCGGCAGCAGCCTTGATGCGGGCCGATACTGTGGAGGCCATGAAGCAACGCCTGCGCCGCCCTCTGCCCCTCCTTGCCGTCGCCCTGCTGCTGCTCGGAATCGGCGCAGGGCTGGCCGGCACGGCGCCGGCCGCGCAGGCGGCCGTGGAGCCGGCGGCCGCAGTGGGCACCGGCGTCGACGACTTCCGCTTCGCCTCCTTCGACGCCGACTACCTGCTCGGCCGCGACGTCGAGGGTCGCTCGACCCTCGAGACGACAGAGACGCTCGTGGCGGTGTTCCCGGAGCTCGACCAGAACAGGGGCATCCGCCGGGCGATCCCGCTGCGCTACGACGGGCACCCCACCGACCTGGTCGTGCAGGGCGTCACCGACGAGAATGGCGTGCCGCGCCCCTACGAGAGCGAGGAGGACGAGGACGGCGAGTTCCTCATTGTCACGATCGCCGCCGACGGCTACGTGCACGGCACCCAGAGCTACGTCATCCGCTACAGCCAGCAGAACATCACGCTGGAGCCGGACGACGGAACGCAGCAGGAGTTCTACCGCGACGTCAACGGCGTCGGCTGGGCCCAACCCTTCGACCGGGTCGGTGCGACGCTGCGGATGGACGCGGAGCTCGCCGCCTCACTGAACGGGCAAATGGCCTGCTACCGCGGCCCGCAGGGCTCCAGCCAGCCGTGCGAGCAGATCGTGCTCACCGAGAGCGCCCCGCCGAGCGTCGTTGCGGAGGCGAGCGGGCTCGGCGCGTACGAGAACCTGACCATGGCCGTCGGATTCGAGCCGGGAACCTTCGTGCCGCGGGACGGCTCCCTGGCCGCCTCGCCGTCCGGCATCGCCGGGGTCGGCGCCGCCCTGGCGACGCTCGGCGTGTTCGCCACCGCGGTCAGCACCCGCCGCCGGCGCTGGCGTGATGCGCCGGGCCGGGGCATCGTCATCGCCGAGTATGAGCCGCCGGCCGGGGTCGACGTGCTGCTCGCCGCCGAGCTGCTCGGCCGCGAGAAGAAGGGCGTCACGGCGGCCATCCTCGACCTCGCCGTCGGCCGCGCCCTGCGTGTGATCGAGCTGAAGAAGAACCGCTTCCAGCTCGAGCTGGTGAACCCGGACGCCGCGAGCGGCCCGCTCCGCCCGGTGCTGACCGCCATCTTCGGCGAGAGCCTCCGTCCCGGCGAGCGGCACACGCTCGGTACGACGAGCAACAGCATCGGCACGAAACTGCACGCGGTGACCGCCGCGACCAGGAAGCGGTCGCGCGCCGCGGGCTTCCGGCGCCGGGCGGATGGCGGACGGCGGCTGCTCCTCGTCATCGCCGCAGTGGGCGGCGCGGTGCTGACGGTGGTGTTCAGCGCGATCGCCCTCGAATCGGACCGGGGCGGGCTGTGGCCGCTGGCCGCCATCCTCGTGGCGGGCCTCGCCGCCGTGCTGACCGCGATCTGGCTCGCCGACATCCGCCCGCTCACCGCCCAGGGCGCGCTCGCGGTCGAACACCTGCGCGGCCTGGAGCTGTTCATCCGGCTGGCGGAAGCCGACCGGCTGCGGATGCTGCAGAGCCCGAGCGGCGCTCTGCGCGACGCGGTGCCGGGCGTGCAGGGCGGCACGCCCTCTGGAGCGCCGTCTGATGCGCAGGTGCTCCGGCTGCACGAGAAGCTGCTGCCCTACGCCGCGCTGTTCGGCCAGGAGAAGGAGTGGGCGGCGGCGCTTGCCTCGCTCTACGCCCAGAGCGGCGAGCCCGACTGGTATCAGGGCCGCAGCGGCTTCAACCTGGCCGCTTTCGCCGTCGGGGTGAGCAGCTTCAGCACCGCCTCCTCAAGCTCCTGGTCGAGCTCCTCCTCGAGTTCCTCCAGCGGCGGCTCCGGCGGCGGCGGCTTCAGCGGTGGGGGCGGCGGCGGGGGAGGCGGCGGCGGCGTGTAGACCGGGGCCGGCGAACGCCTACGCTGGGAGCATGTCGAATCGCCCCGCCGCCCGCACCCCCGCACGCTCCGCCACGCCAGAGTTCAGCCGTCCGGCGCTGGCGCCCGGGCTGCTCGGGGCGATCGCGCTGATGGTGGGGCTCGCGCTGCTGGACGTCGACGCCTTCACCATCATCCGCTTCGTGGTCAGCATCCTCGCCCTGATCGTCTGCGTCTTCGCCGTGCAGGGGAAGGCGTGGTGGTGGCTGATCGGCCTGGCCCCGATCGCCGTGCTCTGGAACCCGATCGTCGTCATCGAACTGCACGGGCAGGGCTGGGTCTCTCTGCAGTTCGTGGCCGCCTTGATCTTCATTGCCAGCGGAATCTTCATCAAGGTGCCGAGCAAGGCCTGAAAACCCCGCCGACGCAGTACACTGATACCGCGTCGGCAGACCCTGTCACCGCCTCGACCGTGCACGGCACGTTGCTTGGGGATGGGTTCGGCGCGTAGTTCGCGGGCATCACCGGACAGCAACCGGTCGAGGGCGAACGCAGGCATCCGAGAGTTGGAGAACAATGCCCGAACAGCGACGCTCCCGTCAGCGCACCCGCAGCCGCGATGACGAGGCGCCCATCATCCCGATCCTCGCCCGCAAGGTGCGCGAGGTGGAGGCGAAGGCGCAGGGCGGCAAGGTCGGCCCGACCAACCGCACCAAGTTCCAGGTCATCGCCCTGCTGATGCGCGAGGAGCGCGCCCGGGTGAAGACCGACCCCGAGATCAGCGACGCCAGCCGCGCCGAACTGCTCAAGCGCCTCGACGGCATCGCCCAGATCCTGGCCAAGACAGCGGCCCGCGACACCAGCCTGATCACCCTGCTGGAGCCGGACGCCGGGGTCGGCGCCGTCGCGCAGCGCTTCCGCCGCGACTGGCTGCTGGAATCCGGTGCAGAGCTCAGCCCGGACGAGCTGATCATCACCCGCGAGCCGGAGGCCAAGCCCGAGATCGCCGAGAACCAGGTGATCCCGCAGTCGGTGAAGGCCCGCCAGCTGGCGAACCCGTTCCTTGCCCCCGATTTCTCCCGCCCGGCCACGGCTGTCGTGCCGGTGCGCCGGCTCGCCAACTGGGAGCTGCTCAGCCCCCTGTTCAAGTCCTTCGAGTACGGCTCCGGCGGCCAGTCCGCCAGCATGGAGCTGCCGGAGGCGCCGAAGATCGACCGTCTCTCGCCCAAGGGCATGACGCTGATGAAGCACCAGGCCCGTTTCGTGGAGAGCGTGCGCCGCGGCCACCGCAGCTTCCTGCTCGCCGACGAGCCGGGACTCGGCAAGACCGCGCAGAGCGTGCTCGCGGCATCCGTCGCCGACGCCTACCCGCTCCTGGCCGTCGTGCCCAACGTGGTCAAGATGAACTGGGCCCGCGAGGTGGAGCGCTGGACGCCGCACCGCCGCGCGACGGTCATCCACGGCGACGGCGACACCCTGGACGCCTTCGCCGACGTCGTCATCGTCAACTACGACGTGCTCGACCGGCACCGCACCTGGCTCGGCACCCTCGGGTTCCGCGGCATGGTCGTCGACGAGGCGCACTTCATCAAGAACCTGCAGTCGCAGCGCTCCAAGCACGTGCTGGCGCTGGCCGACAAGATCCGGCAGACCACGCCGGGCGGCGACCCGCTGCTCATGGCCCTGACCGGAACCCCGCTGATCAACGACGTCGACGACTTCCGCGCGATCTGGCAGTACCTCGGCTGGATCAACGGCGACAAGCCGGCCCCGGCCCTGCTCGCCAAGCTCGAGGAGTCCGGCCTGACGCCGGCCGACATGGGCTTCTACGCCGAGGCACGCGCCGCCGTCATCGACATGGGCATCGTGCGCCGCCGCAAGGTCGACGTGGCCAAGGACCTGCCGGCCAAGCGCATCGCCGACCTGCCGGTCGAGCTGGACGACGACCTCGGACGGTCCATCCGCCAGGCGGAGCGCGAGCTCGGCTACCGGCTGCGCGAGCGCTTCCTCGCCCTCGTCTCCTCCCGCGGCCTCACCGTCGGGCAGCTCGACGAGGACCAGTTCGACAGCTTCGTCCGCGCCGTCGCGCACGCCGAGCTCGAGGAGTCCAAGGCCGCCAAGTCCGGCGACAACGTGTTCACCATGGTGCGCAAGATCGGCCAGGCCAAGGCGGCGCTCGCCGCCGACTACGCGGCCCAGCTGGCCCGCTCCGTCGGCAAGGTGGTCTTCTTCGCGAAGCACATCGACGTCATGGATGCCGCGGAGGAGACCTTCGCCAAGCGCGACCTCAAGACGGTGTCGCTGCGCGGCGACCAGAGCGCCGTGGCCCGCCAGGCCGCCATCGACGCGTTCAACAACGACCCGGAGGTCTCGGTCGCGGTGTGCTCGCTCACGGCGGCCGGCGTCGGCGTCAACCTGCAGGCCGCCTCCAACGTGGTGCTCGCCGAGCTCAGCTGGACGGCTGCGGAGCAGACGCAGGCGATCGACCGCGTGCACCGCATCGGCCAGGAGGAGCCCGTCACCGCGTGGCGCATCATCGCCGCGCACACCATCGACGCCAAGATCGCCGAGCTCATCGACAGCAAGCAGGGGCTCGCCGCGCGGGCCCTGGACGGCTCGGACGAGGAGCTCGTCGCGGCGGACTCCGTGCAGCAGAATGCGCTCGCGCACCTGTTGCGGCAGGCCATCGACGGTTCGCTGTAGACTCACAAAATCCGACCGATACGCCCCGACGAAGCGGCATTCGGGCGCATGCTCAGGTGGCATGCGTCGGAACAACCACCCAGAACCAACGAGGAGCCAGGGCGCATGAAGATCGGAATCTTGACGAGCGGCGGAGACTGCCCGGGCCTGAACGCGGTGATCCGCGGGGCGGTGCTCAAGGGCGTCATCTCGCACGACACCGAGTTCGTCGGCTTCCGCTCCGGCTGGCGCGGCGTCGTCGAGGCCGACATCATGCCGATCACGCGCCACGACGTGCGCGGCCTCGCCAAGCAGGGTGGCACCATCCTCGGCTCCAGCCGCACCAACCCCTTCGAGGGCGAGGGCGGCGGCCCGGAGAACATCCAGCGCATGCTCGATGAGAACGGCATCGACGCGATCATCGCGATCGGCGGCGAGGGCACCCTCACTGCCGCACGCCGCCTGCACGACGAGGGCGGCATCAACGTCGTCGGCGTGCCGAAGACGATCGACAACGACCTGACCGCCACCGACTACTCCTTCGGCTTCGACACCGCCGTGGAGATCGCCACGGAGGCCATCGACCGCCTGCGCACCACCGCCGACTCGCACGGCCGCTGCATGGTGCTCGAGGTCATGGGCCGCCACGTCGGCTGGATCGCCCTGCACTCCGGCATGGCCGGCGGCGCGCACGCCATCCTCATCCCCGAGCAGCCGCAGTCCATCGAGCAGATCTGCGAGTGGGTGGAGTCCGTGCGCGAGCGCGGCCGCGCCCCGCTCGTCGTCGTCGCCGAGGGCTTCACCCTCGAGGGCATGACCGAGGCGCACTCGCACAAGGGCCTGGACGCCTTCAACCGCCCGCGCCTCGGCGGCATCGCCGAGTTGCTCGCCCCGATGATCGAGGAGCGCACCGGCATCGAGTCCCGCGCGACCGTTCTCGGCCACATCCAGCGCGGCGGCGCCCCGAGCGCCTACGACCGGGTGCTGGCCACCCGTCTCGGCATGGCGGCCGTCGAGGCCGTCTACGAGCGCCAGTGGGGCTCCATGGTGTCCCTCCGCGGCACCGAGATCAAGACCGTGAGCATCGCCGAGGCGACCGGCGGGCTGAACACCGTGCCGCAGGAGCGCTTCGACGAGGCGCGCATCCTGTTCGGCTAGGCCGGCCACCGCGCATTCGACCCACGCCGATTCGAGCTGACATGGCCCCCGCCCCGCTCCCGCAGGTGTGCGTCGTGTACCTGCTGCGCACCGACGAGCGCGGCATCCGGCAGGTCCTGCTCGGCCGCAAGAAGCTCGGCCTCGGCCAGGGCAACTTCGTCGCGCCGGGCGGCAAGCTCGAGCCGGGGGAGTCGCCGGCGGATGCCGCGGTGCGCGAGGTCGCCGAGGAGGCGGGCGTGCTCGTCGAGCCCGCAGACCTGCAGAGCCGCGGCATGCTCGACTACTTCTTCCCGCACCGCGAATCGTGGAGCCAGCGCTCGCACGTCTTCGTCTGCGAGCGCTGGACGGGCATTCCCCGAGAATCCAATGAGCTGAATCCGGAGTGGGTCGATCTGGACGCCGTCCCGTACGCAGAAATGTGGGATGACGCGCGGTTTTGGCTGCCGGAGGTGCTGGCAGGGGGAGGGGTCCGGCGCGACTTCACCTTCGGCGAGGATCTTGCAAGCGTCGTGGATGCGACACTCTCGGCCGAGCGGCCCCAGCGCTGACCCGCGCTCAGGTTGACCTTGGTCGATCTGGGTGTAAGTATCGACGTGGTGTTCCGCAGTTCTTCGATTTCGGCAAGCCATTCCTAGTGAATTTCCGGTGTATTTTCACCGAACCCCCCTTCCCCTAAAGAAAGTCGCCGGTGGATATCACCCTGATCGTCGTGCTTGTCATCGCGCTCGCACTGTTCTTCGATTTCACGAACGGCTTCCACGACACCGCCAACGCGATGGCCACCCCCATCGCGACCGGTGCCATGAAGCCGAAGGTCGCGGTCACCCTCGCGGCGCTGCTCAACCTCGTCGGGGCGTTCCTGTCCACCGAGGTCGCCAAGACCATCTCGCACGGCATCATCAATGAGGGCGAGGGCGGCGTTCTCATCACGCCGGAACTGATCTTCGCCGGCCTCATCGGCGCCGTCGTCTGGAACATGCTGACCTGGCTGCTCGGGCTCCCGTCCAGCTCCAGCCACGCCCTCTTCGGCGGTCTCATCGGTGCTGCCCTCGTCGGCGCCGGCATCAACGCGATCAACATCGACCAGGTGCTCTCCAAGGTGATCCTGCCCGCGCTCATCGCGCCGGTCACCGCCGGTGTCGTCGCCTATGCGGCCACCAAGCTGGCCTACGCCATCACGCGCCGCTACGACGGCCGCCCCGACGGCCGCGACGGCTTCCGTTACGCGCAGATCTTCTCCAGCTCGCTCGTCGCCCTGGCGCACGGCACGAACGACGCTCAGAAGACCATGGGTGTCATCACGCTGGTGCTGGTCTCCAGCGGCCTGCAGGCAGCCGACAACGACAACGTGCAGACCTGGGTCGTCGTGACCTGTGCACTGGCCATCGCGCTCGGAACGTACATGGGCGGATGGCGCATCATCCGCACGCTCGGCACCGGCCTCACCGACGTCAAGCCCGCCCAGGGCTTCGCCGCGGAGACCGCCACGGCGGCCACGATCCTCGCCTCCACCCACCTCGGTTTCGCCCTCTCCACCACGCAGGTCGCCTCCGGCTCGGTCATCGGCTCTGGCCTCGGCCGCCGCGGCTCGACCGTGCGCTGGGGCACCGCCGGCCGCATCGGCATCGGCTGGCTGCTCACGCTGCCCGCCGCCGCCCTCGTCGGCGCGGTCGCCGCCTGGATCGCGCACCTCGGTCCGTGGGGCATCGTCGTCGACGCCGTCATCGGCACCGTCGTGATCGTCGGCATCTTCCTCTGGTCGCGCCGCGACGAGATCTCGCACAGCAACGTCGTCAGCGACGTCGCCGACTCGGGCAAGGCCGTCAAGATCAAGAGCAACCCCAAGCCCAAGCGAAAGGCAAAGCCGTGATCGACTGGGTCGCCTTCTTCATCGTCTTCCTGGCGGCGATCGTCTCCACCGTTGTCGTCGTCTCCACCTACTCGCTCGGCCTGCGTCTGCTCTCGGCCTCCGGTCGGATCCCCGTCGTCGAGCCGGCCGAGTTCACCGACGCCATCACCGTGATGTCGGCCAAGGAGATCAAGACCGCCACGAAGCGCGCCCGCAAGGCCGCCAAGAAGAATCCGCTCACCGCGGGGCAGAAGCAGGCCGCCTTCATCGGCGCCTGGGCCTGCTTCGTCGTCTGTGCCTGCGCGGTGCTCTTCGGCATCTACCTGATCGTCCCCGCCCTGCACTCCTAGGCCGTCTCCCCGCTGCCGGTCGCCGCCCGCCCGCCGGCGGCCGGTCGCCGCCCGCCCGCCGCCGGTCGCCCGCTGCCGGCTCCCCGGC
>NZ_MPZN01000059.1 GCF_002936985.1 Microterricola pindariensis | reverse complement strand
CGCCAGCGGGTCGCCATCGCCAGGGCACTCGCGGTGAACCCGGAGATCCTGGTGCTCGACGAGGCCGTCTCCGCCCTCGATGTCACGGTGCAGGCGCAGATCCTGCGGCTGCTGGAGAGCCTGCAGGCCGAGCTCGGGCTCAGCTACCTCTTCATCTCGCACGACCTCGCCGTCGTCAGGCAGATCTCGGACACGGTGTCGGTGATGAGCCGCGGCCGGGCCGTCGAGACCGGCAGCGCCAGCCAGATCTTCGGCAGCCCACAACACGAATACACCCAACAACTGCTCGCAGCAGTGCCATCAGTCAAGGAGTTCTCAGCATGAGCGACATTGCTTCAACACAGCCGGCCCGACGCGGCCTCGGATTCTTCACCCGCCTGCTTGACGAGGCGGCACCGGGGGAGCGTTACCGGCTCGCTGCCGAGCAGATCCGCACCGCCGAGCGGTTCGGCTTCGACTCGGCCTGGGTCGCCCAACACCACTTCAGCGCCAGCGAGGGCGGGCTGCCCGCGCCGCTCGTGTTCCTCTCCCATGTGGCCGCCCAGACCTCGACGATCCGGCTCGGCACCGGCATCGTGACGCTGCCGCTGGAGGACCCGGTGCGGGTCGCCGAAGACGCCGCGGTGCTCGACCTGCTCGCCGGCGGGCGCCTTGAGTTGGGCGTCGGCTCGGGCGGCACCGCCTCCTCGTTCGCCGCCTTCGGCAAGCGCAGCGAGGACCGTGGCGCGATCTTCGCCGACCACCTCGCCGTGCTGCGCGACGCCTTCGCCGGCCTCCCGCTCGGAGCGGGCAGCGCGGACTTCGCTGCCGCCCGTGAGAACCGGCTCTACCCGGCGGCCCCGCAGCTCGGCGGCAAGCTCTGGCAGGCGACGTTCTCGGTGGCCGGCGGCAGCCGGGCCGCCGCAGCGGGGGACGGCCTGATGCTCTCCCGCACCCAGCCGCGCCCGCCCGGGGCTCCCCGCGCGAGCCTGGACGACATCCAACGCCCCATCGTCGACGCCTACTACGAGGCCCTCCCGGCCGGGGCGACGCCGCGCATCATGGCCTCCCGCACGCTCTTCGTCGCCGACGACCGTGCAGAGGCGCTGCGCATCGCCGAGCCGAACCTGCGGCGGGCGGCAGCCGGCTTCCGCGCCGGCGGCCAGCAGATCGAGGGCGACTCCCTCGAGGATCTGATCGCCGGCCTCGACACGCACATCGGCACCGTCGACGACGTGATCGAATCGCTCGCGGCCGACCGCAGCCTCGACCGGGTCAGCGACGTCGTCTTCCAGGTGCACTCCGTCGACCCGCCGCACGAGCTGGTGCTGCGCTCGATCGAGCTCATCGCCACCCAGGTCGCGCCCGCGCTCGGCATCGGCCACCACTCGCTCGAATCGCTCGCTGGCGAATCCGCCGCACACACCAGAACAGGAGCACACGCATGACCACCATCACCCCGCCCGACGTGATTGATGAGCTGCTCGGGGTCACCCCGGGTTCGGCCATCGACGAGCTGCGCGCCCGCCGCCCCGTCACCCGCGCCAACGCGCAGGCCAGCTATGACGCGCTGTTCACCCCTGAGCACCCCGGCACGGTGAGCGCCGTCGAGCGCCTCGCGGTCGCCGCCTTCGTCGCGGGGCTGCACGCCTCGGCCCCGACTGAGCGGTACTACGCCGAGCAGCTGCTCAGCGCGGCCGCCGCCCCGGTCGCCGACGAGTCGGCGCGCGCACTGCCGCAGGCCGTCGCCACCGAGATCGCCGCGGCCCGCACCAGCGGCCCCTACGGCGCCTACCCGGCCGGCCCGCTCAGCGTCGAGGACACCGAGGGGCTCCGCTACCGCGTCGCCCCCGATCGCCGGGACGTGCTCGGCGTGCGCCTGTCCGCCGCCCTCGACCACGCCCACCTGCTCGTCTTCCGCCCGCGCGAGGCCAGCCCCGCCGCGCTGCAGGCGCTGCTCGACGCCGGGTGGAGCACGAGCGACATCGTCACGCTCTCCCAGCTCGTCGCCTTCCTCACCTTTCAGATTCGCGTTGTCGCCGGATTGGAGCTCCTGTCATGACCACCTCGTCCACACCCGCAGCCGTCGCCCCCGAGGCCGTGATCGAACACGCAGACCTCGACCGCCCCGTCGCCTTCACCCAGGCTGAGCTCGGCTGGGTGCCGTGGCTGGAGCCGCTGCCGGAATCCGAGTTCGAGGAGCGGCACTGGACGGGCCTCGTCGACGCCTCGCGCGCCAAATCGCCCTACTTCGCCCTGTTGGCCCGCGACCCTGAGATCCTCGGCGCCCGCACCCGCACCGACAAGGACATCTTCTACAACACCAAGGAGGGCCTGCCGCGGGCCGAGCGCGAGCTCGCCGCCACCGCCACGAGCAGGCACAACGGCTGCATCTTCTGCGCCAGCGTGCACTCGCGCTTCGCGAGCCACCACTCCAAGCGCGGCGACGACGTGCAGCGCCTGCTCGACGAGGGCACGGATGCCGCGCTCGACTCGCGCTGGCGGGCCATCGTCGACGCCTCCGTCGCCCTCGCCAGCACCCCGGTCGCGCTGACCGCCGGCCACATCGCCGAGCTGCGCGCACAGGGACTCGACCCGCTCGAGATCGCGGACGTCATCCACGGATCCGCGTTCTTCAGCTGGGCCAACCGGCTGATGCTGAGCCTCGGAGAACCCGAGGCGCCGGCGACGCCGTAGCGGCCGCGTTCCGGCGCACAACGCCGGCGCGCACAGAGGCACCCGCGATCTCGCGGGTGCCTCTGTTCATGGGGCAGCCCGGGCCGGGCCGGCGATATTGCCGCTACCGTGGAACCAGAAGCTGTTGTGAACGAGCTGCGGTCGCGGAGGAGGAGCCATGGGTCTCGAACGTGACCTCGGTGCGCTGCACTGGTCGCTGGTCATCCCGGTGCGCCGCTCTGACACCGCCAAGAGCCGGCTCGCCGACGGCACACCGGAGCTGGCCAGGGCCATCGCCCTGGACACCATCGTCGCGGCCTCCCGCACCGAAGGCGTCGCCTCGCTGCTCGTGGTCACCGACGACGACACTCTGGGGGCGGCCCTGCTGCCGCTCGTGCGCCCGGAAGACACGACCCTGCGCATCGTGCAGCAGGGAGCCGTGCAGGGCCTGAACCCCTCGATCCGGCTCGGCCTCCGCGCCGCCAGGGGCGAGCACGACGGCGGCGGCCTCGCCGTGATGCTCGGCGACCTGCCGGCCCTCCGCCCCGCCGAGCTGGCGGGCGCCCTCGACGCTGCCGGCCGGCACCAGCAGGCGGTCGTCGCCGACCACGACGGCACCGGCACCACGCTCCTGACCGCGCGCCCCGGTGCCCGGTTGGAGCCCGCCTTCGGCAGCGGTTCGTTCGCCCGCCACGTGCAGGCGGGGCACGAGGCGTTGGCGCTCGGCCCGGAGTCCACTGTGCGCGCCGACGTCGACACCCGGGCCGACCTGGAACGCGCACTGGGCCTCGGACTCGGCGAGCACACCAGGGCGGCGCTGGCACCGGAGGCCGAGCGGCGGTTGCGGCTGCTGCACGCCTGAGCGCGGTTCGCGGAGCCGTTGCTGCACGCAGGCGGGCTTCAGTGCTCTCCCGCAGCGCGCTCGGGGTGCTGCCCTGATCTGTGCGGATGCCCGGGGGAGGAGTGTGTGTCGGTAGCCATCTTCCCCCTCTGGAGCCCCCACATGTACGACGAGTTCGAGTCCATTGTCCGCGCACTGAGCGAGCGCGGCGCCGCCGTCGAGCGTCGCGTCGCCCGCCGTCGCGCGGATGGCGCCGCAGCGCGGTCCGCACGCACTGTACGCCTGCGCGCCGAGGCCAAGCCGGAACCCGCCGTGCCGCCGCTTCCCGACTTCGGCCCGCCGACCGAACCGCTCGCCGTCATCCCGCAACCGCGCTACTCGGCGCAGCACGTGCCCGAGATCGGCTGGAGCCGGTAGCCGCCGGGCACCCGCGCATCGGCGAGCCTTCTAGGCCCGCAAGCTAGTCTGTGATCAGCCATCTTGGGTCGCCGCACGCGCCGCGTGGCAGAGGCGCGCAAGCTCTGGCTGATGTGCAGAGGGGCCGCTTCGATGACAGACATTCCGCGTGACACCGAGAAGCCCCACCCGTTGGGCGATCCGAGTAAGCCGGCGGCCTTCGCCCGCAGCGACGACGCCAGGGCCCTCGCCCCCGAACGCGAACGGCACGGCTTCCTGAGCGCCGAACCCGAACCGGTGTTGCGCCGTCAGACGGAGCCAACTGTGGCCCCGGGGAGCGGTACGCCGCGCCGCTTCGCCCGCACCGACCTCGTGCTGCGCCGCGGCGAGTACACCCTCACCTCCGGGCATTTCACGCCGCAGGAGTCGATGGTCGACGACCTCCTCGCGGTGCGTGCAGCCCTCATCGACGCCGGGATCGACTTCCTGCTCGTGCGCGGCGACAACGACCGGCCGGTGATCGCCGTGGACCGCCGCCAGCGCAGGGCGCTGAGCCGTGCGCTCGCCGAGGCGTTCCGCGACGAGCCCTTCTACTCCGCGACGCTCGACCGGCCGGGCAAACCCTCCGTGCTGCTCGCCGACGGCGTGCTGTCCCCGGCGCGCAAGGCCGCGGTGTTCCGCCTCTACCGCCCCCGCGTCGAACCGATCGGCCGCCTGCGGTACGGGCCGGAGACCGCCTTCCAGCTGGAGCTCTGGCGTTTCGGCGACGACGAGATCGTCGCGCCGCGCGAGAACGCGCTGATGCGCGCGCGCATGCCCCGGCATGAGGCGGTCGAAGACACCGTCGAGCTCTACGGGCGCCGCTGGCGCACCCTCGAGCACATGTTCGCCGAGCTGGCCAGCGACGTCAGCTTCGACATCGACATGGTCTTCTCCTGGGTGGACGGCAGCGATGCCGCGTTCCAGCGGGCGCGGGCGGCGCGCATGGCCGGCTACGTCGTCGGTGACGGCGACGACTCCGACGCCCGCTTCCGGCAGATCGACGAGCTGAAGTACGCCCTGCGCAGCGTCTACCTCTTCGCCCCGTGGGTGCGCCGCATCTTCATCGCCACCGACTCCCCGGTGCCGGCCTGGCTCGGCGAGCACCCGCGGGTCACCGTGGTGCGCAGCGAGGAGTTCTTCCAGAACCCGGACGCCCTGCCCACCCACAACTCGCACGCGGTCGAGTCGCAACTGCACCACATCCCGGGCATCGCGAAGCACTTCCTCTACTCCAACGACGACATGTTCTTCGGGCGCCCGCTCAGCCCTGAGCTGTTCTTCTCGCCGGGCGGCGTGACGAAGTTCGTCGAGGCCGGCACCCGGATCGGGCTCGGCGAGAGCAACCAGAGCCGCAGCGGGTTTGAGAACGCCGCCCGGGTGAACCGCCGGCTGCTCAAGCAGCGCTTCGGCAAGGTGACGACCCGCCACCTCGAGCACTGTGCCGCGCCCCTGCGCACCGATGTGCTCGACACGATGGAGCGGGAGTTCGCCGAGGACTTCGCCCGCACAGCGGCCAGCCAGTTTCGCTCGGCCACCGACATCTCCGTGACGAACTCGCTCTACCACTACTACGCGCTGGTGACAGGGCACGCCGTCACCCAGACACTCGCGCGGGTCAAGTACATCGAGACGACGCTGCGCTCGGCGCTGCCCGCGATGGACAAACTCGTCAAACGCCGCGATCAGGACATGTTCTGCCTGAACGACGGCAGCAAGCCCGAGATCTCCAACGAGACACGCACGGCCGCCGTGACCGAATTCTTGGAGAAGTACTTCCCGTTTCCAGCGCCGTGGGAGCGGGACACGGACCGCCCGGCCGACGCGGAGGCCGAGGTGGGCGCGGAGATCTCCGAGGCGATCAACGAGGCGGTGAGGGCCGCCGCGGCATCCGCCCAGCCCTGAACGCGCCCGGCCTACGCCAGGACGGGGATCGGGGTCGTCGGCGGCCCGGTCACCGTCGACGGCGCGATGCGGATGCCGTCGGCCGCCAGCAGGCGCGCCGTCTCAGCGGCGTCGACGTAGCTGAGCGGTGCAGCACTGAGAGGCGCGGAGCCGCCGAGCGGCACCACCGAGTGCAGCACGGTGTCCGGGTACACGTGCACGAGGTTGAACGCCTGTGCGCCATCGCGACCGCGGGTGCCGCCGACCGGCACGTTGAGGTCTTGGGTGTAACAGGTGGCGGACGCCACAGACACCGGGATCCCGGCGAAGGTCGCCATCGAGGAGTAGTGCAGGTGCCCGGCGATGATGCTGCGCACATCGCTGCCGCGGAGCACGGCGGCCAGCGGGGCCTGCTCGCGCAGCTCGACCGAGACGGCGAGATCGAGCACACTCGGGATCGGCGGGTGGTGCATCGCCAGGATGGTGCCGTGCGGCGCCGGCGTGGCCAGCTCCCGGGCGAGCCAGTCCAGCTGGGCCGTGGTGATCGCGCCGAAGTGGTGCCCGGGCACGGTGGAGTCGAGGGTGATCAGCCGCAGCCCGTTCAGGTCGTGCACGGCGTCGACCGGCATCGACGACGGGGCCTCGCCGAGCAGCTCGCGGCGGAACGCCCCGCGGTCGTCGTGGTTGCCCATCACCCAGATGACGCGGGCGCCGAGCCGCGCGGCGACCGGCTCGACGATCTCGCGCAGGCGCCGGTAGGCGTCCGGCTGGCCCTTGTCGGCCAGATCACCGGTGAAGACGATCGCCTCCGGACGCCCGCCCGACGCTTCGAGCTCGTCGAAGAGCCGCCGCAGCAGGGCCGTGCTGTCGACCCGGTCGTAGAGTTTGCCGTCGCCAGCGAGCAGGTGGGTGTCGCTCAGGTGGAGCAAGAAATGATGAGGCCGTGGGTATTCGGCCGTGCGTGCAGTCACACCAATCCTCCGTTCATCAGGGTGCGCTCCGCAGCGCGCACCCTCACGGTGCACACATTCCAGCAGACGAATCCGGATGACGACTGCGAGATCCCGGCGCGTCTTGCTTTCCGGCGACAAGCTGCGAGCATGAGGTATGGCTGTTCAGATCAAGCGGGCCTACGCGGATGCCGAGCCCGCCGACGGGTTCCGGGTGCTGGTCGATCGCCTCTGGCCGCGCGGGGTGAGCCGCGAGCGCGCCGCCCTCGACCTCTGGCTGAAGGACGCCGCGCCGAGCCCCGCCCTGCGCACCTGGTGGGGGCACGACCCGGCCCGCCTGGACGAGTTCGCGGCCCGCTACCGGGCGGAGCTCGAGAGCGAGCCGGCGGCGGTCGCCGCCGTCGCCGAGCTGCGCCGCCTGGCCGCGGCGAACACGACGCTCACCCTGGTCTACGGAGCGCGCGACCCGCTCGTGAACCACGCCGCGGTGCTGCGGGACTACCTCGCCGGCGCGTCGGCCTGAACGGCGCCCGGTGTGCCGGCACAGCGCGCATGCAGTTGAATTGAGGCATGGCCGTTGAACTGACCCCGCCCGCCGACTCCGCACCCGCCGCGGGCCCCGCCGTCCGACTGGACCTCCCCGCGATCGCCCGGCTCCGGGCCGACCTTGCGGCGGCACACTTCACGCAGGCCGCGCTCGACGGGCTGTGGGGCCCGGATGCCGCCGACGCGCTCCGTCGCAACGAACGCCTCCCCGCGCTGCGGGCGCTCGCCGCGCTCCGCGCCCGGACAGGGGAGCCGGGCGCCCTCGCCACACTCGCCGAGCTGTTCCTGCTCGGCGGCAGGGTGCCGGAGAGCGAGGTGCAGGCGGCGCTGCCGCAGCTCGGCGCGGACGGCGCCATCGCGCTCGGCCTGCTCTGGCCGGCATCCGCTGAGCTCATCGCCCCGGAACGCTCGCTGCGCGCCCTGCTCGAGCTGCGCCCCTACGAGTTCACCGACAGCCGCGGCCACGCCTCCTGGTGGATCACCTCCGACCTCGGCGAGCTCGCCCGCGGCGGCCCCCTCGGCGAGGACCACGTGCTCGGCGTCGGCGGGGCCTCCCGCACGCTCTCGGCGCTGATGCTGCAGAACGCCGTCGACTCGGCGCTCGACCTCGGCACCGGCTGCGGCATCCAGGCCATGCACGCCGCCCGGCACGCCGGCCGCGTCGTCGCCACCGACATCTCGCAGCGCGCCCTCGAGCTGGCCGCGTTCAACGCCGCGCTCAACGAGATCGAGGGGGTCGAGTTCCGGCTGGGCAGCCTGTTCGAGCCCGTCGCCGGCGAGCGGTTCGACCACGTCATCAGCAACCCGCCGTTCGTCATCACGCCGCGGGTGGAGGGCGTGCCGAGCTACGAGTACCGCGACGGCGGCATGGTCGGCGACGCCCTCGTCGAGACCGTGATGCGGGACGCCGCGGCGCACCTCACGCCGGGCGGCGTGCTGCAGATGCTCGGCAACTGGGAGTACACGGCGGCGGTTCCGGATGCCTTCGACCGGCTGCAGGGCTGGCTGGAGCCCGCGCTGGACTACTGGATCGTGGAGCGCGAGGTGCAGTCGGCGACCCGGTACGCGGAGACCTGGATCCGCGACGGCGGCACCCGCTCCGGCACCCGCGAGTTCGACCAGCTGTTCGGCGCGTGGCTCGACGACTTCGCCGACCGCGGCGTGACCCAGGTCGGCTTCGGCTACGTGCTACTGCGCCTGTCCGACGAAACCCCGACGATGGCCCGCCTGGAGCGCCTGCACACCCCTCTCGGCGACAACGAGTGGGGCCTCGGCGTGCACCTCGGCAACTGCCTCGCCGCCCACGACTGGCACGCCGCCCAGAGCGACGCCGAGTTCGCCGAGGCGTGCCTCACCGTCTCCGGCGACGTGACCGAGGAGCGCCACTACTGGCCGGGCAACGAAGACCCGAGCGAGCTGCTGTTGCGCCAGGGCGGCGGCTTCGCCCGCACCATCTCGCCGGGAACCGCGCTGGCGGCCCTCGTCGGCGCCTCGGACGGCAGCCTGAGCGTCGGGGCGATCGCCGGCGCCCTCGCCCAGCTGCTCGAGGTGGACGAGGCCGAGCTGCGCGCCGAACTGTTGGGCGGCGCGCGCCGGCTGCTGGATGACGGCATCCTGCTGCCGCCGGAGGCCTGAGCCGCGGCATCCGCCCGCCTCCGGTGATCGACTCCGAAGAGAACGCCTCAGAGCTCGCGCATTGGAGCATTCTCTGCTGAGTCGATGCCGGAGGCTCAGCGGGGATCGTTGCGCCGCGCGGCCCGGGCACGCAGCAGCCAGTCGAGCCACACGGCCACGAGGAGCACGACCCCGAGCCAGAACATCCAGCCGATCGCGTCGATGAGGCTGCCGGCGAAAAGCATGAGCACGGCGATCACCACGATGATGATGAGGAGTGGGGACATGTCTGCCTCCTTCGGTGAGAGCAGCACGGGCGCAGCGCGGTTGATCGTGGCGTCTGCCCGTCTGTCGCCACGGTAGGCCGCACCGGGCGGGCGCGCAAGCGGCTTCGGCGCCCGCTGATCGTGCTCTCGGCAGAGGCCGCTAGTCTCAGTGTGACCATTCTGATCTCGCCCGAAAGTGATCCATGCAGGACAGCCCCCTCTCCGCGTCACCCTACGAAGTTCTGGGCGTCGCCTCGAACGTCAACGAGGAGGAGCTGCGCAAGGCCTACCGGCGGATGCTGCGGGTCACCCACCCGGACACCGGGGGAGACCCGGTGCGCTTCGACGCCGTGCAGCGCGCCTGGGTGCTGGTCGGCACCAGTGAGGCGCGCGCCCGCTACGACCGGGGCGGCCCGGGCGCCGGGTCCACCCCGAGCCACACCTGGACGGCGCAGGCCGCCGGCCCCCGCCGGGATTCCCGGCCGACGGCCCGCTCGCACGGCCACCCCGGCGGCTGGAGCCGGGAGCGGTACCTCGTGCTCATGCGCGAGTGGGTCGGCCGCGGCCGCCCCCTGAGCGACCCGTACGACCCGGCGCTGGTGCGCTCGGCGCCCCGTGACATCCGCCACCTGCTGGCCAATGCGCTCGCGGAAGAGGTGACCGCGCGCCAGGTGGCGACCCTCGGCATCGGCTTCTCGGTCTGGCACGACATCGCCACGAGCGCCGCCGGCCCCTCCCTGCCGCCGAAGCTCGACCACGTCGTGCTCGGCCCGACCGGTCTCTTCGCCCTGCAGAGCGAGGACTGGGGCGGCGAGGTGCGCATCAAGCGCGGCGAGCTCATCGGTGAGGCGTTGAACGGCGAACAGCCCATGCACGACCTGGCGGTGCGGGCGAAGTCGGTCTCGAAGGCGGCCAAGGTGAAGTTCACCGGGCTGTTGATCGTCGTCCCGGATGACGCGGCGCCCAGCTCGCTGGAGGTCCTCGGCAAGTCGCGCGGCGCGGTGACGGCGCTCGTGACGCAGTCCCGCCTGCCCGGCGTGCTGCGCGACGGGCTGCCCGGCGCCGCGCGCATCGGCGGCACCGAGCTGTTCGAGGTGCGCACGCGGCTGCAGGCCGCGGTCAGGTTCGTCTGAGCCGCGGCATCCGCACGAGATGACGCACCAAGCAGAAGTGGCGACCTAGGTCCATAGTCCCGGCCCTGCCGCACTGGGAGCGTGGGAGGATGTCGGATTCTCCTGCCCCCGCCGCCGCCGCCGCCGTCCTGCCTGCCCGCCCCGCAATCGCCAGCGGGGTGCGCGGAGTCGCACACCGGGCTCTGCGCGGTGTGCTCAGCGTGCTGTTGGTGCCGGCGCTCGCGCTGGCCGGTCTGGTCGCCGGCCCCGTGGACTCCGCCTCAGCCGCTGCGGACCCCACGACCTTCGCAGAGCTGGAGGCGGCGTTCGCAGCGGGTGGAGTGGTGCGACTCGGCGGTGACATCACCCAGGGCGGCGCGGGGCTCGTCGCACCGGTTGGCATCCCACTCGCGCTCAACCTCGGCGGGCACGTGCTCACCGTGGAAGGGGCAGGGGATAGATACTCGACGGACGGCCAACCCGGAATCGGGGTGCCGGCGGGGGCCGCGCTGACCATCGAGGGACCGGGAACACTGGATGCCCGCGGAGGAGGGGGAGCTGCGGGAATCGGTGGCCGACCGGGCGGCACGCTCGGAGTCATCACGATCACCGGCGGCACCATCGTCGCGTTCGGCGGCCTGCGCGCCAGCGGCATCGGTGCCGGAAACATCGGCGCTGCGAGCCCGGACGGCTCGATCACCATCATCGACGGCGACGTGACGGCTTATGGGGGCACGACCGGTGGCGCGGGCATCGGCGGCGGCGTTGGATCACCAACGCCGCCGGTGACGATCCGCGGCGGCACCGTGCGAGCGACTGGAGCCGACAACACGTCTGCCGCAATCGGCAGCGGCTGGGCCGGCTTCGGGGCCGACACCGGGCCGGCGCCCGGACCGGTCATCACGATCGACGGCGGCATCGTCACCGCACGGGGGCGGGGCGGATGCTCGCCAGGGCTTGGAACTGCCGGTGGGTACAACAGGGACACCGGAGTGTGCACCCAGGGGCTGCCCGCCACCATCACGATCGGGTCGGCCGCGCGGGTGACCGTCAGTGGCGGGGCGACCGGCTACGACGATTCCCAGGCGATCCGATACGCGGGCGACTCGCTGACCGGCTCGCTGACGAACGCGGGTGTTCTCGTGGTTTCTGGCGGCAGCAGGTTGACCGTCCCCACCGGGGCGTCGCTGGCAAACGCCGGAACGATTCTCGGTGCCCTCAGCGGCACCGTCACGGGAAACAACTACCCGCTCAGCTTCGACGCGCAGGGCGGAACGCCCACCCCAGCCCCTGTCCGGGTCTACGCACCCACGCTCGCCGACGCCCTGCTGGGCGTGCCAGCTGCGCCGACGCGCGACGGTCACGCATTCCTCGGCTGGATGCCGGCTGCCACCGGCTCCGGCGTGCAGCTGGAGGCTTCGACGGCGCTCGCCACCGCGTCGGACACCTGGTACGCGCGCTGGAACGCGGTGGAACAGCACACGGTCTCCTTCGATCGGGGTGACGGCAGCCCCCTTGAGACGCAGCGGGTCGATGGCGGCACACGGGCCACCGCGCCCGCGACGCCGACGCGCGCCGGGCACGGCTTCCTCGGCTGGTTCGCGGCGGGCGAAGACACCGCGTGGGAGTTCGGCACGCCCATCACCGGCCCCGTCGCGCTCACGGCCCGGTGGTCGCTGAACACATACTTGGTGACCGTGGACCGGGGCGACGGCAGTCCGGCCCTTGTCTCGTCGGCAGGTCACGGCACGAGGATTGCGGAGCCCGATGCGCCACTGCGCGTCGGACACCGATTGGACGGGTGGTTCGCGGCGGGCTCCGACACGGCCTGGAACTTCGGCACCGCGGTCACGGGCCCGGTCACGCTCACCGCCAGGTGGACGCCGAACAGCTACGCGGTGACCCTTGATCGCGGTGACGGCAGCGCTGTCGAGTCTCGTTCGGCGACGCACGGCACCGCGATCGCGGAACCGGAGACGCCGACGCGCCTCGGGTACGCCTTCGTCGGGTGGTTCGCCGCGGGTGCCGACACGGCCTGGAACTTCGACACCCCGGTCACGGGGCCCGTCGCGCTCACCGCCAGGTGGACGCTGAACCGATACGCGGTGAGTCTCGACCGGGGCGACGGCAGCGCCGTCGAGACTCGCTCCGCCGATCACGGCACGGCGATCGTGGAGCCGACCGAGCCGTCGCGCACCGGCCACGCCTTCGGCGGCTGGTTTGCGGCCGATGCCGACACGGCGTGGGACTTCGGCACCCGTGTCACGGGCCCGGTGGAGCTGACCGCGCACTGGAGCATCAACAGCTACCGGGTCGACTTCGACAGTGCGGGCGGCAGCGACGTTGCGGCGCAGACGCTCGACCACGGTTCGCTCGTGCTGCGCCCCCAGGATCCCGAGTGGGCCGGGCACGACTTCCTCGGTTGGTTCGCCGCCGTCGACGGCGGCAGCGAGTGGGCATTCTCCACCGCGGTCGTCGCGCCGAGCACCCTGCACGCGCGCTGGGCGGCGCACACCAGCGTCTCGCTCTCGGTGCTGCCGGATGCCGCGGCCGTCGCCGCCGGCACGAGCGTGACCGTGACGGCATCCGTCACCCCGGCCACCGCGCGGGGCAGCATTGAGCTGTTCGACGGCGACACCTCCCTCGGGCGGGGCATTCTCTCCGGTGGGATCTTCCGCCTGGCCGCTGGCACCTTCTCGGCGACGACGAGCGTGCTGGGTGCCGGGTCGCACAGCCTGAGCGCCGCGTTCACACCGGCCGACACGGGGTTCGCCGCGTCGAGTTCGCCCGTGGTCGCGCTGCTCGTGAACGCCCGGCTGCCGCAGGGCCCCGGGCCCGCGCTCGACGGTGACGAGTTGTTGGGGGAGGCCGGGGACAACGGGTGGCCGGTGCTGCCCGGTGGCGGTGCCGACACCGCCCCGGTGCCGTGGGGCGAGGCGACGGACAGCTTCGTGGACGTGTTCCTCTATGACCCGCAGACGCCGCTCGGCACGCTGCCGGTGGTCGACGGTGCCGTCCAGCGCGCCGGGCTGACGCTGCCGCAGCTGGCGCCGGGAGAGTATCTGCTGGCCTTCGTCGGCCAGACCACGGGTGCCGTCACGATCGTGCGGTTCACGATCGCGGAGCCGCCGGTCGTCCCGCCGGTCGTGCCGCCGGTCACACCTCCGGTCGTGCCGCCGGTCACACCTCCGGTCACACCCCCAGTGGTGCCCCCAGTCGTGCCGCCGGTCGTGCCGTCGACCGTGCCGGCCGGCACCTCGGACGACGCCCTGGCGTCGACGGGGGTTGACTCCGCGCCCTGGCTGCTGCTCGGCAGCGTGCTGCTGCTCGCCGGGGCCTGGCTGACGCGCCGTCGCATCCGGAGCAGGGCCGCCTCCGCAGCGTGGGGGCCTAGCGGGTGGTGGTCCAGTCGAGGTTGATGACCTGGCCGATGTAGATCTCGGTGCCGAGCGACGGGATGGACGGGTTCATCTTGAGCAGCTGCTGCTGCGGCAGGTCGAAGCGCTGGGCGATGTCGAAGAAGACGTCGCCGCTGACGACCGTGTAGGTCAGGAGTGCGCCGTCGCCGGCCGCCGTGATCGGGCCCATCGCCCCGTCGACCAGCCCGAGGTCCACGGCGGGGCCGGGCACCACGGGGGCCGCCGGGGCGTTCGGCTCAATCTCCACGACGATCGGCGGGGCGGAATCGACCGGCTGCTCAGCCCGAGGCGCCTCGGGCTCCGGCGTGGCGGTGGGCGTCGGCGGCGGGGTCGGCGCGACCGTCACGAAGACGGTGGCCGGGGGAGCGGCCGGCTCCCCGGCACACCCGCCCAGGCCGAGAATGCCGAGCGCGGCAACGCCCAGACAGAGCGCGGCACGCTTCGACGATGCGGTGAGCTGCACGGCGGATCCCCCTTGATGGCTGCGTCGTGGGCCCTGCCGCTCCGCTCAGCGGGAACACGGCGCCCGCCCCTCCGACGGTCGGCCCAACGTCTCGAAGAATACGGGCTGGCTCGGCTCAGGGCAAGGGTCGGGCGCGGGGCCCGCCTGGCGTGCGGATGCCGGCATCCGTGGTTCACTGCAGTATGACTGTGATTCCCGCGAACCTGGAGTACCTGCTCGAACAGCCGATCTACGCCGCTCTCGGCACGATCCGCCCGGACAACACGGTGCAGGTGAACCCGATGTGGTTCGAGCGCGTCGGCGACGAGATCCACTTCACGCACACGAACAAGCGCGGCAAGTTCCGCAACCTCAAGCACAACCCGTCGATGAGCCTGGCCGTGATCGACCCGGCCGACCCGCACACCTACGTGGAGCTGCGCGGGCACCTGAGCGCGGTGATCGATGACCCGAGCGGCGCCTTCTACGTGCGCCTCGGGCAGCGCTACGGCAACGCCGCCCAGCAGCCGCCGGCCGACAGCGCCGACCGCGTCATCCTCGTGATGAGCATCGACAAGGCGCTCGGGCACTAGGCGCATCGGGAACGCCCGGGCCCTGGCGGCGGGCCGCCGTCCGGCCGCGCCGTCCGGCCGTGTCGGTGCCAGCGGCTAGCCTCGGAGAGAGCGGAGCCGAGCGGCCCCGCGCGAGGAGGTCTGGGTGTTTCTGCTTGACGACGTCGTGGTGACGAGCGCCTCTGACCTGGCGACGGCGTCGAAGTGCGAGTTCGCGTTCCTCCGCGCCCTGGACGCCCGGCTCGGCCGCGCCGACAGGGTCGCGCAGAAGGCCGACGCAATGCTGGAGCGTGCCGGAAAGCTCGGCGACGCGCACGAGGAAGCGGTGCTGGAGCGCTACCGCGCCCAGTTCGGTGTCTTCGCGGGCGTCGGCACCGGGGTGATCGAGATCGACCGGCCGAGCGCCTTCGACGCCGTGGCCCGGGATGCCGCGCTCGCCGCCACCGCGGAGGCCTTCGCCTCCGGGGCCGCCGTCGTCTTCCAGGCCGCCTTCTTCGACGGCGACTTCATCGGTTTCGCCGACTTCATCGTGCGCCAGAGTGACGGCCGCTACCTCGTGCAGGACACGAAGCTGGCCCGCTCGGCCAAGGTGACGGCGCTGCTGCAGCTGGCCGCCTACGTCGAGCAGCTCGAGAAGATCGGCGTGCCCGTCGCCGACACCGTGCAGTTGCTGCTCGGCGACGGCAACGTCAGCGAGCACCGGGTCGTCGACATCCTGCCGGTGTACCGGCGCCGCCGGGCCCACCTGCTGCGGATCATCGCCGAGAGGCGGGCCGACACCGGCATCGTCGCGTGGGGCGACGAGCGCTACGCCGCCTGCGGGCAGTGCGAGAGCTGCGAGGCCGAGATCCAGGCGCACCGCGACGTTTTCCTCGTGGCGGGGCTGCGCGGCGGCCAGCGGCTGAAGCTGCGGGCGGCCGGCATCCGCACGATCGACGAGCTGGCGGCCTTCGGCGAGCCCGCGCCTGCCGGCGACGGCGCACGGCGCGGCATCGACGGGATCGGCGACGCCGCCCTGGCCGGTCTCTGCGCGCAGGCCCGGCTGCAGCTGCAGGCGATGGCCGCGGCCGCGGCGGGCGCTGGCGCTGGCGCTGGCGCGCAGAGTGTTCCGCCGTTCGAGGTTGTGGCGGCATCCGCCCTGGAGGCCCTGCCGGTGCCGGATGCGGGCGACATCTTCTTCGACTTCGAGGGCGACCCGCTCTACAGCGAGCAGGGTGGCGGCGACGGCGCCTCGGCGCGCTGGGGGTTGGACTACCTGTTCGGCCTGATCGAACCCGACCACCGCTTCGTGGCGTTCTGGGCGCACAACCACGCCGAGGAACGCCAGGCGCTGATCGACTTCCTTGCCTACGTCGCCGAGCGCCGGGCCGCCCACCCGGGCATGCACATCTACCACTACGCCGCCTACGAGCGCACCCACCTGCTGAGCCTCGCCGCCCGGCACGGCGTCGGCGAGCAGGAGGTCGACCAGCTGCTGCGCGACAACGTGCTCGTCGACCTGTACCCGATCGTGCGGGCGGCGCTGCGCGTTGGCAGCCGCTCCTACTCGATCAAGAAGCTCGAGCCGCTCTACATGGGCGAGGAGGAGCGCGATCAGGCCGGCGTCACCAACGCCGCCGACTCGATCACCGAGTACGCGACGGCAATGGCGCTGCTGGGTGCCGGTGACGAGGAGGCCGGCGCGCAGAAGCTCCGCGAGATCGCCAGCTACAACGAGTACGACTGCCGCTCCACGCTCGAGCTGCGCGACTGGCTGCTCGGCCTGGCCCGCGAGCACGGCATCACGCCGACCGCCGCCAACGCCGACCGGGACGCCGTGATCGAGCTCGCGCCGTCGCCACTGCGGGAGGCCCTGCTGGCGCGCGCCGGCGACCCGCTCGACCTGGCCCGCGGCGCCGACCAGACGGCGGCCGCGTTCGCCGCCGCCGCTCTCGACTACCACCAGCGCGAGCAGAAGAGCTTCTGGTGGGAGCACTTCGCCCGGCTGGAGAACCCGATCGCCGACTGGGCCGACACCCGCGACGTGATGGTGGTCGAGTCGGCCACCGTCGAACGTGACTGGCACCGCGAGGGCAAGCAGCGCGTCGACCGGCGCTGGCTGCGGATCCGCGGCGCCGTCGCGCCCGGCAGCTCCATCAAGAAGGGCGACCAGGCCGGGCCGTTCCTGCTCTACGACAGCCCGGCGCCCTGGCCGGACGAGCGGGCGAACCCGTGGGCGCGGGCCGCGAAGAGCGTGCAGGTGCTCGACGTCGACGACGACGGCGGCGTGCTCGTGCTGGAGACACTGCCGCGGGATGCCGAGCCCTACGACCGTGTGCCGGTGGCTCTCACCCCCAGCTCGCCGCCGCCCGCCGGTGCGCAGAAGGACGCGATCGCCGGCTGGGCGCAGGGCATCGTGGATGCCGGCCGCGAGGCGTCCGGCTGGCCGCGGGACGCCGTCGTCGACCTGCTGCGCCGGGTGGCGCCGCGCGCGCCGGAGTCTGCGGAGGGGAAAGCAGCATCCGCGACGGTGCTGGACGAGGTCATCGCCGCCACGCTCGCGCTGGACCACCAGGCACTCGCCGTGCAGGGCCCGCCCGGCACCGGCAAGACCTACCTCGGCGCGCACCTGATCACCGAGCTCGTCGAGAAGCACGGCTACAAGATCGGCGTCGTCGCGCAGTCGCACGCCGTCGTCGAGAACCTGCTCGAGGGCGTCGTCCGGGCCGGGCTCGACCGGGCGCTGGTCGGCAAGGTGCCGAAGAGCGGCACCGAACCCGGCGCGCGCGTGCCCGGCTATACCGAGCTGGAGAAGAACGGGCACTTGCTGTTCGCGCTGGACCACGCGGCATCCGGTTTCGTCATCGGCGGCACCGCCTGGGACTTCGCCAACCCGGCCCGCTTCAACCGACGCTCGCTCGACCTGCTCGTGATCGACGAGGCCGGGCAGTTCTCGCTCGCCTCCACGATCGCGGCCAGCGTCGCCGCCACGAACCTGCTGCTGCTCGGCGACCCGCAGCAGCTGCCGCAGGTCAGCCAGGGCACGCACCCGGAGCCGGTGGACCAGTCCGCGCTCGGCTGGGTCAGCGCCGGGCACGACGTGCTGCCGCCGGCGTACGGCTTCTTCCTGGCCGAGAGCCGGCGCATGCACCCGGCCGTCACCGCGCCGGTCTCAGCGCTCAGCTACGAGGGCGCCCTGCGCGCTCACCCGGTGGCGGGCGAGCGGCTGCTCGACGGCATCGCGCCCGGACTCCGCTCGGTGCCCGTCGCGCACAGCGGCAACTCGACCGAGTCGGTCGAGGAGGCGGCGGCCGTCGTCGAGCTGGTGCGCGGGGCGCTCGGCGCCGCGTGGAGCGAGGCGGCGCCGGCCGCAGACGGCGAGCGGATGTCGCGGCCGCTCGAGCCGCGCGACGTGATCGTGGTCACCCCGTACAACGCGCAACTGCAGGTCGTGCACGCGGCGCTGGCCGCGGCGGGCCTCGGCGAGGTGCGGGTGGGCACGGTGGACAAGTTCCAGGGGCAAGAAGCGGCCCTCGCGATCGTGTCGCTCGCGGCATCGTCGGCGGAGGACGTGCCCCGCGGCATGGGCTTCCTGATCATGAAGAACCGCCTGAACGTGGCGATCTCCCGCGCGAAGTGGGCGGCCTACCTGCTCTACTCGCCTGAGCTGATCGAGTACCTGCCGGTGACCCCGGACGGGCTGGCCGAGTTGAGCGCCTTCATCAACCTGGTCGAGGCCGGCGAGTAGCCCCCGAAGCCCGGGAGCCAGGGTGATCGGCCGGCGCCATCCCGGGCATCCGCGCGCGCATGTCTCTCGCGGCCCCCGATGTGTCTCGCGGCCCCCGACATACCGCGGGCCGCGAGACGGATCGGGGGCCGCGACGGGCCGGGTGCCGCCGCCCCCATCCCGCTGGTCGAGTAGCGAGGAACGAGCGTATCGAGACCTCGCACGCGACACGGTCGCAGCCAGATACCGGGTCTCGATACGGCCCTGGCGGGCCTACTCGACCAGCGGGGGTGCGGCGGTGTTGGCTTCGGTCGCTGGCGCTCCCTCGAGCCAACG
>NZ_MPZN01000058.1 GCF_002936985.1 Microterricola pindariensis | reverse complement strand
GCGCTGCGCGGGATCGTCACCGCTGCCGGAAGCGACCCCGCCGCGTTCGAATTCAGCTCTGAGACGTGGGAGGGCTCCTACACCCGGAGCGCCCAGGCGTACCCGCTCGTCGACGGCCAGCGCATCGGCCAGGCGTGGTACCTCGAAATGACGGATGCCGGAATCTCCAGCGTCTACGGGGCGCTGGCCACACTGGTGCCGCTCGGCGACTACGCGGTGGTGAGCGAGCAGCAGGCGTTCGAACGGCTCTCCGACCCGCGCTTCGGCGCCCAGATGACGGCCTTGCCCCTGAGCATGCGCGGCCAGGCGGAGCCGTTCCTCGACGGCACCGAGTGGGTGCCGCCGACCGAGCCGCCGGCGACCCCGTCGGCAGGCGCCAGCGTCTCCTGGCCGACGAACGACGTCGAGATCGTCAGCGCCCGACTGGGTCTGGCGAGCCAGTGGCAGCCGGACGGCAGTGTCCTCGTCATCCCGGCCTACGAGCTGACGGATGCCGACGGCGGCACCTGGTCGGTCATCGCCGTCGCCGACTCGATGCTGGACTTCGCGGGCAACTAGCCCGCGGCCACACGTCGCGGGCCGCTCGTCGGGGGACGGAGCACCCGCGGCCTCCGCACTCTCGCCGCACCGGGCATCAGCCCAGGTGCGGCGAGAGTGCACTTTCTGCGCCAGCCGCCAGCGAGCTACGGGCGGTCGACCGCCGCGAGGATCGCCGCCGCCAGCTCGGCCGGCTTGGTGAACTGCGGCCAGTGCCCGGTCGGCAGGTCGACGTACTCGCTGTCGCGCATCCGGGCGAGCTCGGCGACGAACGGGGCGCCCGCGGCTACCCACTCGGCGAGCTGCGCGGCCGTGAACTCGCAGGCGATGACGGTGGACGGCACCGTCAGCCGCTGCTCGTTGTGCAGCTCCATGGCGTCTTGGGCGACGCCGCGCGGCTGGGGGATCGCCCGAGCCCGGAACGCGGCGCGGAGCCCCTCGTCCAGGTCGACGAGGTCCTCATCCTCGAAGACGCCCCAGGCCGGCAGCGGCACGTCATCGCCGTCGGCGGGGAGCTCGTCGTTGATCGACTGGCCGGCGCCGAGCGGCCCGGAATCGACGTACACGGCCCGCGCGATGCGGTCGGGTCGGGCATCCGTCACCCCGTAGATGATCGCGCCGCCGCCCGAATGGCCGACCAGCACGACGGGCCCCTCGAGGCCGTCGACCACGGCCGTCACCGCGTCGATGTGCGTCTGGAGGCCGATGCCGGCGCGCGGGGCGTCCGCGGACTCCAGCCCGGGCAGGGTGAGCGGGTGCACCCGGTGGCCGGCCGCGACGAGCGGCGGCGTCACCTCGTCCCACGAGCTCGCGTCCAACCAGAATCCGGGAACCAGCACGATGTCCATGGCGGCAGGATACGCGACGCCAGCGACATCCGCAGAGCGCGGACTCAGTCGGAGCGGCGGCGCCCGCCCAGGAAGTAGGCGATCGGGCCGACGTAGTTGATGGCGATGACCGCGCCCCACACCCACTTGCGCCCGTTGACCTGCTCGGCCGGGCGCTTGGCCAGGTCGACCCAGGCGGTGACGGCCAGAGCGATCTGCACCGCCCCGGCGACGAGAGTTCCGGCGCGTTGGCCCGTGCTCATGTCTTCCCAGCGCTGCTTCTGCATCTGCTTGCGCTTCTGCATCTGCCTCTTCGATTGCTTCTGCATGATCCACCTCGTGATCCTCGGAGTGTGTCCCAGTCTCGCAGGAGTTCGGTCAAACGCACAGGGCTCGACAAACAGTTCTGGAGGCGGCGGTCCGTGTCGCTAGCCCGCGGCGCCGGCCGTTCGTGCCGCCTGTGCGGCCAGCGCCGCATCGAGCACGGCCTTTCTCTGCTCGAGCCTCTGCTCGAGCTCGGACGCCTCGTCGACGAACCAGATGTGCTCGCCGCGGTTGGACTCCCAGACGAAGTCGCGCAGCGCCCCGCTGGCGGCCAGGTGCGCGCCGATGTCGCCGATGATGGCCAGCTTGAGCTGGTAGTTGGCGACCTTCTGCAGGATCGCCCCGGCCTGCCCGGAGGCCAGCCGGAAGAACTCCGCGTCGAGCCGGGACACCGGCAGCGCGATGACGTCCGCGTTGTCGACCCAGGCGTTGCCGATCAGGTCGGAGGTCTCCTCCGCGCTGACGATGGGCGGGCCGGCCGGGTCGACGTGCAGCACACGCAGGCCGCCGCTCTCGGTGATGCGCTGGGACTGCTCGTTCTCGCTCATACGAAAACGCTAGGGGAGATCCGGCGCGAACGGCCAGTGTTACGCGCCCGATACGCTGGACCGGTGACTGACTCCCTGCCGCTCTGCCCCGAATGCTCCAGCGAACACGCCTACGAGATGGGCGCGCTGCTGGTCTGCCCGATGTGCGGGCACGAATGGGCGGCCGCGGCCGCTGACGAGTCGGATGACGCAGCCGCCGAGCCCGTCATCAAGGACGCGGTCGGCAACGTGCTCGCCGACGGCGACACGGTGACGGTCATCAAGGACCTGAAGGTCAAGGGCAGCTCCACGGTGATCAAAGTCGGCACCAAGGTGCGCGGCATCCGCCTGCTGCCCGGCGTCGGCGACCACGACATCGACTGCAAGGTCGACGGGGTCGGCCCGACCCAGCTCAAGTCCAGCGTCGTCAAGAAGGTCTAGCCGGTGCGCCAGGAGCTCGCCCTCGGCGACGTCACGATCAGCTTCCTGACGGATGCCGGCGCGGCCGACACTCCCACATCCGACGCACCCGCAGCCGGCGCCGCCCGCCCCACCGTCGTGTTCCTGCACGGCCTCGCCGGGAGCGCCGCCGAGTTCCTGCCGACCGCCGCCGCCCTCGGCGCCGGCTACAACTCGGTGCTGGTCGAGCTGCGCGGGCACGGCCGCAGCACCCGGCATCCGGCCGACGCCTCCCGGGAGGCCTACGTGCGGGACGTGATCGCCGTGCTCGAGCACCTGAACGCGTCCGAATCGACGGAGCCGGCGGGCGTCGCCCTCGTCGGCCAGTCGATGGGCGCGCACACGGCGCTGCTCGTGGCCGCCGCGCGCCCGGACCTGGTGCGCATGCTGGTGCTGCTGGAGGGTGACGTGCAGTCCTCGCCGCCCGAGGCCGCCGAGCGGATCGGCGGATACTTCGCCTCGTGGCCGGTGCCGTTCGCGGATGCCGCGGCGGCCAGTGCCTTCCTCGGCGACAGCGTCATCGGCCGCGCCTGGCTGGCCGACCTCGAGCCGTGCGAGGGCGGGCTGCGGCCGCGCTTCGAGCCGGCGTTCCTGCAGGCCTCGATCGCGGCGCTGCACGCGCAGGCCCGCTGGGAGGAGTGGGAGAACCTCACGGTGCCGACGGCGGCCGTGTTCGCCCCGGACGGCATGTTCGACGAGGAGCGCAAGCTCGCCTTCCTCGAGGCGCGGCCCGGCACGCTGCGGGTGGACCTCGGCGCGGGCAGCCACGACGCGCACCTGGACGCGACCGCGGAGTGGTCCGCCGTGCTCGGCGACCTGCTCAGCCGGCTGGACGGGGACGGCCCGGTCCGCTGGGACTGGGACTGATTGCGGATTCGCCGAACGCTGCCTAGCGTGGACGGATGCAGTTCACACTCACCGTCGACATGGACGCACTGACCGGCGAGCCGGAGGCCGAACTCTCCCGCATCCTGCGCTACTGGGCAGGCAACCTCAAACACTACGAACTGGTCGAGGGCACCCACGAGACCCTCTCGGACACGGCCTACGTGCCCGTCGGGCACTGGCGCATCGAGCCCTCGCCCGAGTAGCCGCACCCGGCACCCGGCCACCACGCACTCGCGGCCCTCGTTTCGTCTCGCGGCCCGCGTCATACCGGGGGCCGCGAGTCACAACGCGGGCCGCGAAGCTCCGTGACGGGCCGTGACGCTTCGTGACGGACGGCGACGGGCAGCCGTGTGCGGCTACTCCCAGGCCACGTAGCGGTGGGCTCCGCGCTCCAGGCGCAGCGCGAGCGGCCTAGCCATCGCGAACACGCCGCCCCTGCCGAAGCGCGCGAGGAGATCGGTCGTCGCCGTCCAGCTGCATCCATCGGCTGCGGTGGCGACCGTCTGCAGCGGGCCGAGACCGTCCCCGCCCTGCACGATCCGTTCCTCGACCCGGCCAGCCGCCGCGGCATCCAGAAACTCCCGCAGCACCTCCACCTGCTCGACGTCGGCGGGCAGGTTCCAGACGCCGTCGCCGAGGTGAACCCGGATGCCGTCGGCTCCGTCCTCCGCGGAGCGCATCCAGTGAAGGGCGGCCGCCCCGGCCCGCCGCGGCTCGATCGTGACGGCCGCGGCGTCGTCCGAGCGCAGAATGCGGGCGCGAGCGCCGAAACGCGTCGCGGCGTCATCCGCGAGCTCGCGCAGCAGCATCCCCACCTCGCCCTGGGCGCGCAGTGCGCGCAGCCGGGCGGTGTACGCCTCCCGCTCCTGATGCACCGTGCGCTCTGTGCTCGGCACGACGTGCGGCAGCACGGTGTCACCGGGGACGTCGAGGAGCACCAGATAGTCGTTCATCTCGGCGTCGTCACCCGTGCCGAGCTCACTCAACCGGTGCAACTGCGGGCGGGCGGTATCTGAGGTGCGGGTGCCCGGCATGCCGGCCACCGGGACGCTCGGATAGGTGACACCAGTGATGCCTGCGACAAGACCGGAGATGTTCAGCCTCGGCGCCTCCGCAGAATCCTCGCCGTGATTGTCGCTGAGGAAGCGCGGCACGGCTCCATCGGCCGAGACATCGAGGGCGATCGCTGGGTTGAGCGCAGGGGCGAGCGCCGGGTCGAGTGCCGCGAGCCGGTAGCTCACCGTCTCGCCCAGTCGGGCGGGCACGCCGCAGCATTGCTGCTCCCAACCGACGATCAGCACCTCGATGCGCCTCGGCATCCGCCCGCTCACGCGCTCGCCGTCACGGCCTCTGGCGCGTCATCCGCCCGCGAGCGGTCGGCCGCACGCAGCCCGAAGCCGAACGCGAGCGCGATGAAGAACATCAGCACGCCGTACACGGCGGCCGGCAGGCTGAGCTCGAGGCTGCCGAGCACCGTCTGCGCGATCACGATCGCGAGCGTCGCGTTGTGGATGCCGATCTCGAAGGAGCTGGCGACGGCCTGGCGCCGCTCCACCCGGAACAGTCGCGGCACAAAGAAGCCGATGCTCAGGCTGAGCAGGCAGAACAGTGTGGTGATCAGGGCCAACTGTCCGAGGTTGGCCAGCAGGATGTCCTTGTTCGAGACGATGGCGCCGGCGATCACCACGATGAGGATGACGATCGAGGCGATGCGCACCGGCTTGTCCATGGCGTCGGCGAAGCTGGTGCGCCAGCGTCGCACCAGCATGCCCAGCCCGACGGGGGCCAGCACGATGACGAACACCTCGACGGTCTTGGCCAGCTGCAGCCCGAGCGAGGTGTTGCCCGGCATGAAGTAGGCGATCGCCAGGTTCGTGATGAGCGGCAGCGTGATGACGGCGATCACCGAGTTGAGGGCGGTGAGCGAGATGTTCAGGGCGACGTCGCCGCGGAACAGGTGGCTGTACAGATTCGCGGTCGTGCCGCCCGGGGAAGCCGAGAGCAGCAGCATACCGACCGCCAGCACGGGCGGAAGCTCGAAGGCGAGCACCAAGCCGAAGCAGACGAACGGGAGGATCAGCAGCTGGCAGACGAGGGCGATGACCACCGCCTTCGGCGCCTTGGCGACGCGGCTGAAGTCGCGCGGCGTCAGGCTCAGGCCCAGCCCGAACATGATGATGCCGAGGGCGACGGGCAATCCGATGGTGGTCAACGCTGATCCCATGGCCTCAGTATGGCCCAGAGTCTGACCCCCGCCGCTAGCCCCCACTCTAAACTCGAGAGCGTGAGTGAGCAGGGTGTGAGCGGGCAGGGCTGTGCCGTCGACCGCGAGGCGCGCGCCTCCATCGAGCGGGCGCTCGCCGACGCCGTCGAGCGCCTGAGCGGGGCAGATGCCGCCACCGAGTCGCTCGCCCGCTTCGAGCCGCCGCGGCGCCGCGCCCTGCTGTTCACCCGCGAGGCGCAGATGGTGCCGCTCGGCCGCGTGTGGCGGCTCGGCGTGTTCCTGCTCGGGGCCGACGGCGCGCTGTACGCGACCGGGCACACCACCCGGGCGGTGGATCCGCGGCATCCGGGCTACCAGTCGGTCTCTGCCGAGGAACGTCGCGGTTTCAGGGCGGCGGCCTTCCGCGGGCCGTTCGAGCGCGGCGAGACCGTGAACTTCGACGTCGAGGAGATCCCTCTCGACCCGGACGGGCTGCGCACGGCGACCGGGCCGCTCGTGCTGCGTGGCGTCCAGGCGCTCGTGCGCTGGCGGGCGGGCGCGGGGGAGGACGGCCTCGTGCCGTTGGAAAACTACCTCAGCGAGAGAATCGGGCTGCTCAGCCCATGAACGGCGACGCGGCGGCAACCGCACGAGCCGAGGACGGGGCCGCAGATGTCCAGAGCTGACGTCGACCGCTACCTGGCGGAACTCGACCACCCGCTGGCGGGCACGCTGGCCGAGTTGTGCGCGATCGTGCGTGCCGCCGACCCGCGCGTGCAGGAGACGATCAAGTGGAACGCCCCGAGTTTCTTCATCGCCGAGCACTTCGCCACGACCGGGCTGTCCCCGCGGGGACAGCTCCGACTGGTGCTGCACACCGGCGCGAGGAAGCTGTCGGAGCCCCTGGTCGTGACGGTCGCCGGCGCCGATGGGCTGCTCGAATGGAAGGGCACGGACCGCGCCGTGGTCATCGTGCGGGACGCCGAGCAGTTGGAGGGCATCCGGGAGGAGCTGGGCTCGGTGCTGCGGCAGTGGATCGCCCAAACCCAGCCGGCCCAAACCCAGCCGGCCCAAACCCAGCCGGCCCAGCCCTAGGCCGACCGCCCGCTACCGGGTGAGGTACGGGGCGAGCGCGGCGAGCGTCGGCGCGCGGCCGAGCTCGATGTGCGCGTACGCCTGGGCGGCGGCGAGCTCGCCCTTGCCCTGCACGAGCGCGTCGTAGAGCTGGCGGTGCTCGCCGGCCTGGTCGCCCTCGCGGGCTCCGTGGGTGAGGCGGAAGATCCACTCCATCCGGCCGAGCATCGGTTGCAGGCTCCGAACCAGCAGGCTGTTGCCCGAGAGCCGCACGATCTCGGCGTGAAAGCGCAGATTCGAGGAGATCCCCTCGGCCTCGTCTCCACCGGCGAACTGGGTCTGGGCGCTGGAGAGGATCTCGACCAGGGCATCGGCCGCCTCGATGCCGGCAAAGAGCCGGAGGGCCGCCTGCCGTGTGGCGAAGGGCTCGATGCAGAGCCGCGCGTCGAAGAGCTCCTCCACGTCGTGCCGGGTCATCGGCCTGACGACGGCCCCGCGACGCGGTTCCGCCACCACGAAGCCCTCGGACTCCAGCCGCTGCAGCGCCTGACGGACGGGGATGCGGCAGACCTCGAACCGCTCGGAGAGCTCGCGCTCCTTGAGCCTGCTGCCCGGCGCAGCCTCGCCGGCGATGATCGAGCGCAACAGCGCGCGATAAACGCCGTCGGGGCGGGCCTCGCGCTCGACGGCGGCGTCGGCGGCGTCGACGGTGTCAGCGCTGTCGACGGTGTCAGCGCTGTCGGCTGTGTCGGCGGTGGGGCCTGCCGGGGGTGTGTGGGTCGGCTGTTGCCGCATGGCGTCTCCTCGCTCGTCGGCGGCGCGCCGCAGCGAGCACCGTCGCATCTTGGTATCCCAAAATAGCAGAGTGCTCCCCTGAATCTCTGAGGTTTTCGGGGCACTAGGGTCTGTGTATTCCATTTGGGATACCATTAACGGTAGTGCGCGAGCCGTTGGGTTCGACGCAGGCCGGTGCTGTCGCCGGCATCCAGATGTGGAAGGACCGACGCCATGCTCATTCGCAACGCCCGCCCGTGGGGTGGCCCCGCAGCCGATGTCGAGATCGCCGACGGCGCGATCACCGAGGTGCGCGCCCACGACCCGCTCGCCACGGTCGGCGCGGATGTCGTGGACGGCCGCGGCCGCCTGTTGCTGCCCGCGTTCAGCGACGTGCACGTGCACCTGGACTCGACGCGCATCGGGCTGCCGTTCCGCGAGCACACCGGCAGCCCCGGGGTGTGGGGGATGATGCTGAATGACAGGAACAACTGGCGTGACGCCGAGATCGGCCTGCCCGAGCGGGTGGCCGGCACCCTCGAGCAGATGATCGCCAAGGGCACGACCCGGGTGCGCAGCTACGCGCAGGTTGACGTCGACTGCCGGCTGGAGAAGTTCGAGGCCGTGCTCGCGGCGAAGGAGGCCTTCGCCGAGGAGGCCGAGGTGCAGATCATGACGTTCCCGCAGGCCGGAATCCTGCGCGAGCCCGGCACCGTCGACGTTCTCGAGGAGTCGCTGAAGCAGGGCGCCGACGTCATGGGCGGCATCGACCCGAGCCAGCTCGACCGCGACCCGGCCCGGCACCTCGACATCGTCTTCGGCCTCGCCGAGAAGTACCAGGTCGAGATCGACATCCACCTGCACGAGCCGGGTGAGCTGGGCGTGTTCAGCACCGAGCTGATCCTGGAGCGCACCCGGGCCCTCGGCATGCAGGGCAAGGTCACTCTCTCGCACGCCTACGAGCTCGGCTCCGTGTCGGATGCCGTCAGCCGCCGCCTCATCGAGGAGTTCGCCGAGCTCGACATCGCGATGGCCACGATCGCCCCGGCGGCCCGCCGGCCGCTTTCACTGCTGCAGCTCGTCGAGGCCGGTGTGCGGGTCGGGCTCGGCGAGGACGGCCAGCGCGACTACTGGAGCCCCTACGGCAACTGCGACATGCTCGACCGCACCTGGCAGCTGGCGTTCACCAACGGATTCCGGCGCGACGAGCACATCGAGCTCGCCCTCGCGGTGGCCACGCTCGGCGGTGCCAGCATCATGTCCCACGAGGCTCCCCGCGTCTCCGGCCTCGGCAGCCGCCAGGGCGTCGCCGTCGGCGACCGGGCCGAGCTGCTGCTCGTCGACGGCGAGACGCCGACGAGCGCCGTGATGGACCGGGGCACCGACCGCACCGTCATCCACAACGGCCGCGTCGTCGCCGACGGGCTCCGTGTCCTCGGCCGCTAGCACCGGCGGCGCGGATGCCGCAGCCGCAGGACGGACGAACTCCCGAGCGGGGAGGACCCGAGCGGGGAAGCCCGGAGCGGCGAAGTCGCGAGCGGGGAAGCCCCGAGCGCTGAAGCCCCGTGCGGCGACGCTCGGGTTGATCGCCGCGCTCCTGGTCGGGGTCAACCTCCGCCCGGCGATCACCTCGGTGGCCGCACTGGTCGGCGAGGTGACGGCACACTTCGAGCTGAGCGCGGGCGCGGTGACGGCGCTGGTGACGCTGCCGGTCATCGCGTTCGGATTCACCGCGCCGCTCGGCCCCTGGCTGGCCAGGCGCATCGGCGTGGCCGGGGCACTCGGCTGGGCGATGGTCGCCCTCGCGGCCGCCATCGCCCTGCGCGTGCTGCTGCCGGGGCAGCTGCTGCTCGGCACCGCTGTCGTCGGCATCGCGATCATGGCCGCAGGCACCCTGCTGCCGCAGTACCTGAAATCGCTGAACGCCGGCGGCCTCTGGGTCGGGCTGAGCAGCATGTCCTTCGGGGTCGGCGCGGCGCTCGGCGCCGGCCTGGCCGTTCCGCTGCATCGGGCGACGGGGGAGAGCGTGCCCGCCGCCCTCGCCATCTGGGCGGTGCCCGCGATCGCGGCCGCACTGGCGATGGGCCTCGTCGGCGCCCGGGCCGGCCGTGAGCGGCGCGAGCTCACGGCGCAGCGCGCCCGAGCCCTGCCGAGACTGCGGCTGCCCGCCGGTGGGGTGCACACCCTCGCGCTCGTCACGCTCGTCTTCGGCCTGCAGGCGCTGCTCTACTTCGCGGTGACGGCGTGGCTGCCGGTCTTCCTCGCCGACCGCGGCGAGCCGACGGCGGTGCGCGGCTGGCTGCTCGCCTGGTTCAGTATCGCCGGCTTCCTGCCGACCCTGGTGACCCCCATCATCGCCCGGCGCCCCCGGGTGCTCCGCTGGTTCGGCCCGGGCCTGGGCCTCGCGGTCGCGATCGGCCTGGCCTGGCTGTTCGTCGCAGACGGCGGGCAGTACCTCGTCGTCGTCGGACTGCTCGGCGCGGTGCAGAGCGCCGCCTTCGGCCTGGCGATCAGCCTCATCGTCGGCCTCTCCGCCAACGCGGCCACCGCCGGCGCAGTCTCGGCGATCGGGCAGGGGGTCGGCTACATCCTGGCCGGTGCGGGCTCGCTGCTCGTCGGCGTCGTGCACACGGCATCCGGAGAGTGGGCCCCCAGCTTCCTGCTGATGGGGGCCCTCGCGATCTCCCTCAGCGTGGCGACCGCGCTGCTGGTGCGGCGGCCGCCGATCGACATGGTCGCGGCGGATGCCGAGGCGAATGCACAGGCGGATGCCGGCGCCGCCCCGGGCGGGCGGGGCGAGCCGGCCGGGCGCAGTTGAGGCTGCGCCGGGCACCGCGCAGGGCCGCATAGGGTTGACGGGTGACTGCAACTCTCGTGGCCCAGGGCCTGGCCGGTGGCTACGCCCACCGCACTCTGTTCGAATCGCTCGACCTGACCGTCGCCCCCGGCGACGTCGTGGGCGTCGTCGGCGCCAACGGCGCGGGCAAGTCGACCCTGCTGCGCATCCTCGGCGGAGAGCTCGAGCCGCAGGCCGGCACGGTCAGCCTGTCGCCGAAGGACGCCTTTGTCGGCTGGCTGCCGCAGGAACACGAGCGGCTGCCCGGCGAGAGCATCGCCGCCTACATCGCCCGTCGCACCGGCTGCGCCGAGGCGACCGAGCAGATGGATGCCGCAGCCGCCGCCCTCAGCGACCCCAGCCTGGCCGCGCCCGGCACCGACCCGGGCGACGTCTATGCCGTCGCGCTGGAGCGCTGGCTGGCCAGCGGCGCCGCCGACCTCGACGACCGCCTGCCGGCGGTGCTGGCCGACCTCGGCATCACCCTCGAGAGCGGCGGCCAATTGAGCGCCGACTCGCTGATGACCTCCCTCTCCGGCGGGCAGGCGGCCCGCGTCGGCCTGGCCGCGCTGCTGCTGTCCCGCTTCGACATCGTGCTGCTGGACGAGCCGACCAACGACCTCGACCTCGACGGCCTGGACCGCCTGGAGGCCTTCGTCAGCGGCATCCGCGGCGGCGTCGTGCTGGTCAGCCACGACCGCGAGTTCCTCGCCCGCAGCGTGACCAAGGTGCTCGAGCTCGACCTGGCGCAGAAGAGCAACCGGCTCTTCGGCGGCGGCTACGACTCCTACCTCGAGGAGCGGGCCATCGCCCGCCAGCACAAGCGCGACGACTACGAGGAGTTCGCCGCCAAGAAGGCCGACCTCATCGGGCGAGCCCGCACCCAGCGCGAGTGGTCGAGTCAGGGCGTGCGCAATGCGATGAAGAAGGCGCCAGACAACGACAAGATCCGCCGCAAGGCCTCGATGGAGTCCAGCGAGAAGCAGGCGCAGAAGGTACGCCAGATGGAGAGCCGCATCGCGCGCCTGGACGAGGTCGAGGAGCCGCGCAAGGAGTGGCAGCTCGAGTTCACGATCGGCGCCGCCCCGCGCTCCAGCTCGGTCGTCAGCACGCTGAACGCCGCCGAGTTCCGGCAGGGCGACTTCACCCTGGGCCCGGTGTCGCTGCAGGTCAACGGGGGCGAGCGCATCGGCATCACCGGCCCGAACGGCGCGGGCAAGTCGACGCTGCTGCGCGGCCTGCTCGGCCGCCAGACTCCGGATGCCGGCGGCGCCAGCCTCGGCGCCAACGTCTCGATCGGCGAGATCGACCAGGCCCGCTCGCAGCTGGTGGGCGACGCGCCGCTGGCCGAGGCGTTCGAGGCACTCGTGCCGGAGATGGCGGCGGCCGAGGTGCGCACCCTGCTGGCCAAGTTCGGGCTCAAGGCCGACCACGTGCTGCGCCCCGTCGACGCGCTCTCGCCGGGAGAGCGCACCCGCGCCGGCCTCGCCCTGCTGCAGGCGCGCGGCGTGAACGTGCTCGTGCTCGACGAGCCGACGAACCACCTCGACCTGGCCGCCATCGAGCAGCTCGAACAGGCGCTGGAGAGCTACGAGGGCACGCTGCTGCTCGTCACCCACGACCGCCGCATGCTCGACACGGTGCGCATCGACCGCCGCTGGGCCGTCGAGGCGGGCACGGTCACCGAGCTGTAGCCGCCGCGGCCTCGGGGCGGGGTCGCGCCCCGCCCGCGCCCCCAGCTGGCGCAAACACGCGGCGGCGGATGCCGGAGCCCGCCCCTTCCGCTGGACCTTCCGACGTGCATATACTTTCCAAATGGAAAGTGAATCGCGTGTGCCGTCGCCGGAGGCTGCCGCCGAGCTGCTGCGCAGCCACGGCGAGATGCGCGAGCGCGTCGAGCACCTCGGCCCCTCGCGGTCGTACGCGCTGTTGACGGTGTGGGGCGCGCTCGCCCTGGCCGTCTACATGGCCGCCTTCCTGCTCTCCTTCTCCCTGACAGCGGGCGATCCAGCGGCCGGGGGCGGTGAAACGGGCAACGGGCTGTACTCGAACATGCTGGTTTTCCCGTTCCTGCTCTTCGGCGCCCTCGTCCGCGGGGCGCAGGAGCGGTTCAGCATCCGCAGCCGGGCCGCCGGGTCCGGCTGGGTGGCGAAGGGCCTCGTGCTCGGGGCATTCGTGCTGCTGCTCGTGCTCAACCTGTTCGGAGTCGACTACCCCTGGCTGCTCAACCCGATGCTCGCGGTGGCCGTCTTCATCACGCTGGCGTACGAGCCGCTCCAGCAGCTGAGCCGGGCGCCTGCTTCATCCGTCGAAGAACGGTGGGCGAATCAGCCCCTCAGCCCCGCGGTGCGCTGGATGACGGCGCTCATCGGCGTGACCTCCGCGGTGCTCCTGGCCACGAGCAGCGAGAGCTGGTACGCGTACGCATCGCTCGTCAGCATGCTGTTCCTCGTCGCAGTGCTCCTGGGCTGGCGGGCTCCCTGGGGCCTACTGCGCACCGGCTTCGAGTGGGGCCCGCTGCACTGGGGCGCGTTCGGCGTCACGATGAGCATCCTGTTTCTGATGGGCGTGCTGCTCTCGCGCACGCTCTGGGTGACGACACCCGTCTCGATCGCGGCCGGGGCGGTCGCGCTGCTCGTCATGCTGGCGGCATCCGTGCTGCCTGCCCGCAGCAAGGCGCGCTGAGCGCCATGGCCCATCCGCGCCACGAACTGAACGACGCGTTCCAGACACCCATCCGCTTCTCGCTGATGGCGGCGCTCGGCCGCACCGCCCAGATCGACTTCCGCACGCTGCGGGAGCTGCTGGAGGCCGACGACTCGGTGCTCAGCAAGGCCGTCTCGCACCTCGAGAAGCTCGGCTACGTCACGGTGACCAAGGGCTATGTCGGCACTCGACCGCGGACGTGGGTGCAGGCGAGCGCGCAGGGGCATCGCGCCTACCAGCAGCACTTGCGTGCGCTGCGGGCCATCACCGAGGGGCTGCTGGACTGAGCGGACGCCGCGCCGCCCGTGGCGCGACGGACCGCCCGCGTCAGCGGGACTGGCGCTTCTTGTACGGCAGCGGCTCGCCCTTGACCCGGGGAGCGCGGCCCTTGCCCTTGTTGGCCTTGGCCTTGCCGCCGGCCTTCGGCGCCGGGGGCTTGTTGGCCGCGTCGAAGGCGGCGATCTCGGCGGTCGCTGTCGCGAGGAAGAGCTCACCGGCCTCGGTGAGGCTCATGCTGCTCGTCGTGCGGTTCACCAGCTGCGCGCCGACGAGGGCCTCCAGCTGGTTCAGCGAGCCGCTGAGGGTGGCGTGCGAGACGCCGAGAGCGGTCGCGGCCTTGGCCAGGTCGAGCTCGGTCGCCACTGTGACGTAGTGCCGGAGCAGGGAGATGTCCACGGAGGGCCTTTCGAAGGTCCGCGCCGATGCGCGGTCCCCCCAGAGTACGCGCCCGCGCTGAGCGCCCGCCCCACCGGGCTCCGGCCGCGCTCGGCCGAGGCCCTGCCGGGGCCCTGCCGTGCTCAGGCCGGGCCGAAGCGCTGCACCGCACGGGCGTGCGCCTTCAGCGCCTCCTCCTCACGGTTCTTCGGTGGGGCGGAGCTCACCAGGTCCTCGAGCAGGTGCCGCGTCGCGTGGGCGATCTCGGCGACGGCCCGCTCGAACGCGGCGGCGTTCACCTGCGACGGCTTGGTGGAGCCGCTGATCTTGCGCACGTACTGCAGCGCCGCGGCGTGCACCTCGTCGTCGCTCGCCTCTGGCTCGAAATTGTGCAGTGTGTGGATGTTTCGGCACATGCTTCGAGGGTAGCCAGCGGCATCCGCCACCGAAAGGCCTGGCGAGGGGGCCGGATGCCGGCCGGGTCGGCTGCGACGCCGACAGCGCCTAAACTGGAAAGCTCTCTCGGCCGCTCGGCCGAGCAGAGTTGGATCGACAGGGCTTGTCCGCATCCGTGACAAGAAGGGCCCCTTCGGCATGAGTACGCAGCGCACTGAGCACGAGGCTCACATCGCCAGACGCGGCACGATCGGCGCCATCACCCAGGTCGGCACCGAGGTAAGCATCAATCTGGGTTCGGCGTTGGCCGGCATCGCGATGCCGCTGGTCGGCGCGCCCGTGGTCGTCGCCGTGCGCCAGATCGTGATGACGATCGTCTTGCTGCCGGTGTACCGGCCGAAGCGGGCGGAGCTCAGCTGGGCCAGGCTGTGGCCGGCCGTCGCGCTCGGCGTCGTGCTCGCCGTCATGAACCTCAGCTTCTACGCCTCCGTGCACATCATCGGCCTCGGCCTGGCCGCGACGATCGAGTTCCTCGGCCCGCTCGCGCTCGCGCTCGCTGTGAGCCGCCGCCTGCTCGACTTCGTGTGCGCGCTCGCGGCCGGGGTGGGGGTTGTGCTGCTCACCGGCCTCGACGGCACGGTCGACCTTCTGGGCATTGCGCTCGCGTTGATCGCCGGAGCGGCCTGGGCCGGCTACATCCTGCTCACGCGTCGAGTCGCCCTGACGCTGCCCGGGCTGGAAGGGCTCACCGTCGCCGGAATTGTCAGCCTCGTGCTCGTCATCCCCGTCGCCGTCTTCACGTTCGACGCCTCCACCCTGAACCTCGGCATCGTGGGCCTGCTCGTCGCGATCGGCGTGCTGTCCTCCGCGCTTCCGTACAGCCTGGACACCTTCATCCTGCGCCGCGTCGACACCCGCGTGTACGCGATCATCACCGCCTGCGGCCCGGCCATCGCCGCGCTGTTCGGCTGGCTGATCCTCGCTGAGCAGTTCAGCGGCCTGCAGATCGTGGCCATCGGCCTGGTCTGTGCGGCCGCCGCGACGGCGATTGCCACGCAGCGCCAGCGCCCCGCCACCGACCTGGAGCTCTCCGCCGAGGCCCAGCTCTAGCCACACCGAAATGACAGGCGAACGTCTTCCCGGGCGCCGGGAACACGCTCATCCGTCCTCTCGATGCACGCGGATGGGGCAGCCCGATCGGGTTGGCTCCGGGGCTTCGGGCGCTGCGCTGCTCCTTCGTCGCGGCGCGGCGCCCTCTAGCCGACGTGGGGGAGGCGCGGCGCCGTCCAGCCGGCGGGGATCCGCACGTTGGCTCGAGGGAGCACCCTTCCACGTTGGCTCGAGGGAGCGCCAGCGACCGAAGCCAACAGCCCCGGGCAGCCCGATCGGGTTGGCTCCGGGGCTTCGGGCGCTGCGCTGCTCCTTCGTCGCGGCGCGGCGCCCTCTAGCCGTCGTGGGGGAGGCGCGGCGCCCTCTAGCCGTCGTGGGGGAGGCGCGGCGCCCTCCAGCCGGCGGGGATCCGCACGTTGGCTCGAGGGAGCGCCCTTCCACGTTGGCTCGAGGGAGCGCCAGCGACCGAAGCCAACCGGCCGCACGCACCGGCGGCGCACTCAGTGCCCGGCGTGCACGCCCTCCATGTCGGCCGGCTTCTTCACGAAGAAGGCGCCGACGATGGCCAGCAGCGAGATGATCGCGCCGATCGTGAACGCCGCCCGGGTGCCGCCGGCCGCCGCGGCATCCGCCGTCGCTCCGCTCGCGAGCAACTGCGCGGTCTGGCTGGCGAGCACGGTGATGAACAGGGCCGTCCCGGCCGCGCCGGCCAGCTGCTGCAGCGTCGAGAGCATGGCGCTGGCATGCGAGTAGAACCGCGGCGACACGGCACCGAGCGCCGAGGTGAACAGCGGCGTGAAGATCAGGGCGAGGCCGAAGCTCATCACCATGTGGGCGGCAAGCAGGAACCAGATGGAGGTGTTCTCGTCGACGATGGTGAGCGTCCAGAGCACCGCGCTGACCAGGACCGTGCCGGGCACCAGCAGCGGCCGCGGCCCGAAGCGGTCGAACAGCCGGCCGACGAACGGCGCTATGACACCCATCAGGATGCCGCCGGGCAGCAGCAGCAGGCCGGCCGTGACCGGGTCCAGGCCCAGCACGCCGAGCATGAACAGCGGCAGCACGATGATGACGCCGAACAGGGAGGCCATCATCACCAACATCATGGCCAGCGAGATCGTGAACTGCGGGAAGCGGAAGGTGCGCAGGTCGAGCAGCGCCTCGTCGCGGCGCTGCAGCACCAGCTGGCGCAGCACGAACAGCACGAGGGCGATGCCGCCGCCGATCAGGCCGACCATGGCCGGGTCGACCGCGCTGGTGGACTCCTGGCCGACGGCGCTCAGGCCGTAGATGAGCCCGCCGAAGCCGATCGCCGAGAGCACGACCGAGAGCACGTCCAGCGGCACCTTCCGGGGCTCGCTGACGTTCTCGACCTTGCGCATGCCGTAGGCGAGCATCGCCAGACCGATGGGCAGCATGACGCCGAAGATGCCGCGCCAGCCGAGGCTGTTCAGCATGAGGCCGGAGAAGGTCGGGCCGATGGCCGGGGCCACCGACATGACGATGGACACGTTGCCCATCATCTTGCCGCGGTGGTGCGGCGGCACCAGCGTCATCAGGGTGGTCATGAGCAGCGGCATCATGATCGCCGTTCCGGATGCCTGCACGACGCGCGCCGCGAGCAGCACCTCGAAGCTGGGCGCAAAGAGGGCGATCGCCGTGCCGACGGAGAACAGCGACATGGCGGCGATGTAGATCGGCCGGGTGTTGAAACGCTGCAGCAGGTAGCCGGTGATCGGGATGACGACGGCCATGGTCAGCAGGAACGCGGTGGTCAGCCACTGGCCGGCGCGCTCGTCGACGTGCAGGCTCTCCATGATCGGGCGGAGGGCGACGCCCATCGTGGTCTCGTTGAGGAACACGACGAAGGTCGAGGCGACGAGCAGCCAGATCACCTTGTTGTTGCGGCGTTCCACTGCGGGGTCGAGTGGGAGGGGGACGGAGCTCGTGTCGAGAGACTCGGCGTCGGGGGCAGTGCGTTCAGTCACAGTCAGTTTTCGTTTCGATGAAGGTTGAGAGGGCGTAATGCACGGTGAGAGCAGTGTGCGTCGGCTGATGGGCGGCGGATCGACGGCGGGCGGGGCACCGGGGAGGCCGCGGACACCTCGTCGGAGTGATGCCGGATACCGATGGGGACGTCAGCCAGCGACAGCGGATCTGCAGATCAGCAAATCTACAGTTCAGCAGATCTACAGATCAGGTCAGCGCCGATAAAGCAGAATCTATTCCCGACCACCGACAGATGATTGCGGCGGTCTACTCGTGCGGTGCCGCGGGCCCGAGCAGCGGGGCCGCGGCGAGAGGGAGGCGTGCTCAGGGAGCGGGCGCCGGCCCATCGGTCGGAGTCGGGATGGGCAGCCACCCCTTCAGAATCGACTCCTCGGGCGCCAGCAGCTCCTCGTCCGAGAGGTCGTGGTCATCTCGGTCCGGGGTGGATGCTGGAGTGCTCATTTTTTCACCCTAGCCGTGATCGCTTCCAACGTAAACCTCGACCTCGCGGTTCGGCCGCCGCCGGCCAACGCTCACTCCGAGCGGTTGCCGTGCGCGCCGCCGTGCTCGTACGGCGTGCTGACTCCGCGGTAGCGCAGCGCCATCATCATGCCCTCCGCGGCGTGGTCGAGGTTGTGGCAGTGGTCCATCCAGATGCCAGGGTTGTCGGCCACCAGCGCCACCACCCACACCTCGCCGGGGCGCACGTCGAACGTGTCCAGCAGCAGCGGCGCCCCCGTCGCCGGCTCCCCGTTGCGGGAGAGCACCAGCACGTGGTGGCCGTGCACGTGCATCGGGTGCGTCTCCCAGCCGCGGTTGGCCACCGTCAGCTCGACGACGTCGCCCTCGTCCACCGTGATGCTCGGGATCTGCGGGTAGACGGCGCCGTTCACGGTGTAGCCGTTGACGGGCACCCCCTGCAGGAAGCGCGGGTTGCGGTCCAGCACCATCTCGGCGCGCACCAGCGGCCCGGCTGGCAGCGTCGCGGCGGGCCCGCCGCCGTAGGCCAGCAGGTCCAGCTCGGGCTCGGCCGAGCGGTCCGGCGGGCGCTCCGAGGCGGGGCCGGACGCGGGGCCGGATGCGGGGCCGGATGCCGCCGAGCCCGGCGTCAGGGCAAGCCAGGCGCTCGCCGTGGCATCCGTCGTCAGGGCCACCGGCTCGTCCGGCATGGTGAAGGCCAGGTCGACGCGGCCGCCGGCCGGCAGCCGGAGCGCCCGCCCGTCGACCGGGGTGGGGGAGGCGACGTCCTGCCCGTCGACGGCGACGACGGTGAACGGGGTGCCGGCCAGGTGGAAGCTGTTTGGCAGCATGTCGGTGTTCACGAGCCGCAGCCGCACGCTCTCGCCCGCCGGCACGCCGACGCCGCTCGGCCGGTCGGAGGCGCCGAGCAGCACCGAGTCGCCGATCGTGTGCAGCGGCACGACGAGGTCGTGCTGCTCGGGGATGCCGCCGGCCGGCTCGACGATGAGCGAGCCGAAGAGGCCGCGCTGCACACCCCGGGAGGCGTTCTGGTGCGTGTGGTACCAGTAGGTTCCGGCCTGCTCGGCGACGAAACGGTAGTCGAAGCTCTCGCCGGGCAGCACCGAGTCCTGGGTGACGCCGGCGACGCCGTCCTCGCCGTTGGGCACGTCGTAGCCGTGCCAGTGGATCGTCACGCCGGCCTCGACGTCGACGTTCTCCAGGTGAACCTCGACGACGTCGCCCTGTTGCACGCGCAGCTCGGGGCCGGGCAGAGCGCCGTAGTTCCAGGACTCGACCTCGTCGCCGGAGGCGAGCGCGAT
>NZ_MPZN01000057.1 GCF_002936985.1 Microterricola pindariensis | reverse complement strand
AGAAGCACTTCGTCGAGCCGGCCGACGCCGGCAACCTCGTGGCCATGGCGAATGTCCTCGCGGCCGCCGTGACGCGCCCCATCAACTGGCTGCACCTGCCCGTGCCGATCGAGCGCGACGACGCCGCCTACTTCGCGCCGTTGACCGGGCTGGCGCTGCACCCCGAGACGAAACTGTTCCTCGGCTTGGTGCACCACGAGGACGGCGTCGAGGGCGCCCAGCGCCGCATCGCCACGGCACAGCCGGCACTCGCAGCGGCCGGTTTCAGCGAGTTCGGCATCGGCACCGAGTGCGGTTTCGGCCGCGGCCCGGCCGACCGCACCGCTCCCCTGCTGCAGCTGCACCGCGAGATCATCGCCGCCTCCCACGTCGGCTGAGAGAGCATGCGGCCGAAGCCACACCCCGTTGGTCGAGGAGCCAGGAACCATCGTGTCGAGACCATGCCGCCCGGTCTCGATACGGCCCTGACGGGCCTACTCGACCACCGGGCGGAGGTTCCCGCGGGCTAGCCGCCGAGGAGGGCGTGCACGCCCGTCGCGACCGCGTAGATCGTGACGCCGGCGAGGGCGCCGACGACGGTGCCGTTGATGCGGATGAACTGCAGGTCGCGGCCCACCATGAGCTCGATCTTCTCGGTTGTCTCGGCGGCGTCCCAGCGCTCGACGGTCTCGGTGATCACCCCGGCGATGTCGTGCCGGTAGCTCTGCACCAGGTGGGCCGCGGCATCCGCCACCCAGTCGTTGACCTTCGCGGCGAGCCCCGGGTCGGCGAGCAGGCGCGTGCCCACCTCGACCACCGCGGATTCCAGCCCGCGGCGCAGCTCGCTCTCCGGCTCGGCGAGAGAGGCGCCCAGGCTCGCCTTGAGCGAGTCCCAGGCCTCGCCCGCGAACTCGCGCAGCCGCGGGCTGTCCAGCAGCTCGGCCTTGACCGCCTCGACCTTGGCGATCAGCCCGGGGTCGTGCTGCAGGCCCGCGGCGAGCTCGGCCAGGTAGTCGTCGATGGCCAGGCGCAGCGGATGCCGCGGGTCGGCCCGCATTGCCCTCGCCAGCCCGAGCGCCTCCCGGTATGCCTTGTCGTCGACGAGGCGGTCCACGAAACCGGGCAGCCAGCGCGGCAGGCGCTCGGAGACGGCGCTGCCGAACGCCTCGGGGTGCACGATCAGCCAGTCCTCCGCCTTGGCGAGCAGGGCGTCGATGGCGGTGCGCTGCTGGCCGGCCGCGACGAGCTGTTCTCCGACCCGGCCGAGCGCGGGCGCCCACTCCGGTTCGAACAGGTGCTGTCTGGCGAGCTTCTCGAGCAGGTCTTTGACGTCGTCGTCGCTCAGCAGCCTGAGCAGGCCCTGCGCGCCGACGGCGACCTCCCGGCCCAGCCGCTGCGCATTGGCCGGCGCCGCCAGCCAGCCGCCGAGCCGGCCGGCGACATCGACGCTCTCCAGCTTGCCGCGCACGACCTCCTCCGAGAGGAAGTTGGTCTCGACGAACTCGCCGAGCGTCGCCCCGATCTCGTCCTTGCGGTTCGGGATGATCGCCGTGTGCGGGATGCGCAGGCCGAGCGGGTAGCGGAACAGCGCGGTCACGGCGAACCAGTCGGCGATCGCACCGACCATGGCCCCCTCGGAGGCGGCGCGCACGTAGCCGAGCCACGGGTACTGGTCCTGCAGCGCGAAGGAGATGGTGAACACCACCGCCGCGGCGAGCAGCAGGCTGGTGGCCAGCCGCTTCATGCCGCGGAGGGCGCTGGCGCGCGCGGCATCCGCCGGGGAGAGCTCTCTCGGCGCGGCGGGCGCGCCCCTCAGCCGTGTGCGTTCACCCAGTGTCATGCCGACTCCTCCCGCTGCCGGGCGCCGCACGACGAAGTCGCTCCGGCCGCCCCGCTTCGACGCTAATGCAGCACAGGGGGTTTCCGCGCCTCGGCCGCCGCAGGATCCACGGCCGGCGGCCGGCCGAGACCGCCCAGACCGCCTAGACCACCTAGAAGCCGGAGTGGCGGATGCCCCACTGCGAGACCCATTCCGCGCCGGGTGCGACGTGGACGAGGCCGGCACCGGTGTTGTAGGCGTTGGCCGGGCCCGTCATCGGCTCGATGGCGATCGCCGTGACGGTCGCGCCCGTGCCGTCGGCGGCCGCGCCGCGGGCCGGGAAGTTGCGGCTCACGTAGACCTGCACGAACGTGTAGTTCTCGTCTCCCCAGACGGCGACGGTGCGCCCGTCCGGTGCGGTGAGCGTGTGGGCGGTCTCGCCGTCGACGACGTGCGCGTCGCCCCAGGCGTCGTCCAGGTGCAGCTCGCCGACCCGGCGGCTGCGCGGGCTGCCTGCCCGCAGGTCGAAGGCGGTGCCGTCCACGGCGGTGGTGCCGACGGGGTTCAGCCGGGCGTCGACGTCGATGTGCGTGTCGGCGTTGACGGTGAGCACGAGGTCCTCGGTGGGCACGTCGCCGATCATCGGGTACGGGTGGGTGCCGATGGTGACGGGAGCGTCGCCGCTGCCGATGTTGCGCACCGTGTGCGTGGCGGTCAGGCCGCCGTCGCCGAGCTCGTAGCGCACCGTGGTGTCGAGGTGGAAGGGGTAGCCGAGCTGCGGGAACACGTGGGCACCGAGGGTGACGGACGACTCGCTCTGCTCGATGACGCGGTAGGCGGTGAAGCGCAGCAGGCCGTGGATGGCGTTGTTGAGGGCGACCTCGGTGATGGCCAGCTGGTGGGAGGTTCCCGCCGCGTCGACCCAGACACCGTCCGGGATCCGGTTGCCCCACGGCATCAGCACCACGCCGGCGCAGGAGGGCGGCGGAATCTCGGCGTCGAAGCCCTGCACGAGGTCGACGCCGTCGATGCTGAGCTCGCGGATGCCGGCACCGAGCTCGGTGATGACGGCGCGCAGCGTGCCGGACGGGGTCTGGTGCGCGAGCTCGAACTGCTCGCCGGTGGGGAAGGTCATGGATGCCAGCCTAGGAGTCGGAGGGGAGGAGGATGCGCACGCCGGCGTGCTCGAGGGCCGCGGAGAGCCCGTCGCCGAGGGCTGCGGGCGCCGCGGCGTCCGTCACCAGCGTGTCGAAGGCCGCAAGCGGCGCCACCGTGCCGAGGTGCACCCGGCCGAGCTTGGAGGAGTCGGCGACGATCACGGCGCGGGCGGCGGAGGCGACCATGCGCGCCTTGACGGCGGCCTCCGGCAGGTTGATGTTGCTGACGCCGTGCACCGCGTCGACGCCGTTGCAGCCGATGAAGGCGATGTCGGCGTGCACCTGGCTGAGCACGAGGTCGGCCAGCGGGTCGACGAGTGAGTGCTGCAGCGGGCGCAGGGCGCCGCCGGTGACGATCACGGTGAAGCGCGGGATCTCGCTCTCCAGCTCGAGCGCGATGCTCAGGCCGTTGGTGACGATCACGAGCTCGGAGAGGTCGCGCCGGGCCTTCAACGCCCTGGCGACGGCCAGGGTGGTGGTTCCGACGTCCAGCAGCACGCTCTGCCCGCTCTGCACGAGGGAGGCGGCGAGCGCCCCGATCTGCTGCTTGGGCTGCACGGATTCGGCGAGCGCCACCTCGAAGGCGCGCTCCCGCTGCGCCTGCCCCACCGGCACCGCCCCGCCGTGCACCCGCTCGGCCAGGCCGGTCTCGACGAGGGCGTCCAGGTCGGTCCGCGCCGTCACCCCGCTCACCCCGAAGCTCTCGGCCAGCTCGGCCACCCGCACGAAGCCGCGCTCGAGCAGCATCGCGGCGATCTGCTCGCGGCGCTGCCAGGCCGGCAGTGCGTCTCTGGCGTCATTCGTCATCTGCCCATCATGGCCCCGCCGCCTGCGTTTTACAATGTGAAAGAGCATTGCTTTCACAAACGTAAACCGGCTACGCTGGCCGTGCCATGACTGACACCACACCGGATGCCGCCGCGCCCGTGCGCGATCCGCGGATCGCCCGCCAGAGCCACCTCCTCGCCGACGGCCGCGAGCTGATCTACTTCGACGACGCCGACACCCAGCTCGAACCGGAGCGCGCGCCCGACCTCCGCGAGCTGTCTCCGCGCCCCGCGAACGCCACCATGCGACAGGACCCGCTGACCGGCGAGTGGGTGTCGATCGCCGCGGCGAGGCAGAACCGCGTCATGTTGCCGCCGGCGCACCTGGACCCGCTCTCCCCGCAGTCCCCCGGCAACCCGTCCGAGATCCCCAGCCGCTACGACGTGGCCGTGTTCGAGAACAAGTCGCCCTCGTTCGGGCCGCTGCTAGCCGACTCCGACGACCCGTGCATGGACGCCCCGCGCTCACTGGCGGACCTGGCGTCCGTCGGCCTCGGCCGCAGCCGCACCTCGGTCGGCCGCTGCGAGGTCGTCTGCTTCAGCCCGGAGCACGAGGGCTCCTTCGGAACCCAGACGGTCTCGCGCGCCCGCACCGTGATCGAGGCCTGGGCCGACCGAACCGCCGCCCTCTCGGCGATGCCGGGCGTGCAGCAGGTGTTCCCGTTCGAGAACCGCGGCGAGGCCATCGGCGTCACGCTCGGCCACCCGCACGGCCAGATCTACTCCTACCCGTACGTGACCCCGCGCACCGAGCGGCTGCTCGACGCGGTCTCGCGCTACGAGCCGGCGGAGGGCGGCCGCGGCCTGTTCGCCGACATTCTCGCCTTCGAGCAGGCCGGCGAGCGCCTGCTGTTGCAGGGCGAGCACTGGAGCGCCTTCGTGCCGTTCGCCGCGCGCTGGCCCGTCGAGGTGCACATGCTGCCGCACCGCCACGTGCCCGACTTCGCGGCGACCAGCCTGGCCGAGCGCGACGAGCTCGCCGTGCTCTACCTGCGGCTGCTGCGCGGCATCGACGCGCTCTACGAGACGCCGACGCCTTACATCGCCGCCTGGCACCAGGCCCCCGTCGGCGTCGGCCGCGACGACATCCGGCTCATGCTCCAGCTCACCAGCCCGCGCCGGGCCGCCGACAAGCTGAAGTTCCTGGCCGGCTCCGAGGCCGCGATGGGCGCCTGGATCGGCGACGTCGCGCCCGAGACCGCCGCGGCCAGCATCCGCGCCGCCATTGCCAGAGCGGATGCCGCCACCCCCGTGCTCGCCACCCCCGCAACCGAAGGATCCCCCGCATGACCGAGCTGCGCAGCAGTGTGACCACCGGCTTCACCTCCCGCTTCGGCCGCGAGGCGCACGGCCTCTGGTCTGCCCCCGGCCGGGTGAACCTGATCGGCGAGCACACCGACTACAACGAGGGCTACGTCTTCCCGTTCGCGATCAACCGGCGCACCCTGATCGGCCTCGCCCCGCGCGAGGACGCCGTGCTGCGGGTCGCCTCCTCGCACGCGCCGGCCGCCGTCGAGATCCGCCTCGACGAGCTCACCCCGGACGCGCTGCACGGCTGGTCCGCCTACCCGCTCGGCGTGGCGTGGGCCCTCGGCCAGTTCGGCGCGCCCCTGGCCGAGCTGCACGGCGCGGACATCTACATCGAGTCCGAGGTGCCGATCGGCGCCGGGCTCTCCTCCTCCGCCGCGATCGAGTGCGCGGTGGCCGCCGCCCTCAACGACGTCTGGGGCCTCGGCCTGGACCGCCGCACTCTCGCCCGGGTCGGCCAGCTCGCCGAGAACCGCGCCGTCGGCGCCCCCACCGGAATCATGGACCAGTCCGCGTCGCTGCTCGGCGAGGCCGACGCCGGCGTGTTCCTCGACTGCCGCAGCCTCGACGCCGAGGTGATCCCGCTCGGCTTCGACGCGGCCGGCCTCGAGCTGCTCATCATCGACACCCGGGTCAGCCACTCGCACGCCACCGGCGGCTACGCCTCCCGCCGCGCCGCCTGCGAGGCCGGGGCCGCGGCGATGGGCGTGAGCGCGCTGCGCGACCTGCACCCGGGCGACCTGCCCCGCGCCGAGCAGCTGCTCGACGAGGAGACGTTCCGCCGGGTGCGTCACGTCGTCACCGAGGACCAGCGCGTGCTCGACACCGTGCGCACCCTGCGCGAGGAGGGGCCGCGGGCCATCGGCGCTCTGCTGGACGCCTCGCACGCCTCGATGCGCGACGACTTCGAGATCAGCTGCCCGGAGCTCGACCTCGCCGTCGACGCCGCCCGCGGCGCCGGCGCGATCGGCGCCCGGATGACCGGCGGCGGATTCGGCGGGGCGGCGATCGCCCTGGTGCCCCGCGAGCTGGTCGCGCCGATCTCCGCGGCCGTGCTGGGCGCCTTCGCGGATGCCGGCTACGCCACGCCCACGCTGTTCACCGTCCGGGCCGCGGCCGGGGCCGCCCGCGAGCTCTAGCGCTCAGGCCGCGCGGGCAGACACCGGCACGGAAACCGGGCAGAAAAAGGGGAAGCCCCGGAGGTCACACGCTCAGCGTCCATTCCAAGCGTGCCCTCCGGGGCCCAAAGCCACTGGGGAGTGGCCGTTAGGGGGCGGGCCGAGAATCTCGGCCCGCCCAGTCCTTCAGGTCTATGGCATACGGAGCCCTAGTCCTTCAGGTGGTATCGGAGGCTGGCGAGCTCCGCCTGGAGGGCGGCGGGCACCTTGCCGTTGAACTGCTCGAAGTACTCCTCGGTGAGGTCGCACTCGGCGCGCCACGACTTCTTGTCGACGGCGAAGAGCTGGCGCACGGCATCCGCGTCCAGGTCGAGCCCGTCCAGGTTCAGCTCGCCCTCGGCGGGGATGACACCGACCGCGGTGTTCTCGCCGGCGTGCGTGCCCTCGATGCGCCCGACGATCCACTCCAGGACTCGGGCGTTCTCGCCGAAGCCCGGCCAGAGGAAGCTGCCGTCGTCGCCCTTGCGGAACCAGTTGACCTGGAAGATTTCCGGCGCCTGGGTGCCGAGGGTGCGCCCCATCTTCACCCAGTGCGCCCAGTAGTCGGCCATGTTGTAGCCGCAGAACGGGAGCATGGCGAAGGGGTCGCGGCGCAGCTCGCCGACGGTGCCCTCTGCCGCGGCCGTCTTCTCGGAGGAGATGGTCGCGCCCATGAACACGCCGTGCTTCCAGCTGCGCGCCTGCGCCACGAGCGGCACGTTGGTCGCGCGGCGGCCGCCGAAGAGGATCGCGTCGATGGGCACGCCGTCGACGTCTTCCCAGTCCTCGGCGATCGTCGGGCACTGCGCGGCCGAGACGGTGAAGCGGGAGTTCGGGTGCGCGGCCGGGCGGCCGGAGTCCGGCGTCCAGGGCTTGCCCTCCCAGTCGGTGAGGTGGGCCGGCGGGGTGTCCGTCAGCCCCTCCCACCACACGTCGCCGTCCTCGCGCAGCGCCACGTTCGTGAAGATCGTGTTGCCCCACAGGGTGTCGACGGCGGTCTGGTTGGTGCTGGTGCCAGTGCCGGGCGCGACGCCGAAGAAGCCCGCCTCCGGATTGATCGCCCAGAGCCGCCCGTCGGTGCCCGGACGCAGCCAGGCGATGTCGTCGCCGATGGTCTCGACCTTCCAGCCGGGGATCGTCGGGCGCAGCATGGCGAGGTTCGTCTTGCCGCAGGCCGAGGGGAACGCGGCAGCCACGTGGTAGGACTTGCCCTCCGGCGAAGTGATCTTGATCAGCAGCATGTGCTCGGCCAACCAGCCCTCGTCGCGGGCCATCACCGAGGCGATGCGCAGCGCGAAGCACTTCTTGGCCAACAGGGCGTTACCGCCGTAGCCGGAACCGAACGACCACACCTCGCGGGTGTCGGGGAACTGCACGATGTACTTGGTGTCGTTGCACGGCCAGGCCAGGTCCTCGCGGGGCTGGCCGTCCTCGTCGACGAGGGAGTAGCCGACGGAGTGCACGGTGCGCACCCAGGCCTCGCCTTCCTCGATCATCCGGTACACCCGGTCGCCCATGCGGGTCATGATGCCCATGTTGAGCACGACGTAGGGCGAGTCGGTGATCTCGACGCCGAGCTGGGAGATCGGGCCACCGAGCGGGCCCATCGAGAACGGCACGACGTACATGGTGCGTCCGCGCATGCTGCCGGTGAACACCTCGCGCAGCTCTGCGCGCATCTGCTTGGGGTCGCGCCAGTTGTTGGTGGGGCCGGCGTCTTCTTCGTAGGTGGAGCAGATGAAGGTGCGGTCCTCGACCCGGGCGACGTCCTTGGGGTCGGTGCGGGCGAGGTAGCTGTTGGGGCGCCACTCCGGGTTCAACCGGATCAGCTTGTCCTCGGCGATCAGCAGCTTGGTGAGGTGGTCGGCCTCCGCGATCGACCCGTCGCACCAGACGATCTCCGTCGGCTGGGTGATCGCGGCAATCTCCTTGACCCAGGCCTGCAGGGCCGGGTCAGTCGTTCCGCGGTTGGCCGGGCGCGCCGAAGAGCCGGTTCCCACTGAGATCTCTGAGATTGTCATTGCACTGCCTTCTCTGCTCGTCGTGCTCTGCTCGTCGTTGTGCAGCTCATCCCCGTCGTGCGGTGACTCGCCGGGCGAGGTGTGACGCGGTTCCGGATGCCGGCCGGCAGCCGATTCCGGCGTAATCTCGCCCTGTCATTCAAGAATGCGCCCCTTTTTGCGAGCCGAGGCGCCAAGGATGGCATTAAGAAGTGCGCTTCTTTACGTATTCTTAAGTCATGAAGGAAAGAAACTCCGATCTGGAGACGCTCGGCCACCGCATCCGGCACTTCCGCGGCCAGCGCGGCCTCACACTGGACCAGCTGGGCGAGCGGCTCAACCTGGCCGGCAGCCAGCTCTCGCTGATCGAGAACGGCAAGCGCGAGGCCCGGGTCGGCACACTGCAGGCGATCGCGTCCGCCCTCGACATCGACCTGGCCACGCTGCTCTCCGGGGAGGCCCCGAACGCGCGCGCCGCGCTGGAGATCGAGCTCGCCCGCGCCCAGAAGAGCCCGCTGTACGCGGCGCTCGGCCTGCCGCAGGTGAAGCCGACCCGGGGCATGAGCGCCGAGTCGCTCGAGGCCATGGTCGGCCTGCACCGGGAGCTGGCGCGCCGGGCATCCGAGGCCATCGCCACCCCGGAGGAGGCCCGCCGCGCGAACACCGAGCTGCGCGAGCGCATGCGTGCGCGCAACAACTACATGCCAGAGATCGAGGCCCTCGCCGAGGAGCGGGTGCGCGCCTCCGGCCACGTGTCCGGCGCCCTCACCCACCGCGAGGTGAGCGTGATGGCCGAGCAGCTCGGCTTCAGCCTGCTCTACGTGAACGACCTGCCGAGCTCCACCCGCTCGGTGACCGACCTCGCCAACGGCCGCATCTACCTGCCGCCGGCATCGATCCCGGGAGGGCACGGGCTCCGCTCGATGGCACTGCAGGCGATGGCGCACCGCCTGCTCGGGCACGAGCGGCCGGCCAGCTACGCCGAGTTCCTCTGGCAGCGGCTCGAGATCAACTACTACGCGGCCTGCTGCCTGATGCCGCGCGAGGCATCCGTCTCCTTCCTGCAGACCGCCAAGAAGGAGCGCCGCCTGGCCATCGAGGACTTCCGCGATGCCTTCGGCGTCACCCACGAGGCCGCGGCACTGCGCTTCACCAACCTCGCCACCGAGCACCTGGACATGCGGCTGCACTTCCTGCGCGTGAACGGCGACGGCGCCCTGCAGAAGGGCTACGAGAACGACGACCTTCCGCTGCCGACCGACGTGACGGGCTCGATCGAGGGGCAGTTCGTCTGCAAGCAGTGGAGCGCGCGCAGCGCCTTCACGCACACCAACCGCACCACCGAGTTCTACCAGTACACCGACACCCCGGCCGGCACGTTCTGGTGCGCCACCCAGACCGGCAACGCCCAGTCCCCCTCCGGGCGCGCCGGCGAGTTCTCGATCAGCGTCGGCGTGCCGTTCGCGCAGGCGAAGTGGTTCCGCGGCCGCGAGACGACGAACCGGGCCGAGTCGCGCTGCCCCGACGAGTCCTGCTGCCGCCGGGCACCGAGCGGCCTCGCCTCGCGCTGGAGCGGGCAGGCCTGGCCGAGCGCGCGGCTGCACGCCCATGTGCTCTCGCCGCTGCCGTCTGGCACCTTCCCCGGCGTCGACGACGCCGAGGTGTACGAGTTCCTCGAGAGCCACCAACGCGAGGCTTGACGCGCCAGCGTCAAGCAAGGCGGCAGCCCCCACCAAGGAAACCTCGAAAACCGCCACCGATCGGCGCGCCAACGAACTCGCCCTTGCCATACTGTGTGACGCACACTATCGTGTGAGGCATGGATATGGATGACGCCAAGGCTCAGCATGTGCAGGAGCTGCGCCGCGGCACCGTGGTGCTGGCCTGCCTCGTGCGCCTGGCGACGCCCGACTACGGCTACGCGCTGCTCGAGACGTTGAATGCGCGCGGTTTCGCCGTCGACGCCGGCACGCTGTACCCGCTGCTGCGCCGCCTCGAGAAGCAGGGGCTGCTCAGCAGTGCCTGGAACACCGAGGAGGCCCGGCCCCGCAAGTTCTACACGACCAGCGCGCTCGGCCACCAGCTTGCCGCACAGCTCACCGCAGAATGGGACGCCATCGACCGCTCCCTGCGCGCCCTGAAAGAAGGACAGTGATCATGAGCACGCCCTCGACCGGAACACTGAGCGAGCGCTACATCTGGGCGGCCAGCCGCGGCATCCCCGAGAAGCAGCGCGCGGAGCTCGAGCCCGAGTTCCGTGAGCTCATCGCCGACAGCATCGAAGCGCAGCGGGCGAACGGCCTGAGCGAGCGCGATGCCGAGCATGCTGCCCTCGTCGAGCTCGGCGACCCGGCACGCCTCGCCGCCCGCTACACCGATCGGCCGCTGCACCTCATCGGGCCGCGTTACTACCTTGACTGGTTACGCCTGCTGAAACTCCTGCTCGCCATCGTCGTGCCGATCGCGGCCGCGGCGGCGGGGGTCGCCCGGCTGCTCGCCGGCGGTCAGGTCGGCGACGTGGTCGCCGCGGTGGCGACGACGGCCATCGGCGTCGGCGTGCACCTCTGTTTCTGGGTGACGCTCGTCTTCGTCCTGATCGAGCGGCAGGGCGCCAACCGGTCCCGGCCGCTGCTCGAGTGGACGCCCGACATGCTGCCGCAGCTGCCGAGCGGCAACCGACGCTCGCTCGGCGAGCTGGTGCCCACCCTCGTGTTCCTCGCCGTGTTCGCCGCCTGGATCGTCTGGCAGCATTTCAACTCCTTCTTCACGGATGCCGCGGGCGACCCGATCCCGCTGCTCTCCCCCGCGCTGTGGTCGAGCTGGCTGCCGTACTTCCTCGCCCTGATCGTCCTGGAGATGGGCTTCGCACTCTGGCTCTACCTGCGCGGCCGGTGGACGCTGACGCTGGCTCTGGTCAACCTGCTGCTCAACCTCGCCTTCACCGTGCCGGCGCTGTGGCTGCTGTTGACCGGGCAGCTCATCAACCCGGCCTTCGAGGCGGCCGTGCCGGTGGACGGCTCCAACGTCGCCGCGGTGTCCGGCGCCGTCTACCCGATCATCGCGATCGCCCTCGTGGGCTTCGCGCTCTGGGATGCCGTCGACGGTTTCGTCCGGGCGTGGCGAGCGCGGGAATAGCCGCGGGCCGCCCGCGTTGCACCGGACATGCCATTACAGGGAGAGTACGCGCCGAGCACCTCAGAGTGGGCGCGCAAGCAGGCCGAAGAGTACGAGCGCACGGGCGGCAGCGACGCCAACCTGATGCGCAACAAGCCGATCATCGTGCTGACCACCAAGGGCGCGAAGACCGGGGCGCTGCGCAAGACCGCTCTGATGCGGGTGGAGCACGACGGCCGCTACGCCGTCGTCGCCTCCAAGGGGGGCGCGCCGGATCACCCGGCCTGGTACTTCAACATGGCGGCCGAGCCCCACGTCGAGCTGCAGGACGGCGAGGTGAGGCGCGACTACCTCGCCCGCGAGCTGGGTGGTGCCGAGCGCGAGGAGTGGTGGGCGCGCGCCGTCGAGGCCTGGCCCGACTACGCGAACTACCAGCTGAAGACCGAGCGGGTCATCCCGGTGTTCCTGTTGGAGCCGGTCGCGCACTAACGCCACACCGTGCGCTGGGCGCCGCCCCGCGCGGCGCCTAGCGCGGCTGCATCCTGATCGCCCCGTCCAGCCGGATCGTCTCGCCGTTCAGCATCGGGTTCTCGACGATGTGGCAGACCAGCGCGGCGTACTCGGCCGGGTCGCCGAGGCGCGACGGGTGCGGTACTTGCGCGCCCAGCGAGGCGCGCACCTCCTCCGGCAGCCGGCGCAGCATCGGGGTGTCGAAGGTGCCGGGCGCGATCGTCATCACCCGGATCAGGGACTGCGCGAACTCGCGGGCCAGCGGCAGGGTCATCGCGGCGACCGCCCCCTTGGAGGCCGAGTAGGCGGCCTGCCCGATCTGGCCGTCGAAAGCCGCGACGGAGGCCGTGTTCACGATCACGCCGCGTTCCGGCGTCGGCCCGGTCGGCTCGGTCGCCTGGATGGCGGCCGCGGCCAGTCGCACAACGTTGAAGGTGCCGATCAGGTTGACCCGGATGACGCGCTCGAACTCGTCCAGCGGCAGCGGGCCGTCGCGGCCCACCGTGCGCGCCCCCGCCGCGATGCCCGCACAGTTCACCACGATGCGGAGCGGCCCCTGGCCGGTGGCCGCGTCGACGGCGGCCTGCACGTCGGCCGCGCTCGTCACGTCGCCGGCGACGAACCGCGCCCGCCCGCCGAGCGCCCGGACGATCTCCTCCCCCGGCGCGCCGGGCAGGTCGAACAACACGACGCTCGCACCGGCGTCATGGAGCGCGGTGACCGTGGCCAGCCCGAGGCCGGAGGCGCCGCCGGTGACGAGCGCCGTGGATCCGTGAATCAGCATTGCTACAGCCTTTCGATGATGGTTGCGTTGGCCATTCCGCCGCCCTCGCACATGACCTGCAGGCCGAAGCGGTCGCCGGTCGCCTCGAGGCGGTTGACCAGGGTGGCGAGCAGCCCCGTCCCGCTGGAGCCGAGGGCGTGCCCGAGCGCGATGGCGCCGCCGTTCGCGTTCAGCCTGGACTCGTCGGCGCCGGATTCGGCCAGCCAGAGCAGCGGAACCGGGGCGAAGGCCTCGTTCACCTCGTAGGCGCCGATCTCGCCGATGGAGAGCCCGGAGCGGCGGAGGACCTTGTGTGTCGCCTCGACGACGCCGGTGAGCATGAGCAGCGGGTCGCTGCCGGTGACGGCGAAGCTGTGGAACCGCGCCCGCGGCGTGAGCCCCAGCTGCGCCGCCCGCTCGGCGCTCATGATGAGCGCGGCGGATGCGCCGTCCGTCAGCGGCGAGGAGTTGCCCGGCGTGATCTGCCAGGCGATCTCCGGAAACCGCTCCGCCAGCGCCGCACTGTAAAACGAGGGCGGGAGGCCGGCCAGACCGGTCTCGGTGGCGCCGGGCCGAATCGTCTCGTCGAGGAGCGAGTCGACGCCGGGCACCGCGACGATCTCCCGGTCGAGGGCACCGGATGCCGCGGCGAACGCGGCCTTGTCATGCGAGCCGGCGGAGTAGCGGTCGAGCATCTCGCGATTCATGCCCCAGCGGGCGGCGATGAGCTCGGCGGCGACGCCCTGGTTGACGAGGCCGTCCGGGTAGCGCGCCCGCAACCGGGGGCCGAGCACGTCGGCGCCGGCGGTGGAGCTGCCGATCGGTATGCGGCTCATCGATTCGACACCGCAGGCGATGACGATGTCCGCGGCGCCGGCGAGAACCGCCTGGGCGGCGAAGCTCGCGGCCTGTTGGCTGGACCCGCACTGCCGGTCGATCGTGGTGGCCGGCACCGAGACCGGGAAACCGGCGGCCAACACCGCCTGCCTCGTCACATTGCTGCTCTGCTCGCCGATCTGGCCGACGCAGCCTCCCAGCACATCGTCGATCTCGACCGGGTCGAGCCCGTTGCGCTGCACGAGCGCCTGGAGCACGCCGGCGAGCAGGTCGACGGGGTGCACGGAAGAGAGCAGGCCGCCGGCCTTGCCGCGCCCGCTCGGGGTGCGCACGACATCCACGATCACGGCGTCTCTGCTGTTCATGCGCTCAGCCTACGCCGCGCGCTGCGCCCGAAGGCGGAGGGCGGATGCCGGATTCCGCCTAGCCGAGCGCCCACATGGCGACCGCGCTGGCGGCGGCCACGTTCAGCGAGTCGATGCCGTGTTTCATGGGGATCTGCACCACGGTGTCGGATGCCGCGAGCGCCGCCTCGGTCAGCCCGCTCCCCTCCGCTCCCAACACGAGGGCCAGGCGCTCGTACCGGGAGCCGTCGAAGTCGCGCAGGCTGACGGCGTCCGGGGTCAGCGCGAGGGCGGCCATGTGGAAGCCGTGCGCGTCCAGCAGGGCCCGGGTGCTCGGCCAGTCCCCCGTGCGCGTCCACGGCACCTGCAGCACGGTGCCCATCGACACCCGGATGGCGCGGCGGTAGAACGGGTCGGTGCAGCTCGGCGTGACCAGCACGGCGTCGGCGCCGATCGCGCCGGCCGAGCGGAAGATGGCGCCCACGTTGGTCGGGTCGGCCACATTCTCGACGATGACGATCCGGCGGGCGCCCGCAAGCAGCGCGCCGGGGTCGGGCAGGGCGGGCCGGTTCATCGCGGCGATGACGCCGCGGTGCAGCACGTAGCCGGTCAGCTCGGCCAGGAGCTCGCCGTCGCCGGAGAAGATGGGCACGTCGTCGCCGACGAGGGCCGCGGCCTCCTCCGCCGTTCCGCCGAGGGCCAGCACCGATCTCGGGGTGTGGCCGGCGCGCAGCGCGCGCTCCAGCACCAGGGCGGACTCGGCGATGTAGATGCCGTGCTCGGCCGACCGCGCCTTCTTCAACGCGACGTCCGTCTGGTGCGAGTAGTCGCGCAGCAGCGGGTCGCTGAGTTCGGTGATCAGGGTTACGGGCACCCGTCTACCCTACGGCGATGCGTGCGGGCGCCGGGGGCACGCAGCGCGCAACGCAGAGCGGCCGGCCGCCCAGTGGGCTGCCGGCCGCTCTGCGCGCCGAGGCTCAGGAGTGCGGGATGAGCGTGTACTTCGTCGAGAGGTACTCCTGGATCCCCTCGAGGCCTCCCTCGCGACCGAGGCCGGACTGCTTCACCCCGCCGAAGGGAGCGGCGGCGTTCGAGACGACGCCGACGTTCAGCCCCATCATGCCCGTCTCCAGACGGTCGATCATGCGCTGCCCGCGGGCCAGGTCCTGGGTGAAGACGTAGCTGACCAGCCCATACTCGGTGTCGTTGGCGAGCCGGACGGCGTCGTCCTCGTCGGTGAACGGCGTGATCGCCAGCACCGGCCCGAAGATCTCCTCGCGCAGGATGTCGCTGCCGGCGCGCACCCCGCTGATGACGGTCGGGCGGTAGAAGGATCCGTCGCCGGCGATGGCCTCGCCGCCGGTCAGCAGCGTCGCCCCGCGGCCGAGCGCATCCTGCACCAGCTCGTCGGCCTTGGCGACGGCCTTGTCATTGATGAGCGGGCCGATCACGATGCCGTCCTCCGTGCCCCGGCCGATCGGGAAGGCGTTGACGCGCTCCGTCACCCGGCGGGCGAACTCGTCGGCGACGGACTCGTGCACAATGAAGCGGTTGGCCGCCGTGCAGGCCTGGCCGATGTTGCGGAACTTGGCGATGATCGCGCCCTCGACGGCCTTGTCCAGGTCGGCGTCCTCGAACACCACGAACGGGGCGTTGCCGCCGAGCTCCATCGAGGTGCGCAGCACGCCCTCGGCGGACTGGCGGATGAGGGCCTGGCCGACGCCGGTCGAGCCGGTGAAGCTGAGCTTGCGCAGCCGCGGGTCGGCGATGATCGGGTCGGAGACGGCGCCGGAGGTGGAGGTGGTGATGACGTTGACGACACCGGCCGGCAGCCCGGCCTCCTCGAGCAGCTGCGCGAAGAGAAGGGTTGTCAGCGGGGTGAGGGCGGCGGGCTTGATCACGACGGTGCAGCCGGCGGCCAGCGCCGGGGCGATCTTGCGGGTGGCCATCGCCAGCGGGAAGTTCCACGGGGTGATCAGGAAGCAGGGGCCGACCGGGCGCTGGGAGACGACCATGGTGCCGGTCCCCTCCGGGTTGGAGCCGTAGCGGCCGCTGATGCGCACCGCCTCCTCGCTGAACCAGCGCAGGAACTCGCCGCCGTAGTTGACCTCGCCGAGGGCTTCCGCCAGCGGCTTGCCCATCTCGAGCGTCATCAGCAGCGCGAACTCGTTCTTGCGCTCCTGCAGCAGGTCGAAGGCGCGGCGCAGGATCTCGCCGCGCGCACGCGGGGCGGTCGCCGCCCAGCTGTCGGCCGCGGCGACGGCGGCATCCATCGCGGCGGCGCCGTCTTCGACCGAGGCGTCGGCGATGGTCTTGATCACGGCCCCGGTCGCGGGGTCCTGCACGTGGATCGCACGCCCCGAGGTGGAATCGACCCACTTGCCGCCGATGAACAGCTGGTTCGGCGTGCGCCCCAGCAGTGCGCTCTCGCGGGCTGCAGGCTCGACTACGGTCTTCTCACTCATTCGGTGGCTCCTTCGCCGTTGGTGTCTCTTTGAGGATAATTTCGGATGCCGGGATTGGCGAGCCTCAGGCCAGCATCCCGAGCCCCATCAGCAGCATGCCGAGGCTCATCGCCGGGTGGTGCAGGGTGGCGATGCGGATGCCGCGTGCAGCCGCGGCCTGCCGCCGGCAGAGGTACAGCGCCAGCGCGGTGTGCGCGGCGGCCACGATCACCGCGCCGACCGCGAGCACGGCGGCGAACGGGGCGGCTTCGGCACCCAGGTGCAGGTGCGCCGTCAGCTGTCCGCCCGCAGAGGGCGGCCGCTGCACGGCCGCGGCCATCGCCAGCCACATCGCCGCCATGATGAGCCCGCTGCCGGCGGTCATCGCGGATTCCAGCCGGTGCCGACGGTCCAGCAGCCCGAGGAGCGCCGCCGCGAGCAGCAGCGCCGCCCAGCCGAGGGGCGATCCCGTCGCGCCGGGTCCGATGCCCGGGAGCAGCGTCGGCAGCACCATCGCGACGGTGGAGGCGGCCATCAGCCCGGCGGGCAGCAGGCTCGCCCCCAGGCGCGGGCGCCGCATCCGTGCCGCGCCGGCAGAGCCGAGGCCAGCCACGGTGAGCAGCACAGCGCCGCCGAGGCAGATCACAGCGAGCATGGTCCCCCCACTTCGGATCCCGCCGGCCGCCTGGGGCACGAATGGCCAGCGCTCCGGAGAGCACTGGCCATTCGCACGCGGTCAACAGACGCTTTTCGACTGACGACTACTTGATGCCGTAGATCTGGCCGACCGACTGCTCTGCCTCGTGGTCCGGTCCGAGCGGGATGCCGGTGCGGTCGCGCAGCAGCAGCGTCGCGATGAAGGCGAGCACGATCATGCCGGCGATGTAGAACGACACCGACGTGGACGATCCCGTGGTCTGCACCAGCCAGGTGCTGATCAGCGGCGCGAATGCCCCGCCCATGATCGCGCCGAGCGCGTAGGTGATGGACACGCCGGAGTAGCGGATGGACGCGGGGAACAGCTCGGTGAAGTACGCGGCCTGCTGGCCGTAGGTCAGGCCGTTGCCGATCGTGAACAACGCCAGGCCCAGGAAGAGCAGCCAGACATTGCCGGTGTTCACGAGGGGGAAGAGCAGGAACACCGTGGAGAGGAACGCGATCCAGCCGATGATGTAGGTGTTGCGCCGTCCGATCTTGTCGGAGAGGTTGCCGGCGAACCAGGTCGCGAGCAGCCAGACCACCGCCGACCCCGTGACAGCCAGCAGCACCGGGGTGCGCTCCATGCCGACCAGGCCGCCGTCCTCGACGGGCAGCGTCGCGTAACCCTGCAGGTATCCGCCCGTGGTCATGTACCCGGCTGCATTGTTGCCGGCAAAGGTGAGAGCGGCGAGGATGACGAGCAACCAGTGCTTGCGGAACAGCGCGAGGATCGGGGTCTTCGTCTGCTCCTTCCGCGCGGCGATCTCGGTGAACACGGGGCTCTCCTCGACGGCGCGGCGCACCACGATGCCGACGACGATCAGCACGAAGCTGAGCAGGAACGGAATACGCCAGCCCCACTCGAGGAACGCGTCACCCGGGGAGATCACTCCGGTCATCAGGGCAAGCATGCCCGACGCCAGCAGCAGGCCGAGCGGCACGCCGATCTGCGGGAACGCGCCCATCCGGCCGCGCTGGCCGTCGGGTGCGTGCTCGACGGCCATCAGCACGGCGCCGCCCCACTCACCGCCGGTGGAGAGGCCCTGCAGGATGCGCAGCAGGATGAGGGCGACGGGAGCCGCGACGCCGATCTGCTCGTAGGTCGGCAGCAAGCCGATCAGCACGGTGGCAGATCCCATCAGGATCAAGGTGATCGAGAGCATGGCCTTGCGGCCGATCTTGTCGCCGAAGTGGCCGGCCAGGAACGCTCCCAACGGGCGGAACAGGAAGCTGACACCCACCGAGGCGAACGAGAGCAGGATGGCGATCTGCGGACCGGCCGGCTGGAAGAACAGCTGGGCGAAGATGAGCCCGGCGGCGCTCGCGTAGAGGAAGAAGTCGTACCACTCGATCGTGGTGCCAATGACGGTGGCGAATGCCACCCGACGCAGCTCCCGCTGTTTCGTGGCCGGTCGCTCGGACAATACAGCTGACACGTGAAGACTCCCTCGTCTGGATGTTGTGGGTGTGAAGTGATGCCGTGGGCCGGGCCGGCGCTGCTGTGCGCCTGGCGATGCCCGTGACGGGTCCTTCAATGACTCCGAGGATATCATATACAATTTGAGATACGGAGCACCTCTCCCCCTTCCCGCTCAGGCACCGGCTGATAGGCTCCGTGTCACGGACCCGTCCACAGTGCAGTAGCGAAGCCCGAGAACCCCCGAGGTGGTGCCCCCGTTGTCGAGTGAACTCCCCTCCGCGCCCGGCCTCCCAGCCAGCCGCCACAGCGAGTCTTCCTCGCGCGTGACCACCACCGTCGCCCGCGACTTCAGTGACTTCCGCACGGCGGTCTCCGAGTCCTTCGTGCCACTGCACGTCACGAGCGCGCGGCCCGAGCCGTTCCGCGGCCGGATCCGCTCGACCGACGTCGACGACATCCACGTGAGCGAGGTGAGCGCCAGCCAGCACACCGTCGAGCGCACTCCAGAGCTCATCGCGCGCGGCGACCGGCACTACTTCAAGCTCAGCCTGCAGCTGGCCGGCAACGGGCTCCTGATCCAGGACAACCGCGAGGCAGTGCTGCAACCCGGCGACGTCGCCGTGTACGACACCAACCGGCCGTACTCGCTCGTCTTCGACGACGACTTCCGCACCATGGTCGTCATGTTCCCGAAGCACCTCATCGACCTGCCCGTCGATGTGGTCGGGCAGCTCACCGCGGTGCGGATGCCCGGCTCCGAGGGCGTCGGCCGCATGATCGTGCCGTTTCTCTCCCAGCTGGTCGGCAACCTCGACCAACTCGGCGGGGCGACGGGCACCAGGCTCGTGCACAGCGCGCTCGACCTCGTCACCACGATGTTCTCCAGCCAGCTCGACCTCGAGCGCAGCACAGTGCACCCGCACCAGGCGCTGATGCAGCGCGTGCGGGCCTACATCGACGCGAACCTCGCCTCCACCGATCTCGGCCCCGGGCAGATCGCCGCGGCCCACTACATCTCGACCAGACACCTGCATGGGCTCTTCCAGGAGGAGGGCACCACGGTCTCCACCTGGATCCGCACCCGGCGCCTGGAGCGCTGCCGGCGGGAGCTCGTGGACCCGGTCCACACGCACCGCCCCGTTGCGGCGATCGCCGCCCGCTGGGGGTTCGTGGATGCCGCGCACTTCAGCCGCGTGTTCAAGGCCGCCTACGGCGTCGCCCCGAGCGAGCTGCGGGCCAGGGCGACAACGGCTTAGGGCGCCGCCGCGTTAAAGAGAGAAAGCCACCCACATCGTTTTCACGAAGGTGGGTGGCTTTCTTTCACGTTAAGTCCGGCGGTGTCCTACTCTCCCACAGGGTCCCCCCTGCAGTACCATCGGCGCTGAGAGTCTTAGCTTCCGGGTTCGGAATGTGACCGGGCGTTTCCCTCTCGCTATGGCCACCGGAACAGCTCATAGTGTTGATACGTCTAAGTATATGCCCTGTTCAGCGGCGCAATTGCCACACCGAACAGTCGGCGCGTTAACGCAAGAAAGCCACCCCTCGGGGTGGCTTTCTTGGTGTTTCTAAGTTAAGTCCGGCGGTGTCCTACTCTCCCACAGGGTCCCCCCTGCAGTACCATCGGCGCTGAGAGTCTTAGCTTCCGGGTTCGGAATGTGACCGGGCGTTTCCCTCTCGCTATGGCCGCCGAAACAACTGGTGATGGGCACCCTCACGGGGCCGTCAAGTCG
>NZ_MPZN01000056.1 GCF_002936985.1 Microterricola pindariensis | reverse complement strand
GGCGCTCCGCAGCATCGGCTGACCGCCCTCGCCGGCAGGCCCCTCCCGCTGGTTGAGCCTGTCGAAACCCCGCCCCATCCATCGCACACCCCCCAAAAGGACCCCCACATGTACACGCTCCAGAACGTCTCGAAAAGCTACAAACAGGGCAGCCGCACCGTGAACGCCCTCTCCGACGTCAGCCTCACGATCGCCGACGGCGCACTCGTGGCCATCCAGGGCCCGACCGGCGGCGGCAAGTCGACGCTGCTGCAGATGCTCGGCGCCCTCGACCGCCCGAGCGCCGGAACCGTGCAGCTCGGCGACAGCGAGCTCTCCGCCCTCGGCGACCGCACGCTCGCCGACATCCGCGCGCACCAGATCGGCTTCATCTTCCAGGGCTTCAACCTCCTCCCCACGCTCACCGCCCAGGAGAACGTGGAGACGGCGCTCGCTCCCCTAGGCCTCGCGGCGGACGCCCGGCGCTCCCGGGCCGCGCAGGCACTGGCATCCGTCGGTCTGGCCGACCGCGCCGGGCACCGCCCCACCGAGCTCTCCGGCGGCCAGCAGCAGCGCGTCGCCATCGCCAGGGCCCTCGTCAAGGAGCCGGCCGTGCTGCTCGCCGACGAGCCGACCGGCAACCTCGACGAGCAGACCCGCGACGAGATCATGGACCTGCTCGAGGGTCTCTGGCGCGACCGCGGCCTGACCCTCGTGCTCGTGACGCACGACTCCGCCGTCGCCGCCCGCGCGGAACGCCGCCTGCACATCGCGGGCGGCACGGTGCGCGAGAAGTAGGTCGGCCTATCGCACCGCGTAGATGTGCAACTCGCGCCCCTCGGAGTCGTGCACGGTGGAGATCGGGCTCAGGCACTCAGCCTCAAGCGGCTGGTCTGCCACCGCCCACGCGGGGTCGACCTGCTCGTCGATCACCGCGTTGCACGGGTCGATGGTCATGCTCATCAGGCTCCCCACGACTCGTTCGATCTCCGTGGCCGCCCCCGCCGGCGCCGGGATCCACGCGTATTGGGCGTAGTTGTTCCACAGCTCCTCTTGCTCCGGAGCAAGCTGCTGCATCAAATCGGCATCCGGGTAGGGCGTGGTTCCCGAGATGCTCTGCAGGCCGGCGGCGCGCACCTTCGCCACGACGGCGAAGTCGCCGAACACCATCACCCGCGGATTCCGTCCGTCGACTGTGCGCTCCTGCATCTCCTGCACGAATGGGTCGTTGCTGTACGGGCCGATCCCCTGTTGCAGGGGGTTGATCGGCGCCCAGCTCGCGAAGGCGTAGAGGCCGAGCAGCACGGATGCCGCCGCAGCGCTCCGCCGATCCATCACCGCCGCGAACAGCACGGCAAGCAGCAGCCCGCTGACGAGCACCAGCCGCAGCGACACCAGCGCGGTGTTCCACGGCATCGCCTGCGCAGACCAGAGCGTCGTCGCGGCGGAGGCGAGGACGGCGAGCAGCAGCCACGGCCAGGCCCAGGCCCGCGGGCGCGCCCGCACCGTGCTCGCGAGCGCGACCAGGATCAGGGCAGCGAACCCGAGCGCGAGCGCCGTCCTCGACGGCTGTACGCGTTGCAGCTGGGTGATCACGCCCACCCAGTCTGGCAGCGGCAGCAGCGTCCAGGCCAACAGGAGCAGCACGGCGGCCGAGACGCAGACGAGCATCCAGACGGGTTCGCGCTGTTCGCGCACGCCGGACTCGGGTGCGCCGGGCGCCGCCACCGCGCCGCGCCGCCGCAGTTGCCGCACCAGCATCATCACGGCGCCGACCACGATCAGCAGCACCAGCGGCAGAGGGAACCAGCTCGAGGCCGACTCAGACAGGTTGGCGTACGGCCCAACCCTCCCCTCGGTGCCGAGCGTTGCCCCGGCGTCACCGGTCATCCAGAAGTTGAGCGGCGCCCCCAGCAACACCTCCAGGGCGCCGGTCCCCGCGTGCACGCGGCGCTGCCCTGGGTAGTAGGTGTCGGCGACGGCCTGGGTGGCGGCCGAGTGCTGAAGCAGCCAGACAACGGAGATCGTTCCCGCGACGGCCAGCGCGAGCCCCGTCGTCGCGACGAAGCGGCGCCACGGAATCCGCCGGTCGAGGGCGAAGCCGGCCCCGAGAGCCACGATCACCCAGATCAACGAGACCTGCCAGGGCGGGTAGAGGGTCAGCGCGAAGGCCGCCCCGATGAGCCCGGCCGCAGCGGCGAGGATGGCGGCAACGCCACGACGCCGCACAATCCACGAACCGAGCACCGCCGCTGCGGCAAGCGCTGCGTAGCCGAGGGTGAGCGAGGGCGCGAACCACCATCCGCTGTACGGGGTGAACGTCGCCGCGACCGCGAGGCCCGCTGAGAGAACGGGCCGCCGCGTCAGCACTCCGAAGAGTGCGAAGGCGCCCCAGAGGCTGAACGCGAAGGACGCCCACCAGATCACGGCGAGGCCTCGGCTCGCCCCCAAGAGCACATAGCCCCAGTCCTGCGGCTTGAACAGCGTGCCCCAGTCGAGCGTCGGGCCGCCACCGGCCGCGACGGCCTGGTCGATCTCTGCCAGGCCGATCCATGCGGTCGTGGGCAGGCCCTGCTCGACCGAGGAGATCGCGTTCGGCGTGCGCAGGATGTACTCATCGCTGCGGATCTCACGCGGGGTGCCCGCGATGAGTCCGTCGGCCTGCGGTGTCGGCGACACGGCTCCGATCGATGAACCGCTGAGATCGAGGCCGACAAGCGTGCAGAACACCACGAGCACGACAAAGGGAAAGAGGCCCCAGCGCAGGATGCCTCGCCAGGCTGAGCCGCGCCCCGCGGCAGTCGGGGTCGGCTCCTCACCGAGCGACGGCGTCGACTTCTGGGGCACGCGTAGTCCTTCACTCTCGGCCTCTGGAGCACGGAGGAGTCTGCGTTCCGGCCTACGACGAGGCTACCCGAACCGGCTCACTCGACAGCCCGGCGGGCGTCGGCCGGCGCCAGGGTGCATCGGCACGCGCAACACGGGACAAATCCACCCCCGTTCGGGTGTCAACACCGTGTCAGCACGCCTGAGGGAGACCGCATTCAGGCTTATCCGAGCCGGCGTGCACTAGCGTTTCTCAAGTGACTGACTCCCCCCCTGCCCGCGCGCCGCAGGCCCGCAGCCGCGCCGAGCTTCGGGCAATCATGCAGGCCGCGCAGGAAAGCGAGCAGGAGAAGTCGGTACGGCACGCGAGGCGCAGCTCTGGCACCGGACGCAAGGCCACACTCTGGATTGTCGGCGGATTGCTCGTGGTTGCCGTCGCAGCGACCGGGTGGCTCGGCTACCGCGTGCTGGGCGCGAAGGCCTCGCTCGAGGCCGCACAGGGCCTCGTTGGCACGGTCAAGGATCAGGCGGGGTCTGCGGACTTCGCAGGAATCGCCCAGACTGCCGAGCTGCTCTCGGTGCACACGTCAGACGCGGTCGCCGCAACGAATGACCCGGTATGGCGCGCTGGGGAGCTCGTGCCCTGGGTCGGCAAGAACCTCACGGCCGTTCGAGAGATGGCCGAGGTTGTCGACAGCATCTCGGCCGACACGGTCACCCCGCTGGCCGCGGTTGCCGGGACGTTGACCCCGGACTCGCTCAAGCCGGTTGATGGCCACATCAACATCGAGCCGATCGTGCAGCTGAGCGCCGCAATCGGACCGGCGGCCGAAGCGTTCCACGCGGCCGTTGCTCGCGGCGAGGCCATCGATGTCGAGGGCACGGTAGGGCCGGTCGCGGATGCCGGGGCGAAGCTGTCCGGCATGCTGAGCTCCGCTGATGCCCTCGTGGGCGACGCCGCGTCGATCCTGCAGATCGCTCCCGACCTCCTCGGCGCGAATGGCCCGCGCAACTATGTGTTGGTCTTCCAGAACCTGGCCGAGTCCACGGCTCTGGGAGGCACCGCGGCGGCGCTGACGGAGGTGCACGTCGACAATGGAGCGATCTCGATCGGGCGCCAGGCTTCCAGTGGCGACTTCCCCTGGCGAGATGGCAATCCGGTCATCACACCGGACCCCAACGTCGAGGCGATCTTTGAGCCGTTGATGTACACCCGGCTCAATCTCTCAACCAGCCGCCCCGACTTCCCGACCGCGGCAGAAATCGCCCAGGCATTCTGGCAACAGCACATTGGCGGCGAGGTCGACGCGGTCATCTCGGTGGATCCCGTTGCGCTCTCGCACCTCCTCGAGGCCACCGGCCCGATTCCGATGAGCACGGGCGACCAGCTCTCCAAAGAGAACGCCGTCAAGCTCCTGCTGAACGAGATCTATTTCCGCTACCCAACAGAGGAAATCCATCGGACCGACGATTTCTTCGAGGAAGCGGCGAAGAGCATCTTCAACTCGTTGATGAGCCCAACCACTGACATGCCGAAACTCGTAGCTGCGGTCACGCGGGGAGTATCCCAGCAGCGAATACTGGCTTGGAGCGCGGATCCCGAGGTACAGAGCAAGCTGGCCTCGTCGCCGCTGAGTGGGATCTTGCCGTCTTCCAACGACAAGGCCACCACGACGGGCGTGTTCTTCCGGGATATGTCCGCTTCGAAGATGGACTTCTACCTCAAGACTGCTGCGAGTCTCAGTACGAATGTCTGCGAAGCGGCCGAGCCCACCTTCACGACAACAGTCGACCTGACCTCGTCGTTGACGCAGGAACAGGCGGACGCACTCCCGCCGTATGTGGCGAGCGGACTCTGGGGCTCGGAGCACTTCCGGACGCAGGTGTTCGTCTACGGCCCTCCGGGCACGACGCTCTCAGCCACAGAGATCAACTCGCAGGGTCGACTCACGACGTTCGACCTGTCTGCGGATGACCTCGGCCGGCCGGTTGCCTCGTTCATGGTGTGGCTTGCGCCCGGTCAGACCAGCCAGGTCACCGCGACTTTCACCGGCCCAGCAGGCAACTACGGCGAGCCACAGCTTCGCACCACACCGATGATCCACGGGACAGCGACGTCGATCGAGGCGCCTGGCTGCTGAACTTCGCTCGTGCGTGCGCCTCGGAACGGGTTGGCCCCGGAGTCGCATGCGGCCCGGGGTATGATCTTTCGGGGGCGGTAGCTGGCGTTCCCTTTTTGGAAACAATTTAGGAATGTAGCATGCGCGTAGTAGTAACTGGTGCCGCCGGTTTCATTGGAAGCCGACTCTGTCGACAGCTTCTTGCAGACCCCTCTAATGAGGTGCTCGGCGTTGATATGCTCACCGACTACTACGACGTCAATCTCAAGCGGCAGAACTTGTCCCGGATCCCGACCTCCAACTTCACTTTCTTGGAGGGCGATCTCAATCGTCTCGAACTCGAGGACGTACTCGACGGAGTGGACGCCGTGATTCATCTCGCCGGCCAGCCCGGCGTACGGAAGTCCTGGGGCGACGAGTTTGGCGTCTACGTAGCACAGAACATCGAGGCGACACAGCGACTTCTCGAAGCCGCTCGCACCTCATCCACGATTCGATCGTTCGTCTACGCGTCCTCGTCGTCAGTGTATGGCGACGCAGAGCGCTATCCGACAAAGGAATCGGACCGGCCTCAGCCGATCAGCCCCTACGGCGTCTCAAAGCTCGCTGCTGAGCACCTCTGCAGTCTCTACGCGTCAGAGTTCGATGTCCCCACTGTCAGCCTCCGTTTCTTCACGGTCTACGGACCGGGCCAGCGCCCCGATATGGCTTTCAACCGATTCATCCGCGCAGGGCTGGAGAGATCTCCATTGACTGTGCATGGTGATGGCACCCAGATTCGAGAATTCACGCATGTGGATGACATCGTGCGCGCCCTCATCTCTGCCGCAAACGCCGGTCTCCCCGCCGGCACCGTCATGAACCTGTCGGGAGGATCGTCGGTTTCCGTCAATGATGTGATTGCTACTCTCAGCGATCTCCTCGGGCACTCGCTTGAGGTCAGCTACGGCGCCCCCGTGGCCGGCGACGTGTTCCAAACCGGAGGAGATACGACTCTGGCGCGTGAGCTGCTCGGCTGGGAGCCAACTATCGGGATCCGAGAGGGATTGGCGACAGAGATCGACTGGCTTCGTGAGCATCGATGAGCCAGAGGCCAGCATGAGCCAGGCGCCGCACACAGGCGATCCGGTGGTGCTTCATGTGGTCGAGAGTTTTGGCGCAGGTACCGCAAACGCTGTTCTCCAGTATGTGAGGTCCACGCCATCCGTGACTCACCATCTGCTGCGACATGTTCGGGAGGGCGAGTACGTCGATCAAGGAGACCTCGGCGTCTTCGCCTCAGTGCGCTCACTATCGCCAAACCTGAGGGACGCGCGCCGCGACATCCGAAAAGCCGTCGAGACGGTGAATCCCTCTGTAGTTCATGGCCATTCCAGTTTCGGTGGCGCATTTGTGCGCTTGTCCATCAGGTCGAGCAGTCGACAACGAATCGTGTACACGCCGCACAGTTTCAGTTTCGAACGTGAAGATCTGGGAGCGGCGAGGAAGCTCATCCTCAAGCTGGTTGAACGAGCGCTGGCCTGGAACACCGATACGATCGCTGCCTGCTCGCCGCGCGAGATGACGCTGGCGCAGTCGATGCGCTCGGACAGCGCCGTCTACGTGCCAAACATCTCTGCCACCGGCACCGCTCACCGACCGGCAGCAAAGATGGGTGCGCAGGTCGTGGCCGGCGCCGGCCGCCTCTCGCCACAACGCGACCCCGACTATTTCATCGAGGTCGTACGTCGGCTCCGGCGGGTGAACGAAGAGGCAAAGTTCATCTGGGTCGGGGGCGGCGATCAGACGCTCGTGGATCGGCTTCACGCCAACGGGATCAGTGTCACGGGGTGGCTCTCGCACGAGGAGGCCCTCGATACCCTGTCGAATGCTGACCTGTACATCCACACTGCGGCGTGGGATGGTTTCCCACTCACAATCCTCGAGGCGCACCGCCTTGGCACACCGATCCTTGCACGGCACACTTCGGCCTTGGAGCATGCGCCGTCGAATCTCGTGTTCTCAACGGTTCATGAGATCACCGCCGCGGCCGCCGAGCTGTTGGCTGACAGTTCCGTCGCCGATGAAGTCACCCGGGGCTGGGAGGCCCTCCTCGCTGAGAACACGGTCGAGGTTCAATCCGAGCGGCTCATGGAGGTGTACCGCTCCCGCGCAGTGTCGAACCGCAAGAAGCGGATCTCGACGAAGGTAGCCGTCTGAGATGCGATCACGGTTCGTCAAGCGCGAGTGGATGACCGCGGCCGCAATCGCGGCAATCGGGCTGCTGGGAGGCCTCGCCCTCTCCCTGACTGTCACGCCCTCATACTTGGCAAACATCACCATCGAGGTCAGCGCGGACGGCTCGCAGCCGGCCCTCGCCCGTGATCGCATCTCGCATCTCGCGAGGCAACACACTGGTGAGCTTGCGGGGTCGTTCACAGACGACGGCGTCACGATCCTTGCACTGGCAAACGGCTCGAATGCGACCGCGTTCGCCGAGGGACGCACGGCATCGATCGCAGTTGAAGCGGCGAAGGCGGGAGCCCTGCGCTTCGCGTCGGCGGTTCGAAGCATCGAGGGGCCAGAAGGCACTCACTTTGGGGCCGATGTGCAAGGAGACACCTCGACGGCCCGGTTAAGCTCTCCTCACCCCTTGTTCATCAGCACATTGGGTCTCCTACTCGGCCTTCTCGTGGGCACAGCCTGGCTGTACCACCCCCGAGAAGGAGGGCAGAAGAGAACCTTCCGTAACCCGCACGCAACGACACGAGATCGGCCTAGGCCATGAACGCAATTCACGACGCTGCTCCATTCCCCGAGGCTGCCCCAGTTCGAGTGTTCATGGATCTGCAGGGCAATGTCACCGCGGGCACAGGCGCCGCCTCCCTCACGCCCGGCGCCGTACTCCGGACGGTGCTCACGGCACGGTACTCCGCGGTCTTCTTGTACAGGCTCTCGCAGCGCACGGGAAGGTGGCTTCCCTTCTTGGCTGGCCTGATCAAGCAGTTCAATCAGTTTCTCACCGGCGCTGATCTCGCCTGGCAGTCCAGCGCGGGCTCCGGCCTCGTGCTCTTCCACCCGTCCGGCGTCGTCATCGGCCCCGATGTGCGGCTGGGGCGAGACTGCAAGATTCAACAGGGTGTGACGCTGGGCGGGCTCGGCTCCTCGCACGGCGCCCCTCCGGCATCGCCCACAATCGGCAACCGCGTGGCCGTCGGCGCCGGGGCACGGGTGATCGGGAAGATTGAGTTGGCCGATGATTGCGAGGTCGGTGCCAACGCAGTCGTAACGAAGTCCGGGCCCGCGGGTTGGGTAGCCGTCGGCATACCTGCAACGTGGCGTGCCCGCAGCGAACACCGGCAACCTCAGTGATTGTTCCCGCGCTGATTTGCGCCGCGCTGATAACGCTGCTCCTCCTGGCGAGGCGGGCGGGCATGCCTCCCGTCAATCCCATTGCAGTTCTTTGCCTGTCATGGATCCCGGTGCTCCTGATCTCGGGTTTGCCCGGCCTGATCTTTCCAGTTCTTGACACAAACACATACTTGACGATTGTGATTGGCCTCGGCGCCGCTTGTTCCGGCTCGTTCGTTGGTTGGGCTCTTGTTCGCTCAAGTACCGTGCCGAAAATCGAGTCAACCGTGCACGTCTCGACGAGAGCCCTCGTCCGTTGGCATATGGCGGGTGTGGCTCTCTTGGCGATCTACGTGCTTTACCAAGGTTTGTTGATGCTCCCCGTCGTGGAACGCATCGGTGGCTTCGGTGCCCTCTTGAGTGACGGAGGGCGGGGATTCCGCGCAGCGCAGGCCGCGATTCGCGCAGACACGTTGGGCGACGGCTTCGCCAACGGCGGCTTGCTCGTCGCGGTGCTGGGCTACGTGGCCTACCTCGGATATGTCAGCCTCTTCACGGGAGCGTTGCTGTGGTGGAGGGGTCGACGCGTGTTGGCGACCATTCCGCTGGTCCTCCTGGGCGCCGTCACGCTCATCACCTTCCAAAGGACAAGCTTCGTCATAGGCGTGCTGATCGCTGTGACCGCGCTCGCGCTTTCACGGGGACGCTCAGCTGCGGGGAAACCTGGCTCGGGACTAGCCAGCCGCTCCGGTCGAAAGCCACTTGCGTTCCGAATCGCTGCGGCATCGACCGCTGTTGCCGCGGCAGCGGCAATCGTGTTGGTACCTCTTCAATTGCGGAACGCAGGAACGACCAATTCAACCGGTTTGCGATCGCTGTTTGAGTACCTCGTCTCAGGTGTCGCCGGCCTCCAAGCCCGATTCACATATGGCGCTAACCCCGAATTGGCTCAGTCGCTCGATTCGAGCAATTTTGACCTGGGGACGAATAGCTTTTCGGGGCTCTTCGGCATACTCAGTCGTCTTGGGTTCCCTGTTGACGCCGGCGCACACTCACTCGAGTACTACACCGTGAGTATCGCTGGCCGACCATTCGCAACCAACGTAGCCACGGGGCTGAACGACTACCTCATGGATTTCGGGATCCTTGGACTCGTCGCCATTCCGTTCCTCCTCGGGGGAGTCGCGGCCGCATCAGTCCGCCTGATTGGTTACGGCCGTACGTGGCTGATTCCGATCGCAAGCCTCGCGCTCGTCGCGTTGTTCTGGTCGTTCCTGGTGAACACGATCTTGAAAGATGTGCGCTACGCGATGCTGGCAGTGGTCGCGAGTTGTCTGCTCGCATTCCTTGGGAGGAAGCCGTCGCTCGAGGCTGCGGAGCCGGAAGCTGCGGCACACGAGGAGCACGCAGATCCAGTTCAGCACTCTGCAGTTCGCCTCTAGCGCCAAGATTCGCTAGAACGACAAAGCTGCGCTACTTCAGGCCGACCGGCTCTTCGCCCGCACCTTCGCTTTCGCTTTCGCTTTCGCTTTCAACCGCTGCATACTCAAGCGGTTGCGCGAGGAAGAATCCGACCATGAGAATAGCCAGCAAAGCAGAGGCGCCGATCGCGATCGGCACCACAGCCTGTAGCCCAGCAAGCGGAATGAGCCACAGGTTCAGTGCAACCGAGAGCACAGCGACGACCGCCTGACTGACGCTTCGAACACCCTGCTTGCCCAACCCCATGAGCGCATCACCAAAGACGTAATGCACGGTCTGGAAGAGGAGAATGACCGACAGCCACGGGAGGAGCTCCGCTGTTTCCGTGAAATCGTCGCCAAGGATGAGCGGCACCAGGGGCGCCCCCAAGATGAGCGCGACCATGGCGACGACGGCGTACCCACCGACCGGAACCAGGAGTTTCCGCAAGATCTTCCACACCGCGCGGCGGCCGCTCTTCCCGGCCCGAAACAAACGGGTGTTCGCGGAGTAGACGAGCGCTTGAACCGGCGAAAAGGCCATCGTGATCAGTTTGCTGCCTGCAGAGTACACACCTGCGGCGTCGTCAAAACGGAAGACATTCAGAAGGAATTTGTCCGCGTCGGTATAGACGGTCCTTGAGGACATACCCAGGGCGAAAAAGAAACCGATTCGCCATGTCGATGTCAAGTAGGCGCGATTGTGCGTCGGCCTGCCGAAGAGCCGCCAACAGATGGTGGTTGCGATCAACGCCAAGCAGAAATTCAGCGCGGCATACGACCAGGCCCACACAACAGGGGAGCTCCCACCGAGGGCCAGGAAGGCTGCGGCGAGCACCATACGGCTGCCGCCGGCAGCCATCGTGAGGACAGCCGTGCCCCTGAGTCGATCATGGGCTTGAAATGATTGGAAGCCAAGGTCCAGGAAGCGACCGAATACCAATTCCGACAACAGCAGCGGCACGACAGTGGCGAGGAACACTCCACCCGACGGCACCGACAGCAGTACTACAAGGCCGGCAAGTGGCGCTGCGCTCGCGAAAACATACGTCCAGGCGGTGCCGTACCGCCCGCCGAACTCGCCTCGAGCGCGCGAAACACTCATCACGAGGACATTTCCGGACCCGATTCCGGAGAAAGTCGCAAAGATCACGACCACGGCGAGTGCTCCGGCAAAGATGCCGTAACTACTCGCGCCGAGGGCACGAGCCAGCAGGACGAAATAGACTCCCTGAAGCGCGAAGCTGATCAGGTTCGCGCTGACCATCCATGCTGCCCCCTGTGCGAACTTGGGCACTCGCTTCTCGCTCATAGAGCGAGCTCCGGCCCCAGATCGAGCTGACCGCGCAAGCCATGCTTGGCAGCGAGACGCACTTCTCTATACGCACTCAGTCTGCCCATGCGCGTCGCGGAGCCGAGTAGGTATGCCATGTAGATCAATCTGTTCACGCGATATCTCACCTGGCGACCCTCTTTGAGAGCCCTGACGGTATCGAAGCGGACGCGATTCCTGACGGCGTAGTATCGCCGAGTGCTGTCCTGTGCTGCAAGCATCTTCTGCGGGCCAGTGAGTGCGGAGTCGCTCCCAGACCACTTGCCATCGATGTCCTCGATAGTGCTTCCCGGGCAGAGGAATACCCGATGACCGTTTGCGCTCAGCCGGGCCGTGTACTCGGTGTCGTCCTCATAGAGCGTGAGCTCCTCATCCGGAAAACCGATTTCGGAGATTGACTCGGCCGAGAGGAGGAGTCCGCCGTATGGCCCGTACGGCACCTCGATCGGCGAACCAGCGTCGTGTTCCGACGTGCTCGATGCGATGGATTTCGCGGTGCTGAGCCGGTGAAACAGATCCATCGACAAGAAGGAGCCACTCGGTGGATAAACGACTGGCGCCGATCGCGTCTGGATGGCTCGCTCTTGCAAGACGTTCCCTTTGCGATGCGAAAGCATCGCAGGATCATCGCATTCCCCGGCAGCCACCAGGCGCGCCCGCTGAGCAAGCAGCTCCGCAAGCGCAGTCGTTGCGCATTCATTGTCATCGTCGAGTAGCCAGACACTGCCAACCGACTGCAAGGGAACCGACCGGAGGCCTTCAGCAAATCCGCCTGCCGAGCCCCTGTTCGTGGCGAGATGTATGAGCGACACGTTTGACCCAGCGCCGAACTCACCCTGAATCGCCTTCCGCGACACTTCTGCTGCGCCGTTGAGGACAACGTAGACGTGGTCCGCGCCGGCCGCGAGTGCGGCCCGGACAGTCGGGATGCACAGATGATGACGGGCACCGTAGGTGACCGTCAGTGCGGCGACCCGCGCCACCGGCCCCGCGTCGAGCCACACGCCCTCGGTCACTCCGCTCTCTCCGTCCCGCTGACCGACACAGAAGAGGTAGGCAGCTCCATCAGTTTGACGGCGTCCAACGTGGCTTGGGCTGCAGCAAGGCGATCTGCAGGAACCTCAACGTACTTTCGTCGGTACAGCTTCTCCTCACCACCGGATCGAAGAATGCCCGCATAGAGGAACTGCTTCAGCATTGATTTTGCGCAGGCGGCCAATGAGCTCGGCCAACCGGAGACGCTGGGTCCGTAGCGTCGAAGCAGGACGCGGTCGTAGCGGCTTGAGTGCGCCTGCCGCTTTGCGCTCAACCGGGAATCGACACGATAGTAAAAGACCGGCTCATCCAACTTGAGAAATCGGCTGTGCCCATGGGCCGTCAGCCAGAGCGCTTTGTCTTGACTTCTCAGGAGGCCGCTGTCGTACTGGTTGCTCCGGAACCAGGGAGTTCGAGCTGCCACGGTCGGGTGCGTGAAAGCATTGCTACGGAGGTACCCGCTGCTCTTGTCTGGGAGCCCCTCTTCAGCGAACAAGCCGCGGACCGAATCGTTCTCGTCGATAAGTAGCGCTCGCGACCCGATCACGTCTACGTGGGGGTGCTGCTGGAACGCCGCAAGTTGCACTTCGAGGCGATTCGGCGCCATGACGTCATCCGCATCCATGCGGAAAAGCACTGGCGCAGCGGCCAGCTCGGCAATCTGATTCAACCGCACGGCGAGGCCCAGACGCTCGTCGTGAACTATCAGCCGGATTCTCCGATCGGAAAGTGACTGAGCGAGCGCCAAACAGGCGTCGGTCGCTCCGTCCGCCACAAGAATCAGCTCCCAGTCGCGCTCGGTCTGCCCGAGGATCGAGCGAATAGCCGTCTCGAACTGCTTGAGGTTCTGATCCGAGAAAGGGAGACCGATTGACGCCCTCGGCACGTGCTCGAGATCCTCAGCATGCATGCAAATTTCCTAACCGCTCTACATCATTTCGGGTGACCGCTGACGCTCCAACTTGCGCGACGCGACTGCGAAGTCCTGAGTGCAATCGCATCAAAGACGCTGCCCCCGAGGCGATGGGCTATCGGGAACGATAGCCTCTATCGCTCAGTGCGCGTCAGCTCCCGGGGCCACAACTGCTCTGAGGGTCCTCCAGAGAATCACGATGTCGGCCGTGACCGACCAGTTCTCAACGTAGTACAAGTCGAGTCGGATCGAATCATCCCACGAGAGCTGCGAGCGGCCGCTGACCTGCCAGAGTCCGCTCATCCCAGGCTTGACGAAAAGCCTCCGATGCGCGTCATCGTCATAAAGCGCCACTTCTTCAGCGCGCTGCGGTCGGGGGCCAACCAGGCTCATCTCGCCCATGGCGACGTTCAGGAGCTGGGGGAACTCGTCCAAGGAATACTTGCGAATGAATCGACCGACCGGCGTGATTCTCGGGTCATTCAGGACCTTGAACAAGGGCTTGTCTGACGTGCCCTGCGCGTCGAGCAGGCTCGCGAGCTGGTTGTCGGCACCTTGCACCATGGACCGGAACTTCAGCATCTTGAAGGGTTCCCCACGAAGTCCGATCCTCTCCTGGGTGAAGAAGATCGGCCCGGGCCCCGACGCGCGCACCGCGATTGCCACGGCGAGCATGAAAGGAGAGCTCAAGAGGATGAGTGCAGAGGATCCGAGCACGTCAAATGCTCGCTTGAGAAGCTGCTTCCGCCCCGCGAACTCCGGGAAGTCAACGTGAATCAGCGGCAAGCCGGCAACCGGGCGGGCGTGAATTCTCGGCCCAGCCACGTCGGTGAGCGTGGGCGCAACGATGAGGGAGACCCGCCGCTCCTCGAGACGCCAACCCAGCTTTCGAAGTTGTTTCGGCGACATATCGTCGGCGCCGGAGAAGACCACGGTATCGATTTGATGTGAGTCAATTACGGCAAGGACGTCGTCAAATGTCCCGAGCAAATCGACGCTTGGCGCAGCTGCTCCGTCCCGTGGTCCGCTCTTCGTGAGCCCTCCGACGACGAAGAGCCCTGTCGAGCCGTCTCGCTGCACGGCCTCAGCAATGTGTTGCACCTTGGATGCCTGGCCAACCAACAACGTTCTCGATTGGTACGCGCCAGTTCGTTGGCGCCGGTGAAGCCACTGGCGCCAGGACCAACGGGTGAGAAGTAGTCCTAGAAGACCCAGCGGGAGCGCCGTCAGAAAGTAGCCGCGCCCGAGCTCAACCTTTAAGAGGTATGCGGCGATCGCGAGAAACCCGAAGAGAAATACGGTGGCATCGACGATCCGCCGGTACTCAAGCGCCCCGGTCCCGATGTTCTTGTGGTCGCGCGACGAAAAAATGTCGAGAAAGAGCATCCATGCGAGGACCAGCATCGCCGAGAGCAGGGAGTAGGTGAGTGGGATGTTCAGAGCCGCGTCGTCACGCCCCTGCAGGAGCGAGCCATCGGCGATCCAGATGAACTGTGAGATTGCGACAGCTGCAGCCGTGACGATGAAGTCTGTGATGAGCAGACGGGTGGCGTAGGCCTTCTGCCAAGTCTGTCGGTCGGAGTTGAGTGTGTTTCTAGCGTTCATATCTCAGCTCGCGGCACAGGCGGACCACTCAGACCTAGCCAAATCAAGCCACACCCCTCAATTGCCTGCCCGTTCGAGTGGCGTTGCCCCACGCGAACTTCTATTTTCACACAACTCGGCACCGGTCAAACACGCCTCGCCGGAATCACGCAATTGCAGGAGATCTCTCTCACCCCGGCGCGGCCACGGCTGTCTTGTTGGCTTCATTTGCTGGATCGGCCTGTTGGATCAGCCTGACGAGTCGGGCGGGCTAGCATGGCGAGACTGCCGCAAACTCAGCGCGCAGGCCACGTGCACAGTTGGAGAAGCAATGTCATTCGCGCGACGACTCCGGACCGACGCAAAGTTCCGTCTGGTGGTTCTCCTCGTCGCCGGCGCCAGTGCCCTCACCACAGGCGTAGCAATCGCAGGGGCCGTCGGCCTGATTCAGGGTCCGCGTTCCGGTCCGGAGACCACCGCGGAACCCACTCCGACGCCGGATCCAACCCCTTCGGTCGCGCCGCCCACTACGGCTGCAGTTGCGGCCAGCTTCTCAGGGTGGTCATCCGAGTCGCCATCCGCAGGCGTCTCTGCCGAAGGGGGCGCCCCGGCAGACGGCGCGATCGCGCTCCTCCTTGACGCAAGAAACGGCGCAGCGAGTCTGTCCCAACCGCTCGAGGTCCAGCCAGGAACTGAATATTCCATCTCCATCTCCGCGCGAGCGGCAGGGGCAGAGCCCGCAGCTGTCTCACTGAACATTGACGCCGACGAACCCTGGACTCAGCTCATTGAGACGGATTCTGACGAGTGGCAAGAGTACTCGTGGACCTATGTGACTGGGAGCGACCAGTCGATTCTGAATCTCCGATTGACTGCCAACGCCGAGTCGGGCTCCATCCGAGTTGACAGCGCGAGGGCGATTTCCCCGGACGGCGCCGACCTGGTCCAAAACGGGAGCTTCGAACAGTACGAGGCAGCGAGACAACTCACGAATACCTCACTGGTGATGCCCACACATCAGGCAATGCTCGGCGTGGCTTGGCAGGCCCCGCTCCTTGCGTGGAGCATTGAAGACCACACGGGAGCACAGCTCAAGTCTGGCGAAGTCTCACCTGCCGGCGGAATCTCGGTGTTGCCGCTCGGCGATCTGAGCCAGGGCTTCTACTCGGCAACAATTGCCGACCCAGCTGGCACAGCGGAGCCGATCTCCACCACCTTCATGGTTCTCGACAAGGACCTGACGAAGCGCGACTCGGTCGACGATCGATTTGGCGTCATGATTCACGTTGACCGCGACTACTACTCCCAAAGCGGGGCGATCGCGGCTCAGCTTGGCTTCGGAACGGTCCGCACTGACGTGCGCTGGGCGCACGTTGAAACAACTCAAGGGCAGTATGACTTCCCCGAGAACCTGAACAGCGGAATCCACGATCTTGAATCGAACCGGCTCGACGTTCTCCCTGTGAGCGCGTTCCGGAACCCTTTCTACGACAACAATCGTGTGCCGAGCAGCGATGAGGCACTCGCAGCCTACGCAAGCTACACGGACGCACTCATCGCGCAGTACGGTGTCAACGCAGTCGAGATTTTCAACGAGTTCAACAATCCACCCGTCAACAACAGTGCCTGCGGTCCAACGCCTGAGTGCTACATGCAGCTCCTCAGAGCGAACGCGAATCGCGTTCACGAGAGCCACCCAGGAACGCTCGTTGTTGGCCCAGCGAATGCGCACAAAGACGACGCGTTCCTCACTTCTCTGTACCAACAGGGAGCGCTGGACTACCTCGATGTCGTGAGCTTCCATCCGTACGACTATGACTACGGGGACAACAAGGGCGCAGAGTTCCTCGTCGAAAGCTTGAACCAGGCGCATGACCGCATCAAGGAATACAACAACGGCGAATCCAAACCGATTTGGCTTACTGAACTGGGGTGGAGCTCAACCCTCGTGAAGACAGACGAACTCCAAGCCGACTATCTGGTGCGCGCACAGGCAATCTCGTTGGGCAATGGCGTCGAACGTTTCTACTGGTACGACTTGGTCAACGACCACCTCAACTTCCTCGATCACGAAGGGAACTTCGGGCTGGTGCGACGTGCTTCTGACACGGTCCCGACCTTTCAGCCAAAACTGGCTGCAATGGCGCAAGCCATTCTGGTGAGCAAGATCGGCGGAAAAACCTATAGCGCGCAAGACGAGTTGAATGCCGTCTCCTACTCGTACGCGTTCGGCTCGGGAGAGAGCACGACCCGCGTTGCATGGGCAACGTCCCCCACGACGGTCAGCTTCGCCGCAAAAAGTGCGGTGACCCTCACCGATCAATACGGCGCTGTGTCTCAACTGGAACCCGTCAAGGGGAAAATCACCGTGACTCTAGACGGCCAGACCGTCTACCTGGACGGGACGCTCGGACCCGCCGAAGTGGTCGAATAGCACTTGCGCCTCTCGGGCAGCCTGGCCGCCGACTCCGGATTCTCACTCGCGAGCAGTGCGTCCGCACAGACAACCGCGGTGGGCCCCTGGCATCCCTCTAGGGCGCCCTTTCCGCGGCACTCTCGGACTTCCGCTTGTGGCCGCCGGCTGAAGACGTCGATGGAAGTCAGGTCCATCCCCTCAGCCGAGCGACCGGCCGGTACCGACGAATCGTCCGGTATCGACGAATCGTCCGACGGCGACTCGCCAAGCCTGCACCGGCTGGCAGGGAAACCGACACAACAACGCAGTAGAGAGTCCCCGCACGATGGCGCTGGAGTAGCGCGCGGACCTCGCCCGGAGCGCAGCGCCTACGGGCGCCCCATGCCCCGATAAGTCCAGCCGGCAGCGCGCCAAGCGGCGGCGTCCAGGACGTTGCGGCCGTCGATCACGCTCGCGCCCGCGACCAGGGTCGCAGAGCGCACCGGGTCGAGCTCGCGGAACTGCTTCCACTCGGTGGCGAGCACCACCAGGTCGGCTCCGGCGAGCGCCTCGTCGGCCGTGCCGGCGTAGTCCAGCTGCGGGTGACGGATCCGGGCGTTCTCGATGCCCTGCGGGTCGGTGGAGACGACCCTGGCGCCGAGTCCCTTCAGCTGCACGGCGACGTCGAGGGCTGGAGAGTCGCGAACATCGTCCGAATCGGGTTTGAACGTGACACCAAGCACCGCAATGCGCTTGTTGTAGACCGAGCCGCCAAGGGCCTCAACCGCAAGGTCTACGACACGCTGGCGACGTCGCAGGTTGATGGCGTCCACTTCCTTGAGGAAGGCGACTGACTCGCCACGGCCCAATTCCTCGGCACGGGCTGTGAACGCACGGATGTCCTTGGGCAGGCATCCGCCGCCGAAGCCGACGCCAGCGTTCAGGAAGCGACGCCCAATGCGTGCGTCATGTCCGATCGCGTCGGCGAGCTGGCTGACGTCCGCGCCGGTGACCTCTGCGATCTCGGCCATCGCGTTGATGAAGGAGATCTTGGTCGCCAAGAATGCGTTGGCCGACACCTTCACGAGTTCGGCGGTGGCATAGTCGGTGACGATGCGTGGAGTTCCGGTGCCCAGCGCAGTGGCATAGACCTCGTCCAGAATGGATGCCGCGCGCTCGTCGGCCACACCGTAGACGAGGCGGTCGGGCTCGATCGTGTCTTTCACCGCGAAACCCTCACGCAGAAACTCAGGGTTCCAGGCGAGAGTGGCGCCGCTGCCGCTGTCGGCGAGCTTCTGTGCCAGCCGGGCCGCGGTGCCGACAGGCACGGTGCTCTTGCCGACGACGAGATCGCCCTCTTTCAGGAAGGGAATGAGCGCGTCGATCGCCGCGTCGACATAGCGCATGTCGGCAGCGTGGCTATCGCGCATCTGGGGTGTGCCGACGGCGACGAAGTGCACGGTTGCCTCGGCTACGTCGGCCATGTCGGTGCTGAAGCGCAGGCGTCCGCTCGCGCCGGCCGAGGTGAGGATCTCGGGCAGGCCAGGCTCGAAGAACGGAGGGCGGCCGGCAGCCAGCTGCTCGATCTTGGCCTGGTCGACGTCGATGCCGACCACCTCGTGGCCGAGTTCAGCCATCGCCGAGGCGTGCACGGCCCCCAGGTAGCCACAGCCGATAACGGATAGCTTCACGAAGCCACTCTCCCAAGTTCATGTCTGGGCAGACCAGCCACCCGTTGTGCCGTCACTCCGACAAAGTCGGTTCCATCATCCCCTGCTGTGGGCGACGGAGTGAAATCCTGCAGGACTGCTCACCCGTTCGCGCGCAAATCAGTCGACTTTTGACCCCAAAACCAGTGATTCCCTCGCGCGGGCACCGCCGCACAACTGAATGCATTGCGTAGCTCGTTTCGCCCTCTCATCTGCAGAAATGAGTGTCAGAGGGTGCTGGGAGCCTGGTTTCAGGCCGGAACGCCAGACGATTGCCGGCATCGAAGATGCACGAGGAGGTGCAGCGGTGAACGAAGCCTTGGAAAACCTCGCCGACTCCGTCGGTGCGCTGGCATCCGCGTGGGAGCAGGCATCACCCGCATCCTTCGCCGGCTCGCCCTCCGAGGGTGTTGGCCGGCAGGTCGAGGCCGACTTCGAGGGCATGACGGATTCCACGCTGATCAGCACCGTAGAGCAGCTGCAGAATGTCGTGCGCGCCGCCGACGCCCTGCGAATGCGGGCCGCGGCCGAGGTCGGGCGGCGCTCCCGCCCCGAACTCGGACCGGAGCGCCTGTGTACCCGGCAAGGCAGCAACTCCGCTCCGGGGTTCCTCTCCGAGGTGATGCGTGTGCCGATCGGCGAGGCCGCGAAACTGCAGCGGCTCGGCGAGCGCACCGCCAGCGGGTTGAGCTTCAGCGGGGCCGTCATCCCGCCCCCGTTCCCCACCGTCGCCGCCGCACTGACCGCATGCACGATCGGCACGGATGCCGCGGCCCACATTGTGCGGATGCTCGAGTCCGTTGCGCCCCGCGCCGACCGCGCGCACATGGCCCTGGCCGAGGAGTCCTTGGTCCACGCCGCGGAAACACTGCCCGTCGCGACCATCGTGCAGCTCTGCCGGGCTTGGCGGGATCGCCTCGATGAAGACGGCGTGCGCCCGCGCGAGGACGAATTGCGCAGCCGGCGCGCCCTGACTCGGCGCACAACGGCCGACGGGATGACGGAACTGCACGTCGTGCTGGACCCCGAGAGCGCCGGCATCGTCGTGACGGCAGTCGACGGCATCGTCAGCGCCCAGTTGCACGCCAACCGTGAGAACGACGACCCGGCCCTCGCCGACGGGCGCGAACTGCCCACTCTGCGTTTGGACGCGCTGGTCGACATCGCCCGCCACGCGCTCGGCTGTGAGAAGACCATGCCGGCGCTGCGCAGCACCACCGTCGTGGTGCGCACGACGCTCGAGGAGCTCACCAGCGGGCTGGGCACCGCCGAGATCGACGGGGTCGGTGAATCGCTGTCGGCGTCCTCGGCCCGCCGCCTCGCGGCGAGCGCCGACGTCATCCCTGTCGTTCTCGGCGGGCCCAGCGAGGTGCTGGACCTCGGTAGGAGCCGCCGCAGCTTCACCCGGGCGCAACGGATCGCCCTGGCCGAACGCGATGGCGGCTGCGCCTGGCCCGGCTGCCCGCATCCACCGGGCTACACCGAGGCCCACCACCTCAAGTGGTGGTTGCGGGACGACGGGCCCACCGACCTCTGCAAC
>NZ_MPZN01000055.1 GCF_002936985.1 Microterricola pindariensis | reverse complement strand
CCGCGCTCGCTCTGTGTCTCCCCCACGCCTCGACCCTATCCTCCCGGCAGCGCTCATCCTTCTCGAGACCGACGGCATCCGCCCCACGACCGGTACACTGATTCACGGTGAGCCGGGAAGTCTGGTCGGCGGGCACATGTGCTCTATGACGTCGACTGAACCCAATCTGGAGGGCCATCTGTGGCTATTTTCCGTTCCGAACGCTATGCCGCCATGCTGCTCCTGGGAGCGGCCGTCCTCGGCCTCGTGCTCGCCAACAGCGCGATCGGCCCCGAGCTGCTCGCCCTGAAGACCGCCCACCTCGAGCTGCCGGGGCTCGGCCTCGACCTCTCGCTCGGGCATTTCGTCAGCGACGGCCTGCTCGCGATCTTCTTCTTCATCGTCGCCGTCGAGCTCAAACGCGAGCTGGCGATCGGCGAGCTGAACAGCCTGAGCAAGGCCGCCCTGCCGGCCATCGCGGCGCTGGGCGGCGTCGTCGTGCCCGCTGGCATCTTCCTGCTGATCACCGCCGGATCGGGTTGGGAGAACGGCTGGCCGGTGCCGACGGCGACCGACATCGCCTTCGCGCTCGGCCTGCTCGCCATCTTCGGGCGGGGCATCCCGACCCGGGTGCGAGTGTTCCTGATGGCCCTGGCTGTGCTCGACGACCTGGTCGCCATCCTCATCATCGCCTTCTTCTTCACCAGCGACGTGCAGCTGGGCTCGCTCGGCTTCGCCGCCGTCACCCTGCTGCTGTTCTCCGGCGTCAGCCGGCTGCTGCGGCCGCGCTCCGGTTACATCCTCAGCCGCAAGGCGCAGTGGCCGCTCGCGCTGGCGATGTGGGTGCTCGCGATCCTCACCTGGTACTTCGTGTTCCAGTCCGGTGTGCACGCCACGATCGCCGGTGTGCTGCTCGGCCTTGTCATGGCGCGCCGCCCGGGCAGCCGCGCCGTGCACGGGCTCGAGCCGTGGTCGAACGGCCTGATCCTGCCACTGTTCGCGTTCTCGGCGGCGCTCGTCGCCATCCCCACCGTGAGCCTCACCCAGCTGAGCCCGGCGTTCTGGGGCATCCTCATCGCCCTGCCGGTCGGGAAGCTCATCGGCATCACCCTGGCCGGAGGGCTCAGTGGGCTCGTCGCCCGCCGCTTCGGCGGAACCTCGCTGCGGATCGGCGACCTCCTCGTCGTCGCCTCGCTCGGCGGCGTCGGTTTCACCGTCTCACTGCTCATGAACGAGCTTGCCTTCGCGAGCAGCCAGGAGGTTGTCGACGAGGGCACCATCGCCGTGCTGCTCGGCTCGGCCGTCGCCATGGTCTTCTCCGCGGCCTTCGTCAGCTGGCGGGCGGCCCAGTACCGGGCCGGCAAGCTGGCCGCGACGCCGGCGGACGAGCCGGCGCCGGGCACGGCGCCGCTGTTCTAGGCTGACGGGCATGCACTCCCACGGCGACGACGACTCCGCATCGACCGAGCCCGCGTCTCTGCACCTGACGGCGGAACTCCGCCCGCGGGAGAGACCAGGCGGCATCCGCGGCCTCGTCCACACGGTTGCCTACCTGGCTGGCACGGCCCTCAGCCTCGGCAGCCCGTCGGTGGCCGACATCATCGTGGTGCGCACCTCGACGGGCAACGAGGTGCTGCGCAGCAGCGCCGGGGATCTCGTCGAGGCCGACACGTTGTTGCAGCAGATCCGGCGCGACCTCGACGAGATGACGGTGAGCGAGTTTCTCGGCGAGTGGGGTCACATCAGCTGATCGGCTGGGTGGCCCCAGCGCCGCCCCGGCCGCGGTGCCGGCCACTCCGCCCGCTACTCGGGCTGCTTCTCCTGCACCTTCTCCTGCACGACGACGGCCGGCGGGAAAATGGCGGTGAGCAGCTGGCTCACCCACTCCAGCAGCGCGGCATCCGGGTTCTCAGCGTCGGAGAGGTCCGGCAGCGGCACCGACAGCACGCCCTGCTGCGCGAAGTAGCGCGAGCCCAGGTACATGCGCTGCAGGCGCACCTGGATCGAGTCCGGCAGCGTGGCCTGCGCGATGCGCAGCTTGTCGCCCATCGCGACGACCTCGCTGAGCCCGGCCCGCTGGGCCTGCCGGCGCAGCTTCGACACCTCGATGAGGGCCTGCACGGGTACCGGCGGCTCGCCGTAGCGGTCGACGAGCTCCTCCAGCACGAGGCCGATGGTCTCGTCCTTGGCGGTGATCGAGCTGGCCGTGGCCAGCTTCTGGTAAGCCTCGAGGCGCAGTCGCTCGCTGTCGACGTACTCCTCCGGGATGTGCGCGTCCACCGGCAGCTCCAGCCGCAGCTCGGTCTGCCCCTCGGCCACGTCGCCGCGGAACGTCGACACCGCCTCGCCGATCATCCGCAGGTAGAGGTCGAAGCCGACCCCGGCGATGTGCCCGGCCTGCTCGCCGCCGAGCAGGTTGCCCGCGCCGCGGATCTCGAGGTCCTTCAGCGCCACCTGCATGCCGCTGCCGAGCTCGTTGTTCGCGGCGATCGTCGCCAGCCGGTCGTGCGCGGTCTCGCTGAGCGGGGTGTTCTCGTCGTAGAGGAAGTAGGCATAGGCGCGCTCGCGGCCACGCCCGACGCGGCCGCGCAGCTGGTGCAGCTGGCTGAGGCCGTACTTGTCCGCGCGGTCGATGATGATCGTGTTCGCGTTGGCGATGTCCAGGCCGGTTTCGATGATCGTCGTCGAGACGAGCACATCGAACTTGCGCTCCCAGAAGTCGGAGACGACCTGTTCCAGCACCGCCTCGGAGAGCTTGCCGTGTGCGACGGCGATGCGTGCCTCCGGCACCAACTCGGCCAGCTGGGCCGCCACCTTGTTGATGCTGGAGACCCGGTTGTGCACGAAGAACACCTGGCCCTCGCGCAGCAGCTCGCGCTTGATCGCGGCGCTCACCTGCTTGTCGGAGTACGGCCCGACGAAGGTGAGGATCGGATGCCGGTCCTCGGGCGGCGTGGCCAGCGTCGACATCTCACGGATGCCGGTGACAGCCATCTCGAGGGTGCGCGGAATCGGAGTCGCACTCATCGCGAGGATGTCGACGTTGGTCTTCATCTTCTTCAGCGAGTCCTTGTGCTCGACGCCGAAGCGCTGCTCCTCGTCGATGATGACGAGGCCGAGGTCCTTGAAGACGATCGAGTTGGAGAACAGCCGGTGGGTGCCGATGACGACGTCGACGGTGCCGTCGAGCAGCCCGGCGATGGTCTCGGCGGACTCCTTCTCGGTCTGGAATCGGCTGAGCGCGCGCAGGTGCACCGGGAAGCCGGCGAAGCGCTCCTGGAACGTCTCGAAGTGCTGCTTCACGAGCAGCGTGGTCGGCACCAGCATGACGACCTGTTTGCCGTCCTGCACCGCCTTGAACGCCGCCCGCACGGCGACCTCGGTCTTGCCGAAGCCGACGTCGCCGGAGAGCAGCCGGTCCATCGGGATCGGCCGTTCCATGTCGGCCTTCACCTCGTCGATGGTCTGCAGCTGGTCGGGCGTCTCGGCGTAGGGGAACGCCTCCTCCAGCTCGCGCTGCCAGGGCGTGTCCGGCCCGAAGGCGTGGCCCTTGGCCGCCATCCGCGCCGAGTAGAGCTTGACCAGCTCGACGGCGATGTCGCGCACCGCCTTGCGCGCCTTGTTCTTGGCGTTGGCCCAGTCGCTGCCGCCCATTTTGCTGAGCGCGGGCGCCTCGCCGCCGACGTAGCGGGAGAGCTGGTCGAGCTGGTCGGTGGGCACGTAGACCCGGTCGCCCGGCTGGCCGCGCTTGGACGGCGCGAACTCCAGCACCAGGTACTCGCGCACGATCGTCGGCGCCGCGGCGATGCCGGCGGTGCGGGAGGGGCCCTTGGGCCGGCTGCCCGCTGCGACGGTGCGCTGGGTCATCTCGATGAAGCGGCCGATGCCGTGGGTCTGGTGCACGACGTAGTCGCCGGATTCCAGCTGCAGCGGGTCGACCACGTTCTTGCGGCGGCTGGCGAGCTTCTTGACCTGGCGCGAGTCGTAGCCGACGGCGCGGCCGTAGAACTCGCTCTCGCTGATCAGGGCGAGCCTGGCATCCGGCAGCTCGAAGCCGTGTGCGGCCTCGGCCTGCACCAGGTAGGCGACACCGGGATCCGGCTCGGCGGGGAACGACTCGACGATGTGGGCGGCGAGCCCGCGCTCGGCGAGCACGTCGCTGGCGCGCTGGACCAGCCCGTGCCCGCCGGCGACGATCGCCAGGCTCCAGCCGTCGGCCAGGCGGGCGGCGACGTGCTCGATGGCGCCGCCGACGTTGCCCTGGAAGCTCGGAACGGTCTGGCTCTGCACCCGCACGGTCGTGCCGACCTCGAGGTCGGCGACGATCTCGGCGATGCTCTCGTCCGTCAGCTCCGCCAAGGCGTCGCCGGAGTCGAACACGGAGAAGGTCCACCACGGGTGGTCCGGCGTCTTGTGCCCGGGGGCGCCCAGCCGCACCGCGTCACGCACGGTGTTCAGGGTGAGGAAGTCGCCGGATGCCAGGTCGATGGGCGTCTCGGCGCCGAAGGTCGCCGCGCTCCAGGCCGCAGAGAGGAACTCCCGGTTCGTCTCGGCCAGGCTGACCGCGCGGCTGGCGACCCGCTCGGGCGAGAGCACGGCGACGGCGGCGCCGTCCGGCAGGTAGTCCGTCATCGGCACGAGCTTGTCGACGAGGGCGGGCGCGAGGCTCTCCATCCCCTCGACCGGGATGCCCTCGCCGATCTTGGCGAGCATCTGCGCGAGGCTCGGGAACTCGTGCTGCATCTCGCGGGCTCGTTGGCGCACCGGCTCGCTGAGCAGCAGCTCGCGGCTCGGCGGCAACATCACCCGGGTCACGGCGTCCGGCAGCGAGCGCTGGTCGGCCACTGAGAAGGCGCGCATCTGCTCGATCTCGTCGCCGAAGAAGTCGACGCGCACCGGGTGCTCGGCGACGGCGGGGAACACATCGAGGATGCCGCCGCGCACGGCGAACTCGCCGCGCCGGGTGACCATGTCGACCCGGGTGTAGGCCAGGTCGACGAGCGCTCCGGCGAGCTTGCCGAGCTGGTAGCCGCGGCCGCCGGCGACGAGCTCGATCGGCTCGAAGTCGGTGAGGTTGTCGGCGACGGGCTGCAGCGCGGCCCGCACGGAGGCGACGACGATGAGCGGATGCGGCGGCGAGCCGGCATCGGCGGCAGCCCATTCCTCGGCCCAGGTGCGCATCCGGCGCAGCGCGAACAGCCGCCGGCCGACGATCTCGGCGCTCGGGCTCAACCGTTCGTGCGGGAGCGTCTCCCAGGCCGGGAAGTCGATGATCTCGGCATCCGGGACGTAGGCGGCGAGGTTGGAGCGCAGCGTCTCGGACTCGCGCCCGGTCGCCGTGACGATGAAGAGCACGGGCGGCTTGCCCGCCTCCCGGCGGCGTTCGAGCAGGGCGGCCAGCAGCGGCGGGTTGAGCCCCTCGGCGAGCGAGAAGTCGGCATCGCGGGAGTACTCGGCCAGGGCCGCTTCGAATGTGGAGGCGCGCGAAAGCGCACGAGACAAGCCCTGAAGTATCACCCTCAGATTCTACGCAACCACCCGGGCACGGCGTCGGCCCGGCGGCGGTGCCGAGAGCGAACGCAGTCGTGGCCCAGAACCGGGGAAGCTCTGGGCCACGACGAGGTGGTGCGCGGCAGCGCAGCTCAGGCTAGGCGGCGTGCTCGCCTGCGCGTGCTTGGGGCTGGCGCGGCTTGGGTTGGCGCGCGATCGCCTGCGCGAAGAGCGGCCAGAGCAGCAGTGCGACGGCGGCGCCGAGCGCGATGCCGGCGAAGGTGTCGCTCAGCCAGTGCGCCGAGAGGTAGGTGCGGTTCAGCACGGTGACGATCACCAGGACGAGGGCGGTGATCCAGGCCCAGCGCCGGTTGATCAGGAGGCAGAGCACGACGACGAACAGGGTGAACCCGGTGAGGTGGCCGGAGGGGAAGGAGCCGAAGTCGACCGTGACGAGCGGGTCGTTCGGTCGCTCCCGGCTGACGACGGCCTTGACCACCTGGGCGAGTGTGGACGCCAGCATCGTGGCCACGAAGAAGTACAGCGCGGCCCACCAGCGGCGCAGCACGAGCAGCGCGACGAGCGGGATCAGGATCGTGAAGATGGATCCGATCGGCCCGCCGGTCGTGTGGTCGACGACGACGTTGAACGCGGTGAACGCGTCGTTGCGCGGCGCGAGGACGACGTCGTGCCACCACTGGTCCAGGGCGACGAACCAGGGCGAGTTCGCACTGGCCAGCACGCTGGCGAACAGCACGGCGAACACGGCCAGGCTGATGAGCCCCCACGTGACCGCGAGGCGGGCGGGTACCTGCGCCCGGCGGGCGGGCGCCTCCGCCTCGGTGGCCGTGTTATCGGACGAGATCACCATTGATGCTCCTTTTAGAGATGCGCCGCCCAACACCGAGCGGCATTCGGTTTCTAGGTGCAATAGTGGCGTAGCCGCGGGCCAATCGTCAAACGCGGTGCCTGCGGCATCGGCTGTCCCTCAGCCGTTCTGCGGATGGGCGCGGCGGCCCGCCGCAGAGACGGGCGCTCTCGCGGCGGGGTGCCCGCCGCATCCGCGGAACGGCAGATGCGTTCGGGCGGCACGGCACGGGCCGGGGCGCTAGGCGGAGGGGGCGTGCACCTTCTGCTGGGCGGCGAGGAGCCCGTCGGTGATCACGAGCTCGACGGCATCCGCCGCATCGGAGAGCAGGTTCGGCAGCACGGAGCGCTCGGCGGACGAGAAGCCCTGCAGCACGAAGTCGGCCGGGTCCTGCCGGCCGGGAGGGCGCCCGACGCCGACGCGCACGCGCACGTATTCGGGCGAGTTGGCGGCCTTGGCGATGTCGCGCAGGCCGTTGTGGCCGCCGTGCCCGCCGCCGATCTTCAGCTTGATCGTGTCGAACGGGATGTCGAGCTCGTCGTGCACGACGATGAGGCGCTCCAGCGGCAGCGAGTAGAACTTGAGCAGCGCGGCGACCGGGCCGCCCGAGGTGTTCATGTAGCTGTTCGACTTCGCCAGCACGAGCTTGGGCCCGCCGGGGCGGAGGAATCCCTCGGCCACCTGGGCGGGAGTCTTGTGTTTCTTGAAGGTGGCGCCGATGCGCGAGGCGAGCTCGTCGACGACCATCTGGCCCACATTGTGGCGGTGGCTGGCGTAGCCGGGCCCGGGGTTGCCGAGCCCGACCACCAACCAGGTGTTGCCGGGCACAGAATTCACGGAGTGCTCCTTCTGCGCCCGGCGAAACAGGGTGAAAATGATTACTCGGCTGCCTCGGCACCCTCGGCCTTGGCGGCGGCGAGAGCGTAGATGCTGAGGACCAGGGCGTTGGGGTCCTCGACCAGGGTCGAGCCGGCGGGCAGCGTGACGTCCTTGGCCAGGATCTGAGCACCCTCGGTGAGGCCGGCAACGCTGACGACAACGCTGGTCGGGATCGCGGTGGCGAGCGCCTCGAGGCGGAGGGTGTGCAGGTCCTGGTCGACCTGGCTGCCGGGGAACGGCTCGCCCTCGACGTGCACGGGGACCTCGACGTCGACCTTCTCGCCCTTCTTGATGACGATGAGGTCGATGTGCTCGATGATCTGGCGGACCGGGTCCTTCTGAACGTCCTTGACCAGGACGAGCTCGCTCTTGCCGGCGATGTCGAGGTCGAGCAGCGCGTTGGTCTTGCGCAGGATCAGGCCGATCTGGTGGGCGGGCAGGGTGACGTGCTGCGGCTCGGTGCCGTGGCCGTAGATGACGGCGGGGATCTTGCCCACGGCGCGGATCTTGCGGGCGGCGCCCTTACCGAAGGACTCGCGGACCTCTGCTACAACCTTGTCAACGTCGCTCATGATGATTCTCCTTGTGGGCGATAGCCCATTGTGGGCGCTGGGCCCAGATCGATGTCCGTCCAGACCGGGGGCCTGGATCGTCAACTCGAACGCATGTCAGCGTGAGGACAAGCCGCAAAGCCCCTCCACCGCGTCGATAACGGATGCCAGATTCGCCGGTGTCGGCTGGTCTGCGGCATCCCTCGCCGAAGTTCAGTCGCCAAGTCTACCAGCCAACGGGGGCCCCTCGATGCGACCGCTATTCTCAAGCTATGACCTCCCGCCTGCACCAGCTCGTGATCGAAAGCGTCGGTCAGCGCGTAGTGGCGGGCGAGCTCGCCGCGGGCGACACCCTGTTGGCCGAGCGGCTGGAGAACGAGCTCGGGGTGTCCCGCTCCGTCGTGCGTGAAGCCGTCAGGGTGCTGGCCTCGCTCGGCCTGGTCGAATCGGTCAAGCGGGTGGGCATCCGCGTGCTGCCGATGAGCTCCTGGTCGCTGTTCGACCCGTCGGTGATCCGCTGGCGCATCGCCTCGGACGGCAAAGGCGCCCAGCTGCGCTCACTCACCGAGCTGCGCTCCGCGGTCGAGCCGGCCGCGGCGGAGCTGGCGGCGGAACACGCCCCCGACGATGTCGCCGCCGAGTTGATGGCCGTGGCCGCCCAGATGCGTGCCGTCGGCCGCTCGGGTGACCTGCAGCGCTTCCTTGAGCTGGATATCCACTTCCACACGCTGGTGCTCTGCGCCTCGGGCAACGAAATGTTCACCGAACTGCGCGGCGTGATCGGCGAGGTTCTGCGCGGCCGCACCGACTACGGGCTGATGCCGAGCCGCCCGCACGAGGAAGCCCTGCAGTGGCACGTCGACGTCGCCGACGCTATTCAAGGCCGTCGCCCGGATGCTGCACGCGCCGCCATGGACCGCATCATGCGCCGCACGACCGCCGAGGTCGAGCAGGTCTGGCGGGAGCAGCCGCGCCAGTTCCTCGCCGAGTAGCGCTGCAGCCGAGGGGTTTGGACAGGCTCAACCAACGATGGCATTCCACCCCGCTGAAACGCCGACAGGCCCGACCCGCGGGGCAACCCGCTGATTGAGCCTGTCGAAATACAGCCTTAGGAGAAGCGCAGCAGCACCTTGCCGCTGGCGGCGGAGTCACGCGCGACCTCGAACGCCTGAAGCGCGTCGGCGGCGTCGAACTCGTGCGTGACGACCGGCCCCACCTGCAGCGAGCCGTCCGCCAGCGCGGCGATGACCTCGTCGATCTCGTCGTTGAAGCGGAACGAGCCGACGAGCTCGAGCTCGCGGGTGATCGCCAGCGAGATCAGCGCGGGCTGCTCACCGGAGGGCAGCAGGCCCACCATGACGACACGGCCGCCGCGGGTCGTGCCGCGCACGGCCGAGGCGAGGCCGCGGTAGTTGCCCGAGGTCTCGAAGGCGATGTCGGCCTGCACGGCGGCGATGGAGTCGGCATCCGTCGCCAGGATCGTGCGCGTGGCGCCGACGGCGGTGGCGATCTCGAGCGGCTTGTCGAACATGTCGACGGCGATGATCTCGGCGGCGCCGGCGCGCTTCAGCACGGCGACGGTGAGCGCGCCGATCGGGCCGCTGCCGACGACGAGCACGCGCTTGCCACTGACGTCACCGGCGCGCGAGACCGCGTGCCAGGCCACGGCGGCGGGCTCGACGAGAGCCGCCTCGCGCAGCGAGAGGCCGGCCGGCAGGGCGCGGAGCATGTGCGCGGGCAAGACGGCGTACCGGGCGAAGGCGCCCTCGGTGTGCGGAAAGCGCGCCGCACTGCCGAGGTAGGTGCAGCCGGGCGAGAGGTTGGGGCGGTCGGCCGGGTAGGGCGTCCCATCGCCGGGGCCGGGCGTCGCGGGGTGCACCGCGACGTCGGTTCCGGATGCCGGGCCGCTGCCGTCTGCCGCGGCGACGAGCACGCGGCCGACGACCTCGTGGCCGAGCAGCATCGGAGCCTTGAGGATGGACTCCCCCGCTGCACCGTGCTGCCAGTAGTGCAGGTCGGAGCCGCAGATACCGCCGTAGGCGATCTCAACGACGGCCTCGTCGGCGGCCGGAGTCGGCACAGGGACAGACTCGATGCGCATGTCGCCCGCGCTGTGCGCGACGACGCCGAGGGTTTCGGTGGGGATGGTGCTCATGTTCTTCTCCGCTACTTCTGGGAACTAAACGACGACCGTCATGCCGCCGTCGATGAAGACGACCTGACCGTTGACAAAGTTGGAGCCGGCAGAGGCCAGCCACACCGCGGGACCAACAAGGTCTTCGACCGTGCCCCAACGGTGGGCGGGCGTGCGCCCCAGGATCCACTCGTTGAAGACGGTGTCGTCGACGAGGTTCTGCGTCATCTCGGTGTGGATGTAGCCCGGCGCGATCGCGTTGATCTGCAGGCCGTGCGACGCCCACTCGGCCGTCATGGCACGGGTGAGGTTGCGGATGCCGCCCTTGGACGCCGTGTACGGCGCGATGGTCGGCCGGGCCAGGTCGGTCTGCACGGAGGCGACGTTGATGATCTTGCCCGCGCCGCGCGGGATCATGTGGCGGGCGGCCTCGCGGCCGACCAGGAAGGCGCTGGTGAGGTTGGTGCGGAGCACCCGCTCCCAGTCCTCGACGTCGAGGTCGAGCATCGGGACGCGGTGCTGCACGCCGGCGTTGTTGACCAGGATGGCGAGCGGGCCGACCTCGGCCTCGATCCAGTTGATGGCGGATGCCGCCGCCGCGGCGTCCGTGACGTCGAAGGCGATCGCGCGCACGCGCTCCTCGCCGATCTCGGCCGCCAGGGCCGCACGGGCGGCTTCAAGCCGGGCCTCGTCGAGGCCGTTCAGCACGACCGTCGCGCCGGCGGCCGCGAGGCCCCGGGCGATCGCCGAGCCGATTCCCCGGCTGGAGCCGGTGACGAGGGCAATCTTGCCTGTGAGATCGAACATGTTCAGTGTCATAACGCTCCTCGGTGGTGCTGTGTGCTGGAGGGGGCGCGCATCGCTGATTGCGATACGCGCCCCCGCAGAACTGTTGTGTTACCCGGTAGTACTAAAAGGTGCTGGCAATCAGGTAGATGGCGAGCGAGAGGACGAAGCCGCAGGCACCGATCAGGGCCTGGCCGACGGTCCAGGTCTTCAGCGTGGTCTTGGTGTCCATGCCGAAGAACTTGCTCACCAGCCAGAAGCCGGAGTCGTTGACGTGGCCGGCGAACACCGAACCAGCCGCGAGGCTGAGCACGATGGCAACGGTCTGCACCGCGTTGAACTCCGGGTTGCCGAGCACGACCGGCTGGATGAGCGCGGCGGCGGTGGTGAGGGCGACGGTGGCCGAGCCCTGGGCGATGCGCACGACGGCGGCGATGACGAAGCCGGCGACGATGACCGGAAGGCCGATGGCGTCGAGCGAGTCGGCGATGGCGTTGCCGATTCCGCTGGCGCGCAGGACGCCACCGAACATTCCACCGGCACCGGTGATGAGGATGATGGAACAGATCGGGCCGAGCGCGCTGTCGACGACGGTCTCAACGAGGGAGCGCTCCTTCTGCTGGCGCCATCCGAGCAGCCACATGGCCATCAGCACGGTGATCAGCAGGGCGATCGGCACCTCGCCGAATGCGCGCAGAACCTGGACCCAGGTGTCCTCGAGCGAGACGACGCCGGCCGTTGCCAGCATGTTCAGGCCGGTGTTGAGGAAGATCAGGCCGAGCGGCAGCAGCAGCAGGAAGACGATGGTGCCGAGCTTCGGTGCCGAACGGAACTTGTTCTCGATCGAGTCCGACGGGGCGTCCAGGATGGTCGGCACGGGGATGTTGAAGCGACGGCCGAGGAATCCACCGAAGAGGTAGCCGGCGAGGTACCAGGTCGGGATGGCGATGAGGAGGCCGAAGATCAGCACGAGTCCGACGTCGGCACCGAGCAGGCCGGTGGCGGCAACGGGGCCCGGGTGCGGCGGCACGAAGATGTGCATGACCGAGAAGGCCGCTGCGGCGGGGAACGCGTACAGGAGCAGCGAGCCACCGAGGCGACGCGCCACCGTGAAGATGATCGGCAGCATCACGACGAGGCCGGCGTCGAAGAAGATCGGGAAGCCGAACATCAGCGAGGCCACCGAGAGAGCGAGCGGGGCGCGCTTCTCGCCGAACGTCTTGATCAAGGCGTTGGTGAGCACCTCAGCTCCACCGCTGACCTCGAGCATGCGGCCGAGCATCGCGCCCAGACCCACGAGCAGCGCGACGCTGCCGAGGGTGGAGCTGAAGCCGCTCATGAGTGTCGGAACAAGCCCGGAGGCGGGGATGCCCGTTGCAACCGCGGTCACCACGCTGACCACGATCAGCGCCACGAAGGCGTGAATGCGGAACTTCATGATCAATACGAGCAGCAGCGCGATTGCGCCGGCTGCGACGAGCAGGAGGCCTGGCGTACCAAGCGTCCAGTTGAGCTCGAGGTCAGTCATCGTTGTCTTTTCCTTTTTGTGGATTGTTTCTGCACAGTGTGCAGCGCTGCTGGTGAGCAGATGGGGCTGGTGGTGCGGGTATGTACTGCAAGTGGATGGGGCGGTCGGATGCCGCCCGGGTGCTGAGTTAGGGGGTGGCTGCGTCGATGACGGAGAGCCGGTCGAGCACGAAGCTCACGATGGCTTCCGGCTTCATGGTGAGATCAACGATCACCTTGCGTTCGTCGTCCTGCAACGGTTCCAGCGTGCTGAACTGCGAGTCGAGAAGCGTGTTCGGCATGTACTCGTGCACACGGTGGCTCTGCCGCTCGGAGATGATCCCGCGTTCGCCGTTCAGGTGCACGAAGACGGTGCTGGGCGCGTAGGCGGTCAGCTGGTCGCGGTACTTGCGCTTGAGCGAGGAGCAGGCGACGACGATGGGGCGGCCGTCGGCCAGCTCGGCGCCGATGCGCTCGGCGATGATCTCCAGCCAGGGCGCGCGGTCTTCGTCGTTCAACGGGTGGCCGGCAGCCATCTTGGCCTTGTTGGCGCGGGGATGCAGGTCGTCGCCATCGATGAATTCAATCCCCAGCGCGGTGGCGAGGGCGGTTCCGATGGTCGATTTACCCGAGCCCGACACGCCCATCACGATGAGCGGGGGAACGTTTGCGGGCACGGTGTTGCCATGCACAGGGTGATCAGACACGATCTTGGACTCCTCAGACGCTTCATTACATCTGATTCTTCATCGATACGAGATTCATAAATCAGATTTATTAGGAATACGCTAACACGTCGAAAGTTCCTCAGCTCCCATTCATTCGACGCCCACGCCGGCCCCAGCGAACGGTTGGCTCCCGCCCAGCACCTGGCGCCGGCACCTCCTTTGTCATGCGAGCATGAGGTGGTCAGGGCTTTGCTAGCGTTGACGCAGGGCGGATCACTCTGCCCGCTATTCCACCCAACCTCGTATTGGAGCATCCCCGTGTCGAATTCTCAGGCAAACATCGGCGTGATCGGAATGGCGGTGATGGGTTCGAACCTCGCTCGCAACCTCGCCAGCCGTGAAGGCAACACCGTCGCGATCTACAACCGCTCCGCCGAGAAGACGCGCGCCGTTGCGGCCGAGTTCCCGGATGCCGGCTTCGTCGCGACCGAGACCATCGAGGACTTCGCTGCCTCGCTGCAGAAGCCGCGCACCGCGATCATCATGGTGCAGGCAGGCCGCGCCACCGACGCCGTGATCAACCAGCTCGTCGAGGCCTTCGAGCCGGGCGACATCATCGTCGACGGCGGCAACGCCCTCTTCACCGACACCATCCGCCGCGAGAAGGCCGTGCGCGAGACCGGCATCAACTTCGTCGGCGCCGGTATTTCCGGTGGCGAGGAGGGCGCCCTCCTCGGCCCGTCGATCATGCCCGGCGGCTCCGCCGAGGCGTGGGAGACGCTGGGCCCGATCCTCACCTCGATCGCTGCGGTCGTCGACGGTCGCGCCTGCGTCACCCACGTCGGCACCGATGGCGCCGGCCACTTCGTCAAGATGATCCACAACGGCATCGAGTACGCCGACATGCAGCTCATCGCCGAGGCCTACGACCTCATCCGTCGCGGCACCGGCAAGAGCCCGGCCGAGATCGCCGAGATCTTCGCCGAGTGGAACAAGGGCGAGCTCGAGAGCTACCTCATCGAGATCACCGCCGAGGTGCTCCGCCAGACGGATGCCGCCACCGGCAAGCCGCTCGTCGACGTGATCGTCGACCAGGCCGGCGCCAAGGGCACCGGCGCCTGGACGGTGCAGACCGCCCTCGACCTCGGCATCCCCGTCTCCGGCATCGCCGAGGCCGTGTTCGCCCGCTCGCTGTCCTCGAAGCCGGCACAGCGCGCCGCCGCATCCGCCCTGCCGGGCCCGGATGGCGACTTCGCGGTCGCCGACGTCGACGCCTTCGTCGAGGACGTGCGCCTGGCCCTCTACGCCTCGAAGATCATCGCCTACTCGCAGGGCTTCGACGCCATCGTCGCCGGCGCGGAGGAGTACAACTGGGACATCAAGAAGGGCGACATCGCGGCCATCTGGCGCGGCGGCTGCATCATCCGCGCCCAGTTCCTCAACCGCATCACCGACGCGTACGCCGAGAACCCGGGCCTGGTCGCCCTGGTCACCGCGCCGTACTTCACCGACGCCGTCGCGGGCGCCCAGTCGGCATGGCGCCGCGTCGTGATCGCCGCCGCCCAGGCCGGCATCCCCTCCCCCGCGTTCTCGTCGTCGCTGGCGTACTACGACGGCCTGCGCGCCGACCGCCTGCCGGCCGCGCTCGTGCAGGGCCAGCGCGACTTCTTCGGTGCGCACACCTACAAGCGCGTCGACCGCGAAGGCACCTTCCACACGCTGTGGTCCGGCGACCGCAGCGAGATCCAGGCCGTCGACGCTCACTAGCCGTCGATTCACGACAGCGCCGCCCCGCTCTCGCGGGGCGGCGCTGTCGCGTCTGCGGATGCCGCGTCCCGCCCTCGACGGCGGAGCCGCCGCGGCGTAACATCACCCGGTAGTCGCACCGGTCGATGGTGCCCCAGGAGCACACCACCATGGCTGCCAGATCAGATCGCCCCGTGCCGCGCCGGCGCGCGCGCCGCGCGGCTGGGCGCCCCCAGCAGGGAGTCGTCGCGGCCTCCGCCCTGCTCGTCCTCCTCGGGTTGACGGCGTGCGCGCCGAACAGCGCGCAGGGCGATGGCGACCCGTCTGAGCAGCCGGCCGCCGGCTACCCCCTGCACACGGGCATCATCGCCACGACGTTCTGGGTCGGCGAGATCTTCGACCCGAATGCCTCCGATGGCAGCCAGATGATCTCGACCTACGACGGCGAGTGGTTTGCCCATTACGGCGGATGCGACGGCGACGACTCTGCGGGCAGCTGCGAGACCGAGGCGCGCAGCGCGGCCAACGACTACTTCCCGAACTCGATGACGCCCCTGCTCAACCCGTTCTACCTCGACCTCCCCTTCGACGACGTCAACGACCCCGCCGCGTTCGCCCGCCGTGCCGAGGTGATCCCCTGGGCGAACGCGCCGGAGTACCAGGGCCAGGCGGAGAACAGCTCGGTGAGCATGATGCTCAACCGCTGGGTCAAGCTCATCAAGGGCGATCGGGTCTGTTATGGCCAGATCGCCGACGCGGGCCCCGGCCAGTACAACGACGCCGAGTACGTCTTCGGCAGCGACGACGCCCGCCCGAAGAACCAGAAGTTCAACGGCGCAGGCATGGACGTCTCCCCCGCGTTGAACGGCTGCCTGGGGTTCAGCTCCCTGAACGGTGAGGACGACCTGGTCGACTGGCAGTTCGTCGAGGAATCCGATGTGCCGCCCGGGCCGTGGCTGCGAGTGGTGTCGCAGGGCCACGAGGTGCAATGGTGACGGGGTCACCGCTCGCATGAGGGTGCTCGGTCCGCCCTAAACCGTCGTGTCGCCGGAGACCAGGTCCAGGCGGCGTGCAGGACTCACCCAGCGCCCATCGCCGCCGACGGCGCGCGATGCCCGCAGCGTGCTCAGGCAGATCCACGCGTCGGCCGTGCGCACGATGGGGAAGAACACGCCGACGAACAGCATCTTCGGACGCCCGAGCACGAGCGCGGCGAACAGCGTGAGCGCGTAGTCCGGCAGCACGATCACGAGCAGGACCTCCCCCGGAGTGATGAAGGACAGGAGTTCGTTCGACCAGGCGACGGCGGTGCCCCACAGGTCCAGCCCCGGCCACATCGTGTTGTCGACGCTCAGCACGGTCGCGGCATCCGGCGTCGTGATGAGCTGCGCCAGGATCGTCGTCCCGAGCAGCACGAGCAGCGCGAGGTACACGAACGCGCTCGTCGTGATGTCGACGATGTAGAAGCCGACAGCGACCCAGAAGACGTGCGGCTGGAAGTGGTGCTTGCGCACCGTCTGCCAGAACCCGAGGCTCCAGCGCCTCGTCTGGTTCAGGTAGTCGTGGATGGTTCCCGGGTCCTGCGTGTACGCGACGGCGGCCCGCGGGTGGAACGCGATCCGCCCGAGCCGCTGGGCGTGCACCTCGAACGTCATGTTGAAGTCCTCGATCACCAGGCCCGGAGGATCGATGTCGATGTTCGGCAGCACGCGGGTGCGGTACATGCTCGCGAAGCCGGGCACGATGAAGATCGCGTTGGCCCGTTTGGCCGCTTGCCCGTATTTGAGGAACAGCTGGAGCACCACATAGAGACGCTCCCGGTAACTCACCAACACGCGACCGAGCCGCGTGGGTGGCGCCGGGCTTGTCAGTGTGCGCACCCGGCCGGCCACGGCCACGACCTCTGGATCCCTGAACAGTCGGAGCCCGGTGACCAGGTAGTCAGGCGCAAGATGGGTGTCGGCATCCAGCAGCACCATCACCTTGAATTTCTTGACGATCTCGAAGTGTTCGAGCGCCGCAACCAGGGCGCCGGCCTTGCCGCGGTTGGGGTTCAGGTCGAGCACCTGCGCGCCCTCCGCGCGCGCGATCGCGACCGTGTCATCGCTGGAACCGTCGGACACGATGTGGATCTGCGCCAGCGGCACATGCATGGCCGCCTGTCTGATGGTGCGCGCGATCACGGCGGACTCATTGTGCGCGGCGAGCAGGATCGCAACGTCGGAAAGCCCGATGGAGTCGATTTCCTCAGCGCCCCGCCGTCGAATCTTCGGTCGGACCGCCAGGGAATGGGTTCCCAGCCGCTCGCCCACAAAGCGGAGCATCCCGATGACGATCCAGAAGAGCGTGCTGACGCCCGTGAGCAGGATTACGACGATTCCAATGAACACTCGCCACTCCCGCCGCTCTCTCGCCCCTCTCGGGCGCCGGCGTCATCGGTCAGCGGCACGACCCGATAGGCCCTCCGTGACGGCCCCCGAGGGTGACTCCGCGACCACGATAGCGGCTTTGCGGTGGGCACGCCAGCGCTTTCCGGCTACATCGAAACGGACTCGTGAACCTCGTCCATTGACCCCCATAATGGGGGTACAGCCTCCCGTGGTCATTTATTTTTCACGATGCTAAGGTCCCCTAGTGAAGTCGAGGAAATCTCGAGTTCATAACGTACGCAAATTTGTTTGTGATCATCGGGGTGACCACGACTCGCACGACGAGGAAACTGCCATGGTCTTGGACAACACCCGTTTGCGCAACAAAACTCAGGGTGCCGCGCTGCTTGAACCGATTGAGTTCGAAAAGGTTGATCTCAACACTGTTGATCTCAACACCGTCGAACTCCTTCCCAGCTCCGTTCTCAAACGACTGCCGGGAGAGTCGCCCTTCAGCTACGACATCGCGATCATCGGAATGGGCTACGTCGGGCTGCCGACGAGCCTCGCCTTCGTCGAATCCGGCCTCCGGGTACTGGGCGTCGAGCTGAGCCAGCTGCGCATCGACGCCATCACGGGCGGCCACGTTGACCTGCTGGCATCCGATCAGGAACGCCTCACCCGGGCGCAGAAAAGTGGATTGCTGAACGTCTCGAGCGATTCCGCCCTGATCTCGCAGGCCGCAACCGTGATCGTCTGCGTGCCCACCCCCGTTGACGCGTACCTTGTGCCCGACCTCAGCCTGCTGCGGAGCGCATGCGCCACTGTGGTGCAGCAGGCCGTGGCGGAGCAGGTGTTGATCCTCACCTCGACGTCGTACGTCGGAAGCACGAGAGATTTGATGATGAATCCGCTGATCGAGCGCGGATTCACCCCCGGAACCGACATCTTCATCGCGTTCAGCCCAGAGCGCATCAACCCGGGCGCGGCTGGTTACGCCCACGAAGATGTCCCACGCGTGGTCGGCGGTGCAACCCCGAATTGCACCGCCGCCGCGGCTACCATCGTTGGCGGCTACGTCAACCAGATTCACCTGGTCAGCTCGATGGAAACGGCTGAGATGACCAAGCTCGTGGAGAACATCTTCCGAGCGGTGAACATCGCGTTGGCGAATGAGTTCGCCGACGTCAGCGCGCTGCTCGACCTCGATGTCGTCGAGGTCATCAACGCCGCGGCCACGAAGCCCTACGGCTTCATGCCGTTCCTGCCTGGGCCGGGGGTCGGTGGACACTGCATCCCCTGCGATCCGCACTACCTGCTCTGGCAGCTGCACAAAGAGCGGCGCAGCGCACCGCTGATCGAGCAGACCATGAGCCTGATCGCGGCCCGCCCACGCCGTGTCGTCGACCGTGTCCGGGAGTTGCTCTCGACCCACCGGCGCGGCCTGACCGGAACCCGGGTGCTCGTCGTGGGCGTCGCCTACAAGCCCGACGTCGAAGACGTGCGGGAGTCGCCGGCCCTCGAGGTGCTCAGCGCTCTCCAACATGAGGGCGCGATCGTCGCCTACTACGACCCGCTGTGCCCGCACGTGCGACTCCACGACGGGTCGCTTCTCTCCAGCGTCAGCGACCCGACCGAGTTCGGCAGCGAGGTCGCCGTGATCCACACCGCACACAGCGGAGTCGATCTGGGCTGGCTCGACGAGGTCGAGTTCGTGCTCGACACCAGCTACACCGCTAGCGCCATCGCCCACGCGGTGCGCCTCTAGCCCCACAGACGACGGAAGTTGCCCGCTTCGAGCCATGCGGCTTCCGTCCCCCTCCCGCAGAACACCGCAGGACAACCGCTCCACCCGCTTACCCGCGAACCCGCATTTGTTTTCCGTTTTGAGAGCACGGCTCGCGACGCACGGCCCGCCACACCACAACCCGACGATCGGAATCTGATGTCCCGTCATCTAGCCCGCGCCCGCCACGAGTCGACTCCAGCCCCTCAACCCCCAGTGGCCGAACAGCCACCTCGACACCGAAGACTGATCGCCCTCGGAACCGTCGCCGCCCTCGCGGTGACGATGGGCGTGACCGTCCTGGCAGCGGCGCCCGCGCAGGCTGCCGGCGAGACGGTTGTGTCGCTCACCTTTGACGATGCCAATGCCGACCAGATGCCCGCAGCCCAGATGCTGAGCACCAAGGGGCTCCCCGGCACCTTCTTCATCAACTCGGGCTTCGTCGACCAACCGGGCTGGATGAGCACTGCCGATCTGGCGACGCTGGCCGCAGAGGGACATGAGATCGGCGGCCACACGCGCAGCCACCCCGATCTCACACAGGTGCCGCAAGACGAGGTGTTGCGGCAGATCTGCAACGACCGTGTCGCGCTCAGCAACCTGGGCTACCAGGTCACCAGCTTCGCGTACCCCTTCGCCGCAGCCAACGCGAGCGTCGAGGCGGCAGCCGCCAGCTGCGGGTACAACAGCGCCCGTGGGCTCGGCGATTTGCGCACTGCACCCGGAACGGAGTGCGCATCGTGTGACTTCGCCGAGTCGATTCCACCGGCCGACCCGTACTGGACCCGCGCGGCCGACCAGGTCGATGCCACCTGGACGCTTCAGCGGCTGCAGCAGACGGTCACCGATGCGGCCGCGAACGGCGGCGGCTGGGTTCAGCTGACGTTCCACCATGTCTGCGATGGCTGTGACGACCTCGCGATATCGACAGCCGTGTTCGACCAATTCACGACATGGTTGGCGGGATGGAAAGACAACGCGACCAAGCTGGTCAAGACGGTGAACGGGGTCGTCGGCGGCGCCGTGAAGCCGCTCGTTTCCGGACCGGCCTTCGTGCCGCCTCCCGCCGCGGGGCCCGGAGTGAATGCCCTGCAGAACCCCGGGTTCGAAGAGATCGCCGCGGCGGGCATCCCCCGTTGCTGGTGGGACTCATCCTTCGGTCTGAATACCTCGTCATTCGCCACGGTGAGCCCCGGCCGAACGGGCACGTACGCCTCGCAGGTCACCGTCAGCGGGTACACGACAGGTGATGCCAAACGGCTACAAATATTCGACGGCGGCGCGTGTGCGCCCACCGTTGTGGAGGGCCAGACGTACTCGCTGCGCTCCTGGTACAAAGCGACGGGAGTCACCCAGTTCACCGTGTACTACCGCCAGACGGACGGAAGCTGGATCTACGGCACGTCGAGCCCGTGGTTTGCCGCAGCGACCGACTACACCCAGGCGCTCTGGACGACACCGGCGATCCCCGCAGGCGTGAACGGCATCAGCTTCGCACTGAACGTCTTCGGGAACGGAGAACTCACCACAGACGACTACTCGATGTACAACACCGTCGGAGCCCCGGCCACCGATGAGCTCGTCGCCCCCGCGCCCACCATCACGGGAACCGCACAGGTCGGCTC
>NZ_MPZN01000054.1 GCF_002936985.1 Microterricola pindariensis | reverse complement strand
CCGTGCGGATCTGCCGCCGGGGCTCAGCCGCGCTTGAGCCCCGGGAAGTCCTCTTCCCGCCACTCGCCCGGCGCGCGCAGGCCGGCCTCGGCGGCCTCGATCTCGCGCTGGCGCAGCTCAACCCTGCGAATCTTCCCAGAAGCGGTCTTCGGGAGCTCGAAGAACTCGATCCGGCGCACCCGCATGTACGGCGGCAGGGCGGCACGGGCGTGCGCGAGCACCGCGAGGGCGGTCGCCTCGTCGGCGACGACACCGGCGGCCAGAGCGATGTAGGCCTTCGTGATGTTGAGCCGGGTGGCATCCGGGGCCCCCACGACGGCGGCCTCGGCGACGGCCGGGTGCTCGATCAGCACGCTCTCGACCTCGAATGGCGAGACCTTGAAGTCGCTGGACTTGAAGATGTCGTCGGTGCGGCCGATGAAGGTGAGCGTGCCGTCGGCGGCGCGGCTGGCGACGTCGCCGGTGTGGAAGAAGCCGCCGCGCATCGACTCGCGGGTGCGCTCGGGGGCGCCGAGGTAGCCGGTCATGAGGTTGAGCGGCCGGGTGGCGAGGTCGAGGCAGATCTCGCCCTCGTCGCCCGCGGTCGGCCTGCCGGTGAGCGGGTCGATCAGCGCGACGTGCACGCCGGGCAGCGGGCGCCCCATGGCACCGGGGACGAGCGGGTTGCCGGGGGTGTTGCCGATGAGCGCGGTGGTCTCGGTCTGGCCGTAGCCGTCGCGGATGTCCAGCCCCCACCACTCGCGGATGCGGCCGATCACCTCGGGGTTCAGCGGTTCGCCGGCCGAGAGAAGCTCGCGGAGGGCGTGCGGCTTGACCCGCACCTCGCTCTGGATCAGCATCCGCCAGACGGTCGGCGGCGCGCAGAACGTCATCACGCCGGCGCGGTCCAGCTGGGCGACGAGGGCGGCGGCGTCGAAGCGGGCGTAGTTGTAGACGAAGACGGTGGCGCCGGCGATCCACGGGGCGAAGAAGCTGCTCCAGGCGTGCTTGCCCCAGCCGGCGGAGCTGATGGCCATGTGCACGTCGCCGGGCTGCACGCCGAGCCAGTACATGGTGCTCAGGTGCCCGACCGGGTAGGAGAGGTGGCTGTGCACGACCATCTTGGGCAGGCTGGTGGTGCCGGAGGTGAAGTAGATGAGGGCCGGGTCGTCGCTGCCGACGGTGTTCTCGATGGCGGATGCCGGCGCGGCCGCCGCATCGGCCATGTCCAGCCAGCCGGCGGGGGCAGCGGTGGCGCTGCCGGCCGCCCCGGCGCCCACGCAGATGCCGCGGTAGTCGCCCGGCACGTCGGCGAACTTGGCGGCATCCGTCGGGTCGGCGATGACGAAGCGCACGGCGGCCCGCTCGACGCGGTCGGTCAGCTCGGCCGGCCCGAGTACGACGGAGCTCGGCAGGATGACGGCGCCGAGCTTGAGCACGGCGAGCATGGAGTCCCAGAGCTCGACCCGGTTGCCGAGCATGAGCAGGACCGCGTCGCCGGGGCGGACGCCCTCTGCACGCAGCCAGTTGGCGAGGCGGTTGGAGCGCGCGCTCAGCTCGGCGAAGCTGTAGCGGGCCTCGCGGCCGTCCTCCTCGACGATCCAGAGGGCGGTGCTGTCGTTGCCGTCTGCGAGCACATCGAACCAGTGCTGCGCCCAGTTGAAGTCGGGGCCGACATCCGGCCAGCGGAACTCGGCGTTCGCCCGCGCCGAATCGGTGCGGAGCTCGAGCAGTTGATCGCGGGCGGCCCGCAGAGCGGTCGTTCCGGGGTGTTCGCGGGTGCTCTCTGCTGCGGCCATTGTTCTATTGTGCCGCGCTTCGCTTTCGAGGCGGTCACACCGCAGCTCGGCGGCTGCGTCTGGCGGCCGTCAGCGGCCTATTCGACGCCCCGCAGTCGAGCGTGGAGCCCGCGGACCTCCGCGCTCAGCTCGGCGTCCGGCCCGGCGACGGCGATCGCCGGGGCGACCGTGTTCACCGGCAGGGGTGCGACGGGGCTCGGCGGGATCCCCCAGTCGCGGTACCACTGCGAGAGTTGCGCACTGCTGCTGGCATAGACGATCCGGCCGAGCCCCACCCAGGCATGCGCGGCCGCGCACATCGGGCAGTGCTCACCTGAGGTGTACACCGTCGCCTGGGCGCGTTGCGCGGGGGTGAGGTGGGTGGCGGCCCAGCGTGCGATCTCAAACTCCGGGTGCCGCGTGTGGTCACCGCCGGCCACCCGGTTGCGGTCGGCGAAACGTTCTTCGCCGTCCTGGTCGACGAGGATCGAGCCGAAAGGCTCGTCCCCCGCTTCGAGGGCCTCGCGCGCCAGGTCCACGCACCGGCGCAAGCGCCGGCGGTCCAGCTCCGTGAGTGTCGAGGAGATCGTCATGGCCCCAGCCAATCACCTTTCGCCCGGAGCCGCCCGCATCGCGGTGGTGGGGATGCACGGGTGCGCTCTGCTGCGGCCAGTGTTCTGGCGCGCCGCCAATTCAGACCTTCGGGCGCATCGGCGGGACGGTCAGGGCGGCGCGGCTCTCGGCGATCCAGGCGAGGGTGGCCCGGCCGCTGTGCTCCCCCGCGCTCACCGTGATGAGGGCGAAGCGCTCGTCGGGGTCGCCCGGGTCGAGCTCGGCCCGGATCTCCGCCAGGGCGCGCAGTTTCTCCTGCACCTCGCGCTCCATCTGGTCGAACAGCTCCAGGCAGCCGTCGATGCCGAGCTCCCGGCCGAAGAACAGGCGCAGCAGCACGCCGTTGCGCGGCGGCGAGCTCTCTGGCGCCTCACGGAGCAGCTCCACCAGGCGCAACCGGCCGGGCTCGGTGAGCACGTAGAGGGCGTTGCCGTCGCGGGCCACCAACCCGGCCGCCTCCAGGCGGGCCAGCGTCGGGTAGATCTGCCCAAAGCTCTCGGCCCAGAAGTGGCCGAGGGTCGAGAGAATCTCCGCGCGCACGCGGTAGCCGGACATCGGCGCCAGCGACAGCGCGCCGAGCACCGCCAGCTCCGTCTGTGATCGTTTGCGCACCATCCCTTGAGTATATCTGGCAGATACAATACGGTCGAGGAATGCCCACACTTGCAGCGTTCGCGGCGACCGCGATCCTCGCCGCCCTCGCCGTCTTCCAAGGCGCGCTCGCCGCCGGGGCGCCGATCGGCCAGTTCGCCTGGGGCGGTGCGCACACCCGCCTGCCCATCGCATTGCGCATCGGCAGCGCCGTGTCGATCGGCCTCTACGCCCTCTTCGCCGTCGTGCTGCTCGATCGCGCCGCCGTGATCTCGGTGCTGCCGGGCGCGGTGAGCGCTGTGGGTGCGTGGGTGCTCTTCGGCTACTTCGTGATCGGCACGGGCATGAACGGGATCTCGCGCAGCCGCGCGGAACGGATGACGATGACACCCTGCTGCCTCGTCCTGGCCGCGCTCACCCTCGCCGTCGCTCTCGCCTGACCGGCCGGCGCGTGGTCGCGGCCGGGGCTACCGCAGCAGCGCCACCCGGTCGAGACCGCGGCGCAGGTCGGCGAGCAGGTCGTCGACCGACTCGATGCCCACCGAGAGGCGCAGCAGACCGGGGGTGATGCCGAGGCGCTCGTTCAGCTCGGCGGGGAAGGACCCGTGGGTGGTGGTGAGCGGGTGCAACACCATCGACCGGGTGTCGCCGATGCCCGTCATCCGGCTGAACACACGCAGCCCGTCGGTGAAGGCACGCGCGCCCTCGATGCCGCCGGCGGCCGTGAAGGCGAACACCGAGCCGGTGCGGCCGTTGTAGTCGCGCTGTGCCAGCTCGTGCAGCGGGCTCTCCGGCAGGCCGGCGTAGTCGACGCCGACGACCTCGGGCTGCTCGGTGAGCCAGCGGGCGATGGTCTGCGAGTTCTCGACGTGGCGGTCCATCCGCAGCGACAGCGTCTCGATGCCCTGGTGCAGCAGGAAGCCGTTGAACGGGGAGAGCGAGGGCCCGATGTCGTTGACGACGGCCTCGCGCACGTACTGGGCGTACGCGGTCGGCCCGAAGCGGTCGAGGTAGGAGGCGGCCCCCGGCCGGGGCGGGTCGGTGAGCAGCGGGTAGCGGCGACCGGTCGCGCTCCAGTCGAAGCGGCCGCCGTCGACGATGACCCCGGACACCCCGGCGCCATGGCCCGAGAGGAACTTCGTGCTGGAGTGCACCACGATGTCTGCGCCGTGTTCGAGCGGGCGCATCAGGTACGGCGTGGCGACCGTGTTGTCGACGACGAGCGGGATGCCGTGGCGGCGCGCCACCTCGGCGATCCGGGCGATGTCGACGACGTCGTTGCGCGGGTTCGGAATCGTCTCGGTGTAGATCGCCTTGGTCTCCGGGCGGATGGCCCGCTCCCACTCGTCGTCGTCGTCGATGTCCCAGACGTAGTCGACGCTCACGCCGAAGCGGCGGAAGCTGCGGCCGAAGAGGATGCGGGTGCCGCCGTAGATGCTCGAGGTCGACACGATGTGCTCGCCCGACTCGGCCAGCGCGAGCAGGGCTGCGGTGATCGCCGCCTGCCCCGATGACACCGCGACGGCGGCGGTGCCGCCCTCCAGCGACGCGATCCGCTGCTCGGCGACGGCGTTCGTGGGGTTGCCCTGGCGGGAGTAGATCGGATTCTGCGACTCACCGGCGAAGCGGGCGACGCTGTCGTCAAAGGAGTCGAAGACGTAGCCGGCGCTCAGGGTGATCGGGGGCACGCGCGCCCCGCGGTTCTGGTCGGAGTAGTCGCCGGCGTGCACCTGCCGGGTGTCGAATCCGCAGCCCTCCCAGTCGAACAGGGGCGCGGCCGGGGCCAGCGGCGCGGCCGCGGCCGTCTCGGCCTGACGGCTCTCAGGCAGTTCGTTGTACGGCATCGCCGGCTCCTTCGGTAACGAGAATTGCGGCGCCTGCGTCATCCGTGGCGACCCGCGCGACGAGAGCGGCGATGCGGGTGATGGCCTCCCGCAGGGTGTCCGGAGAGCAGGCGAGGTTCAGGCGGGCGAATCCGGCGCCCCCGGTGCCGAACGCGGCCCCGTCGTTGAGCGCGACGCGAGCCTCGTGCAGGATGCGCGTGTAGGGCGAGGCGCCGAGCCCCAGACCGCGCAGGTCCAGCCAGGCGAGGTAGCCGGCGCTCGGGCGGTGGTAGACGGCGGCGGGCAGCTGTGCCCGCAGCAACTCGTCGAGCAGGCGGTCGTTCGCCACGATCCGCTCGACCGTCTCCTCGAGCCAGTCGGTGCACGAGAACGCGACGATGTTGGCGTGCAGGCCCAGGATGCTGGTGCGGCACGCCACCTCCTCGGGCAGCAGGTCCAGCAGCCGGGCGGTGGCGGCATCCGCCGCGATGATGAGCGCGCACTTGGCCCCGGCGATGTTCCACGCCTTGCTGGCGGAGGTCACCGTGGCCGCCCGGCCGCCCGCGGAATCCGCGATCGGCGCGAACGGCGTGAAGGTGACGCCGGGGTGCGCGAGCGGCGCGTGCACCTCATCGGAGAGCACGAAGACGTCGTACCTCGCCGCGAGGCGTGCGAGTTCGGCCAGCGTGGCCGGGTCGTGCACCAGCCCGTGCGGGTTGTGCGGGTTGCAGAGCAGGAAGGCGTCGACGCCGCCCGCGAACTCCCGCTCCAGCGCGACCAGGTCGATCGCCCAGGCGCCGCCGACCTCCACCAGGGGCACCTCCACGACGGATGCCGCCGCCTCCTCGACCAGTTCGTAGAAGGGCGGGTACACCGGCGGGGTGAACGCAACCCGCCCGCCGCGCGGCAGCACCAGCCGCAGGGTCTCGACGATCCCCACGCTCACATCCGTGGCCAGGTGCACAGACGCCGGGTCGACGTTCCAGCCCCACCGGTCGCCGGCGAAGGCGGCGAATGCCGGGGCGAGCTCGCCGGGGCCGTCGAGGTAGCCGATGTCGGAGCTGCGCACCCGCTCGACCAACTTGTCCACGATCGCGGGGGCGACGGCGTAGTCCATCTCCGCGACGAACAGCGGGAGCACGTCGGCGGGGAACCGGGTCCACTTGATGCTGCTGCGCTGCTGCCGGAGCGTGTCGGTCGGCGGACACGGGAGGATGTTCATCAATCCAGCATCGCGCAGCCCCGTGCCCGGCGCGATGGGGGCTGTCATTCTCTGACATACGCGGGCACGGAGGCGGCTTCACAGAGCCGGGAAATCTGGGCAACAAAAAACCCCCGCAATCGTGATGATTGCGGGGGTTTGTCTGTGCGCCCGGAGGGATTCGAACCCCCAACCTTCTGATCCGTAGTCAGATGCTCTATCCGTTGAGCTACGGGCGCATGTTGGGCATCTGGGCGAGCTAGGCGCTCAGAAGCAACTTAGTTACTATAGCCCGAGCCGCGCGGTCGCGCCAATTCGAGCAGTCGCGCCTGGCGTGTCACGGCCACCTGCCGGTATGAGGTCTCGATCAATTCGGCCAGGAATTGCCAGTCGGTGCGCGGCTGATCGAAGTCGATCGCGAGCCAATGTGCGCCGTCGTAGTAGGGCGCGTGGAAGAACCGCTCGTCCTGCTCCAGGGAGGGGTGTTCCTCCGGCTCGGTCTTGAAGACGATGGAGTACGGCCGCTGCATCGAGGAGCCCACATGCACGAAGATCGGTTTGCGCGCCCGGAAGGTGGGCCGGCCCCAGGCCTCAACCTCCACCGCCTCGGGCAGGTCGAGGCACAGCTCGCGCACCCGCTGCACGAGCGGGTCGCCGGGTTCGAAGAGCCGCGGGTGCTCCATGCCGACAGACTAGGCGCTGCCGGCGCCTGCGGCACCCGTCGCCGACCAGGATCAATCGACAACGGGTGCCAGCGCAGCTAGCGCTTCTTGACGTTCGTGACAGCGTCGCTGTCTCGCGATGAGGATTCGCTCTTCGCGCGCTTGTCGGCCCGCTTTTCCTTCAGCGATCGCTCCGCCTTCTTGGCAGTCGCTTTTCGTTGAGTTTTCTCTGCCATGGTCGTGCCTCCGTCGAGAGCCACGGTGACCCTGTAGCGCTGAGGCTACGCGGGTTCCCACCGTTGACCGCCGATTCGCGCTCATTCCCTGCTGACTGCCACGTTGGCGGGTTCTGAAAGGCCCCACCGAGGGCTGGCACTAGGTGAAAAGCTGCACCAGCACGATCTGGTTGCCGTACAGGTCGTGCACGTGCGCCCAGCGGGAGCCGGCGTCGGCGCCCGGTGGCTGCGCCGGCACCGTGCCGAGCGCGGCCAGGCGGGCGAGGGCGGCATCCAGCTCGTCGACATAGAGCACGCCGAGCGGATGCCCGCCGGCCTGGTGCCCCACGAGCCGCTCGTCGCCGGGCAGCACCTGCATCAGCCAGAGGCCGGTCTCGCCGCCGGTGCCGAGGTGCAGCAGCCGGAATCCGCCCTCCCCCGGCTCGTCGAAGAGCACCTCGAACCCGAGGCCGTCGCGGTAAAAGGCGATGGCCTCCTCGTAGTCGCGCACCAGCACGACCGTCCTGCCCCAGTGCGCGCCCATTCCTGCTCCCGTCACTTGCCGCCACTGTAGAGGCGGCCGCGCGGGCGCACAACGCCCAGCCCGCCCTAGCCAACGCCGGGCTTCGGTGCTTGACTCCATGCATGAGCTCCCCGACGAATTTCGACTATGCGGGCCTGCGTGCACTGTTCATCAACTGCACGCTCAAGCGCTCGCCAGAGGTCAGCAACACCCAGGGCATCATCGATCTGAGCGCCGGGCTGATGCGCCGGCAGGGCGTGCACGTTGATGTGCTGCGGGCGATCGATCACGACATCGCGACCGGCGTCTACCCGGACATGACCGAGCACGGCTGGGCCACCGACGAGTGGCCGGCGATCTTCGACACGGTGCGCGCCGCCGACATCGTGGTCGTCGCCGGGCCGATCTGGCTGGGCGACAACAGCTCGGTCACGAAGCGGATCGTGGAGCGGCTGTACGCGATGTCCGGCCTGTTCAACGACGCCGGCCAGTACGTGTACTACGGCAAGGTCGGCGGCGCGATCATCACCGGCAACGAGGACGGCGTCAAGCACTGCGCGTCGAACCTGCTGTACAGCCTGCAGCATGTCGGCTTCACGATTCCGCCGGCCGCGGATGCCGGCTGGATCGGCGCGATCGGGCCGGGCCCGAGCTACCTCGACCCGGGGTCCGGCGGCCCGGAGAGCGACTTCACCAACCGCAACACCACGTTCATGAGCTGGAACCTGATGCACCTGGCTGCGATGCTCCGGGCCAACGGCGGCGTGCCCGCCTTCGGCAACCTCCGCCGCGAGTGGGACAACGGCGAGCGCTTCGGCTTCGAGGCGAACCCGGAGTACCGCTAGCCGCGCCTCCAACGACGGATGCCGGGGCGACAGAGTGTGTCGCCCCGGCATCCGGGTGTCGAGCAGAGCGCTCGAGCGAGCTGCTGCGCGCGCGAGGTGGTGTTACTTGGCGGAGCAGTTCGACGCGGCCTCGACGGAGGCGTCCTGCACGGCCGTCGTGGCGGCGATGAGCGCCGGGTCGGTCTCGGCGCCCTCGGCCGGAGCCTCGGTCGACACGGTGGCGACGTAGGCGCCCGCCTCGCCCAGCGCGGCGGAGAACGACGAGAACGCGGCGTCGGCCGCGTCGTTCTCGACGGTTCCGATCAGGGCGTCGACGCGCTCGGTCAGCTGGCCGAAGTAGTCGGACTTGCCGGCCGGGTCGGCGGCGAGGTCGCCGGCCAGGGTGTTCAGGGCGCCGTTGGTGACGTTGCGCACCTCGGAGCAGGCCTCGGCGGACGCGGTGTTGGCGGGGGCCGCCTCGGGGGTTGCCTCAGCGGCGCAACCGCTGAAAGTGAGTGCGGCGCCCAGGGCGAGCGCGGCGACGGTGACCATGCGGGTCGACTTCATGACTGTGTATCTCCTTGGGTGCGTGCAAGCGCAGACGATCGCGTGATGCCTGGTGAGGCCGAACGGATGCCGCAACTGCGCGGCCCGCTTTAACGCGCAAAGGCGCCCCGGTAAGGGCGCCTTCGTCGCTTGCGTATACAGTCTACAGTTCGTCGCCCGCCGAGTCGGCGAGCGCCGGGATCACCGTCCGCTCGAACAGCTGCTGGGTCGAGCGGTCGTACGCCGCCTCGGGGAAGTAGTGGATCGAGTAGCCGAGTCCGTGCGCCTTGCGCTCGAGCAGGCGCTCGATCACCTGTTCCGGCGTGCCGACGCCCGGGGCGCCCGAGTGGTAGTTGGCGTGCACGTACTCGGCGGCGGTGTCCGCCCCGACGTGGCGGGCCATGCGCGCCTCGACGGCGTCGATGCGCTCGGCCACCTCGGCCTCGGTATCGGCGATGATCGTGTTGAAGTTCGAGGAGCGGGTGATGCTGCCGAAGTCGCGCCCGATGGCCTCGCAGTGCCCGCGCAGCACGGCGCTCTTGTGGTCGAACTCCTCGAGCGTGCCGGTGAAGTTGGTGTAGTCGGCGTACTGCGCCGCGATCTTCAGCGTGACCTTCTCGCCGCCGCCGGCGACCCAGATCGGGATGCCGCCCTGCTGGGGCGGCATCGGCTGCACGATGGCCTTGTCCACCTGGTAGTACTGCCCGTCGAGAGTCGCCTCGCCCGTCGTCCACGCCTGCTTCATGATGTCGACGCCCTCGCGGAGGCGGCCGAGCCGCTCGGGGATGCCGGGGAAGCCGTAGCCGTAGGCGCGCCACTCCTGCTCGTACCAGCCGCCGCCGATGCCCATCTCGGTGCGGCCGCCGCTGATCATGTCGACCGTCGCCGCGACCTTGGCCAGGTAGGCAGGGTTGCGGTAGCTCATGCAGGTGCACATCTGGCCGATGCGCACGCGCTCGGTGACGGCGGCGAAGGCGGACATCAGCGTCCACGCCTCGTGCGTGGCCTGGTCGGTGGGCGCCGGCACGGTGTGGAAGTGGTCGTACACCCAGATCGACTCCCAGGGGCCGGCATCCGCCGACTGGGCCAGGGCCCGCATGGTGTCCCAGTGCTCACTGGGGTCGATGTCAACGAGGTCGTGGCGCCAGCCTTGGGGGATGAAAGTTCCGAATCGCATGCTCGGCAGTCTAGGGCGCAGGAATAACGGCGCCATCCCCGACGCTGCACTCGGTGTGAAACGCATCGGATTCCTCTCCTTCGGGCACTACCAGGCCATCCCCGGCTCGCGCACGCGCAGCGCCAGCGACGTGCTGCTGCAATCCATCGAGCTGGCCGAGGCCGCCGAGGAGATCGGCATCGACGGCGCCTACTTCCGCGTGCACCACTTCGCGAAGCAGCTCGCCTCGCCGTTCCCGCTGCTCGCGGCGATCGGCGCCCGCACCTCGCGCATCGAGATCGGCACCGGCGTCATCGACATGCGCTACGAGAACGCGCTCTACATGGCGGAGGAGGCGGCCGCGGCCGACCTGATCAGCGGCGGCCGGCTGCAGCTCGGCGTGAGCCGCGGGTCACCCGAGCCGGCCCTGAACGGTGCCCGCACGTTCGGCTACGTTCCGCCGGAGGGCATGGCGGATGCCGACCTCGCCCGTGTCAAGACCGAGCTGTTCCGGGCCGCCATCACCGGCGCCGGCGTGGCCGAGCCGAACCCGCAGATGACCGGCAGCTACGAGCCGCTCGCGATCGAGCCGCAGTCCCCCGGGCTCGCCGACCGCATCTGGTGGGGCGCCGGCAGCCGCGCCACTGGCCAGTGGGCCGCGGAGCAGGGCATGAACCTGATGAGCTCGACCCTGCTCACCGAGGACACCGGGGTGCCGTTCGACCAGTTGCAGGCCGAGCAGATCGCCATGTTCCGCGCCGCCTGGGCCGAGCAGGGCTGGGAGCGCACGCCCCGCGTCTCGATCAGCCGCAGCGTCATCCCCGTCACCACCGACGAGGACCGGCGCTACTTCGGCGGCCGCTCCAGCGAGAGCCAGGACCAGGTCGGCTACATCGACGGCGGCATCGCCCGCTTCGGCAAGAGCTACACCGGCGAGCCCGACCAGATCGCGGCCGAGCTGGCCGCCGACGCCGCCGTGCAGGCCGCCGACACCGTGCTGCTCACCGTGCCGAACCAGCTCGGCGTCGAGTACAACGCGCGCCTGCTGCAGACCATTGCCGACCACATCGCCCCGGCGATCGGCTGGGAGCCGAACCTGGGCTAGCCCTGCGCGCCACTTTGTCGGGGTCCGCGCCACATAGTGTGGCGCGGACCACGCCGAAGTGGCGCAGGGCGCCCCCGGCCAGAAAGATCAGGCGCGCTTCCTTGGGGGCCGTCGCCGCGTACGCCTACTGTGCGACGTCGGAGAGGGTGTCCGATCGGATGAGGCGCACGGAGCCGGGCATGCCCAGACGCTAGCGCCGCGACAGCAGCGAGGTGACCTGCAGCCGTCCGCTGTGGATCCAGACGTCGGAGTACTCGACGGGGCGGTCGTCGGCGAGGTAGGTCACCTGTTGCAGGTACTGCACGGGCGAACCGGTCTCAAGGTTGAGCTGCGCGGCCACGTCGGCCTCGGCCGCCTGCGCGCTGAAGGTGCGCCGGGCGGCATCGATCTTGAGACCGTAGGCGCCCTCCAGCGTGCCGAAGAGACTTGCCGTCGTGAAGTCGACGCCCTCGATTCCCGGCGCGAGGTCCGTGCGCACGTAGTTGAAGAGCAAGGCGACGGGCCCGCGGTCGGTGCTGCGCAAACGAACCAGCTTCAGCACGGAACCGCCGGCCGGAACGTCCAGCAGTGCGGCGATCGGCCGCGGCGGGTCGGTGAGCGAGCATTCCAAGACCGTGGTCGTGGTGACGATGCCCTGGTTCGCGAAGTCCTCGGAGAGCGTGCTGAGCCTCTGGGCGATGGCAGGCTCGATCGTCGTCGAGGTGACGAACGTCCCGCGGCCCCGCACCTGGCGCAGCAGCCCCTCCTGAATGAGCGTCGTCAGGGCTCGGCGGAGAGTGCCGCGGCTCACGCCGAGGTCTTGAGCGAGCTCTGGCTCGCTCTTCAACCGATAGTGCGCGGGCCACTCTCCCGATGCGATTCGGGAGCGGATGCCCTCTGAGATCTGCGCATGGATGGCGACGGGGGCGTCGCGATTGATCGCTGCGCTCGACGTGGTGCTCACGAAACTCCCTAGGACTCGATAATGCTTACCACCGCCCCGACTGTATACACAATCGGGGCGGTGAGGGCGATCAGTAGCTTGTGGTGTTCTCGTCGCTCGAGTCGGTGACGATCGCGATGCCCGCGCTCGTTCCGAGCAGCACGGCGCCGGCCCGCAACAGCTCGAGGCCCTGCGCGTAGCCCTTGATCGACCCCGAGGCCTTGACCAGCACGCCATCGCGGGCACGGTCGACGAGGAACCGAACGCTGGCCGGGTTCGCGGTCTCGATCTGGCCGCTGCTCGCGTTCTTCAGGTAGGACGCTCCGGCCTCCATGGCGAGCTCGACCGCGGCCTCCTTCTCGGCATCCGTGAGCAGCGGCAGCTCCAGCATGACCTTCACCGGAATTCCCGATGCCCGAACGACGCCCGCGATGTCCTCGCGGAACTCGTCAAACATGCCGCTCTTCAGCCAGCCGAGCTGCACGCCGATGTCGAGCTGGGTCGCCCCGAGCCGCGCGATCTCGGCCGCCTCTGCGGCCTTGCCGGCGCTGGTCATCACACCGACGGTCGGGAAGTCGAGGGCGGAGGCGATGCCGATGCCAGTTCCGGCGAGCTCGGCCGCGACAAGCGGCACCCAGGATGCCGGCACCATGGCGGCGTTGAAGCCGTAGGAGATCGCCTCCTGCGCGTGCGCCACCATCTCGGCGCGGGTTGCCCCGACGTCGATCTTGGTGTGCTGAATGTAGGGCGCCATCTCGGCGGGGGTCAGTGTGAGGTCGGAGTAGTTGCTTGTCTCGGTCACTTGTCTATCTTTCTTTCGTGGCTGTCTGGCATGCACTGCATGCCCGGGGTGGGCGCCGACGACGCCCGGGGTTCAGAGTTTGGATGCGTAGTAGTCGGGGGCGATGACGCCGTCGCCGCCGAACCACCGGGGAACGTCGACGCCGCAGAACAGCCCGATGTTGCCCCACGGCTCGAAGGCCCCGGTGCGAACGATGACCTTCGCCTGCTTGGCGAGCTCGCCGAGCACCTCGGCGTGCGGGCGGGTGGTGAACTCGGCGTCAGCGAAGCGCTCCTTCAGCCAGTCGTCGAGTCGCGGGTTGTTGCTCGGAACGTCGTCGGCGCGCACGACGCCCTCCACGATGATCTCCTCGGCGATGAGGCTGATGACCTGACGCAGGTCGGGGAGATTCGCGGCGATGGCAAGGTCGATGCGGTGGGCGTCTCGGGGAATCGGGAATCCGGCGTCGACGATCAGAATGAGGTCGGTGTGGCCGAGCGTGCCGAGTGCACCGCTCAGTTCGGCGTTGAGGATGCCGTTGCGCTTCATGGCGGTCCTTTCGTTGGGGTTGGGTTGGTGGTTCAGGCGGCCGAGGCGACCGCGCCGGTGGCGAGCGTCATGATCGACTCCTCGGTGGCCGAGGCGGTGTCGACGATGCCGACCAGGCGCCCCTCGCTGAGCACGGCGATTCGATCGGTGATGGTCAGCAGCTCGGGGAGGTCCGACGATGAGCAGAGCATCGCGACGCCGCCCTCGGACAGGGCGAAGAGTTGCTCATAGATCTCCGCCTTCGCGCCGACGTCGACGCCGCGCGTCGGCTCGTCGAGCACGAGCACGGTCGGCTCGATGGCGAGCCAGCGGGCGAGCATGGCCTTCTGCTGGTTGCCGCCGGAGAGGTTGGTGATGGGCTGGTCGATTGTCGCCGTCTTCACCCGGAGCGCCCTGGCGCGCTCGCTCGTGCTGCGGTCGAACGCGCCGCGCCGCACGAGGCCGAGCCGGCTGAGCGCGCGCACCGTGAGCACGCCGATGTTGTCGCCGACGCTCATCGTCGTCAGCAGTCCCTGCGCGCGGCGTTCGCCGGGCACGAAGGCAAGCTTGGCTGCGACGCTCGCGATGGGGCTGCGGTTCTCATAGACGCGGCCCGAGAGCGCGACCGTTCCGCCCGTGCCCTTCTCTGCCCCGAAGATGTTGTGCAGCAGCTCGACCCGGCCGGAGTCCGGCAGGCCCGCGACCCCGAGGATCTCGCCGGGGCGCACCTCGAAGCTGATGCCCGAGTGACGTCGCCCGCTCAGCTCGGCGACCGCGAGGGCGGGAGTGCTTCCGGATCGGTCTGCGGCCGGGTGCAGCTCGGCCCGGCTGGTGAACTGGCCAAGCTCGCGCCCGACCATGGCCGCGACGGCCTGCTCCGGCGTGGTCTCGGAGCGCCGCCAGGATGCGACGTGGCGGCCGTCGCGCAACACCTCGATCTGGTCGGCCAACGCGAACACCTCCGGCATCCGGTGCGACACGTAGAGCAGGGTCGTTCCCCCGGCCTTGAGCTTCGCCATGAGGGCGAAGAGCCGGTCGGCCTCGGCCGGGGTGAGCATCGCGGTCGGCTCGTCGAGGATGAGCACGCGGCAGCCGCGGGCGATGGAGCGCGCCACGACGACCAGCTGCTGCGTGGCCATGTCGAGCGTGCGCACCACGGTGTTCGGGTCGAGCTGGAGCTCGAGCTCGCTCAACAGCTCGAGCGTGCGCCGTATCATCGTGCGCTTCGACGGGAACAGGCGGTTGCCCGGTTCGACCCCGGCGAGGATGTTCTCGGCGACGGTGCGGTCGGGCAGCAGCGAAAGCTCCTGCGGCACGATGGCGATGCTGTGCTCGGTGAGCATGGTGTGCGGGTCGTAGGCGTCGACCTCCCGGCCGAACAGGGTGACGCTCCCGCCGCTCGGCGGCTGGAGACCTGCAAGGATCTTGAGCAGCGTCGACTTTCCGGCGCCGTTCTCTCCAAGCAGTGCAGTCAGCTCGCCGGCCGGAACGTCGAAGCTCACGTCTTCGAGCGCGCGCACCGGGCCGAAGCTGCGGCTGAGGCCGCGGATTCGAATCGCTGGCTGGGTGCCGCCGGCCTGAGCCCGCAGATCTTCAGGGCCGCCGAGGGGCGAGAGCGTCGTCATCAGCCTTCCACCGTTGCTTCGCCGAGGTTCTCCTTCGTGATGAACTGCGCGCCGGTGTCGACGCCGCTGATCGCGGTGCCGTTCGTCAGGAAGTCGTACAGCACCTTGACGGCCTGGAATCCCTGCTCGGCCGGGTTCTGGCTGATGGTGAACGTCACGACGCCGTTCTCGACGAAGTCAGCCGTCGACGGCAGCAGGTCGAAGCCGACCATCGTGATGGCGCCCGCGTTGCCGGACTGCTGGATCCACTGCGCACCGGCGGTGGTGGAGCAGCAGTCCAGGCCGGCGATGGCGACGACGCCGGACTGGCCGGCCATGGTCGACTCGACGGTGTTGTAGGCGGCATTCGGCTCGTTGCCGACGTTCACCGGCCCGACGATCTCCAGCTTGCTGCCTTCCAGGCCCGCCTCGAATCCGCTGAATCGCTCGTGCGACCAGCCGGCGCCGGTGTCGAGGGAGAACACGACGACCTTGCCGGAGGCATTGGCGCCGAGCGCCGCCACGAGCTCCTCAGCCTGCGACTGCCCGGAGCCCTTGAGGTCCTGGCCGACGAAGCCCATCTGCTGCGAATCGGGGTTGTCGGTATTGAAGGAGATGATCGGGATGCCGGCGTCGTAGGCCTGCGCGATGATCGGCTTCAGCGCGTCGCTGGACGCCGATGAAACGGCGAGGGCGTCGACGGACTTCTGCTGGATCAACGTCTGGAGCTCGGAGACCTGCTTGGCGGCGTCGCCACCCGTCGGTCCGATCAACTGCACATCGGCGCCGAGCTCTTCACCGGCCCGCTCCATGCCCTCGCTGATGGGGGTGGCGAAAGCGAGGGAGGGGTCGTGGTAGCTGAGCTTGATGCGCAGGGGCTCACCGGCGTCGATGCGCTCCTGAATGTAGTCGGCGAGGTGGAAGCTGCCGTCGGCGGCTGCGCCGTCGTTGCCGGAGGTGATGGCGCCGCATCCGCTCAGGGTGAGCGCAGCTGCCGTGGCGATGGCGCCGACCGCGAGCAGGCGGCGGGTCTTGGTACGGATGGACATCAATACTCCTTTGGTTGTGTCCGGGCGGGGTGGTGCGGAGGGGTGGTGCAGAGGGGTGGCGCAGAGGGGGCGCGGCCGACCGGCCGACCCGACAAACGGGGACTCAGGCTCTGGTCTTGCGCTTGCGCTGCCAGGTGTCGGCCGCGACAGCGGCGACGATCACGAGACCGGTGACGACGGTCTGCCAGAAGGACGAGATCCCGTTGATGTTGAGGATGTTCTGCAACAGGCCGATGAACGCGACGCCGATGATGGTTCCCCACATCGTTCCGGAACCGCCGAACAGGGCGGCACCGCCGATGATGACCGCCGAGATCACGGTGAGTTCGAGACCCGTGCCGGTCACACCCTGCACGTAGGAGAGGAACGAGAGCCCGAGAACGCCGGCGATGGCCGCCGTGAGGCCGGAGAGCACGAAGGCGGTGAGCTTGACCGTCTTGACGTTGATGCCGACCAGCCGCGCCGCCTCCTGGTTGCCACCGACCGCGTAGGTGTTGAAGCCGAGGCGGGAGCGGGAGAGCAGAACGACGCCCAGCGCCGCGATCACGGCGAAGATGATGAGCTGCATCGGCACGACCCCGAAGAGCCGGCCTTGGCCGAGGAGAGTGAACTCGGCCACACCGGGCTGCTTGGCGCTCAGCGAGATGGGCGCGCCATCCGAGATGAGCAGCGTGATGCCCCGGAACACGCTCAGGCTGCCGAGGGTCACGATGAAGGACGGAACGCCGAGCAGCACGACTGCGAGGCCATTGAGCAGCCCGGCCACTGCGCCGACGCCGAGACCGATCAGGATGGCGACGGGCCAGGCGAGGCCGGCCGCAATCGCCATGCCGGTCGAGATGGCCGCGAGTGCGTAGATCGAGCCGACAGAGAGGTCGATCTCGCCGTTGATGATGACGAAGGTGGCGCCGATGGCCATGATGCCGATCTGCGAGATCTGCTGGCCGACCGAGAGCAGGTTTCCGGACTGCGCGAAGTTCGGCGACAGTACCGTCCCGAGGATGAAGAGCAGAACGAGGGCGGCGAAGACGCCGGCCTCACGCGCGTGGAGGAGCTTGCGGACGTCGAAGGAGGCCTTCGGCGCAAGCACGGAGGTCGCGGTCATCGGTTCGATCCAATCTCGGAGTTCAGCTGGTCACGGGTGGGGAGGGAGGGGATGACGCCGGCGATCGTGACGGCGTGGGCGCCCGCGGCGGCGGCGAAATGCGCCGCGTCGCGGAGGGAGCGCCCCTCGGCGATGGCGACGGCGAGCGCCGCGGTGAAGGAGTCGCCCGCGCCGGTCGTGTCGACCACTTTCTCGACGCGCAACGCCGGAACCTCGGCGGTGCCGTCGGCGTCGGAGACGAGCGCCCCGCGGCCGCCACGCGTGAGGATGGCCGATCCCCCCGTGCGCCGCCGGAGTTCGGTGATGAGCTCGGCGTCACTCAGCCCATGGTCGGGGGCGAGGCCGAGCAACACCGGCGCCTCGGTCTGGTTGGGCGTGATGATGTCGACGAGTGGCCACACCGCGTCGGGGAGCTCTTGGGCCGGCGCGGGGTTCAGCAGCGTGGGCGTGCCGACCTCCCTGCCGATGCGCAGCGCCGCCGTCGCGGCGGCGAGCGGGATCTCCATGGAGACCACGAGGATGTCGGCGGCGGCGATCTCGGCGCGGAACGGCTCGATCGATGCGGCATCCAGTTCGTCGAGCGCCCCCGGGGCGATCGAGATGCAGTTCTCGCCGGTCGGGTCGACGAGGATGAACCCGACCATGGTGGGGGCGGATGTCGTGACGACGTGTTCGGCGTCGACGCCCTCCGCCCGCCAGAGCGCCGTGGCCGCACGGCCGAAATCGTCGGGGCCGATGGCGGTGAGAAACGAGACGTCGGCGCCGAGGCGCGCCGCGGCGATGGCCTGGTTGGACCCCTTGCCTCCGGGGCCCTCCTGGAACGTTCCGCCGGAGACGGTCTCGCCGGGGGCGGGAACGCGGGGAACGCGCATCGTGAGCCCGACGCCGTAACTGCCGACAACTGCAATCTTCATTGATTCGAACCGAACTTCTTTGTACGTGGACAACTATGAACATGGCGAGTATATGTTCAGGGTTGTCCACATGTCAACGCTCGCACCTCGGAGTGCCGAAACAGCGAACATCGGGGTGCACGGCGACCCCCTGGGCCCGGCGACACCCGGTTCGCGCGTGTCACGCGGTCCGGCCCGGCGCACCGGGCAGAGCCGGCGCGTTGAAACCGACTTCCGACGGGGCCTGGAGTCGCCTACTCTACGAGGATGCCTGGGTTGATCGTGTGCAATCGTGCGCCCGCCGCGGGGCGGCGATGAGCCTCGTGCACGTTACCGACGCGACCCGCATTCGCGCGGGAGTGCTGCCCGACGACGTTGAGCTGTGCGCCGAGATCTGGGTGCGCGCCCTCGAGGCGCGCGACGGCACCGTGGATGCCGAGGCGATGGCCGAACGGGTGCGCGCGTCGTTCCAGAACCCGATCGTCCGATTCGCGGTCGTCGATTCCCCGCGGAACGGGTTCGCCCTGGTGGAGTCCGGTCGCGCCGATCCGAGCGAGGCACTGTTGCACTTCCTCGCCGTTCACCCCGGCGGCGCTGGCAGCGGCGTCGGCAGGGCGCTCCTCGCCGATGCGGTGGAACACGCCACACGCGGTGCGTTCCGCTCGCTCACCCTCGAGGTGCGCACGACCAACGTCAGAGCGATCGAGGTGTACACGCGTGCCGGCTTCGTGCCGTTCGGCGGGCAAATCCCGCATCCGCTCGGTGGCGACCCGATGCAGTCGTACCGGCTCGCGCTCGCTGACCAGGCTCCAGGCTCCTGACAGCTCTGAGCCTGTCGTCCCTGCGCCATCCGGGCCGACCGCGCTCTGCGCCAGTTCGACGGCCTCCGCGCCCGTTGAAGTGGCGCACATGCCGCCGAAGTGGCGCAGGGCGCCCCCTCAGTGCCTGAGACTGTTGTGATGCAGATCAGACCCTTCCGCCCCGAAGACACCGACGCGGTCATCGCGCTCTGGCAGGATGCCGGGCTCACCCGGCCCTGGAACGACCCGCGGAAGGACATCGCCAGGAAGGCCACGGTGCAGCCCGAGCTGTTCGTGGTCGCCACGGGTGACGGCGGCCGCGTCCTCGGCTCCGTCATGGCCGGCTACGACGGGCACCGCGGCTGGATGAACTACCTGGCGGCGGCCGATGATGCACGCGGGCTCGGCGTCGGGCGCGCGCTCGTGGCCCATGTGGAGGCGGCGCTGCTCGCGCTCGGTTGCCCCAAGGTGAACCTGCAGGTGCGCTCGACCAACTCCGGGGTCGTCGACTTCTACGAGCACCTCGGCTACCGGAACGATGACACCGTCAGCCTCGGCAAGCGGCTCATCGAGGACTGACCGGCGGCTCAGCGCTCCGGCAGGCGAATCGCGCCGGTGGCCGGGTGCTCGGTGGGCATGCGGTCGCGGTTGTAGGTGATCTGGCTGAAGCCGTGCGGCTGCGGGCGGCCGTCGTCGTCGAGGCTCACGAACACGAGCTTCTCGATGGAGAGGATGACCCGGCGCGTGATCATGTTGCGCACGACGGCGCGCATGGTGATCGAGGTGCGGCCGAAGTGCGTCGCGATCAGCCCCATCTCGATGAGGTCGCCCTGCAGCGCGGAGGCCTGGAACTCGATCTCGGAGATGAACTTGGTCACGACCCGGAAGTTGCCGAGCTGGATGATGGCGTAGATCGCCGCCTCCTCGTCGATCCAGCGCAGCAGGCTGCCGCCGAACAGGGTGCCGTTGGCGTTCAGGTCCTCTGGCCGCACCCACTTGCGGGTGTGGAAGTTCATACCGTCATCGGACATCGTGGGAAGTCGTCGCGCGTTCACGCCTCAAGCGTACGCTCGTGCAATTCGTGGGGGTTGCCCGCAGATGACGGCCGCGTGACGGCCCCTTGCCGGGCGGGCGTGCCGAGCGGGAGTGCCGAGCGGTGCACTACTTAAGTTGTGCACAATGTAGTTGTGTGCAACCATTTACTTATGGCCGTGACTGATGAGATGGTGTGCTTTTCCCTCTACGCGGCGACTCGCGCCACGACCCAGGCCTACCGCCACCTGCTCGAACCGTGGGGGCTCACCTACCCGCAGTACCTCGTGCTTGTGACGCTGTGGCTGGAGGGCGACCAGACGGTGTCCTCGCTGGGCGAGCACCTGCAGCTGGATTCCGGCACGCTCTCCCCACTGCTTCGCAGGATGGAGGAGGGCGGCCTCGTGCAGCGCGAGCGGCGAACCGCCGACGAGCGCGTGGTGACCGTGACGGTCGGCGACCGCGGACTGGAGCTGCGCGCCGAGCTCGCCGGCATCCCGGCCAAGATTGCGGCCGGCACCGGGCTGTCGGACGAGGGGTCCGCCGCCTCCCTCATCGAAACCCTGCAACACCTCACGGAGACGATGCGCGCCGTGAGCGCGCATCCCGCCGCAGAGAGCTGATCCGCCAGAGGCATCGGCCCAGGCATCCGCCCCACATTGACCTCACCACTACAGTCTCGGAGGACTACCCAGATGAGCAACACCACCATGAACGCCCTCGTCCACCCCGAATTTGGCGACCCCGCCGCCGTGCTGAGCCTGCAGGAACGCCCGCTTCCGCTGCCCGGCGCCGGAGAGGTGCGCGTGCGCACGCTGCTCTCCCCCATTCACAACCACGACCTATGGACGGTGCGCGGCACCTACGGCTTCAAGCCCGAGCTCCCGGCGCAGGCGGGAACCGAGGCCGTCGGCGTCGTCGACATGCTCGGCGACGGTGTGAACCACCTGACCCTCGG
>NZ_MPZN01000053.1 GCF_002936985.1 Microterricola pindariensis | reverse complement strand
CCCGCATCGCCCGGGTGGGCGTACTGGGGCAGCACGGATGCCGTGATCAATACTTCAACGCTTTCAGCCACGTGTCGAGGGTAGTGCAGAACTCTGATCGAATAGAGACATGCCTGAAAACCTCGACACCGCGTCCGCCGTCTACGACGAGCGGCTCTGGCCGAACCCGTGGATGTTCATCGCCACGGCGCTGGTCATCCCCGCGAGCATCCTCGTGCTCGCCCCGATCAGCGTGACGGCGGGCGTCGTGACCGCCCTCATCCTCTACGCCGGATGCGTCGTGCTGCTACTCGTCGCCTCGCCCCGCATCACCCTGACCGCCGACCGGCTCACCGCCGGCCGCGCCAGCATCGGTGTCGACGCCCTCGGCCCGGCCACAAGCTGTGAAGGTGCCGAGGCTTTCGCCGAACGCGGCACGCGACTGGATGCGCGGGCCTGGCTGCTCATCCGCGGCTGGGTGAAGTCGGTCGTCCGCGTCGAGCTGAACGACCCGAGCGACCCCACCCCGTACTGGCTGCTCTCCAGCCGCCGCCCAACAGAATTGGCCGCCGCGATCAATCGATCACGACGGCCAGAAACTGATTCGCCCGCTGCTTAGGCTGCGCACTCCAGGCAGATCGGTCCGAGCTTGGACTCGTGGTCGATCTGCGAGCGGTGCTTCACCAGGAAGCAGCTCACACAGGTGAATTCGTCTGCCTGCGGGGGCAGCACGACGACGTCGAGATCGAGGTCGGAGAGATCCGCGCCCGGCAGTTCGAAGCCACCAGGGTTGTCCGCGTCTTCGACATCAACGACGCCCGACATCTTGTCGGGTACTCGTTCTTTCAGCGCCTCGATCGAGTCAGAATCATCGTCTGTCTTTCGAGGTGCGTCGTAATCCGTTGCCATACCCATCCACTTCCATTTACAGCCGCCAGAACAAAAATCGGCGGCCATAGTTTGCAACAAAGTGCGGGGAATAGCAAACCCTCGTTCGCCGATCTGGCCGCCATTCCTACAGAACTTCCGGCACGCCCAGCGTATTCCCCTGAATTGGGCCTTTCGCGTGGCATCCTTGGCAGCGATAGCCAGCGCGAAAGGGCTCAACGCAATGCAGGAACTCAAGGTAATCGGCGTCGAGAACGGGGCGCTTCTCGTCGCCTCAGACGAGGGCGACCGCTTTCGCATCGTCATCGACGATGTCTTGCAATCGCGGCTGCGCCAGGCACAGCCGGAGGCCTCCAACAGCCCCAAGCTCTCCCCCAGGGAGGTGCAGGCCTACATCCGCTCCGGCATGTCCGCCGACGATGTCGCCGCCGTCACCGGCGCCTCGCTGGAGTACATCCAGCGCTTCGAGGGCCCCGTCGTCGCCGAACGCGAGCACATGGTGTCCTCGGCACTCGGCGTTCCCGTGCACACGGCGATCGACCCGGAGCCGGCCGACGACCCGATGAACTTCGGCACCGTCATCCGGGAGCGTCTCGCCGCGCTCGGCGCCCATGGTGAGCGCTGGGCCAGTTGGAAGGAGCCGGCCGGCGGCTGGGTCATCAAGCTCGCCTTCACCGCCGACGGCATCGACCACGACGCGCGTTGGGCCTTCGAGCCGAAGAAGCTCACCCTCTCCCCCTTGAACTCCGAGGCCGTGACGCTCTCCCAGCAGGGCGAGATCAGCGGCTCGCTGATCCCCCGGCTGCGCGCCGTCGGCCACGACACCACGATCGACGAGTCGCGCTTCGACAGCGGCGCGTTCTCGTTCCGCGACCCGCTGATCGGCGACGACCCCGGCGACGTCGTCTCCCAGCTCGAGCCCATGGCGTACGGCCGGGCCGCCTCCTCCAGCCCCGCCGCGAGCAAGGCCGCCATCAAGCGCGCCGACGAGCCGGCCACCTCGCTCAGCGAGACCGCCGACCTGCTCGAGGCGCTGCGCCGTCGGCGCGGGGAACGTGAAGCCGCCTCCTCGACCGTGGCCGAGCCACGCCAGCCCCTGACCGGGCCCACCGCCGTTCCGGCCGCGCCCCGGATCGAGGTGCCGGCCGTCTCGACCGAGGCGCCCCAGGCGCCCGCCCCCGGCCACGGCGCCGACGAGGCCCCGTCCAACCCGACTCTGCGGCTCTGGGGAGCCGCCAGCAAGCCGGTGGGCCTCCCGCCGGCCGCACCCACGGGCCCGGTGCCGACCGCCGAGCCCGCATCGGCGCCCGCGGTGGTCTCTGCCGTGCCCCCGGCCACACCCGCGGCCCGCGCCAAGAAGGGCCGAGCATCGATGCCGAGCTGGGACGAGATCGTCTTCGGCGCGCGCACCGACGACGATCTGGCCTAGGGCCGCAGCACCGGCTCGCGCTGCTTCTGCGGCGTGCGCACAGTTGGCACCAGCCAGAGCAGGAACACGCCGCCGACCAGGAGCCCCCCAGAAGGCGGATCCGATGCCGACGATCGAGACGCCGGATGCCGTCACCAGGAACGTCGCGATCGCGCTGATGCGCTGCTCGGCGACCTCGAGCGCATTCGACACGGCGGTCACGAGCGCGCCGAGCAGGGCCAACCCGGCGACGGCGATGATGATCACCGGGGGTGCGGCCGCCACCAGGGCCGCCGCCGCGCCCGCCCCGACGCCGAGGGCCAGGTAGACGAAGCCGGAGCTGACGGTGGCCACCCAGCGCTTCGAGCGCTCCGGGTGCGCCTCCGGGCTGGCCATCAACGCCGCGGTGATCGCGGCCAGGTTGATCACGTGCCCGCCGAAGAACGCCGCCCCGGCCGAGGCGAGGCCGGTGCTGAGCAGCGCCGTGCGCGGCGCGACCGTGTATCCGAACGTCGAGAGCACGGCGAAGCCCGGCACGTTCTGGCCGGCCATCGTGACGATGAAGAGCGGGATGCCGAGGCTCACGATGACGGCGGGCTCGAAGACGGGTGCGACGAACTCCAGCCGGGGAAGTGTGGACTGCCCGCTGAGGGCGCCCGGCCCCGCGATCGCGGCGATGCCGACCGCAGCCACCAGCATGGCGGCCGGCACGGCCCAGCGGGGCGCGAGCCGGCTGAGCAGCAGCCAGACCAGGATCATCGGCACGGCGACGAGCGGCTGCTCGATGGCGGCGGTGACCGGCGCGATGCAGATCGGGAACAGGATGCCGGCGAGCATCGCGCCGGCGAGGGACTTCGGGATGCGGGTGATCAGCCGGCCGAGCAGCGGCCAGAGCCCGCACAGCACGATGAGCGCCGCGCAGACGAGGAACGCGCCCACCGCTGCGGCGAAGTTCTGCGTCGTCGCGCCCGCCGCCAGCAGCAGCGCGGCGCCCGGCGTCGACCAGGCGAAGGAGACGGGGATCTTCAGCAGCCACGGGAGCAGGACGCAGATGACGCCCACCGCCAGGCAGAGGGCGAACAGGCCGGATGCGGCCTGCTCGTCGCTGGCCCCGACGGCAACGAGCCCGGCGATGACCAGGGCGAAGGAACTGGCGAATCCGGTGATCGCGGCGACGATGCCGGCGAAGATGGGTTGCAGGATGCCCGTGCCCTTCGTCAGTGAAGCGTTGGCTCTCGAGTGATCGGACTAGGCCGACTTCTCCTGGCGGCGCACCTTGTGCGGCACGATCGTGGGTGCGGCGTTCTCGAGCACGGCGGCCCGGGTGACGACCACGCGCGCCACCTCCTCGCTGGAGGGCACCTCGAACATGATCGGTCCGAGCACCTCCTCCATGATGGCGCGGAGCCCTCTGGCGCCGGTCTGCCGGAGCACCGCGAGGTCGGCGATGGCCTCCAGCGCCGGCTCCTCGAACTCGAGCTCGACGCCGTCGTACTCGAACATGCGCTGGTACTGGCGCACGAGGGCGTTCTTCGGCTTGGTGAGGATCTCCATCAGCGCCGCCTGGTCGAGCTGGCTGACGGTGGTGACGACGGGGAGCCTGCCGATGAACTCGGGGATGAGCCCGAACTTCTGCAGGTCCTCCGGCAGCACCTCGCTGAACAGGTTGACGTCGTCGCCCTTGGAGTGCAGCGGGGCGCCGAAGCCGATGCCCTTCTTGCCCGCCCGGGAGGAGATGATCTCCTCCAGGCCGGCGAAGGCTCCCGCGACGATGAACAGCACGTTCGTGGTGTCGATCTGGATGAACTCCTGGTGCGGGTGCTTGCGCCCGCCCTGCGGCGGCACCGAGGCGACCGTGCCCTCCAGGATCTTCAGCAGCGCCTGCTGCACGCCCTCGCCGGAGACGTCGCGCGTGATCGACGGGTTCTCCGCCTTGCGGGCGATCTTGTCGACCTCGTCGATGTAGATGATGCCGGTCTCTGCCCGCTTGACGTCGTAGTCGGCGGCCTGGATCAGCTTGAGCAGGATGTTCTCGACGTCCTCGCCGACGTAGCCGGCCTCGGTCAGCGCGGTGGCATCCGCGACCGCGAACGGCACGTTGAGGCGCTTGGCGAGGGTCTGCGCGAGGTAGGTCTTGCCGCAGCCGGTCGGGCCGATCAGCAGGATGTTGGACTTGGCAATCTCGATGTCGTCCTTCACGTCGGCCGGCCCGATGGCGCTGCGCGCGCGCACGCGCTTGTAGTGGTTGTAGACGGCGACGGCCAGGGCGCGCTTGGCGGGCTCCTGCCCGATCACGTACTCCTCGAGGAAGCCGAAGATCTCCTTCGGCTTGGGCAGCTCGAAGTCGCCGGTGGCCTCCTCGCCGGACTCGGCGAGGCGCTCCTCGATGATCTCGTTGCAGAGCTCGACGCACTCGTCGCAGATGTAGACGCCGGGCCCAGCGATGAGCTGCTGAACCTGCTTCTGGCTCTTCCCGCAGAAGGAGCATTTGAGCAGATCGGCGCTTTCACCTATGCGTGCCATCCGTCCGCCTCCTCAGCGACTTGAATTCGTGTCTTGCCACTCGTGTCTCGAAACGAGTGTTCCAGAACGTGCTCCGAGCCTATCCTGTGATGCCGACATCGCGGAGAGCGACGCCCGCAGTTTCTCGGACCGATTGCCGGATGTTGAGCGTCCGTCGCCTTTCAGTCGGCGAAGAGGTGGCGCAGGTAACGATCCGGAGAGTCGAGGAACGCGCGCCAGTGCCCGACGAGCTGCAGCCCCTCCCAGCTCGCCTCCCGGATGCCCCAGTCCCCCAGTTCCAGGATGCGCGCCCCGGGCAGCGCGGCGAGCACCGGCGAGTGCGTCGCGCAGATCACCTGGCTGCCGCGCTCGACCATGTCGCGCAGTCCCACCATCCAGTTCAGGGTGGACGCGAAGGACAACGCGGCCTCCGGCTCGTCCAGGCAGGCCAGCCCGGTCACGTAGCGCGGGTGGTTCAGCTTGTTCTCGAGCAGGTCGTTGAACGACTCGCCGTGGCTGAGCGAGTGCAGGTGCCGATCGGGACTCCCGTCCAGCGACTCCAGGTAGCTGTAGTAGCCGTGCATGGTCTCGGCGCGGAGGAAGAACCCGCCGCGCGGCGCGCCGGGCCCGCGCTCGATCTGCAGCCAGTCGGCCAGCGGGGACTCCGTGGGGCGCGTCGTGTGCGATCCATTGCTGCTGCCGCCCTCCGGCGGCAGGCCGGCGGCCATGGCGATGCCCTCCAGCAGCGTCGACTTGCCGCTGCCGTTCTCGCCGACGAGGAAGGTGACGCCCGGGCCGAAGTCGAGCCCGTCGCGGAGCACCGCGGCGATGGCCGGGATGCTCGCCGGCCACTCGCCGCCATCGGCCGCGGCATCCGCCACAGCAGAATCCCTCCGCGCAGAAACGCGACGGATGGGCCGGCGGTCGTGCAGCCAGTCCCCCGTCGCGTTCATGCAGTGCGTCGAGCTGTGCGGTGTCTACTTGGTGAGGGCCGCGAGGCTCTTGCGCGAGGTGAGCACCTGGTCGATCAGACCGTACTCGAGTGCCTCGTCGGCGCTCAGGATCTTGTCGCGGTCGATGTCCTTGTTCACCTGGGCGGCGTCGCGGTTGGAGTGCTTGGCCAGCGTCTCCTCGAGCCAGGTGCGCATGCGCAGGATCTCCTTGGCCTGGATCTCGATGTCAGACGCCTGGCCGCGGCCGGCCTCGCCGACGGCGGGCTGGTGGATCAGGATGCGCGCGTTCGGCAGTGCCAGACGCTTGCCGGGGGCTCCGGCGGCGGTCAGCACGGCGGCGGCGGAGGCCGCCTGGCCGAGGACGATGGTCTGCACCTGCGGGCGGATGTACTGCATCGTGTCGTAGATGGCCGTCATCGCGGTGAAGGAGCCACCGGGCGAGTTGATGTACATCTGAATGTCGCGGTCAGGGTCCATGCTCTCGAGCACGAGCAGCTGGGCCATCACGTCGTCGGCGGAGGCGTCATCCACCTGCACGCCGAGGAAGATGATGCGGTCCTCGAACAGCTTGGCGTAGGGGTCCTGGCGCTTGTAGCCGTAGGCCGTGCGCTCCTCGAACGTGGGCAGGATGTAGCGGGAGCCGGGTGCCTGCATGCTGGAGAATGCGGTGCCACCGAAGCTGGGGGTCGTCATAGTCGTCTCTTCGTTTCTGCTCGAATTGTCGATGCTCGGGGGCCTATTTGGTTTCGGTTTCGGTTCCGCCGCCGCCGGTGACATCCAGAGCGGACTCGCGGATGTGGTCGACGAAGCCGTACTCGAGGGCCTGCTCGGCGTCGAACCAACGGTCACGGTCGCCGTCGGCGTTGATCTGCTCGACGGACTTGCCGGTCTGCGCAGCGGTGATCTCGGCGAGGCGGCGCTTCATGTCGTTGATGAGCTGTGCCTGCGTCTGGATGTCGCTGGAGGTGCCGCCGAAGCCACCGTGCGGCTGGTGCAGCAGCACGCGGGCGTTCGGGGTGATGTAGCGCTTGCCCTTGGTGCCGGCGGTGAGCAGCAGCTGCCCCATGGACGCCGCCATGCCGATGCCGACGGTGACGATGTCGTTCGGCACGAACTGCATGGTGTCGTAGATGGCCATGCCGGCCGTGATCGAGCCACCGGGCGAGTTGATGTAGAGGTAGATGTCGCGCTTGGAGTCTTCGGCGGCCAGCAGCAAGAGCTTGGCGGCGATCTCGTTGGCGTTGTCGTCGCGCACCTCGGAACCGAGCCAGATGATGCGGTCCTTCAGCAGTCGATCAAAAACGCTGGTGGCTACCAGAGGTTCAGCCATGTTGTCGCTCCGTTTCAGTTAACGCGGTATGACGAATCTATCGGAGCGACGGCCCGGGAACGGCGCTGTTCGCCGTGGGCAGATCGCGAGTCCCCCGCGCGCCCGAACGGGGCGGCCTGTCAGGGCGCAGTCAGGGCGCGGTCAGGGCCCGGGCGTAGGCCGCCACGCTGCGCTGGTAGCGGGGCAGGTGCGGCACCAGGGCGAGCACGGCCAGCTGCGTCGCCTCCTGCGCGCTCCCGATGTCGGCCAGCGCCAGGGCGAGGAACGCGGTCGCGGCGCCGGCATACTCGCCGCCCGGCCGCTCGGCCAGCTCGGCGCGGAGCAGCGCGATGGCCTCGTCGGCCCGGCCGAGGTTGCGCAGCGTGCTGGCGAGCTGGATGGTGGCCTGGGCGCGCTCCGACTCGGGCAGGCCGAGGGCCAGGGCCTTCTGGTAGCGCGGCGCGGCCTGCGCCTCGAGGCCGGCGGAGTCGCGGGCGCCCGCGGTCTGGAACAGGGACAGCGCGTCGTCCTCCGGCCAGTCGGCGGCCAGCTCGTCAATGCGGTCAATGACCTCGGCGTTGTTCAGCGAGGCGTCGGCCCACACGGCGTCGACGCGCGCCTGCCACTCGGTACGGCGGTCCATGCGATCTCCTGGGGTGCTCGGGGTGGTTCTCGGTGTGCGGCAGGGGGGGTGAAAGAGAACGAGGGCCGGATGCCAGCGGCATCCGACCCTCGTTCAGGACAAGCGTGTGACTACTTGGCAGCCTCGGCGTCGTCGGCCTTGGCGGCCTTCTTCGCGGCGGGCTTCTTCGCGGCCGGCTTCTTCGCGGCCGGCTTCTCGTCGGAAGCCGACTTCTCGTCGGAGTCCTTCTTCGCGGCGGCCTTCTTGGCCGGAGCCTTCTTGGCGGGCTTCTCGGCCTCGGCCTCAGCCTCTGCCTCGTCCTCACCGTTGTCGACGGCGGTGAACTCGGCGAGGTCAACGGTCTTGCCGTTGGCGTCGGTGACGACAGCCTTGCCGAGGACGATCGCGAGGGCCTTGTTGCGGGCAACCTCGCCGACCATGGCCTGGATCTGGCCGTTCTCGCTCAGGATCTGAACGAACTCGGCCGGGTTCATGCCGTACTGCGCTGCACCCTGGACGAGGTACTGCGAGAGCTCGTCCTGGCTGACCTTGACCTCTTCGGCCTCGGCGATCGCGTCGAGGAGGATCTGGGTGCGGAAGGTCTTCTCGCTGGACTCGGTGACCTCTGCGCGGTGCTCGTCGTCCTGGAGGCGGCCTTCACCCTCGAGGTGACGGTTCACCTCGTCCTCGACGAGGGAGACGGGAACGGGAACCTCGACGAGCTCGTGCAGCTTGTCGATGAGGAGGTCGCGTGCCTGGCCGCCCTGAGCGAAGGTCTTGTTGCCCTCGACCTGCTTGACGAGGCTCTCGCGCAGCTCGGCGATGGTGTCGAACTCGCTGGCGATCTGAGCGAAGTCGTCGTCTGCAGCGGGGAGCTCGCGCTCCTTGACCGCGGTGACGGTGACGGTGATGAGAGCGGTCTCGCCCTCACGGTCGCCGCCGAGCAGCTTGGACTCGAAGGTGGTGGTCTCGTCGGCGGAGAGCGCGTCGAGGGCCTCGTCGATGCCCTCGATGAGCTCGCCGGAGCCGACCTCGTAGGAGATGCCGCTCGCGTTGTCGACCTCGTCGTCGCCGATCTTGGCGGTGAGGTCGATGGTGACGAAGTCACCGGTCTTGGCGGGGCGGTCGACCGTGATGAGCGTGCCGAAGCGGCTGCGCAGCTTCTCCAGCTCGGCGTCGACGTCCTCGTCAGAGATCTCGGCGGCGTCCACCGTGATGGCGATGCCGGCGAGCTCGGGCAGCGTGAGCTCGGGGCGCACGTCGACCTCGATGGAGAGGAGCAGGTCGCCCGAGAAGTCCTTGTCGGAGGGCCACTCGACGATGTCGGCGTTGGGGCGGCCCAGCGGGCGCAGGTCGTGCTCGGCGACGGCGAGACGGTAGAAACCGTCCAGGCCCTCGTTGACGGCGTGCTCGATGACGGCACCCTTGCCAACGCGCTGGTCGAGGATCGCGGGCGGAACCTTGCCCTTGCGGAAGCCGGGAACGCTGACCTGCTCGGCGATGTGGCCGTAGGCGTGGGTGATGCTGGGCTTCAGCTCTTCGGGCGAAACCGAGATGGTCAGCTTGGCGCGCGTCGGGCTGAGCATTTCAACCGAAGTGTTTGGCATTGTGGCAATTCTCCTAGACGTCAAAAGTTCTGCTGGGATGTCTCACGACGTGGTCGGGGCGACAGGATTCGAACCTGCGACCTCTCGGTCCCAAACCGAGCGCTCTACCAAGCTGAGCTACGCCCCGAGTCAGTGCCGCAACCCGTCGTGCCTTCTCTGCTGCCGCATGCAAAGTTGCACGCGAGCAGAAAGGCCTCGGCAAGTCTAATGCACTGTTTCGGATGCGCTCGCGCAACGTGAAAGTGGACGAGGCACGTCAAAAGCTGTACTAACATTGTTCGAGTGCCCACAGCTGTGGGCCGCGGGATGTAGCTCCATGGTAGATGCTTAGGCTGCCCGACAACTGAAAATACCCAGCGCGGAACGACGGGACCACCCGGAGGAGCGCGAATCTGGGGCTGTAGCTTAGTGGTAAAGCCTCTGTCTTCCAAACAGATGATGCGAGTTCGATTCTCGTCAGCCCCTCCCGGTGACAAGGGCCGCAACCGAATGGTTGCGGCCCTTTCTGTGTTCTGCCGCCCTGGTCAGAGGGGCTTGACAGCACCCACCGGCGCGGGAAGATTGCTGGTACAGGCCGATCGTCGCGGCGGCGGCGAGCAGGACCTCCGCGGGGAGGAGAGCGATGATGCCATCCAGTTCAGCCGATCCGAGCCCGACCGGCCGCGAGCCGAAGCGGCTTCCGCGGCACCCCGCGTCCCGGCTGGCCGAGCGCTGGACGACGGTCGACGGAATCGACATGTTCTACCGGGAATCTCCCGTGCCGCCGGACGCGCCCGTGATGCTGCACCTGCACGGCTTCGGCCTCTCCGGCCGCTACCTGCTGCCGACGGCGGAGCGCCTGATGGACGACTTCCACACGTTCGTCCCAGACCTGCCCGGCTACGGGCTGAGCGGCAAGCCGGCGAAGGCCCTCGACGTGCCCGGCCTCGCCCACGCCGCCGCCCGTTTCCTCGACGACCGCGGCGTGCAGTCTGCGACGCTCGTCGGCAACTCGATGGGCTGCCCGGTGATCCTGGAGTTCGCCCACCTGTTCCCGGAGCGCATCGACCGGGCGATCCTCGTCTCCCCCGCCGGCGGCCTGCACAACCAGCCGCTCACCCGCGCGATCAGCCAGCTGACGATCGACGGCAAGCGCGAGCCGCGCGAAATGATGGGCATCGCGGCACCGGACTACCTGCGCTTCGGCGTGCAGAGCACGGTCAAGATGTTCCGCTCCCTCACCCGGTACCCGTCGCTCGAACGCTTGCTGGCGCTGACGATTCCGACGCTGGCCGTTGTGGGCAGCCGGGATCCGCTGATGCCGAGTCCCAGTCGGATTCAGGAGGTCGCCCGGCATACCGACAACCAGGTGCTGCTCGTCGTGATCGAGGGCGCGGCACACGCGATCAACTTCAGCCACCCGGGAGAGCTGGCACACGTCATCCGCCAGTTCATGGCCGACGAGGCCATCACCGATGATCCCGACTCGCCCGGGGAGGCTCGGGCATACGAAATTCATCGGGGCGCGTCGCACCCGCCGGCGACGGACCAGGACCTCCCCGACAGCTAGGGCACCGGCCAGTATGCTGAGGCCCGTTGCGCCTGCGAACGGTCGCGGGCCAGGTGGGGGGCTACCGATGACGGCGGATGCGGGCATGGGTGCGGGTGGGATCGAGCCGTCGTGGCCGCAGAGCACCGCCCAGCTGCGCAACCGGCAACTCTGCCCCTCCTGTTTCACGCCGTTGCCCGGCACCGTCTGCTCCCGCTGTCATTTGGACCTCGGCAGCCCACTGGCCGATGAGCTGCTGCGCGCCTCACGGGCAGCGGCCGAGCGGCTCGAGTACCGCTCCGAGGTAATCCGACTGATCCGGGCGGAGTCGCAGCGGGCGCGCGCGGTCGTTGCACCCGTGGCGGTTGCACCCGCCGTCGCGGTGCCCGCGCCCGCTCATTCCCTGCCGGCGCCCGCCCATCCGACGCCCGCGCCCGCTCATCCCGTGTCGGCGCACGCCCAGCCGACACCCGCCCAGCCAACACCCGCCCAGCCGGCGCGCGGCGGACGCTCCAGCGTGCAGATGCTTCTGCTCGTCGTCGGCGTCGGCCTCGTCGCGGTCGCGCTCGTCTTCTTCCTCATCGTCGCCTGGTTCGTGGCTGGCCTGGCGTTCCGCGCGGTGACCGTCGCCCTGCTCACCCTGCTGATGTTCGTCGGGGTCTCGCTGCTGGCCCGCTTCCGGATGCACTCGACGGCGCAGGGCGTCGCCGTGCTCGCGGTGCTGCTGGTCTATCTCGACCTGTGGGCGGTGCAGGCCACCGGTCTGTTCGGCGCCGATCGGGCGGATCCCGCCCTGTACTGGGCGATCGGGTTGCTGGTCAGCGCCCCGGTCCTCCTGGGCTGGTTCCGCGTCACGGGAATGCGGGCGGGCAGCGTCGCCGGCTTCGCCGCCGTGCCGATCGGCGCCGGCCTGCTCGGCTGGGTGCTCGGGGCTCCGCTCGACCAGGCCACAACCGGCTTCGCGCGCCTCTGGCTGGTGGCGATCGCCGTCATCGTCTCCAGCCTGGTGCAGCTGCTCGCGCCGCGCATCGGGCGCCGGATGACGCCGCCCCTGCCACTGCTCGCCGAGCGCGCCATCGTGCTCCTGCTCGCCGCGCCGATGCTGCCGGCGGCCTTCGCCTTCGGACTGCTCACCGAGCGGAGCCAGGTGGCCGCGCCGCTCTGGAGCCTCGGCACCCTCGCCGTCGTGTGCGCCGGGCAGGCACTGCTGAGCGCCCGCCGCCCCGGCGACCTCGACCGCGCCGCCGCCATCGGCTTCGGCGTGGCCGCCGGGTTCACCGCCGCCGCCATCCCCATCGACATGGGCGTGCGTGCCACCTCCGCGCCCGACTGGGTGCTCTGGCCGGTGCTGATCGCCATCGCACTGTTGCTGGCCCTGGACGTGGTGCGCTTCCGCGCGCAGGATCCCGCGCGGCGCCACGTCCTGGGCGGCGCGCTGCTCGGCGCGGCCCTGCCCACCGGAGCGGCGCTGCTGACGGCGGGCTGGCTCCTGGTCACTGCCTTCTTCGACCGCTCACCGCTGGCCCCCTGGTTCACCCTCTGGGTGCCCCAAGCCGGCGCCCAGACCCCGGAGGACGCCGTCCGCCAGGCCGCGCTGCTGCTCGTGGGCGGCGCCGCCATGACCGGCGCCGCCTGGGCGGCATTCGGCCTGGCCAGGGCGCGCGCCGTCATCCTCGGAGCGTTCGTCGTCGCCGCCCTCATGGCGTGTGCGGTGGCACTCCCCTGGGTCGCAGGGGCGTCGCTCGGCTACCTGGCGGTCGCGGCCGGCGCCCTCTGCAGCCAGGCCGTGCCCGCCCTGCGCGCGCGGGCCGCCGGGCTCCCGGAGCTGCGCCCGCTCGCCCTCATCACCCTGATCGTCAACGCGGTCGCCGGCTACCTGCTCTCCTTCGACGCGCTGTGGCTCTGGCTGGTTGGCTCAGCCGCCGTCCTCGGCCTGCTCCTCGGCAGCCGCGAAGTGCAGCCGCGCACCCCGCTGCAGCGCCCGCTCCTGCTGGCGGCCGCCGCGCTCTGGGCGCTCGGCACGACGGCCGCCGCGCCGACGGCCATCGCCGCATCGGCCGGCCTCGCCCCACACGAGGTAGTCGACACCCGGGCCCTGCTCATTCTGGCCTGCGGCCTGCTGCTCGTCGCATTCAGCCTGCCGCTCGGCCGCTTCGGCACACCGGTGGACCGCGCGTGGTCCCTCGCCCCCACCGCGGCGGCCGGCATCGTCGTGTTCGCGCCGCTGCCCGTCTGGCCGAGCGCCAACACGACTTCCCTCGTGCTGGTTTCCGCCGGGCTGGCCGCGCTGGGCGCACTGCTCGCCGCCGCCGCCTGCCTGCTGCTCGTCGGGCTCGGGGCGAACCGCACGCTCACGTTCGGCCGACGCGTGGCCCTCGTGGCCGCGACCCCGCTGGTCTGGCTCTCCGGCATGTTCGCCGTGGGGGCCGCCCGGGGCGCGGGTGCGGACATCGATGGCGCCGCCCTCGACTGGTGGGCCTGCGCGCTCGGCGTCCTCGCCCTCGCCGCCGCGCTGGCCTGGCAGCGGGGAGCGCTCCGCCTGGGCGCGCCGCCGAGCGGCACCGACCGGACGCTGGCGGATGCCGGCAGCGGCCTGGTGCTGCTGCTCGGCGCCGGGCGGGTGTTCGCGACGCTGGAGGCTCCGGCGAACTGGCTCGTGCTCCTCGTCGCCGCCGTCGGCGCCCTGCTGGCCGCCGTCGACGGCGCGGGACTCTTCAACGCCCGCACCCCGCGGCACCACCTGGGCTGGCTCGCCCTGCTCCTGGCGACGGCCGGGCTCTGGCTGGGGTTGACGGATGCCGGCGTCACCGCGCCCGAGCCGTACGCGCTGCCGCTGGCCGCCGCCCTGCTCGCGATCGCCGCCCTCATCGCCCGCTTCGGGCAGCGAGGGGACGCCCCCGGCACCGCCGTTGCGGGCATCACGGCCGCCGGCCTGCTGATCGCCCTGCTGCCCTCCGCGGTGGCGGGGGCCAGCGGCAGCCTGTTGCGCCCGATCCTCACGATCTCGATCGGCGGCGTCATCCTGCTCGGCGCCGTGCTCTGGCGGCCCCGAGTCTGGGGCGCGCCGCCGCCCAGCCCGCTGCTCCGTCTGGCGCTGATCGGCGCCGGCGGGCTCGGCGTGGCGGTGGCCGCCGGCGCCCGCGCGCTCAGCACGCTGGCCGGAGCGCCCGGCACCGTCTCCGGACTGTTCGAGTTCTGGGTCGCCGTCGGCGCGGCCGTGCTGCTCGCCGCCGCGCTCGCGAACGGCGATCAGCCCGGCCGGCTGACCACGGTGCTCGTCGCCGCGCCGCTCGTGGGGGCCGCCCTGCTCGAGTGCGCGGCCATCGCCGCCAGCCCTGACGCCTCCGGCGCCGCGGCGGTGCGGGCCGTCGCCGTGGTGGCGGTGCTCGGCGCGGCGCACGTGCTGCTCGCCTGGCTGCGGAGCCCCTCGCTGGCCGGCTGGCTCGCGCCGCTCGCCCTCGGCCTGGCCGCCCTCGCCGCGACGGTGTTCCTGGCGCGCTCGGCCGGGGACGGTGCCGCCGTTCCGTTCGAGTGGGTGACCGTGCCCGTGGCCGCCGCGTGGATCGGCAGCGGCATCCTGCACCTGTCCCGCACGCCCGGGGCGCGCAGCTGGCCGGCCCTCGGCGGCGGGCTCGCCCTGCTGCTCGTGCCCTCGCTCCTGGCCGACTACGTGCACTCGCCGCTCTGGCGGGTGGTCGGGCTGGGCATCGTCGCGATCGCGGTGCTGCTTGCCGGCCTCGTCAGCCGATTGCAGGCTCCGTTCGTGCTCGGGTCGATCGTCGTGCTGCTGCACGGCCTGGCCCAGCTCTGGCCGTGGCTGTCCGCGCTCTACAACCCGACCCTCTGGTGGCTCTGGTTCGGCGCCGGCGGGGTGCTGCTGATCGCCGTGGCGGCCCGCTACGAGAAGCGGGTGGCGAACCTGAAGGCGGCCGTGGCGAGCGTCGGCGCGCTGCGCTAGCGACCGCTCGCAATCGCGCGGCCGCTGGTGGACAATGGCTGCATGTCTCAGCAGGCGGCTCTGCCGCCAGAAGGAGTTCCGGCCGCATCGGCCTCGGTTCGCGCGCAGCTGTTGGCGACGGAGCACTGGAGTCTGCTCGCCTCGCGGAGCACCACCCAGGGCGAGGTGCTCACCCGCATCAGCATGTTCCTCACGCTGACCTCGGCAAGTCTGCTCAGCATCGCGCTCGTCGGTCAGGCCACCGACTTCAGCGACGCGTTCCGGGTGTTCGCCGTGGTGATCCTCGGCATCCTCTGCGTGATTGGCGTGCTGACGCATGTGCGCGTCAACAACGTCGGGGAGGAGGATTTGATGTACGTGCTCGCCATGAACCGGCTCCGCGCCGCCTACCTTGAGCTCGATCCGGGCATCGCCCCGCATTTGATGGCCTCAGCGCACGACGACATGTCCGGTATGGAGCAAACCTACTTCTGGCTCGGTCCACGCAGCAGCCTCAGCCAGGTGGCCGGAAGCAGCATGATCTTCATCGCCGCCGTGTGCTCTGCGCTGCTCGGCCTGCTGGCGGCCGGAATCGGCGGGCTGCTACATGCCCCCGTCTGGGCGCTCTACGCCCTGGGCTTCGGTGTCGGACTCGCCTATCTCGTGCTCACCGCGTGGATCGGCGGGCGCAGATTCTTCGCCTTCTGGCGCAGCTACGAGCCAGCCTCACCGACCCCGGATGACGCTGGCACAACAAACGCTGCCTAGCGCTGCAGGAAGGCGAGAACGGCCAGCACCCGGCGGTGGTCGGAGCCGGAGTCGTCGAGGGCGAGCTTCTGGAAGATGGCGGTCACGTTCTTCTCCACGGCGCCGACGCCGATGAACAGCCGCTCGGCGATGCCGGCGTTGGTGCGCCCCTCGGCCATCAGCTCGAGCACCTCGCGCTCACGCGGGGTGAGTGCGTCCAGCGGGTCGGCCCGGCGGGCGAGCAGCTCGCGGACCACCTGTGGGTCGAGCACCGTGCCGCCCGCGCTCACCCGGGCGACGGCATCCTGCAGCTCGTCGAGGGAGGCGACCCTGTCCTTCAGCAGGTAGCCCATGCCGCCGGAGCCGCTGGAGAGCAGCTCGTGCGCGTAGCTGCCCTCGACGTACTGGCTGAGCAGCAGGATGCCGATGCCCGGCAGCCGGCGGCGCAGCTCGATGGCCGCGCGCACCCCCTCGTCGCGGAAGGTCGGCGGCATCCGCACGTCGAGCACGGCCAGGTCCGGGCGCAGCTGGTCGACCTCGGCGAGCAGGCTGTCGGCGTCGCCGTAGGCGGCGACGGTGTCATAGCCGGCCTCATCGAACAGGCGCACCAGCCCCTCCCGGAGCAGCAGGGAGTCTTCGGCGAGCACGAGGCGCAGGGCGGGGGCGGATGCCGCGGCATCGGGGGTGAGGGTCACCCGTCCAGATTAACGTGGCAGCGGGATGTGCGCGCCCACCGCGGTCGGTCCGCCCGCCGGGCTGTCGATCGACAGCACGCCTCGGAGCCCGTTCAGGCGGTCCTCCAGCCCGGCGAGGCCGTGCCCGGCCCGCTTCGCCGCTCCCCCGCGTCCATTGTCGATGACCCAGAGGTCGAGCCAGTCCTGGCCCTCGCTCTGCCGGGCGGCGAGGTGCAGCCGGATGGCGGTGGCGCCGGAGTGCTTGGCGGCGTTCGTCAGCAGCTCGGCGGCCACGAAGTAGGCGCTGCGCTCGATCTCGGGTGCCAGCCGGGTGTCCGGGTGCAGGGCCAGCTCGAACGAGACGGGGACGGTGCTGCGGGCGGCGAGTGACTCCAGCCCGGCGATGAGGCCGCGGTCCTGCAGGATGGGCGGGGCGAAGCCGCGGGAGAGGGCGCGCAGCTCCTCCAGGGTGTCGCGCGCCTGGGTGCGGGCCTCGACGAGCATCGCCTTGGCGGAATCCGGGTCGCTCTCCAGCTTGCGCTCCGCGCTGGCCAGGTCCATCTGCAGCCGCACCAGGCGCTGCTGCGGGCCGTCGTGGATGTCGCGCTCCAGCCGGCGCAGCGACTGGTCCTCGGCCACGAGCGCCGCGCCGCGGGAGGCGGCCAGCGAGGCCACCTCGCGGCTGAGCGCGTCGGAGCGCCAGGCCGAGAGCATGCCGCGGGCGATGGCGTCGTGCAGCAGGGTGAGCCCGCGGGTGACGAGGGGAAGGGTGGCCAGGAACAGCAGGCCGACCGCGACCATGAGCAGGTTCTCGGCGAGTGCGGGGTCGACCACCCAGTCGTTGCCGGGGAACGCCCAGTCCAGGATCACCCGGTGCAGCAGGAGGTCGTCGCCGGAGTCGGGCCAGATCGTGTCCCAGATCCAGCCGGTGACCCCGCCGAGTCCGACGGCGAGCCAGACGATGGTCACCGTCCAGCTGAGGATGCCGATGATGGGCAGGACGATCATGCCGTGCAGCAGGTACAGCCAGTAGTGGCCGTCGATGAGCGGGCCGAGCGTTGCCCGCCAGAAGCCGGGGCCCTGCTCCGTCTTCTCCCAGCGCGGGCGCGTGATCTCGGGCCGCCCGGCCCAGCGCAGCCGCACCAGCTCCAGCGCTCCGAAGCCGCGCGCCGTGTAGAGGGTCGCGACGACGATGAACAGGCCGACGAAGATCGCGATCATGCCGACGCCGGTGAAGAAGAGGGTGGAGAGCACGCCGAGGCTGAGCACCGCGACCAGCAGGTTGGGCAGCAGGAAGCCGAGCTCCCGGGGCGTGGTGGCCCAGAGCGTGCCGTAACTGGTGCGGGTGCGCACGGTGCCTGGCGTGCTGCTGGGGGTCGTGCTGATCGTGGTCATGATTCGATTCTGCCGATCCGCCGCCGGCTCACCCAGCCAGCTGGCAACCGGAACTGTGCGGGGGTTATCCCCACCACGAGTCTCCGCCTCACCGCTCAGACCGCCTCGCCGCGGCTGCGGCGCATCTCGCGGGCCAGCGCGGGGTTGGCGTAGTGCTCGCCGTGCTCGAGCTCGTGGATGATCCGCTCCACGGTCTCGGCCGGCCGGTTCTGGCTCATCTTGTTCTTGCCGGTATAGCGGTCGACCCGCATCCGGAAGCCGACCGTGCCGGAGACGATGCGGGCGGCGTATGCCGCGTTCGCCTCGGTGCCGTTCATGCGGCGGGGTTCCGGCATCCGGTCCTCGAAATGGTCGACGAGGCGGTCGAGCACGGCGAGGTTCTCGGCGTCGCCGAGCAGCTCCGGGGTGCCGTGCAGGTGGGCGACGATGAAGTTCCACGTCGGCACCGCGGGCTTGGCGTCGTACCAGCCGGGTGAGATGTAGCCGTGCGGGCCCTGCACGATCACGAGCAGCTCGTGCCGGCCGAGCTCGTGCAGCGCCTCGTCGGGGCGTCCGACGTGGCTGAGCAGCACGATGCCCTCCTCCGCCTCATCCAGGATCACCGGATAGTGCGAGGCGACCAGCTCGCCGGCATCCGTGTGGCTGACCATGGTGACCCACGGGTTCTCACGGATCAGCCGCTTGACGGCGGCATCGCTGACAAGGGCGAAGCTCGGATTCTGGCGCATGGCTCCAGCATCTCACCCGGCGGGTCGACCGCCAGGCAGGCTGGTGCTAGTTGATGACCTTGTTGTCGCTCGAGGACACGGTCAGCCACGGTCCGGCGGGAACGTCTGCGGCCTCGACGAACTGCCAGTCGACGACGTCGGAGTCGCCGTCCAGCTCGGCGAAGTTCAGGCAGCCGTTCAGCGCGGGCGAGACGTCCATGCCGGCGCCGCCGTAGCGAGCGTTGGCCGGGCGGGCGTCGTTGGAGCCGAAGACGTACGCCGAGTCGTGGTACTCGCCGGGGCCGGCGTCCGCGATCTGGCCGTAGCAGGTCTGGCCGTCCTTCATGAGCTTCACCCAGCGGTTCTTCATCAGGCTGATGGAGGCGTCGCCGGCGCGGCCGGCGTAGGCCGGGTCGTTCGCCCAGGGGATGACCGAGCCGCGGTTCGCGAAGCCGGTCTTGTCATTGACGTCGTCGTAGGGCAGGTCCAGGTAGAACGGGTTCTGCTTGGGCGTCATCGAGGACGGGAAGAAGCCGTTGGCTGCAACGCGCTTCTCGGTCGTGCAGGTGCCGTTGCTGGTGACGCCGTCGCAGCCGCCGTAGTTGGCGAACCAGTTGGCGTCATAAGTGGAGAGCATCTGGCTGCCATCCTCGGCGTTCGCGTCGAAGATCTCGCCGACCCAGAAGGTGGTGGCCACGATGCCGGTGTGCAGCGGGTAGCTGCTGGCGCCGGAGCCGCCTGCGGCGGCGGGCGGTGCGACCTCGGCAGCCGGCGGCGTCGTCGGGGCCGTGACCGGGGGCGTCGTCGGGGCCGGGGCCGCCTCGACGGGCGGCTTCGGCGCCGCGCTGGGCTTCTTGTTGCCGTGCGAGTGCGACTTGTGCGACTTCTTCCACTTCTCGGACTTCTCAGACTTCTGGGCAACCGGCCCGTGGCCGCGGTGGCCGTCGGCGGTGTGCGTGCGCGCGGAGGTGTTGCGCGTCTCCGCCTCGGCCGCTGTGGCGCCAACGCCCACGGTCGTTGCGACGACGAGGGCGAGCACTGCGGCGCTCACGGTTCCGGTCGTCCTCGGGTGGCGGCGAAGCCATTTTTGGGCGTTGCGAATCACAACTCTTCCTCTCAGTTGGAGTCGTCAGTGGCCCCCGTCTGGGGCGCGACGACTCGGCGACACTACGTGCCGCAGTCTGAGAGAGCGATCACAAACTCGTGCCAATTCCCGTGGCGCGCGCTCTTAATCCGCCTGACCGGGAATTCAGCGAAAAGCCTGTGAATATTCCTCAGTTCAGCGCTGGCAGTTGGGGCACCAGTAGAGCTTGCGCGCCCCGAAGACCTCGAGCGTGATGTGGGTTCCGCACACCCGACAGGGCAGCCCCTCGCGCTTGTACACCCAGTGTCGGTCGGCCCGGTTGGCCATCGCGTTGACGTAGTCCTCGCCCTCGAGGTTGTCCATCGTCATCATCTGCCCGGTCTCGACGCCGATCTTCAGCAGGTGCGCCCAGTCGCGCCACAGCGCGCGCACCGTATCCTCCGGCACCAGCTTGCCCGGCGTGTGCGGGTTGAGGCCGGCCCGGAAGAGCATCTCGGCCCGGTAGACGTTGCCGATGCCGGCGACGACGTTCTGGTCCATCAGCAGCAGGCCGATTGGCGTCGGCTTCTTGCGCACGACCGCGGTGAACCGGTCCTCTGCGGCCTGGCTGTCGTCCAGCAGCGGGTCGGGGCCGAGCTTGGCGATGATGGCGTCGACCTGCGCCGGGTCGAGCACCTCGCAGGCTGTCGGTCCGCGGAGGTCGGCGCACACCGTGTCGCTCAGCAGGCGCACCCGCACCTGCCCGATCGGCTCCGGCGGGAACGTCAGCAGGGCGTCGCTCTCCTTCTCGGACTCCGCCATGCGCACGCGGGTGCGGCGCGGGGCCCCGATCGAGTGCAGCGAGTTCTCGCCGTCGACGTCATGAATCGGGCCGTCCAGGATCGTCCCGGCCTGGTTGGTCTGGCCCATCCGGCCGTTGGCGGAGGCGATGGTGGCATCCATCTGGATCTCACCGGCGAAGTCCCACGCGCCGTACATGCCGAGGTGCACGCGCAGCCAGAGCCCGTTGTCGAACTCGAGGTACATCTGCTTGCCGACGGCCTTGGCATCCGTCATCACGTGGCCGTCGAGCATGCTCGCGCCCTCGGCGAAGCGGCCCTGCGGACTGGAGACGGCTACACGGTGCCCGACGAAGTTGCGGGCGAACTGGCGCGTGATGCGATGGACGGAGTGACCCTCAGGCATGCTGGAGAACCGCTCGGGCTAGTACTGGTCGACGTTCTTGCCGGCGATGTCGCCGGTGCTCTCGTACTCGGCGAGCTGGGCGATGCGGCGCACGTGGCGCTCGTCGCCGGAGAACGGCTCGGCGATGAACGCGTCGATGAAGCTCGTCGCGTCCTCGATGGTGTGCTGGCGCGCGCCGATCGAGATGACGTTGGCGTCGTTGTGCTCGCGGGCCAGTCGGGCCGTGCTCAGGTTCCAGGCGAGGGCGGCGCGGATGCCGGCGACCTTGTTGGCGGCGATCTGCTCGCCGTTGCCCGATCCGCCGAAGACGACGCCGAGGGCCTCGAAGCCCTGGGACTGGTCGTGGGCGACCGCGAGAGCCGCGTTGATGCAGAACGCGGGGTAGTCGTCGAGGGCGTCGTAGCTGGTCGGCCCGTGGTCGATGACCTCGTGACCGGCTGCGCCGAGGTGCGAGATCAGGTGCGTGCTGAAGTCGAGTCCGGCGTGGTCGGTGGCGATGTGGATGCGCATCACAGCAGTCTATTCAGCTTCGCGCGGTAGAATTCGCGGATGCCCTCCGCACCATCTCCCGAGCACGAGCCTGTCCGCGCCGATGCCGCCCGCATCGATCCAGAGGAGCTCGCGATCGCACTGCGCGTACTCGCCACCCTCAGCGATGTCGATGAGGAGGACCCGGACTTCCTGACCGTGCGCCACGCGACGGCCAAGATGTTCAAGTCGGTCAAGGTGTCGCGCCGCGCGATCAAGCGGGCCCGCATCCAGGATGCCGACAAGGCCGTCATCGCCGCCACGGCGACGGGAGCGCCCAGCCGCATCGACGACGAGACGCAGGGGCACGAGCTCTCCAGCGCCACCGACGCCCCGATCGCCGGCGAGCTGCTCGTGGCCCGCGCCTGCTACATCTGCAAGCAGCGCTACACCCAGGTCGACGCCTTCTACCACCAGCTCTGCCCGAACTGCGCGCTGCTGAACCACACCAAGCGCACCGCCCGCACCGACCTGACCGGCAAGCGCGCCCTGCTCACCGGCGGCCGCGCGAAGATCGGCATGTACATCGCCCTCCGGCTGCTCCGCGACGGCGCGCACACCACCATCACCACGCGCTTCCCGAAGGACGCCGTGCGCCGCTTCGCCGCCATGCCGGATGCCGCAGACTGGCTGCACAACCTCCGCGTCGTCGGCATCGACCTGCGCGACCCCGCCCAGGTCGTCGCCCTCGCCGACGACGTCGCCGCCCATGGCCCGCTCGACATCCTGATCAACAACGCCACCCAGACGGTGCGCCGCTCCCCCGGCGCCTACTCGGCGATCGTCGAGGCCGAGAGCTCGCCGCTGCCGGAGGGCGAGCTGCCCGAGATCGTCAGCTTCGGCCACACCAGCGACCAGCACCCGCTGGCGCTGGCGGCATCCGTCTCCAGCCACCCGATCCTGGCCGCCGCCGCCGGGGCCGGCGCGCTCACCGCCGACGACTTGACCGCGCTCGCCCTGGCGCCCGGCTCCAGCTCGCTGGACCGCCTGGCCGCCGGCACCGCGATCGACGCCGGCGGGCTGCTGCCCGACCTGCACCCCGAGAACAGCTGGACCGACAAGGTGCAGGACGTCGACCCGCTGGAGATGCTCGAGGTGCAGCTCTGCAACACGACCGCGCCGTTCCTGCTGGTCAGCCGGCTGCGCGCCTCGATGGCCGCCGCTCCGAGTGGCCGCAGCTACGTCGTCAACGTCTCGGCGATGGAGGGCGTGTTCGACCGCGGATACAAGGGCCCCGGCCACCCGCACACGAACATGG
>NZ_MPZN01000052.1 GCF_002936985.1 Microterricola pindariensis | reverse complement strand
GGCGACGTCCAGTCCGACACCGTCGCGCAGGGCTTCGGCTCGCTCGGCCTGATGACCAGCGTTCTGGCCACGCCGGACGGCAAGGTCGTCGAGGCCGAGGCCGCCCACGGCACCGTGACCCGTCACTACCGCCAGCACCAGGCGGGCAAGCCCACCTCCACCAACCCGATCGCCTCGATCTTCGCGTGGACCCGTGGCCTGAACCACCGTGGAAAGCTCGACGGCAACCAGGCCCTCATCGAGTTCGCCGCAACGCTCGAAGACGTCGTCATCAAGACCGTCGAGAGCGGCAAGATGACCAAGGACCTCGCGCTCCTGGTCGGCCCGGAGCAGGGCTACCAGACCACCGAGGAGTTCCTCGCCGAGATCGCGAACAACCTCAAGGCCCGCCTCGCGTAAGCGACACAGCCTGATGTGACCCAGGGGGTCGGATGCCGCGGCATCCGACCCCCTGGTGTTTCACGCCGGCCGGTCCCGCGTCGCCGGCTGAGGGCAGCCTGCGCTTGCTGGCGGCGCCCGGCCGCATCCGCCAGACTCGACGCATGGCCTGGATACGCACTCACGCCCGCCGCTACCCCCTGCTCGCCACGACGCTGCTCGTCATCGTCGTGGGCGTCGTGCTCTGGGCGGCCGGCTGGGGAACCGAGCCGACGAACCTCGTGCGCTGGCTGTTCAGCGGCTTCGCCCTGGTCGTGGCCGCCATGCAGGCCGTGCGGATGGTCCGCGACATCATGCGCGGCCACTGGGGCCTCGACATCCTCGCCGTCACCGCCATCATCGCGACGGTGCTGGTCAATGAGTACGTGGCGAGCATCGTCATCGTGCTCATGCTCACGGGCGGGGAGGCCCTCGAGGACTACGCGGCGGGCCGCGCCAAGCGCGAGCTCAACGCCCTGCTCGCGAAGTCGCCGCAGTCCGCCCACCGGGTGCTGCCGGGCGGCGGCATCGAGGAGATCCCCGTCAGCGAGGTCGCCGTCGGAGACACCCTGCTGCTGCGCCCGGCCGAGATCGTGCCCGTCGACGGCGTGCTGCTGGGGCAGGGCGGCGCCTTCGACGAGTCCTCGCTCACCGGCGAGAGCATCCCGGTGGAGCGCGGCACCGGCGACGCGGTGCTGAGCGGCTCCGTCAACGGGCAGGCCGCCCTGCAGATCCGGGCCACCGCGACGGCCGAGAACAGCCAGTACCAGCAGATCGTCGCCCTCGTCGCGGCTGCCGGGGAGAGCAAGGCCCCCGTCGTGCGCCTGGCCGACCGCTACGCGGTGCCGTTCACCCTGTTCTCGCTCGCCCTGGCCGGCATCGCCTGGGCGGTCAGCGGCGACCCGGTGCGCTTCGCGGAGGTGCTCGTCGTGGCCACGCCCTGCCCGCTGCTGATCGCCGCCCCCGTCGCCTTCATGGGCGGCATGAGCAGGGGAGCCCGCAACGGCGTGATCGTCAAGGGCGGCGGGGTGCTCGAGAAGCTGGCCCGCGCTCGCACCGTGGTGTTCGACAAGACCGGGACCCTGACGCACGGGAGGCCGAGCCTGACCGCCGTGCGCCCGGCGCCCGGCTTCGACGCCGACGAGGTGCTGGCGCTCGCGGCATCCGCCGAGCAGTACTCCTCGCACGTCCTCGCGGCCTCCATCATGCGCTCCGCCGAGGAGCGCGGCCTGGCCCTGCGGCCGGCCGAGACGGCCCGGGAGGTGGCCACGCACGGCGTCGTCGCCACGATCGACGGCCGCGTGGTCACCATCGGGAAGCTGAGCTTCGTGCGGGCTGCGGCCCCGGATGCCCGGGCGACGGAGCTCTCCGGCGGCGAGCTCTCGATCGCGGTCGCCGTGGACGGCCGCTTCGCCGGGTCCATCGTCGCCAGCGACAGTGTGCGGGGCAACGCCGCCGCCACGATCGCGGCGCTCCGTCAGCTCGGCGTGCGGGACAGCATGATCTTGACCGGGGACGCCCAGTCGACGGCCGACCACGTGGCCGAGCAACTCGGCATCACCCGGGTGCAGGCGGAATGCCTGCCGCAGGACAAGGTCGTCGCGGTGCGCGCCATCACCGAGCGGCCCGTGATCATGGTGGGCGACGGGGTGAACGACGCCCCGGTGCTGGCCGCCGCCGACGTGGGCATCGCGATGGGGGCCAAGGGGGCGACCGCGGCGAGCGAGTCAGCCGACGTCGTCATCATGGTCGACGACATCGCGCGCGCCGCCCGGGCGGTGCAGATCGGCCAGGACACCATGCGCATCGCCCTGCAGAGCATCTGGATCGGCATCGCGTTCAGCGTGGTGCTCATGCTGATCGCCGCGTTCGGCCTGATCCCGGCCACGGTGGGCGCCGCCCTGCAGGAGGTGGTGGACCTCGTGACGATCCTGAACGCGCTGCGGGCGATCGGGATGCGCCGCGACGCCCGGTGGAGCCTGCCGGAGGCCCGGCCGGAGCGCGCCCCGACGGGCAACATCACGAATCGATAACCCGGGGAGGTTTTTCGCGATCGGGCTTGCACATTGTTTGTTCGTAAGCTTTACTAACAAACATGACCGCAACGCAGCCCAGTCATGGGCGCATCCTCAGGCCCACCGCAAAGGTGTTGCCGGAGCATGCCCGCGGCCACAATCGCTCGCTCGTCCTGCAGACGCTGTACCGGCAGGGACCGCAGAGCCGCGCCGACGTGTCGCGTGAAACCGGGCTGACCCGGGTCACCATCTCCGACCTCGTCGCCGGCCTGATGCAGGATGGCTTCGTCATCGAGCTGGGCCAGCGCGAGGCGGCCCGCCCCGGCAAGCCGGCCACGATGATCGACATCGACCGCGCCGCCTTCCAGATCATCGGTGTCGACCTCTCCGACCAGCACATGCGCGCCGCCCTGCTCGACCTGGACGGCACCGTGCTGGAGCGCGAGAACGCCGACCGAGCCGGGCGCACCGGCGACGACGCGCTTGCCGCGGTCGTCGGCCTGATCGAGGGGCTCGTGCTGCGCGCCACGGCGCCGCTGCTCGGCATCGGCGTCGGATCGCCCGGCATCGTCGACGCCGACGGCACCGTGCTCACCGCGCCCAACCTGGCCTGGACCCTGCTCCCGCTGCAGGCGATGCTGCGGGAGCGCTTCGACATCCCCGTCCTCGTGGCCAACGACGCCGACGTCGCCGTGCTCGCCGAGCACAGCTTCGGCCGCGCCAGCGGCGACGTCATGCTGGTCAAGGTGGGCGCCGGTGTCGGCGCCGGCCTGATCCTCGGCGGGCGCCCCTTCTACGGCAGCCACTCCGCGGCCGGCGAGATCGGGCACGTCGTGATCGGCACAGACGGCGGACCCGCCTGCGCATGCGGCAAGATCGGCTGCCTCGAGGCCTGGTTGAGCGTGCCCCGCCTGACCGAGCAACTCGCGGCCACCACGGGCACGGAGGCCGAGCAGGCCGCCGCGCGCGAACTCATTCTTCGGGAGGCAGGTCGCCGGCTCGGCATCATCCTGGCCCCCGTCGTCGGAGCACTCAACCTCTCGGAGATTGTGTTGAGCGGCCCGACGGAACTGCTTGATGGCCCGCTGGCAACAGCAACCATCGAGACACTCCGGAAGCGAACGATGGCCGAGTTCACTGGTGATCTCGCCCTCCGGATGACCTCGCTGGCACAGGACGACATTGTTCTGCGCGGCGCGGCTGTCATGGTCCTCTCAGGACAACTCGGGGTCTCATAGAGACCCCGTCTCGCAGCACCACACCCAACCAAGAGTAAGGAATCCGCAATGAAGAGAAGGTATGCAGCCCTCGCACTGGGCACCGCAGCGGCACTCGTTCTTGCTGGTTGCAGCGCAACCACCGGCAACGAGGGCGGTAACACTGGCGGCTCCGCCGAAGGTCAGAACATCACGCTGTGGCTGATGGGTGGCGACACCCCTGACGCACTGCGCGACTACCTCAAGACCGAGTACAAGGATGCCACCGGCGGCACCCTCACGATCGAGGAGCAGGGCTGGGGCGACGCCCTCGCCAAGCTCACCACCTCGCTTCCCGACGCGGCGAACACGCCTGACGTCGTCGAGATCGGCAACACCTGGTCCCCGACGTTCACCAACGTCGGCGCGTTCAGCGACGTCAGCGACCTGGTCCCCGAGCTGGGCGGCGACAAGCTGATCCAGTCCTTCGTCGAGGTCGGCAAGGTCGACGGCGCCAACTACGCGCTGCCGTACTACTTCGGCTCGCGGTACAACTTCTACCGCAAGGACATCTGGGCGGCCGCGGGCAAGACCGTCCCCACCACCCTCGCCGAGTTCGACGAGACCGTGAAGTCGCTCCGCACCGACAGCCAGTCCGGCTTCTACATCGGCGGCTCCGACTGGCGCAACGCCATCTCCTGGATCTTCGCCAACGGCGGAGAGCTCGCGGAGAAGGACGGCGACAAGTGGGTCTCCACCCTCTCCTCCGAGAACAGCCAGAAGGGCATCACGCAGTTCGCCGAGCTGTTCGCGGGCGCATCCCTCGCACCCGCGACCGAGTTCGACAGCACCCCGTGGGTCAACATCAACAACAACGAGGCGACCGGCGCTCCCGAGGCCGCGACCATCATCGCTCCGGGCTGGGCTCACTGGTCCATCGGTGACCTCGCCGCCGACCCGAAGGACGCAACCAAGATGGTCGCGACCTGGAACGACGACGTGTTCGGCACCTTCGTGCTCCCGGGTGTCGACGGCGGCGCAGCCCCCGTCTTCGCCGGTGGCTCGAACATCGCCATCTCGGCGGCCAGCAAGAACCAGGAAGGCTCCCGCGAGCTGCTGAAGATCGTCTTCTCCCCGGAGTACCAGACGCTCCTCGGCGAGAACGGCCTCGGCCCGGCCAACCTGGACTACGCCTCGGCTCTCGGCGACGACCAGTTCGCCGCAGCGCTCATCGAGTCCGCTGCCTCCTCCAAGCTGACCCCCGCCGCTCCCGGCTGGGCAGCCGTCGAGGGTGCCGCACTGCTCGAGGAGTTCTTCGGCAAGGTCTCCGCCGGTGGCGACATCAAGGCGCTCTCCGCTGAGTACGACGAGAAGATCACCGCGCTGCTCAACTAGCAGCGACTGCACCACCACGCACCACTTGCAACACTTGGGGCCGCGGGAGCAACCTCCCGCGGCCCCTTCCACTCACGCCATCGCATTTACCTCGCATTGAAAGGAGGATGAGACCATGAGCTCAACCGTCGCCACCGCTCCGGAGAAGGCCGCGCAGAAGGATCGCCAGGTCGCCAAACCCCGGCGCCGCCTGCCAACGCCCTACCTGCTCCTCATCCCATCCGTCGTCATCCTCCTCATCGGCATGGGCTACCCGCTCATCTGGCAGACCATCACGTCCTTCCAGAAGTTCGGCCTGTCCCAGCAGTTCGGCCAGCCGGCGCCGTTCGTCGGGTTCGAGAACTACCTCTCCCTGGCGACCAACCCCGACATGTGGGGCGTCGTCGTGCGCTCGCTCGTGTTCATGGCCGTCACCGCCTTCATCACCCTCGCGATCGGCCTGCTGCTGGCGGTTCTGATGACCGCCGTCGGCAAGGTCGTGCGCCTCACGCTGCAGATCTCGCTGCTGCTGGCCTGGGCCATGCCGGTCGTCGCCGCGATGACCGTGTGGATCTGGCTGTTCGACCGCCGCCGCGGCGTCGTCAACTACCTGCTCGACATGATCCCCGGCGTGGAGATGAACCGCTTCGCCTGGCTCGAGAACCCGTTCACCTTCTTCATGGTCGCCTGCATCATCGTCGTCTGGATGTCTGTGCCCTTCGTCGCCTTCTCGGTGTACGCGGGCCTCACCCAGGTCTCCGACGAGGTGCTCGAGGCCGCCCAGCTCGACGGCGCCAGCGCCTGGCAGCGCCTGAGCTTCATCATCATGCCGATGATCCGCCCCGTGATCGCCATCGTGCTGCTGCTGCAGCTCATCTGGGACCTGCGGGTGTTCACCCAGATCACGATGCTGCAGGATGCCGGCTCGCGCGCCGCCGAGTTCGACCTGCTCGGCACCTACATCTACAAGCTCGGCGCCGGCTCGCAGGACTTCGGCATGGCCTCTGCCGTCTCCATCTTCGTGCTCCTGCTCACCGTCGCGATCAGCTGGTACTACGTGCGTAGCCTTCTCAAGGAGGACGAACAGTCATGACCACCGCAACCACCCCCAACCAGACGCAGCTCCTGACCACCGGTCAGACCGGTCGTGCCGCCCGGGCGCGCACCCGCCGCCCGCTCCGCGTCAGCCGCGTGATCTACTCGGCCCTGGCCATCGTGATCGCCCTCGGCTGGGTCTTCCCGGTCTACTGGATGATCAACTCCTCGCTGCTGCCCAACCGCACGCTGCAGTCCTTCATCCCGACGTTCTTCCCGGTCAACGGCTCGCTGAACAACTACGCCAACACGCTCGCCGACGGCACGTTCTTCTCCGCCCTCGGCATCAGCCTCTCGGTCACCCTCATCGCGGTGTTCTTCTGCCTGCTCTTCGCCTTCCTCGCCGCCGTGGCCATCAGCCGCTTCCGGTTCAAGGGGCGCAAGAGCTTCGTCCTGGCCGTGCTCATCGTGCAGATGCTGCCGGCCGAGGGCCTGTTCATCGCGCAGTACAAGATGGTGGCCAGCGTCGGGCTGCTGAACTCGGTCATCGGGCTCAGCGTCATCTACACGGCCGCGGTTGTGCCGTTCACGATCTGGATGCTGCGCGGCTTCGTCGCCGGCATCCCGGCCGACCTCGAAGAGGCCGCCATGGTCGACGGCCTGAGCCGCACCCAGGCCTTCCTGCGCATCACGTTCCCGCTGCTGGCGCCCGGGCTCGTGGCATCCGGTGTCTTCGCCTTCCTGCAGGCCTGGAACGAGTTCACCGTCGCGCTGGTGCTGCTGCCGGCTGAGGCGATGCAGACGCTGCCGCTCTGGCTGCGCGGCTTCATCCAGGCCAGCGCCACCCGGGAGACCGACTGGGGCCAGGTCATGGCCGCATCGACCCTCGTGGCCGTGCCCGTCATCATCTTCTTCCTCATCGTCCAGGGTCGCATGACCAGCGGACTCGTCAGCGGAGCGGTCAAGGGATGACGCCGATCGACCGCGGTCTGAGCGGGCAGGACACCCTGCGGAGCCAGATCGCCAGAACTCTGCTGCCCGGATTCGTCGGGACCACGCTGCCGGAGTGGCTCGCGGAGCGCCTCCGCGGCGGACTCGGCGGGGTGTGCCTCTTCGGGATCAACATCGAGTCGATGCCGCAGCTGCGTGCCCTGACCGCCGAGATCCGCGCCGCCAACCCGCTGGCCGTCATCGCCATCGACGAGGAGGGCGGCGACGTCACCCGCCTCTACTACGCGGTGGGCTCGCCCTACCCCGGAGCGGCCGTGCTCGGTCGCGGCGACGACCTCGCCCACACCGAGAACGTGGCCAGGCTGGTCGGCTGGGAGCTGCGCAGGGCCGGCTGCACGCTCAACTTCGCCCCCTCGATCGACATCAACTCGAACGCCGACAACCCCGTCATCGGCGTGCGGAGCTTCGGCGCCGACCCCGAGACGGTTGCCGCACACGGCGCCGCCTGGGTGCGCGGCCACCAGCAGACCGGTGTCGCCGTCAGCGCCAAGCACTTTCCAGGGCACGGCGACACGGCCGTCGACTCGCACCTCGCACTGCCCGTGATCGACCGGAGCGCCGCCGAGCTGCGCGAGCGCGAGCTCGTCCCGTTCCGCGCGGCCATCGCCGCCGGGGCGCGCACCATCATGAGCTCGCACATCCTGCTGCCGCAGCTGGACGCCGAGCGACCGGCCACCTTCTCACGCACCATCCTGCAGGGACTGCTCCGCGAGGAGCTCGGCTTCGCTGGGGTCATCGTCACGGACGCCCTCGACATGAAGGGCGCCAGCGGCGAGCACGGCATCGCGGAGGCGGCCGTGCTCGCCCTCGCCGCCGGCTGCGACCTGCTCTGCATCGGAACCGAGAACACCGACGCGCAGCTGGGCGAGATCGAGGCCGCCGTGCTGGCGGCGCACGAGGCCGGGCGCATCGGGTCCGGGCGCATTGCCGAGGCCGCGGGCCGCGTCATCCGCCTGGCCGAGGAGGGCCTCGAGCTGGAGGCGAGTGTGCCGATCCCGGCTCTCGTCGACACCGAGGTGGACCCGACGCTGGCCGCCGCCCGCGTGGCCGCCACCTTCGACGTGTCGGATGCCGCAGCGCGCTGGCTCGCCGGCGGCGAGCCGGGCAGCATCGTGCGGATCGACACCGAGGCGAACATCGCCGTCGGCGTCGCGCCGTGGGGCCCGTTCGCCGCACTCGGCACGGACCCCGGCCCCGCCTGGGCCGAGCAGAGCGTGCAGATCGTCGCTGAGGGGGGACAGTCACCGACCGGCCTGGCCGGCCGCGTCCTCGTCATCGGCAAGGACAACCACCGGCATGCCTTCGCGCGCGCCGCGATCGACGCCATCCGCGCCAGCGGCGCCGAGGTGCTCGTCGTCGACATGGGCTGGCCCTCCGACGACCGGGCCTACGCCGACATCGCCACCTTCGGCGCGTCCCGGCTGCTCGGCCGGGCACTCCTGGAGCTGCTCGGCGCCCCGGCGGCGGAGCGCGCGGCGTGAGGATCGGCATCGACATCGGCGGAACCAAGACCGCCGCAATCGCCGTCGCCGACAACGGCAGCTTCGGCGAGCCGCTCCGGCGGGCGACAGGGTTCGGCGCGCGGGCCGTGCTGGACAGCGCGGAGGCCAGCGTGCGTGCGCTCGCCGAGCGCGCGGGCCTCGACGTCTCCGCGTTCACCTCGATCGGCGTCGGCATCCCCGGCGCCGTGGACAGCGCGAACGGGGTCGTCTCACACGCCGTGAACCTCGGCGTCTCCGAGCTCGCGCTCGGCCGCGAGCTGGGCGACCGGGTCGGCGTCCCCGTGCGCGTGGAGAACGATGTGAAGGCCGCCGCGCTCGGCGCCCACCAGCTGAGCATCGACGGCGCCACGGCCTCCGGCGAGCTGTTCGGCGGCAGCATGGCCTACCTGAACCTCGGCACCGGGCTCGCCGCCGGCATCGTGCAGAACGGGGTGCTGCTGCGCGGCGCCACCGGCACGGCCGGCGAGATCGGCCACCTGCCGCTGGACCCGCGCGGTGTGCTCTGCGGCTGCGGCCAGGTGGGCTGCCTGGAAACCGTCGCGTCCGGATCGGCCATAGCCCGAATGTGGCCGAGCAGTGCGGAGTACCCGGTGCTCGAGCTGTTCGAGTTGGCGGCGGCCGGCGACGCCGCGGCGCTCGCGGTGCAGCGCACCTTCTTCGAGGGGGTGGCCGCCGGGGTTCGTGCACTGGTGCTCACCGTCGATGTGGACCGAGTCGTGATCGGAGGCGGTTTGAGCGCCATCGGCGAGCCGCTGCTTCGCGGTGTGCGCGGCGTACTGGCAGACTGGTCGGTGAGCTCGCCGTTCCTGGCCTCCCTGGCCCTGGCGGAGCGGGTGCGGCTCATCCCCATCGGATTTCCCGCCGCTGCCTTCGGCGCGGCATTAGTAGGAGTGAAGTAATACGTGGCTGAAATCGTTATTGTCCCGAACGCAGATGCCGCAGGCGAGCTGGTTGCCGACGCGATCCTGCGCCTCGTCGGACGCACCCCGGATGCCGTGCTCGGGCTGGCAACGGGCTCGACCCCGCTGTCGAGCTACCAGGCGCTGGCCGCCAAGGTCGCTGCACAGCCCGTCGACCTGAGCGCGGTACGCGGTTTCGCCCTCGACGAGTACGTCGGCATCCCCGTCGGCCACCCGGAGAGCTACCGCTCCGTGATCAACAGGGAGGTCGTGCAGCCGCTCGGCCTGAACCCGGATCTCGTGCACGTGCCGAACGGCGCGTTGGACGGCATCCAGACCGCAGGAGACGAGTACGAGGCGGCGATCCTCGCCGCGGGCGGCATCGACCTGCAGATCCTCGGCATCGGCCGCACCGGGCACATCGGCTTCAACGAGCCCGGCTCCTCGCTGACCTCGCTGACCCGCACCAAGACCCTCACCGAGCAGACCCGCATCGACAACGCGCGCTTCTTCGACTCGATCGACGACGTGCCCGTGCACTGCATCACGCAGGGCCTCGGCACGATCCTGCGGGCGCGCCACCTGGTGCTGCTGGCCTTCGGCGAGGCCAAGGCCGACGCCATCGCCGCCGCCGTCGAGGGCCCCGTGTCGGCCAGCCAGCCGGGTTCGGTGATCCAGCTGCACCCGCACGCCACGGTGATCATCGACGAGGGCGCCGCCTCCAAGCTCGCCAACAGCGACTACTACCGCCACGTCTGGAACACCCGCTTCGACTGGGAAGAGCTCTAGGCCCCAGCGCCACACGCAGAAGCCCCGCATCTCCTCGAGATGCGGGGCTTCGTGTTTCGCGTCGGGTGCCGCCTAGAGGCGGCTGCGGCCGTTGATCACGCCGCTGACGGTGGCCAGCAGGGCGAACGCGCCGGCGACGATGGGCAGGCCCATGCTCCACCAGGCCAGGGCGACAGAACCCATCACGATGATCTCGAACAGGGCGCGGCCGAAGGCATCCACCTGGAACACGGCCTTGGGCGAGAGGAAGAGGGCCCAGAGCAGGATCGCGATCAGCGGCGCGCCGATGGCGAAGGCGACGCCCGGCCAGGGCATCGGCCACATCGTGAGGCCCCAGATCGCGAGCGAGATCACCGCGACGACCTCGAGGATGAACCGGATGATGTCGTTCGGGGTCACGCGAGGGGCCGCGGATGCCGTCGGGCTGGGGGTGTCGGGCGTATCAGTCACCCCACCAGCCTAACCGGCGCGGCCCAGCCTCCGGATCAGCGGAAGATGATGGTGCGGGCGCCGTCCAGCAGCACCCTGTCCTCCGCGAACCACTTGACGGCCTGGGTGAGCGTGCGGCTCTCCTCGTCCTGGCCGATGGCGACCAGCTCGGAGGCGCTGCGGGAGTGGTCGACGCGCACCACGTTCTGCTCGATGATCGGGCCCTCATCGAGGTCGCTGGTGACGAAGTGCGCCGTCGCGCCGATCAGCTTGACGCCGCGGGCGTGCGCCTGCTTGTAGGGGTTGGCGCCCTTGAAGCCGGGCAGGAAGCTGTGGTGGATGTTGATGGCGCGGCCCTCGAGGGCGGTGCACAGCTCGGGGGAGAGGATCTGCATGTAGCGGGCCAGCACGACCAGCTCGATCTCGTGCTCCTCGACGGCGCGGAGGATGCGCTGCTCGAAGGCGGCCTTGCTCTCGGCATCCGTCACCGGGTAGGCCTCGAACGGCACGCCGTAGAAGCCGGCCAGGTCGCGCAGGGTGCTGTGGTTGGAGAGCACGAGCGGGATGTGCACCGGCAGCAGGCCGGCCCGCTGGCGGAACAGCATGTCGTTCACGCAGTGCGCGGCCGTGGAGGCCAGCACCAGGGTGCGCAGCGGCCGGCCGACGACGTCGAGCCGCCAGTTCATGCCGTAGTGCGCCACGACGGGGGCCAGGGCCGCCTCGAGCACCTCCCGCCCCGCCTGGGTCTCGATCTGCAGGCGCATGAAGAAGCGGCCGGTGTCGTTGCTGGCGAACTGCTGGCTCTCGGTGATGTTGCCACCGGCCTGCACCACGGCGCCGCTGATGGCGTGCACGATCCCGGGGCCGTCGACGCAGATGAGCGTCAGCACCCAGTGGTGTTGGGCGGGCGGGGGCGTGAGGGCGGCGTCGAACTCCATCCCTCCAGCCTAGCCACCCGGGGAGCCTGCCTGCGGTGCGCCCCGTGCCCTAGGCTGGACGCGGCTGTGCGATCTGACACGGCCCTGGGCGCGCACAACAGCGCGTAGTCGACCCGCCCCGCCGCCCCGCGAGGCCGAGCGGGGAACGCCATTCATGGGTATCACGAATGACTGAAACTGCTCCCTCCCGCCACGCGCCGCCCGCATTCCCCTGGGTGGGCCTCCTCACCCTGGCCGTCGCGGTGTTCCTCTCGATCACGATCGAGATGCTGCCGATGGGCCTCCTGCCCGACATGAGCGCCGAGCTCGGCGCCAGCGAGCCGGAGGTGGGCCTGCTCGTCAGCGTCTTCGCCTTCACCGTCGTCCTCTCCAGCGCCCCGCTGATGGCCCTGACCCGCCGGCTGCCGCGGCAACCGCTGCTCGTCGGGGTGCTGGTGATCCTCGCGCTGTCCGCCGTGCTGACGGCCATCGCCCCCAGCTACGAGTTCATCGTGGCCACCCGGGTGCTCGGCGGCGCCGCGCACGGGCTGTTCTGGTCCATCGTCGGCGCCTACGCCGGCCACCTGGTGCCCAAGGAGCAGCTGGCACGCGCCGTGGCCATCACCACGGCGGGCGGCTCGCTCGCCTTCGTGCTCGGCGTCCCGCTCGGCACGGCGCTCGGGCACGCCTTCGGCTGGCGCGTGGCGTTCGCCGGCATCGCCGGCCTCACCCTCCTCGGAGCCCTCCTGGTCTGGCGGCTGCTGCCCGGCGTGCAGCACCGGCACGCTCCGGCCGACGGCGCCGAGCACGTCTCGGTGCGCCGCGACCCCACCCTCGTCGGCGTGATCGTGGTCTGCGTCGTCACCGGCGTGGTGATGATCGGCCAGTACGCGGTCTACACCTACATCGCGCCATACCTGATCGAGGTGCTCGGGGCGGATGCCGCGGCCGTCGGCCCGCTGCTGTTCGGCTACGGCATCGCCGGCGCGCTCGGCCTCCTGCTCGCCGGCACGGTGCTCGGCCGGCACCCGACCCGCGGCCTGCTCATCGCCTTCGCCGGCGTCGGCGTCGGGGTCGCCGCGCTCGCCCTGCTCAGCGAGACGCCCGCGCTCGCCATCGCCGCGTTCCTGTTCTGGGGCGTGGCCTTCGGCGCGCTGCCCCCGATGCTCAACACGCGCCTGCTGCACACGGCATCCGCCCGCATCAGGGACGCCGCAGCGGCCTTCTACACGACGGCGTTCAACCTCGGCATCGGCGGCGGCGCGCTGCTCGGAGCGGCGCTCTACGCCACCCTCGGGCTGCAGGCGCTGCCCTGGGTGTTCGTCGGCATCCTGGCGCTCTCCTTCGTGCTCGTGCTGGTCACCTCGAGGCGCCCGCACGTGCACCCGCACTAGCTGGACTGCGTCAGACCAGCTGCGCCCCGTCGGCCCAGACGGCCGCCACGGTGAAGTCGTCGTTCAGGATGAGCGCGTCGGCGGCGAACCCTGCCGCGAGCGTGCCGAGGTCGTCGCCGCGCCCGATGGCGCGGGCGGGGACGGCCGTGACCGCCTCGATCGCGGTCTCGATGCCGATGCCGACCTCGGTGACCGCGCGGCGCACCGCGTCGTCGAGGGTGAGCGTCGAGCCGGCGATGGAGCCGCCGTCGACGAGCCGGGCGACGCCATCCGTGACGGTCACCGCGAGGGCGCCGAGGAGGTAGTCGCCGTCGGCCGAGCCGGTCGCCGCCATGGCGTCGGTGATGAGCGCGATGCGGCCGGGGGCGGCGTTGAACGCCATCCGCACGACCTCCGGGTGCACGTGGGTGCCGTCGTTGATGACCTCCAGCGTGACGCCACCCGCGTGCAGGGCGGCGGCGACGGGGCCCGGCGCGCGGTGGTGGATGCCGCGCATGCCGTTGAAGGCATGGGTCAGGATGCTGGCCCCGGCGTCGAAGGCCGCGAGGGCCTGGTCGTAGTCGGCGGCGGTGTGTCCGACGGCGACGGCGACCCCCGCGTCCACCAGGCGGGCGATCGCCTCCTGAGCGCCCGGCAGCTCCGGGGCGAGGGTGATCTGACGGAGGGTGCCCGCGGCGGCATCCAGCATCGCGTCCAGCTCGGCGGGGGCCGCCGAGCGCAGCAGCGCCTCGTTGTGCGCGCCCTTGTAGGTGGTGTCGAGGAACGGGCCCTCCAGGTGTGAGCCGAGCACCAGCGGGTCGATCGCGGCCAGCTCCGCGACGGTGCGCAGGCTGCCGAGCAGTGCAGGGCCGGTGTTGGTGACGAAGGAGATGACCGAGCGCGTGGTTCCGTGCGCGCGGTGCACGGCGAGCGCGGCGCGGATGCCGTCGATGCCGTCGTCGAAGGCGGCCCCGCCCGCGCCGTGGCAGTGGATGTCGACGAAGCCGGGGGTGAGCCAGCGGCCGCCTGCGTCGGTGACCGCGGTCTCCGCGGAGGCCAGCTCGCGCCAGCCGTCCCCGCTGCCGACGGCGAGCACGCGCTCGCCGGAGAACGCCACCCAGGCGTCCGCGGTGATCTGCCCGCCGGTGACGAGGCGGGCGGAATGGATGATGATCGTTGCGGGGCTGAGGGGATTCGGGTTCACGGCATTAGTGCTCACTGAGCGATGATCACGTCATATCCGTGCTCGGTCAAGGCGGCGCGCTGTTCCGCGGTGATTCCGGCGTCGGTGATGACGGTGCCGAACAGGCGGGCGTCGCCCATGGCAGCGAAGGCCTTCTTGCCAATCTTGCTGGAATCCGTCACGAGCACGGCGCGGGCGGCCCGGGAGGCCATGAGCCGGTTGACGCTGGCCTCGCGCTCGTCCTGCGTGGTCGCGCCGAGCACCGGGTCGAGGCCGTTCGCGCCGATGAAGGCGATGTCCAGCGTCACGCTGTTCAGCACCGCCGCGGCGTAGTCGCCGACCAGCTCGTAGGAGCGCGCATGCACGACGCCTCCGGTCATCACCGTCTTGATCTGCGGACGCATCGCCAGCTGGGAGGCGATGTTGATGGCATTGGTGACGACAGTCAGATTGGCCTGCGGGCCCGCCTCGGCCAGATCGGGCCGGATGCCGAGTGCGGAGGCGATCACCGTCGATGTCGTGCCGCCGGAGAGGCCGACGACGGCGCCGCGCGGCGTCATGGCGCTGGCAGCCCTGGCGATCGCCGACTTTTCCTCTGCGTGCTGCTGCAGCTTGTAGCGCAGCGGGAGGTCGTAGGCGACGGTCTGCCCGATCGCCCCTCCCCGGGTGCGGGTGAGGAGGTTCTGCGCAGCCAGTGTGTCCAGGTCGCGGCGCGCGGTGGCGGGCGAGACGTCCAGTCGGCTGACGATGTCGTCCACCTCGACCTGCCCGTCGGCGGCGAGCAGGTCCAGGACGGCGTTCAGTCGTTCGGCGCGGTTCATGCGAAAACCTCCATCGGGGTGCGCAGGGCGAACAGTTCCAGCAGCCTAGCCGCCTCGGCGGCGACCGCCGCGCGGCCCGGGGCGATGTAGGTGCGGGAGTCGACCACGGCGGGGTTGGCGTGCAGGTAGCCGCGCAGCGCCCCCGTGAAGTGCGCGTTCAGGTGCGTGGACACGTTGATCTTGGTCATGCCGGCGCGGATGGCAGCCTGGATCTGCGCGTCGGATGCCCCGGAGGAGCCGTGCAGCACGAGCGGCACGTCGAGCGCCGCGCGCAGCTCGGCGATCAGCGCGGTGTCGAGGCTGGCGGAGCGCTCCGTCATCGCGTGCGAGGAGCCGACGGCCACGGCGAGGGCGTCCACGCCGGTGGCTGCGACGAACGCCGCCGCCTCAGCCGGGTCCGTGCGCACGCCGGGGGCGTGGGCGCCGTCCTTGCCGCCGACCTTGCCGAGCTCTGCCTCCACGTAGACGCCGGCGGCGTGCGCGCGCTCGACGACCCGCGCGGTGATGGCGACGTTCTCGGCGTAGGCCAGGTGCGCCCCGTCGTACATGACGGAGCCGAAGCCGAGCTCGATGGCCCGGTAGGCGAGCTGCTCGTCCTCCGCGTGGTCGAGGTGCACGGCGACCGGGGCGGTGGACGCCCCGGCGATGGCGAGAGTGGCCAGGGCGATCGGCTCCAGCGCGCCGTGGTAGCTGACGCAGTTCTCGGAGATCTGCAGGATGACGGGCAGCCCGGCGGCCTCGGCGGCGGCAACCAGCGCCTCGGCCGTCTCGAGGTGGATCACGTTGAACGCGCCGATGCCGGTGCCGGCGGCCGCGGCATCCGTCATCAGGGTGCGGGTCGGGGTCAGCGTCATGAGGGGGTCTCCGTGTGGCGTTCGATGCGGATGGTGGTCGACAACTCGTCATGCAGGGGGGAGATCTCGCCGGCCAGCGGCATGAGCACCGCGGCGGCCGACCACGCCGTCGCCCGGCGCAGGATCGCCTCGGTGGGCGGGGTGGCGCCCGGCGACTCCGCGAAGCAGCTCGCGACGGCGGCGACGGCGGCGTCGCCGGCCCCGGTCGGGTTGCCGGCCAGCGGCTCGGGCAGCCGGGCGCTCAGGTGGCCGGACGGGTCGTCGGCGCTGACGGCGATCATGCCGGCGCTGCCGAGCGAGAGCAGCACGAGCCGGGCGCCGCGCGCGATCAGGGAGCGCGCGCCGCGGATCGGGTCGGCGATGTCCGTGGCCGCGACGAGCTCGTCGCGGTTCGGCTTCAGCACCGTGGCGCCCGCATCGGCGGCCGCGAGCAGGGCGGGTCCGGAGGTGTCGATGACGCTCGGGATGCCGGCCGCCGCGGCCCGGCGCACCAGCCCGGGGTAGAAGTCGGTGTCGGCGCCGGGCGGCAGGCTGCCGGAGCCGACCAGGCAGCTGGCGCCGGGAAGCGCATCGTCGACGGCGGCCAGGAGCTCGGCCCACTCGGCGGCGCTGTGGTCCTCGCCGTACTCGTTGAAGATGCTGGTCTCGTCCGCGCCCGCGTCGTAGAGGGCGAGGGAGCGGCGGGTGCTCGCCGCGACGGGAACCAGGGTGTGCGGGACGCCGCTCGCGCTCAGTTCGAGTTCGAGCTCCGCCCCGGTCGTTCCGCCCGCGGTCGCGATGGCGAGAACGGCGAGGCCCTGCTGGTCGGCGACGCGGGCCACGTTGAGGCTCTTGCCGCCCGCACGGGCCATGCCGCTCGGCACCCGGTGGGTGGCGCCGGGCTCGATCCTGTCCACCCACCAGGTGAGGTCGAGGGCGGCGTTGGGGGTCACCGTGATGATCATGCCGTGTGCTCCGTCTGGACCAGGTCGCGGGCGCGCAGGGCCGCCCCGATGAGGCCGGCATTCTCGCCGATCTGGGCGGCGACGATGCGCGGCCGGCGGTGGAAGGTGAGCATGCCGTCGAGGGCCGCCTCCAGCGGCTCGAACAGGGCGGGTCCGGCCTGGGCGAGCCCGCCGCCGAGCACGACGACCTCGGGCGCGATGATCGTGATGACCTGGGCGATGCCCAGTGCCAGGGCGTGCACGGCCTCGTCCCAGACCGCCTGCGCGAGCGGGTCGCCGGCCTGGGCGCGCTGCAAGACGGCGCGGGCGCCTTCCGAGGGTGTGCCGCTGCGCTCGGCGTAGCGGCGCGCGATGGCGCCGGCCGAGGCGATCGCCTCCAGGTGGCCGCGGCCGCCGCACGAGCAGTCGGGGCCGTCCGCCACGATGGAATGGCCGATCTCGCCGGCGTAGCCGCCGGCGATGTGCGGCCGGCCGTCGACGAAGAAGGCCCCGGCAAGGCCGGTGCCGATCACGAGGACGGCGGCGTCCTGCGTGCCGCGGGCCGCCCCGAGGCGGAACTCGGCCTCACCGGCTCCGCGCACGTCATGGCCGAAGGCGACGGGCAGGCCGAGCAGCTCCATGCCGAGGTCGCGGAACGGCGCGTCCCGCCAGCCCAGGTTGGCGGCGAACACGCCGATGCCGTTCTCATCGTCGACGAGCCCCGGCACGATGATGCCCGCCGCGCGCGGGGCGACGGCGGGGAACTCACGGGCATACCGGGCGGTGATCTCGGCCGCGAGGGCGAGGACCGCGCCCGGGGTCTCCGCACCGGCAAGCGGCGTCGGTGTGCGGGTCAGGCCGAGCATGGAGCCGTCGCCGGCGAACAGTGCGGACTTCGTGTCGGTGCCGCCGACGTCGAAGGCGACGACGGCGGCACCGGGGCCGAGCGGGTGCGGGGGCATGGGAGCGGCAATCACTCGCTCAGGATGACAGACCGCGTGAGGTTGCGGGGTGCGTCGGCGTTCAGGCCCTTGGCGCGGGCGCGCTCCAGCGAGACGCGCTGGGCGCGGACCAGGTCGGCCAGCGGGTCGAACGAGCTCGTCTCGAAGCGTGCGCCGGTGCGCGCGACATCCGCCGCCAGCCCGACCGGGGCCTCGCCGAACATCCAGGTGACGCGGCCGGGGGCGGCGATCGCGATCGGGCCGTGGCGGTACTCCATCGCCGGGTAGGACTCTGTCCAGGACTGCGAGGCCTCGCGCATCTTGAGGCCGGCCTCGTGGGCGAGCCCCACCGTCCAGCCGCGGCCGAGGAAGGTGTACTGCTCGGCGGTGAGCAGCTCCTCGTCGAGCGGGGCGTCAACGGCGGCCTGGGCGTCGGCGATGGCGGTGTCCAGGTTCTCGCCGAGCGACGCGCGCAGGAACGTGAGGGCGGTGGTGGCGAAGCGGGTCTGCACGACGGACTGCTCGTCGGCGAAGGGCAGCTTGACCAGGTCGTCGACGTCGTCGACGAAGGGGGAGTTCACGTCGCCGACGATGCCGATGATGCGCTTGGAGCCGCGCTGGGCGCGCACCAGCTCGAGCACCTCTGAGGTGGTGCCGGAGCGAGTCAGCGCGATGATCGCGTCGTAGTCGCGGTCGACGAAGGCCTCGGATGCCGCATAGGCGTCGGTCACCCCCTGGCCGCTGCGCTCGCGCAGCTCGGCGTAGGCCTGGCCCATGAACCAGGAGGTGCCGCAACCGACGATGGCGACCTTCTGCCCGGCGGCCGGCATCAACGACTGCTCGGCGGTGAGCGCCGCAGCGCGCGCCCAGACCTCGGGCTGGGAGGCCAACTCGATGGCCATGTGCTCCGGTGTCAGCGCGGTCTGCTGGGGGTCCGTCATGGGAATCTCCTCGGTGTTGTGCGCCTGGGTGGCCGATTCGGCGACGTGCTCGCAAAGGCTTCTGTAGTGATCGAATCTGATCTTATCTTTGAGTTAACCATCACTGCAACGCTCGTTTTGCGATAAATGCTGCAACAACATGATTTGTAAGGAGTGCTAATAAAATCTCGGTAACGATTCGGTCGCGGTATTGACGGGGCGAGCGATGCAGGTCATGATTTCGAGCAGTCGGTGAATGATATTGATTGTTTACTGGTCATAACGGTCATGAAGCATCAGGCAAGCATCCGCGAGTCGCTGTTTCCGACACAACGCACTGTCGCGTGAGGCTCCTTTGGCGGCAGGGCACCCCATCCAAGAGTGAGGAAGCACCAATGAAGAAGTCTTTGCGCGTCGGCGCCATGGTCGCAACCGCGGCGCTGGCAACCATGACGCTCGCGTCCTGCGGGTTCGGAGGCGGCACGAGCGGCGACGCCGGTGACGCCGGCGGCTCGGTCACGACGCTGAACCTGCTCGTCCCCAGCTACTCCGACAGCACCAAGGGGTTGTGGGAAGACGTCATCGCCGGCTTCGAAGCCGCCAACTCCGACATCAAGGTGAAGCTGGAAGTGCAGTCGTGGGAGAACCTCGACTCGGTCATCACCACCAAGGTCTCCGGCGGCCAGGCCCCGGACATCTTCAATGGCGGCCCGTTCGCCGGCTTCGCGGCCGACGACCTGCTGTACACGACCGAAGAGGTCGTCTCGCCGGCGACCCTCGCCGACTTCCAGGACACGTTCATCGAGAACGCCGCTGTCGACGGCACCCCCTACGGCCTGCCGCTGATCGCCTCGGCCCGCGCGCTGTTCGTCAACAACGACCTGCTCGAGCAGGCCGGCGCGACCATCCCCGCCACGTGGGACGAGCTGCTCGAGTCGGCCAAGAAGGTCTCCGCACTCGGCAACGGCATCGCCGGCTACGGCATGCCGCTCGGCTCGGAGGAGGCGCAGGCGGAGGCCGCCGTGTGGCTCTGGGGCGGTGGCGGCACCTTCGGTGACGAGACGACCATCACGGTCGACACCCCGGAGAACCTCGTCGGTGCCCAGTTCATCCAGAAGATGGTGACCGAGGGTGCAACCCAGGCAGATGCCGGGTCGACCGACCGCACCCCGCTGATGGACATCTTCGTCCAGGGCAAGATCGGCATGCAGGTCGGCCTCCCGCCGACAGTCGGCCAGATCGCGGCCGGGAACCCGGACCTCAACTACACGATCGCCCCGATCCCGACCCAGGACGGCAGCGCCCTCACCGTCGGCGTCGCCGACCACCTGATGGCGTTCAAGAACGACGGCACGAAGCAGGAGGCGATCACCAAGTTCTTCGATTACTACTTCTCTGCCGATGTCTACGTGCCGTGGGTCCAGACCGAGGGCTTCCTGCCCACCACCAAGTCCGGTGCCGAGCAGCTCAACGGCGAGGAGTCGCTGAAGCCGTTCCTCGACGCGCTGCCCGCCGCGGAGTTCTACCCGAGCACCAACGCCAAGTGGTCCGCCACCGAGGCAGCGTTCAAGGCGCTCTTCGGCCAGCTGGCACAGGGCAAGGACGCCGCGGGCGTACTCGCCGAGATCCAGGCGCAGTCCGACGCCGGATAAGCAAGAGAACCGACACCGTGGGATCGATGAAAGCAGCGAGATGAGCAAGACGACGAAGCAGAAGACATCGATCCCTGCGGGGGCGGCCACCGGCCGCCCCCGCAGCGGGACGGGCGGGAAAGACCTGCTCGACGCGCTGCCGTGGATCGCCCCCGTGCTGGCCCTCATCGTCGGCGTGGTGTTCTTCCCCGCCGGCGTCATGTTCTACAACTCGACCCGCGACATCAGCCAGAGCGGGATCGACAAGGGGCCCGTGGGCTTCGACAACTACCTCGAGGTCTTCAACTTCGCCTACTTTTGGCCGATCTTCGGCAGAACGATCATCTGGGTCATCGCCGTCGTCGTGCTGACCGTGCTGCTCTCGCTCGCGCTCGCACAGCTGCTGAACAAGGCGTTCCCCGGGCGCCAGCTGGTGCGGCTCGCCGTGATCGTGCCCTGGGCGGCATCCGTGGTCATGACGACGATGGTCATCTACTACGGCCTCGAGCCGTACTTCGGAATCATCAACAAGTTCCTGGTGGACATCGGCCTCATCGACACCCCGGAGGGCTTCGGCTGGACGAGGAACGCCGACACGGCATTCGCCTGGTCCATCGTGATCGCCGTCTTCGTGTCGCTGCCCTTCACCACCTACACGATCCTGGCCGGCCTGCAGGGCGTGCCGGGCGACGCCATCGAGGCCGCCAAGATGGACGGGGCGAGCCCGTCCCGCACCTACTTCAGCATCGTGCTGCCGCAGCTGCGCGGGGCGATCAGCGTCGCCGTGCTCATCAACATCATCAACGTGTTCAACTCGCTGCCGATCCTCAAGGTGATGACCGGGTCGATCCCCGGCTACGACGCGGACACCATCATGACGATGATCTTCAAGTACATCCAGAACCAGCACAAGATCGACGTCGCCAGCGCGCTGAGCGTCGTCGCGTTCGTGATCGTGATCGTGATCGTGGCGATCTACGTCAAGGTCGTCAAGCCCATGAAGGAGGTCTGATCGTGAGCACCGCGACCCTGCCGGAGCAGAGCACCCACGCCCCGGCCGTCCCCCGGCCGCCCGTCAAGCGCAAGCGGCGCTACACCGAGGACCAGGTCTCGGCCGGCAAGGTCGCCTGGCGGATGGCCGCCGGCCTGGCCGTGCTGCTGATCTTCATCCTGCCGTACCTGATCATGTTCTTCGGCTCGGTCAAGTCCAAGTCCGAGATCCGCTCCGTCGACCCCACCTACCTGCCGACGGAGTGGCGCTGGGAGAACTACATCACGATGTGGTCGACGCCCGAGACGCCGCTGGTGCAGAACCTCGTGTCGACGATCATCATCTCGGTCTGCGCCACGCTGCTGGTGCTGCTCGTCGCGCTGCCCGCCGCGTACTACACGGCACGGTTCCGTTTTCCGGGGCGCATGGTGTTCCTGTTCCTCGTGATCGTCACCCAAATGCTGCAGCCGGCCGTGCTGACCTCCGGCCTGTTCCGACAGTTCATCACGCTGGGGCTCTCCGACACCTGGCTCGCGATGATCCTCGTGAACGCGGCGTTCAACCTGTCGTTCGCCGTGTGGATCATGCACAGCTTCTTCGCCGGCATCCCGAAGGAGGTCGACGAGGCCGCGCAGATCGACGGCGCGTCCCGGCTGACCGTGTTGTTCCGGATCAACCTGCCGCTGGTCTGGCCCGGCATCGTCACCGCGATCGTGTTCACGTTCGTCGCCTGCTGGAACGAGTTCGCGGCTTCGCTGGTCATCCTCTCCACCGACGGCAACCAGCCGCTGTCCGTGGCGCTGACGAAGTTCGTCGGGCAGTACGAGACCAGTTGGCACTATGTCTTCGGCGTGTCCATCGTGGCGATCGTGCCCGTCGTGGTGCTGTTCATGCTGATCGAGAAGCGGCTCGTCGGCGGTCTGACGGCCGGCAGTGTGAAGTAGCCGACGCGCCTCCTTGGGAGGTGAAAGTGGGCGAGGGAGGTCCGATTCTGCGGAACCGGCCTCCCTCGCCCACTTTCACCTCCGGTGTGGGCGTGGTCAGCGGGCCAGGTGTGCCCCGCGCGCCATCGCGGCGAGGATCTGTGCCTCGACGGTGGGCCAGTCGAACAGGATCTGCTTGTAGTCGAAGCGGAGAACCGTGTAGCCGCGCAGCACGAGGCGGCGGTCCGCGGCGATGTCCCTCCCACGC
>NZ_MPZN01000051.1 GCF_002936985.1 Microterricola pindariensis | reverse complement strand
CACGGACCGCCTTCGCAAGATCCTGCGATGAGCGACCAGAATCTGGTGATTTTTGTAAGAACCTGCAAGAAAAATGCGCTTGACATTGCTGGTCTGTAACGGTTTCCCCTCGGATTTGCAGATGCCCGCCGCGCTGCATACTCTCGTGGGTACTTGGCGCGGCGGTGCGACAAAGATCCGTGCTGCCGTTGCCCACTTTGCACAGGAGGAAAACTTGAAGATCAAGAAGCTAGGCCTCGTCGCCGTCGCTCTTGCTGCCGCCAGCGCGCTCGCGCTCAGCGGTTGCGCGACCGACACCGGCAGCGGCGAAGGCAGCACGAGCGGCGCAGGCAGCTCGACGGCCATCGTCACCACCAACGGTTCCGAGCCGCAGAACCCGCTGCTCCCCGCCAACACCACCGAGACCGGTGGCGGCAAGATCACCACGTCGATCTTCGCTGGTCTGGTGTCCTACACGGCTACCGGCAGCATCGAGAACGAGGTCGCAAAGTCGATCGAGTCCGACGACGCCACCAACTGGACCGTCACGCTCAACGACGGCTGGAAGTTCACCAACGGCGAAGCCGTTGACGCTGCCTCCTTCGTCGACGCATGGAAGTACGCCGCACTGTTCAGCAACGCGCAGAGCGCCTCCTACTTCTTCGACAACATCGTCGGCTTCTCCTACGAGGAGGACACCGAGCTCACCGGTCTGCAGATCGTTGACGACAAGACCTTCACGGTCGAGCTGTCCGCTCCCGAGGCCGACTGGCCGCTGCGTCTGGGCTACACGGCATACATGCCGCTGCCCAAGGCCGGCCTCGCCGACATGGAGGCCTTCGGCCAGAACCCCATCGGAAACGGCCCGTACATGCTGGCCTCCGACACCGCATGGGTGCACGAAGAGAAGATCGACCTGATCACCAACCCTGACTACAAGGGTGTCCGCACCCCCGTCAACGGTGGCCTGACGATCATCTTCTACCCGACGCTTGAGGCTGCATACGCCGACGCTCAGGGTGGAAACCTCGACGTTCTCGACGGTGTGCCCGACTCGGCATTCCAGACCTTCGAGTCTGACTTCCCGGAGCGCTCGGCCAACCAGGCTGCCGCGATCTTCCAGGCGTTCAACATCCCCGAGTACATCGCGCACTTCAGCGGTGAAGAGGGCCAGCTGCGCCGTCACGCCATCTCGATGTCGATCAACCGCGACGAGATCACCGACGTCATCTTCCAGGGCACCCGTACCCCGGCGACCGACTACACCTCGCCGGTCATCAACGGCTGGACCGACAAGCTCGAGGGCGCTGACGTCCTCGCGTACAACCCGGAAGAGGCCAAGAAGGTCTGGGCTCAGGCTGACGCGATCGCTCCGTTCACGGGCGAGTTCACCATTGCCTACAACTCCGACGGTGGCCACCAGGCTTGGGTCGAGGCTGTCACCAACAGCATCGCGAACACGCTCGGCATCACCGCCGCTGGCAAGCCCTACCCGACGTTCGCCGCAATGCTGGACGACCGCAAGAACCAGACGCTGACCGGCGGCGTTCGCGCCGGCTGGCAGGGCGACTACCCCTCGATGTACAACTTCCTCGCCCCGCTCTACCAGACCGGTGCAGGCAGCAACTACGAGGGCTACACCAACCCCGACTTCGACGCCCTCCTCAAGGACGGCTCGAACGCCACCAGCATCGAAGATGCAACCGCGAAGTACCAGGCAGCACAGGAGGTCCTGCTGAAGGACCTCGCCACCGTTCCGCTCTGGTACTCCAACGTCGTGGGCGTCTGGTCTGACCAGGTCGACAACGTGGTGTTCGGTTGGGACTCCGTCCCGCTGTACAGCCAGATCACGAAGGAATAGCACTCCGCTACTAACTTCAGTTCATAGCTCGCCCTGCTGCCCGAGTCACAAACCCGGGCAGCAGGGCGACTAGGCTTCTACAGTGATTGTGACCCCCATGCTTCTCTCTGTGAACGGAGGATGCTGATGCTGTGGTACACCGGCAGACGTATTCTCCAGATGATTCCCGTCTTCTTTGGCGCGACATTCTTGATCTACTTCATGGTCTTCTCTCTCCCCGGAGACCCGATCCTCGCGCTCTACGGCGATCGACCCCCCGCCCCTGGCGTTATTGAGCAGGTCCGGGCCCAGTACAACCTCGACAAGCCGTTCATCGTGCAGTACCTCCTCTACATCGGCGGGCTGTTCCAGGGTGACTTCGGCACGACCTACTCTGGTCGCCCGGTCAGCGATGTCATGGCCCAGGCCTTCCCGATCACACTGCGCCTCGCCACCCTCGCCCTGTTCTTTGAAGCCGTCTTCGGCATCATCGTCGGTCTGGTCGCGGGTCTGCGCAAGGGCAAGCTGTTCGACGCGAGCGCACTCGTGGTCAGCCTCCTGCTGATCTCGGTTCCGACCTTCGTCATCGGCTTCGTGCTGCAGTACGTCTTCGGCATTCAGCTGGGATGGGCGCGCACGACCGTCAGCAGTGCGGCTCCGTATAGCGAGTTGGTCCTCCCGGCCATCGTGCTGGCATCCGTGTCATTCGCGTACATTGTGCGCCTGACCCGGGCCAGCGTCGCCGACAACCTGAACGCGGACTTCGTTCGCACGGCAACAGCAAAGGGGCTGTCTCGCCGTCGCGTCGTCTCTGTCCACGTTCTGCGCAACTCACTTGTTCCCGTTGTCACCTTCCTCGGTGTCGACCTCGGAGCGCTCATGGTGGGCGCGATCGTGACCGAAGGTATCTTCAACATCAACGGCGTCGGCGGTACCGTCTACCGCGCCGTGATCCTGGGCGAGGGACCGACCGTCGTCTCGTTCGTAGCGATCATGGTGATCATCTTCGTCGTCGCGAACCTGCTCGTCGATCTGCTCTACGCCTTGCTTGACCCGAGGATCCGCTATGCAAAATAGAAAATTCCAGGAGCACTTCGTTGCTCCGATCGAAGAGACACCTGTTGTCGCCGTCGACAAGCTCGACGAGTCGCAGAAGGCTCGCAGCACCTGGGATGACGCATGGGACTCCATGCGCCGTCGGCCGTCGTTCTGGATCTCCTCCGCGTTGATCGTCCTGATCGTCACGGTGGCGGCCTTCCCCGGGCTCTTCACCTCGGTGTCGCCCAACCTCGGCTGTGAGCTGGCGAACAGCAATGGGGCCCCGACCGCGGGGCACCCGCTCGGGTTCACCCGCCAGGGCTGTGACGTCTACGCGCGCATCATCTTCGGCACGCAGGCATCTGTCACCGTCGGCCTGATCGCGACCTTGCTGGTCACGATCAGCGGCATCATCGTCGGATCGCTCGCCGGCTACTACGGTGGATTCCTCGACGCGTTCGTCTCGCGCGTCGGCGACATCTTCTTCGCGATCCCCACCGTTCTCGGTGCGATCGTTCTGATGTCGGTCATCCCGGAGCGCACGCCGCTCACGGTGGCATTCGTGCTGGCCGTGTTCGCCTGGCCGCAGATCGCCCGCATCATGCGCGGCGCCGTGCTGTCAGCGAGCAACTCCGACTACGTCACCGCCTCCACGGCGCTCGGCGTGTCGAAGTTCAAGATCCTGCTCCGTCACGTGGTGCCGAACTCGATCGCCCCGGTGATCGTGGTCGCGACGATCTCGCTCGGCACGTTCATCGTTGCAGAGGCCACGCTCTCCTTCCTCGGTATCGGCCTCCCGCCGACCGTGATGTCGTGGGGCAATGACATCGCACAGGCGCAGACGTCGATCCGCACGAACCCTCAGGTTCTGCTGCTCCCGTCTGCTGCACTCTCCATCACCGTGCTGTCGTTCCTGATGCTCGGCGACGTTGTGCGTGACGCACTAGACCCGGCAGCGAGGGCACGGCGATGACACAGATCCTGAACGAGAACCAGAGCGAGACCATCGATACCTCGGAAACGCCCCTGCTGCAGATTCGCAACCTCGAGGTGGGCTTCCGCACCCAGCGCGGCCTCGTGCCCGCCGTCCGCGGCGTCGACCTCACCCTCTACGCCGGCCAGAGCCTGGCCATCGTGGGGGAGTCGGGGTCGGGCAAGACCACGACCGCCCAGGCGATCATCGACCTCCTCCCCGGCACCGGATCGGTGACCGGCGGCGAGATCCTGTTCGAGGGCCGCGACCTGACCAAGCTCCCCGCCAAGGAGATCCAGGACGTGCGCGGCCGCCTGATCGGCTACGTGCCGCAGGACCCGATGTCGAACCTCAACCCGGTCTGGAACATCGGCTTCCAGGTCGAGGAGGCCATCAAGGCCAACGGCATCGCGCAGGGCAAGGAGGCGCGCCTGCGCGCCATCCAGGTTCTGCAGGAGGCCGGCCTGAGCGACGCATCCGAGCGCCTCAAGCAGTATCCGCACCAGTTCTCTGGCGGCATGCGCCAGCGCGTGCTCATCGGCATCGGCCTCTCGGCCCGCCCGAAGCTCCTGATCGCCGACGAGCCGACCTCGGCCCTCGACGTGACGGTGCAGCGCCAGATCCTGGACCACCTCGGCACGCTCACGCGTGACTACGGCACCTCGGTGCTCTTCATCACGCACGACCTCGGCCTTGCGGCGGAGCGCGCGGAGCAGCTCGTGGTGATGTACCGCGGCAAGATCGTCGAGTCCGGCTCCTCGCAGGAGATCCTCGCGAACCCGCAGCACCCGTACACGCAGCGCCTGGTCTCGGCGGCGCCGAGCCTCGCCTCGCGGCGTATCCAGTCGGCCAAGCACGCGGACGCCGCGGCGCCCGCGATCTTCTCCGGCGACTCGCTCGACGCGACGCTGATCGCCCGCGCTGCAGAGCGCGAGCAGGCCGCACCGGACAAGCCGCTGATCTCGGTGCAGAACGTCTCCAAGACGTACCGCATTCGTCAGCAGGGCTTCAAGTACAACGAGCTCAAGGCCGTCAACGGCGTGAGCTTCGGTGTGCAGCGCGGAACGACCACGGCCATCGTGGGCGAGTCCGGCTCCGGCAAGTCGACCGTGGCGAAGCTGATCCTGCAGCTGGAGAGCATCACCAGCGGCAAGATCGAGTTCGACGGCCAGGACGTCGCTGCGCTGAAGGGGGCGGATCTGCTCAAGTTCCGCCGCCGCGTGCAGCCGGTGTTCCAGGACCCGTACGGCTCGCTCGACCCGCAGTACAGCGTCGGCAACACGATCGCCGAGCCGCTGCTCGCGCACAAGGTCGGCACCGCCAAGGAACGCCAGGCCCGCGTGCTCGAGCTGCTCGACCAGGTGTCGTTGCCGGCCTCCACGCGCTACCGCTACCCGAGCGAGCTCTCGGGTGGCCAGCGTCAGCGCATCGCCGTGGCCCGGGCGCTCGCGCTCAAGCCCGACGTGCTCGTGCTCGACGAGGCGGTCTCCGCCCTCGACGTGCTCGTGCAGGGTCAGATCCTGAACCTGCTCACCGAGCTGCAGACCGAGCTGGGGCTCACCTACCTCTTCATCACGCACGACCTCGCGGTCGTGCGCCTGATCGCCGACAACGTCTGCGTCATGAAGAAGGGCGAGATCATCGAGGCGGCGACGACCGATGAGGTCTTCGACAACCCCCGCGAGACCTACACGCAGGACCTGCTGGCCGCCATTCCCGGCGGAAACTTCGTCTTTGGACGCTAGCGTTCCGGGGGAGTAACCCGCAGTTCACAGATCGGCCCAGTCCCCGGCATCCGGGGGCTGGGCCGATTTTCTTGCAATTCAGGGTAAACTAGTCGCATAGGGTATCAGCGAACCTCGATTTCGCAACCGCAAGACCGGCCCTATCGCGCGCTTCATCAGTGCTCTTCTCAGCCTGATCCCGTCGAGCAGAGTGCTCGCCGCGAGGCGCAACTCAACGCACAAAGCAGACCAAGGACAAACTTTTATGGCACTCGCCACGCGCGATAACCTCCGAAATGTGGCGATTGTCGCCCACGTTGACCACGGCAAGACGACTCTGGTTGACGCCATGCTGCGCCAGACCGACTCCTTCGCCGAGCACGCTCACCTCGAAGAGCGCGCCATGGACTCCAACGAGCTGGAGCGCGAAAAGGGCATCACGATCCTCGCCAAGAACACGGCGGTTTCGTACAAGGGCAAGCACGCCACCGACGGCCCGATCGTCATCAACGTCATCGACACCCCCGGCCACGCCGACTTCGGTGGCGAGGTCGAGCGCGGTCTCTCCATGGTGGACGGCGTCGTTCTGCTCGTCGACTCCAGCGAGGGCCCGCTCCCGCAGACCCGCTTCGTGCTGCGCAAGGCGCTCGAGGCCAAGCTCCCCGTCATCCTGTTGGTCAACAAGACCGACCGCCCCGACGCCCGTATCGATGAGGTCGTCGCCGAGAGCCAGGACCTGCTCCTCGGCCTCGCCAGCGACATGGCCGACGAGGTCCCCGACCTCGACCTGGACTCCATCCTCGACGTGCCCGTTGTGTACGCATCGGGCCGTAACGGCGCCGCCAGCCTGAACAAGCCGGCCAACGGCTCGCTGCCCGACAACGACGACCTCGAGCCGCTGTTCGAGGCCATCCTCAAGCACGTGCCCGCCCCCGTCTACGACGACGAGCACCCGCTGCAGGCCTGGGTCACCAACCTCGACTCCTCGCCGTTCCTCGGTCGCCTGGCGCTGCTGCGCATCTTCCAGGGCACGATCAAGAAGGGCCAGACCGTGGCCTGGGTCAAGCACGACGGAACCGTTGCGAACGTGCGCGTGACCGAGCTCTTCATCACGAAGGCGCTGGACCGCTTCCCCGCCGAGAGCGCTGGCCCCGGTGACATCGTCGCCGTCGCCGGCTTCGAGGACATCTTCATCGGCGAGACCCTCGCCGACGTCAACGACGTGCGCCCGCTGCCGACCATCACGGTCGACGACCCCGCCATCTCGATGACCATCGGCACCAACACCTCGCCGATCGTCGGCAAGGTCAAGGGCCACAAGCTCACCGCCCGCATGGTCAAGGATCGCCTGGACCGTGAGCTCGTCGGCAACGTCTCGCTCAAGCTGGTCGACATCGGCCGCCCGGACGCCTGGGAAGTTCAGGGTCGTGGCGAGCTCGCCCTGTCGATCCTGGTCGAGCAGATGCGTCGTGAGGGCTTCGAGCTCACCGTCGGCAAGCCGCAGGTGGTGCTGAAGAAGATTGACGGCAAGACGCACGAGCCCTACGAGCACCTCACGATCGACGCTCCCGAGGAGTTCCTCGGCGCCATCACGCAGCTGCTCGCCGCCCGCAAGGGCCTGATGGACGGCATGTCCAACCACGGCACCGGCTGGGTCCGCATGGAGTTCGTCGTCCCGTCGCGCGGCCTCATCGGCTTCCGCACCGAGTTCATGACCATCACCCGCGGTGCGGGCATCGCCAACGCCGTCTCGCACGGCTACGCCCCGTGGGCCGGCGAGATCACCACCCGCACGAACGGCTCCATCGTGGCCGACCGCGCCGGTGTTGCAACGCCGTTCGCCATGGTTGCCCTGCAGGAGCGCATGTCGTTCTTCGTCGAGCCCACGCAGGAGGTCTACGAGGGCATGGTCGTCGGAGAGAACTCGCGCGCCGATGACATGGACGTGAACATCACCAAGGAGAAGCAGCTGACCAACATGCGTCAGTCCACCTCCGACTCCTTCGAGCGCATGACCCCGTCGCGCAAGCTCACCCTTGAGGAGTCGCTCGAGTTCGCCCGCGAGGACGAGTGCGTCGAGGTCACGCCCGAGTTCGTGCGCATCCGCAAGGTGGAGCTCGACTCGACCGCGCGTGCCCGCACCTACTCGCGCATGAAGAAGCAGAACCAGGGCTAAACACCCGGATCCGAAACGGCCGCCACGTATTGCGTGGCGGCCGTTTCTGCGTCTGCGGGGGCCGGCGGCATCCGCAAAGCTGAGGAGTTCTCAGGGGAAACAGATCGGTACCGCCGGGCCCGCTCAGGGCGGGTTTCTACACTCGTCAGATTGCTTGCGCGCCCCGCGGCTGCGGCGCTCCCTCTGACCCGAAAGCATGCGCCGCACCCTCCTCAGTTATGAGCATCTTCCTTCCCTTCAGAACGTCCGCGTCCTCGCCCGCCGATGGCACCTCGCCCGACACCCGCCAGGCCTCCCGCACCGTCCGCGTCCTGCTGACCGGCGTGGCCATGGCCACCTCGCTGGGCTTCGCCGCCTTGCCGACGACTCCGGCCGCCGCGCTCGTCGTGGCCGGCGAGACGGCGGATGCCGCGGCTGCGTCCCACACCGCGCCGGACTCCCAGACCGTCGAGCTCGCCGGCCTGCAGCAGCCCGTCGCGGAGCACGCCGAGTACCTCGCTGAGGCCTACGTCGCCCCCGCGCCGGCTCCCGAGCCCGCCGCGCCGGCCGCGGCCGCTGCCACAGGAGCGGTCGTCTGGCCCGTGCCCGCCGGCACGCGCGTCTCCGACAGCTTCGGGCCGCGCTCGGCGCCGTGTGACGGCTGCTCGACATTCCACGACGGGCTCGACCTCAACCCCGGCGCCGGGACGCCCATCGTCGCGATGGCCGACGGCGTCGTGACCGTGGCCGCCAACGACAGCGGCGGGCTCGGCACACACGTCGACATCCAGTACGTCGTCGACGGCCAGTCCGTCTCAAGCTCGTACGGCCACATGGAGTACGGTTCGATGACCGTCTCCGTCGGCGAGACGGTCAGCGCCGGCCAGCTCATCGGCGTCGTCGGCACCACCGGTCAGTCGACCGGGCCGCACCTGCACCTGGAGATGTACTACACGGATGGCGTGCGATTCGACCCGGCCGGGTGGCTGAACACCTACGCCGGATAGCCGGATCCTCCCAGCTGCGCCCTCCTGGCCAGCCGTAAACTGAATGGGCGAGCGCGAAGCGGTCGCCAGAGAAGTCCTGAACGGAGCAACTCCATGAATACCCTACGCAGGCGAGTCGTCGCCCCCCTGGCCCTCGCGGCCGTGCTGCTCGGCGCCCCGCTGCTGGCTGGCTGCAGCAGCGTCGGCGACGCCGTCGGCGGAGCCGTCACCGGCGCCGTCGAGGATGCCACCGGAGGAGCCGTGTCGGTCGGTCAGATGCCGGCCGGCTGGCCGAGCGAGGTCCCCGTGATCGAGGGGGACATTGTCGGCGGCGGCAAGAACCCCGACGGCTCGGCCGGCTGGGTCGTCGTCATCAAGTCCACGGCGGCCGACCCGGTCGCAGACGCACAGGCGCAGCTCGAGGCCGCCGGCTTCACCCCGCCGGAGAACTTCACCCCCGAGAAGCTGCCCGAAGTGGACGGCATCACCGGGGCGAGCTACTTTGGCTCGAACGGGAAGTACGTCGTCATGGTCGTCGGCAGCGAGCAGGGCGTGCTCTACACGGTGGTGCCCACCTAGGAGCCCAGCCCGCCAACGGCCCGGCCACAGAGGCCCGGCGCCGTTGGCCTGGCGCGCGAACGGGCCTGCTCGGCGCGCGAACGGGCCTAGGCGAACAGCGCCTCGCCGACGTAACCGCCCTGGCGCACCCCGGCCGGCACCGCGAACAGCGCGGATCCCACGTGCCGGATGTACTCGTTCAATGCGTCATTCTTGGCCAGCTGCGACTGCACCGTCACGAACTGTTCGGGCGAGCGCTGGTAGCTGAGGAAGAACAGGCCGGCGTTCAGCCGCCCCAGCTCGTCGTTGCCGTCGACGAAGTTGTAGCCCCGGCGCAGCAGGGCCGCGCCCCCGTTGTGGCTCGGGTGGGAGAGCCGCACGTGCGCCGTGTCGGCGATGAGCGGTTTCTCGCCCCGGCCGGTGATCTCGAAGTCCGGCTCCGTGAACTCGGTGCCGCCGGAGAGCGGCGCCCCCTCGCCCTTCGTCCGCCCGAACACGGCCTCCTGCTCGCGCAGGATCGTCCGGTCCCAGGTCTCGATCGTCATCCGGATGCGGCGGGCCACCAGGTAGCTGCCGCCGGCGAGCCAGGCCGGCCCGTCGCCGCCCTGCACCCACACTTGCTCGTTGACCGTGGCGGTCTCCTCCGCCTTCACATTCGCGGTGCCGTCCTTGAAGCCGAACAGGTTGCGCGGGGTCGCCTGGGCGGTGCTGGTGGACGAGGTGCGCCCGAAGCCGAGTTGGGACCAGCGCAACGTCGCCCGGCCGAAGGCGATGCGGGTGAGGTTGCGGATGGCGTGCACGGCCACCTGAGGGTCGTCGGCGCACGCCTGGATGCAGAGCTCGCCGTCGGAGGACGCCGGGTCGAGCATGTCGCCGGGGAAGTGCGGCAGCCGGCTGAGCAGCGCGGGCTGGCGGCCTGCGATGCCGAAGCGGTCGGCGCCCTGGGCGTCGCGGAACAGCGCCGGGCCGAAACCGAAGGTGATGGTCAGGCCGCTCTCGGGGAGCCCCTGCGCCTCCCCGGTGTCCTCCGGCGGGGCGTCGTAGTTGCCGCTGACGGCGCCGAAGTCGCCGATGTCGCGGCCGGCCGTCATGGCGGCCGCGGCGACCGTCCAGTCCTGCAGCAACTCGATCAACTCGGCCCGGCCGGCGTCGCCGGCCATGTCGAAGGCCGCGAAGTGCAGCCGGTCCTGGGCCGGCGTGACGATGCCGGCCTGGTGGCTGCCGTAGAACGGGTAGTTGGCGGCGTTCGGGGCGCCGGCTCCTGCCCCGGATGCCGCGAGCACGGCGCGGTCGGCGCCGATGCCCAGCCCGATGCCCGCGACGGTGGCTCCGGCGAGGCCGAGCAGGCCGCGGCGAGAGAGCCCGCGCGGGGCGGCAGCGGCGTCATCCGTCGCCTGCTCCGCGCCCGCGGGGCGATCGGCGGCCCCCTCGGCAGAATCGCCGGGGGAGCGGCCGTCAGAGGTGTTCATACGTTCCAGATTAGTTGAGCACGAGGGTGGCGGTGAGCTGGTTCAGCGGCTCGCCGAGCGCGTTCACCTGGTCGGAGAAGGCGCGGATCTCGGCCGGGCTGAGCTCGGTGTACAGGCGGAAGCCATCGCCGTCGCGCTGGGCGTCGAGCAGCGTCTGCAGCGCGGCGAACTCGGTGTCGAGCGTCGCGGCGAGATCGGCGTCCTTGGCCAGCAGGATGTCGCGCACGCCGCCGTAGAGCACGGTGGCGCCGTCGACGTTGGCCTGGAAGTCCCAGAGGTCGGTGTGCGACCAGAACTCCTCTTCGCCGGTGACCTTGCCGCTGGCCACCTCGTCCATCAGGCCGATCGCGCCGTTAGTCTGCATGTCGAGCGTGAACTCGAGGACCTGCACCTTCTCGTTCAGGGTCGCGGTGTCGGCGACGAGCTTCGCGGCGAGGGCCTGGCGCTGCTCCGGGGTGTACGCGGCGAAGCCGGGTTCGGCGTCGGCGGGCCAGAGGTCCTTCTCGATGGCGTGCCAGCCGGTCCACTCCTGCCCCTCCTCGAGGTCGGCCTCGCGGAGGTCGAGCATCGGGTCGAGGTCGCCGAACGACTCCGCGACGGTCTCGACGCGCTCCCAGTGCACACGGGTTGGCGCGTAGAGGGCGCGAGCCTCCTCGTCGTCGCCGGCGACGTAGGCGGCGGCGAAGGCGTCGGTGCCGGCGACGAGCTGGGCGATCTGGTCCTTCACGTACGCGGCGTAGTTGGTGTTCGCGGTGGCGACCTGCGCGGTGAGGTCGGCGTCGGCCTCGAAGTCGTGGCCGGAGTCGGTCACGGTGAACGCGGCCTTGCCGATTCCCGCGCCGATCATGCCCGGCTTGCAGACCGTGTAGTAGTCGCCGGGGCGGGCCTGGACGACCAGGTCGCGGCTGATGCCGGGGCCGATGTTCTCGACCTCGCCAACGATGCGCAGGCCGTCGCCGGCGAGGAGGTAGAACTCGGTGACCTGGTCGCCGGAGTTCTTCACGGTGAAGCGCACGTTGCCGCTCGGGGCGGTCTCCGTGTCAATCGCGCAGGCGTCGGAGCTGCTGTCCACGGTGATCGCGGTGTGCTCGGCGTCCGCCGTCGGGTTGTTGGCGACGCAGCCGGAGAGCAGCAGCAGGGCGGCGCCGGTCGCGGCGACGGAGAGGGTGGGGCGAAGCAGGCGTGACACAGTGGTCTCCTCGGTGGGGGTCTGGCGGTGCGGAGGTTGTCAGGCGGTGACAGGCGCGGATGCAGCCGGTGCCGGTGCGGGGCTGGGGCGCCGGCCCTTGCGGCTCTTCACGATGAAGATGGTGAGCGTCGGCACGACATAGGCGAGCCAGACGATGGCCTCCAGCCAGGTGGTGGCGGGGGAGAAGTTGAGGGTGCCCTTGAGCAGGGTGCCGTACCAGCTGTCCGGCGGGATGGCAGCGCTGACGTCGAAGGCCAGGTTGTGCAGGCCGGGCAGAATGCCGGCCTCCTGCAGGTCGTGCACCCCGTAGGCGAGCACGCCGCCGGCGACGATGATGAGGGCGGCTCCGGTCCAGGTGAAGAACTTCGACAGGTTGATGCGCAGCATGCCCGAGTAGAGCAGCCAGCCGAGCCCGACGGCGGTGAGGATCCCGAGGCCGGCGCCGAGGATCGGCATCGTCGTCTCGCCGGTTGCCTGAACGGCGGCCCAGATGAACAGCGCGGTCTCGATGCCCTCGCGGCCGACGGCGAGGAACGCGACGATGACGAGGCCCCAGCCGGTGCCGTCGAGGTGCTTGTCGATGTTGCCGTGCAGCACGCCCTTCAGATCGCGCGCGGTGCGCAGCATCCAGAACACCATCCAGGTGACGAACGCGGTGGCGATGATCGAGAGGATGCCGCCGATGGCCTCCTGCGCCTCGAAGCTCAGGCCGTAGGTGCCGAAGGTGAGGATGGCGCCGATGCCGAGCGCGAGCAGCACGGCCAGCCCGATGCCGAGCCAGATGCGGCCGAGCAGGTCGCGCCGATCGATCTTCACAATGTAGGCAATCAGGATCGTGACGATCAGTGCGGCTTCGAGGCCCTCGCGGAGGCCGATCAGGTAGTTGGCGAACATGCGTCTTCCGTGTGCGGAGAAGTCTGGGGGTTTGGTAAGGCTACCCTTAGGGCAAATGCCTTCGGTGGTCGAGAGTAGACCTGTGAAACGTGAATGTCCAGTCGCTCGCTGGTTAGGATGAGCCCCTGGGGTAGTTCTCGAGCGAAATGGGTGCACGTGGTTCTGAATGGACGAGACGAGCGCGTGCTCCTCGTGTTTCCCCACGGCCGCGACGCTCTGGCTCAGGCCGGCGGCACGATCGCCCGGCTGATCGAAGCCGGCTCCGTTGCCGCGGTTCTCACCGCTGAGGCGGCCGCCGACGCGGACGCCGGCCTCTGGGCGATGGGCGCTCGCGGGCAGGCCGTCGCCGGGACGGACGCCCGCGCAGCCGTCGCCTCCGCGATTGATCGGCAGCAGAGCACGGCCATCGTGGTGCCCGCGCTGGGGTCGGACCTGACCGAGAGCGCGGCCTCCGTGCTGGTCGCCGCGGCGGTGGCCGAGGCATCCGCCCGTCATCTGCCCGTCTACCTGGCCGTGAGCGGCCGGATGCCGGCCGGCCAGCGCCTGGTGGCCGTCGACGTCGCCGACCAGCTCGGCGCCAAGAGCGACGCCCTGGCCGCGCTGCCCGGCGTCAGCGTGATCGACCGCACCGTCGCCTTCGACGGCCAGGAGCCGCACCTGCTCGGCAGCACCGAGCAGTTCGTGATGATCGGCGGCGGCCGGCCGGAGGTCATCGAGGCACCGAGCACGGGCAGCCGCGTCGGCGCCGCCGTGCTCGGCTTCGTGGTCGGGGCGATCTTCGCGGCCATGGGTACCGTCGCCCACCAGATCACGACGGAGATCGCGGGGGTGCCCGTGCCCTGGGGCCTGCTGCTCGCCCTGCTCGGCTACACCGCACTGCTGATCGGGCTGCGACTGGTTCTGCACGACCGGGTCACGGTGCTGTTCACGGCGATCGGCGCGCTGCTGACGATCTTCGTGCTGTCCCTGCGCAGCACGGGCGGCTCGGTGCTGATCCCGGAGGGCACACTCGGCTTGGTCTGGACGATGGCGCCCGCGATCATCGCCGCGATCGTCATTGCGTGGCCCCGATTGCCCGACCGCCCCGCCGCGCGCGCGTAGACTTGGTGGGTACCGCCTCCACGGCGGGCTCGCGAAGGGAATCTGAACACCGTGACCTATGTCATCGCTCTTCCGTGCGTCGACGTCAAAGACCGCGCTTGCATTGACGAGTGCCCGGTCGATTGCATCTACGAGGGTGAGCGTTCGCTCTACATTCACCCCGACGAGTGCGTCGACTGCGGTGCCTGCGAGCCGGTGTGCCCCGTCGAGGCCATCTACTACGAAGACGACCTCCCCGAGCAGTGGGCCGACTACTACAAGGCCAACGTCGAGTTCTTCGACGACATCGGCTCCCCGGGAGGCGCGGCCAAGGTCGGCGTCATCGCCAAGGACCACCCGGTGATCGCGGTGCTGCCACCGCAGGTTCACTGAGCCCCGGCGCCCGCCCCGTGCTGAAAGAGCTGCCAGAGTACCCCTGGGACCAGATGGTGCCGTTCGCCGAGCGTGCGCGCCGGCACTCAGACGGCATCGTCGACCTCTCGATCGGCTCGCCGGTCGACCCGACGCCCGCCATCATCCGCGACGCGCTGGCCCAGGCGACGGATGCCCACGCCTACCCGCAGACGGCGGGAACGCCCGCCCTGCAGCGCGCGATCATCGACTGGTTCGAGCGCCGCCGCGGCGTGCCGGGCCTGGCCGAGCGCAACGTGCTGCCGACGATCGGCTCCAAGGAGCTCGTCGCCCTGCTGCCGTTCATGCTCGGCATCGGCGAGGGCGACACGATCGTGCACCCCCGCGCCGCCTACCCGACCTACGCCATCGGTGCGGCCATCGCCGGCGCCGAGGCCCTGGCCTCCGACGAGCCCGCTGAGTGGCCGGAGGGCACCAAGCTCATCTGGCTGAACAGCCCGGGCAACCCGGACGGCCGCGTGCTCGGCATCGAGCAGCTGCGCGCCGCCCGCGAGCGCGCCCGCGAACTCGGCGCCGTCATCGTCAGCGACGAGTGCTACGCCGAACTCGGCTGGGACGCGCCGTGGGACGGCGAGCCGATCCCCAGCATCCTCGACCCGCGCGTCGTCGGCGATGACCGCAAGAACGTGCTCGCCGTCTACTCGCTGAGCAAGCAGTCGAACATGGCCGGCTACCGCGCCGCCTTCGCCGCCGGCTGCGGCGGCGTCATCCAGCGCCTGCTCACCGTGCGCAAGCACGCCGGGCTCATGCTGCCTGCGCCGTTGCAGGAGGCGATGGTCGTCGCCCTCGGCGACGATGCGCACGTGGACTCCCAGCGCGAGCTGTACCGGGCCCGCCGCGAGGTGTTGCTGCCCGCGCTGCTGGCCGCCGGTTTCACGATGGACAACAGCGAGGCCGGCCTCTACCTCTGGGCGACGGAGGGTGTGAGCGCCTGGGAGTCCATCGACAAGCTGGCCGGTCTCGGCATTCTGGCCGGCCCCGGCACGTTCTACGGCGACTTCTACCCGAACCACGTGCGGTTCTCGCTCACCGCGAGCGACGAGCGCATCGCGGCGGCCGCGGCCAGGCTGCGCGGCTGACGCGCAACCGGCCACGCCGGGCGGCGGTCAGCGCACGGCCGTGAGCTGCACGCGCGGCAGCGCTCCGTTGTCCTGCCCGCCGCCCACCACCGCCACGAGCACGCCCGGGGCGACCCAGGCTGCGGTGCGGGCGTTCCGCAGCGCCGGACTGACCGCGAGAGGGGCGTTGCCCTGCCAGACGGCGAGGCCCGTGCCCGACGCCCGGACAGGTGTTCCCTGCACGAGTTCGCGGAACTCGGCCGAGCCGCCGTCGACGTGCGCGGCCGGCGTGACCAAGTGGCTGGCGGGTTGGCCGGATTCGTCCAGGTGGTACACGATCCGCCCGTCGGCCGAGGCGTCGACGGGGCGCACCCGCACGTTGCCGACGTTGCCGGGTTCGAGCGCCGCCCAGAGGGGTGACGCCTCGTCGAGGGCGCCGGCGACGACGCGGGCCGTGCCGTCCTCCAGGATCTGGAACACGCCGTGCTCGGTGCCGAGCACGATCCCACGCGGATCTCCCGCCGAGACGTCGACGGATGCCGCCGCCAGCGCGCTCCCGCGCAGCTGCTCGCCATCGCCGGGCTGCTCGACGGCCTCCTGCCCCTCGGCACGCACCGGAACGCCGGCCACCGTCTCCAGCTCGCCGCCCGGCAGCATCCGACGCACAACGTATTCGTCGTTCGCCGCCCGTCCCACGTTCACGCGCTCCACGAAGACGAGTGCGCCGGCCGCGTCGACATCGATGCTGGTGATCGGGCCGAGGGGCGAGGCGGCATCAATTGGGCCGTCGGCGGTGAAGGGGAGTGGGGCATCGGGGCTGGTCTGGGTGCGCTGACCGACGAGGAACGGCTCGGACCGCCGGGTCTCGGTGTCGAAGAGCTCGATCGCCGTGCTCAGCGCGCTCTGGCCGAGCGGGAGGAGCACCAACAGCCGGGTGGGGGAGAGCGCGGCGACATCGAGCTCCTGCCTGCTCTGCCACCGCTCGACATTGAAGCGCGTGACCGTGCCCGTCGCGGTGGAGCGGAGCCAAGATCCCGCCGAGACGTACCAGACCCCACCCACGGTGTCGTCGGTGATGACACCGCCTCCGTAGCTGATGTCGGGCGGCCCCATTCCGTCGTTTTTCACGGGGGTCGGGCTGATCAGCCAAGCTCCCTCCGGCGGTGCGCTGCCGCATCCTGACACCCCGCCGAGAAGCAGCACCGCCGCCACAGAACACGCGAGCCCCCGCCTCGAAATCATGGGCCGAGCATAGCTTGTGGGCCCGCGTGCCCATTTTCAGCCGGTTCTCAGGAGCTTTCCTCCAACGGAATCGCCCGTTCTTCAACGGATGCAACAGTAGGCCGTGGGGCGGATTAGGCTGTAACTCGGACTGCCCGCCTATCGCGTGCCCGTCCATCAACTTTCTTCTACTTCCACCATCCAGGATCCAGGAGGCCCCGTGGGCGACGTCGATCAGACACAGGCCGGTTCAGCATCAGCCACTCCGGCACAGCCGGCCGTAGCAACGCTGAGCTACCCGGGCGGAACCGCAGAGTTCCCCATCATCTCCAGCGTTGACGGGCCAGACAGCCTGGACATGTCCACGCTGACCAAGCAGACCGGTCTCACCGGCCTGGACTACGGCTTCGTGAACACGGCCTCGACCAAGTCGGCGATCACGTTCATCGACGGCGAGGAGGGCATCCTCCGCTACCGTGGCTACCCGATCGAGCAGATCGCGAAGAATGCGAGCTTCCTCGAGACGGCCTGGCTGCTGATCTACGGCGAGCTGCCCACCCCGACCGAGCTGGCCGAGTTCGACGAGAAGATTCGCCGGCACACGCTGCTGCACGAGGACCTGAAGAAGTTCTTCGGCGCGCTGCCGCACAACGCCCACCCCATGTCGGTGCTGGCATCCGGTGTCTCGGCCCTGTCGACCTACTACCAGGACTCGATCGACCCGAAGAACCCCGAGCACGTCGAGCTGGCCACCATCCGCCTGCTCGCCAAGCTGCCCGTCATGGCTGCCTACGCGCACAAGAAGAGCATCGGCCAGGCCTTCCTGTACCCGGACAACTCGCTGAGCTTCGTCGACAACTTCCTCAAGCTCAACTTCGGCAACCTGGCCGAGCCCTACGAGGTCAACCCGGTGCTGTCGAAGGCGCTCGAGCGCCTGCTGATCCTGCACGAGGACCACGAGCAGAACGCGTCCACCTCGACGGTGCGCCTGGTCGGCTCGACCGAGGCCAACCTGTTCGCCTCCGTCTCGGCCGGCATCAACGCCCTGTTCGGCCCGCTGCACGGCGGCGCCAACGAGGCCGTGCTGACGATGCTCGCCGAGATCCGCGACTCCGGCGAGGGCGTCGCCCGCTACGTAGAGCGCGTCAAGAACAAGGAAGCCGGCGTCAAGCTGATGGGCTTCGGACACCGCGTCTACAAGAACTACGACCCCCGCGCCAAGCTGGTCAAGGAGAGCGCCCACGAGGTGCTCGAAGCGCTCGGCGTCAAGGACGAGCTGCTCGACATCGCCATGGAGCTCGAGAAGATCGCGCTCGAGGACGAGTACTTCAAGTCCCGCCGCCTGTACCCGAACGTCGACTTCTACACCGGCGTCATCTACAAGGCGATGGGCTTCCCGACGCACATGTTCACGGTGCTGTTCGCGATCGGGCGCCTGCCCGGCTGGATCGCGCACTGGCGTGAGATGAACGCGGACCCGCAGACGAAGATCGGCCGCCCGCAGCAGCTCTACACGGGATCGCCCGCGCGCGACTTCCCGGAGCGCTGAGACCCCGTCTCCCTCTGAACACGACCCCGTCGGCCTCGGCCGGCGGGGTCGTTTCGCCCGTTACCCCCCCCCCCCCCCCCCCCCCCCCGGGGCGGTCCCCACGTTGGCTTGAGGGAGCGCCAGCGACCGAAGCCACCACCGCGCGAGGCTCTGCCCACCCCGTTGGTCGAGTAGCGAGGAACGAGCGTATCGAGACCTCGTGCGTGGCACGGTTTCTCGTCGGAAACCGGGTCTCGATACGGCCCTGGCGGGCCTACTCGACCTGCGGGAGCGGGCGCCCCGCGCGGGCGGGACCCCCGTTGGCCGAGACCCCGTTGGCTCGAGGGAGCGCCAGCGACCGAAGCCACCGGCGCGAGCCGCCGCCGATCCCGTTGGTCGAGTAGCGAGGAACGAGCGTATCGAGACCTCGTGCGTGGCACGGTTTCGGTCCGGAGACCGGGTCTCGATACGGCCCTGGCGGGCCTACTCGACCGGCGGGAGCGGGCGCGGGCGCCGCGAGCTCGACCAGCAGGAGCGGGGGCCGCGAGACCGCCCCTACTGCGCGGGCTCGAGCTTCAGCACGTCGTGGGTGGAGTCGCGCACGGCATCCGGGGTGAACGCCCACGGCCGCGTCTTGTGCTTCTGCCAGAGCGGCGCCTGGTCGTCGTAGTGCGGGTTGAACGCGTGCCCGGACGCACCGGTCAGGTTCACCCACGTGGAGTCGTCGAAGTCGGCGAGGCTGACCACCATGCGCATCGACGGCACCCAGTCGACCGTGTAACCCGTCGTCGCGTCCCAGCCGACCGCGTTGACGACCGATGAGCCGCCGGCGACCGGGAACGGGCCGCGGTTGAACAGCCACTCGATCGCCGCGATGCCCGACTCGCCGAAGCTCGCGTTGGTGAGTGTCAGCGTGTGCAGATCGCCCCACTCCCACCTGCGCGGGTCGTTGCCGAGCTCCTGGACGCCCTCCGCCCACGCCTCCTCCGCCGCATACGTGAGCATAGCGTCGCGCCCGGAGATGCCGAGTCGCTCGTTCGTCCACCACGGCGAGTCCGGCTGCTCGAGCAGGCCACCGACGACGCCGAACCAGCGGTCGCCGCCGGCCGGCCAGGTGCCCTCTGGAAGCTTGTCGTGGAACATCGCCGCCAGCAGCTGCCGCCAGATCATGTTGAAGTAGGCGGATGCCGCCGAGTCGACGTCATCCGAGTAGTCCCAGTTCGCGAGCAGCCGCTGCGCCTCGGCCGCCTCGGGGCGCAGCGGGAGCGCCGCGAGCACCGGCGCGAGTGCCGCCGCGTTCGCATTGAAGTTGTCGGCCTGGATGGAGGCCATGCTGGTCGGCGTGAACTTCGTGCCGGCGGCGAGCTCAGCAGCGAGCCGCCCGCTGATCTGCTGGGCGCGGTAGCCGAGATCCCAGTCCTGGGTGATCATCTGTGGGAAGTCGGGACCGACGGCCGAGTTGTTGGCGGTGACGATCAGGCCGCTCGGCGGGTTGTAGACGCTCGGCAGCTGCTCGAACGGGATCTCGCCCACCCAGCCGTTCGCGCTCGTCCAGCCGGGCAGCGGCAGCGTGCCGTCGCCCGCGCTCCGGATCGGGATCCGGCCCGGAGCCTGGTAGCCGATGTTGCCGGTGACGTCGGCGTAGATGAGGTTCTGCGACGGCACCTCGAACAGGCGGGCACCGGCCCGGAACTCGTCCCAGTTGCGGGCCTTGTTGATCGCGAAGACCGCGGAGGGTGTCTGGCCGGGCACGAGCGCCGTCCACTGCAGTGACAGGGCGTACTCGCCGGCCGGCTGCCTGCTCGCGCCCGGGTAGTCTTCGGCGATGCTGGTGAACTGCGGGGTGATGTCGCTGACGAGGGGCCCGCGCGCGGTGGAGCGGATCTCCAGCTTCACCGGCTCGCCGCCGGCGACCTTGATCGTCTCGGTGTGCACGGTGAGCGGCTGCACGGCGCCATCCAGCTCGTAGCCGTCGGGGCCGACGCGCTCCAGGAACAGGTCGGCGACATCCGGGCCCAGGTTGGTCAGCCCCCAGGCGATGGTGTCGTTGTGGCCGATGATGATGCCGGGCAGGCCGGAGAAGCTGTATCCGGCCACGTCGAACGGGCAGGCATCCGAGATCTCGCTGCAGCGCAGGCCCATCTGGTACCAGACCGACGGCATCACGGCGCCGAGGTGCGGGTCGTTCGCGAGCAGGGGCGCTCCGGATGCCGTCAGCGCCCCGGACGCCACCCACGAGTTCGATCCGATCTCGTTGCCTGCCGGGCCGAGCAGCTCCGGCAGTGCGGCGAGGTTCTCCTTGAGCGCGGCGAGCGAGGCGAGCGCGTCCGGCTGGGCGAGCGCGCCAGAGGCATCCGGAGTTTCAGAGGCATCCGGAGTTTCAGAGGCGTCCGGAGCGGCAGCGGCATTCGGAGCCTCAGCAGGGTCCGACCCCTCAACCGGCAGCGGCGAGACATCGACGGATGCCGGGGCAGCCGCGGGGGCGACGGCGCCGCCCACAATCGTCGGGTGGCTGGCGAAGGGGTAGCCGGGGTGCAGCAGCGCCACGTCTGCGGGCGGCAGCGCCGCTGCCAGCAGCGCCCGGTCGATCTCGTCCTCCAGGTTGCTGCGCAGGTCCCACGCCATCGCCTTCAGCCAGGCCACGGAGTCCGCCGGCGTCCAGCGCTCCGGCTGGTACTCCGAGTTCTGCAGGCCGAGCACCGCGTACTCGAGGGAGAGGTCGGCGCCGGAACGGCTGCCGAGGTAGGCGTTCACCCCGTCGGCATACGCCTGGTAGTAGCCGAGCGTCTCCGGGTCGAGCATGGCCACCTCGGCCTCGGCGATGGTACGCCAGCCGAGGGTGCGGATGAAGGAGTCGGTGCCGACCTGGGAGGCGCCGAACATCTCGGACAGGCGTCCGCTGGTCACGTGCCGCCGGAAGTCCATCTCCCAGAAGCGGTCCTGCGAGTGCACGAAGCCCTGCGCGTAGAACAGGTCGTGCGCGTTGTCGGCGGTGATCTGCGGGATGCCGGCGGCATCCCTCGCCACGGCAACCGGCTGGGTCAGCCCGGGCACGGTCAGCGTGCCGCTCGTCGTGGGGAAGGAGCGCTGCACCGTCCAGACGCCGATGCCGGCCGTGACGATGAGCAGCACGAGCAGTGTGGCCAGCACGGCGACGAGCACCCGGACCCCCCGGTGCCGTCGTGATCGTGGTGCGTCCGTTCCCACAACAACTCCCTCGTCGCGATTCCCCGTCACTGCGACCCTATACGCACGGGCGGCCCGCATTGTTGAGGGACGCGGACCGGACCCGTGCGTTCGGGTTCCCCCGGCGCGGCGCTAGCCGCGACGGCTCCGGCGGGCTGCCACAGCGCCAACCCCTGCCAGCAGCAGGGCGAGTGCGCCGAGTGCCGGTAGGACGCCGTTCACGCCGGTCGCGGGCAGAGCCGACGTCTCTGGCGCGGCAGGGGTCTCCGGGCGCGGCGGGACAGGCGGCGCCGGGGTGGGTGGCAGCGGAGTCGGGGCCGGTGGCGTCGGCGTGGGCGTCGGTGCGGGGGCAGGCTCAACCGTCTTCCAGCGCGCGTACAGGGTCACGTCGCGGCTGAGCCCGGTGGCGAAGTTCCAGGCAGTGCCTGCGCTGCCCTGCGTGAACCAGCCCGCGAAGCTGTGGCCGTCGCGGGTGGGAGCGTTCGGCGCGGCGATCGGGCGGCCGAATTCGGCGACGGCGGAGGCCACCGGGCTCCCGCCCCGGGGGTCGAAACTCACCGTGTAGCTGTTGGTGCTCCAGCCGGCGTAGAGCGCGATGTCTCCGGTCAGGGGCGTGTCGAAATCCCACGGTGTCGGCAGTGTGCCCGCTCCGATCCGAACGCTCGCAGGGGCGCCGGTCGGGAGCGTGCCCACCAAGGTCGTGCTGAACCAGCCGGTGAAGGTGTGGCCGGCTTTGACGGGGTCCGCGGGCCGGGGGAGCAGGCTGCCGTAGGGCAGCGTGAGCGTCTCCGGTGCGTCGCCGTTGGCCCAGCTGATGGTGATGGTGATCGGCGTGAGGGTCCAGCCGGCGTAGAGGGTGAGGTCGCCGGCGATCAGCGCGGTGTCGAAGTCCCAGAGCAGCGTGGTCGCGGCGTCGGTGAACCAGCCGGTGAAGGTGTGCCCGGTGCGCGTGGGCGCGGTGGGCGCGGTGATGGTGCTGTCGAAGTCGGCGCTCACGGATGCCACCGCGCTGCCGCTCCGGGAGTCAAAGGCGACCGTGTGCCTTTCGGCCTTCCACCCCGCATAGAGGGTCAGCTCGCCGCGGATGCGGGCGGTGTGGAAGTCCCACGCGGAGGTGGCGGTGTCGTTGGTTCCCCGTAACCGTAGGTCGGGCCCGTTAACGGTAGGTAAGGACCGGACCGGGACCCGTTACCCGGACCCGACCGGGAACGGGTCGTTACGGGGGCCGAAGTCCCGGGGTTGGACCGGAACGGTTCCGGTCCCGGGGTTGGACGTTCGGCCCCGGGTTCGGGACCCCCGGGACGTTCCCGTCCCGGGACGTTCGGTAGGTACTACGGTCGTAGTCGCGTTGACGGTCCAGCCGGCGTAGAGGGTGAGGTCGCCGGCGATCAGCGCGGTGTCGAAGT
>NZ_MPZN01000050.1 GCF_002936985.1 Microterricola pindariensis | reverse complement strand
TCGGCGGGGCGCAGCCGCGCGGCCCGCCAGCCGCCGAACGCCCCCGCGACGAGTCCGCCGAGAACCGCGAGCCCGACGGCCACGAGCACGACGCCGAGGGCGACCGGGGCCTGCAGGGTGATGTCGGTCGACGCGGCCGCGGAGGCCGCCTGCCCGAAGCCGCCCGGCATCCCGCCGGGGCCGCCTGCACCGCCGGGGCCGGCCGCCAGCTGGCTGTCGCCGCCGCCGGTGCCGCCCACGCCGCCGCTCAGGGTGGGGGAGACGAGGTTGATGGCGAGCACCCCGATCAGGCCGACCACGACGCCGACGGCCCCACCGATCAGGCCCTGCACCGTCGACTCCCCGGCGACCTGGCCGACGATGCGCCGGTTCGACCAGCCGATGGCCTTGAGCGTGCCGAACTCACGGGTGCGGCGGTTGACGCCGGAGATCGTGAAGAGGATGGCGAGCAGGAAGGCCGCCAACAGCACGGCGACGGAGAGCCAGAGGCCGAGGCTCGTGACGAGGCTGGACGCCGTGGCGAGTGATCCAGACACGCTCGACGCCAGGTCGGCCTGCGTGCTGACGGTCGCGTCGGGCAGTGCCGCCTCCAGCTCGCTCTGCACCTGGGCGATGTCGTTCGACGACGCGGCCTGCACGTAGACGGTGCTCAGCTGGCCGTCGAGGCCAGAGAGCTGCTGGGCAACGGCCAGCGGGATGTAGACGTTCGCGGCGGTTGCGGCATCCGCCGAGTTCGAGCTGACGATGCCGACGACCTCGAGGCTGCTGTCGCCGACCGCGATGGTGTCGCCGACGGCGAGGCCGGCGGTGGTGGCGTAGTCGGCGTCGAGCACCGCGACCGAGGAGTCGGAGTCGGCGGTGGAGAGGGTGCGGCCGTCGCTGAGCGTCACGGAGGAGAGCGGGCCGACCGCTGCCGCGCTCGGGTCGAGGCCGAGCACGCTGAACGAGTCGACGTCGAAGGAGCTGCCGCCCGCGCCGTCCGGCCCGCCCTGCGGCGGGGCGGCACCGTCGCCGGGAGCCGCGCCCTGCTGCATCTGCGACATGTCGGGCAGCTCGCCGCTGAAGGTGGTGTTGTTCAGCGCGAGGGTGCCGGACGCCGCGGCGACGTTGTCGATGCCGGCGACCGTGGTCAGCGTCGCCGCGTCGAAGGTGCTCGTGCCGCGCGAGGCCTCCAGCCGCGAGGTGCTGATCGCCGTCGTGCCGTCGGAGGAGGCCCCGGCGCCCGCCCCGAAGTCGAAGCGTCCAGGGCCGCCGGAGGCATCGCCCGCACTGGGCGGACTGGGCGACTGGGTCACGGTCACGTCGGTGCCGACGCCGTACATGGAGGACAGCACCGACGCCTGCGCCTCTTTGACGCCGGCGGAGAAGGCATTCACCACGATCACCAGCGCGATCGCGAGGCCCATTCCGACGGCGATGATCACCGTCTGCTTGCGTCGCCCGGCGAGCTCGCGCCGGAGAAGTGTGAAGAACATGGGGCTCCTAAAGTCGATCGTGCGGGGAACGAGGTCAGGGAGCGGCCTCGGCACGATTCCGAAAGTAGGGAGGGCGACTATCGGGTGGCTATGGCGAAGCTGGCAGAACACTATGACGGGTCCATGCGGCATCCGCTGAGCTGGTTCATAGACTTCTCATAGCTCGACGGCACATACTCGATCCGTGACCAGCCCCAACTTCGACACCAGAACCGCCGCCGCCCAGACCGCAGCCCCGCTGCGCGCCGATGGAAGCCCCGTGCGCGTGTTGGTCGTCGACGACGAGCGCTCGCTCACCGACCTGCTGAAGATGTCGCTGCGCTACGAGGGCTGGGACGTGCGCACGGCCGGCGACGGGCGCGGCGCGGTGGCGGCGGCACGCGAGTTCCGCCCCGACGCGATCGTGCTCGACATCATGCTGCCCGACTTCGACGGGCTGGAGGTGTTGCGCAGGGTGCGCGCCGACGGCAGCGAGGTGCCCGTGCTCTTCCTCACCGCCAAGGACTCGCTCGACGACCGCATCGCCGGCCTCACGGCGGGCGGCGACGACTATGTGACCAAGCCGTTCAGCCTCGAGGAGGTGATCGCGCGCCTGCGCGCGCTGATCCGGCGCTCGGCGCTCGGCCAGAGCAGCGAGCCGGTGATCCGGGTCGGCGACCTCGTTCTGAATGAGGACAGCTACGAGGTGAGCCGGGCCGGCGAGCCGATCGAGCTCACCGCCACCGAGTTCGAGCTGCTGCGCTTCCTGATGCGCAACCCGCGCCGGGTGCTCAGCAAGTCCCAGATCCTCGACCGGGTGTGGAGCTACGACTACGAGGGCCGGCAGAGCGTCGTCGAGATCTACATCTCCTACCTGCGCAAGAAGATCGACGCCGGCCGCGAGCCCATGATCCACACGGTGCGCGGTGCGGGCTACATGATCAAGGCGATCGGATGACGCAGGCCCCAGCCACCGCCGGGGCTCCCGCCCGGCCGGTGGCCGGGCCCTCGCCCCTCGACGCACTGCGCGCCCCGCTGACCCTGCGGCGGCGCCTGCTGCTCGGGGTCATCGCGCTGTTCGTGCTGATCACCATGATCGTCGGGCTCGTGAGCGTCGCCGCCCTGCACGGTTCCCTGCTGGACCGCCTGGACGCCCAGCTGTTCTCGGCGGCCGACCGCGGCCGCATCGGCATCAGCGGCGGGCCGCCGCCCGGCGGAACGCTGCCCGGCCGCAACGACGCCAGCCTCGTGCTGAGCGTGCCCGGCCAGCCGGTCGGCACGATCGGCGCCGTGCTGCTCGGCGAATCGGTGCAGTCGGCCGGCCGCATCTCCGAAACCGGCGGCGTGCTCGAAGTCAGCGACGCCCAGCGGGCCGCGCTGCTCACCGTCGCCGCCGACGGCACACCGCACACCGTCGACCTGCCCGGGCTCGGCGATTACCGCGCCATCGTCAGCCCGCAGGGCCCGGCGATCGGCTTCGTCATCGCCCTGCCGCTCGCCACGGTGGAGGGCACCTCGGCCCAGCTCGGGCTGATCATCGCGATCGTCGCCCTCTTCGGCGTCGCGATCGCCGTGCTCGCCGGCCGGCGCCTGATCGACTCCGCACTGGCCCCGCTCGAGCGGGTGACGCAGCTGGCCAGCCGCGTCTCCGAGCTGCCGCTGGACCGCGGCGAGGTGGCCCTAGCCGAGCGCGTGCCGAGCGGGGACGCCGACGAGCGCACAGAGGTCGGGCAGCTGGGCGCCGCATTCAACCGGATGCTCGGGCACGTGGCATCCGCCCTCACCGCCCGCGAGGCCAGCGAGCGCAAGGTGCGCCACTTCGTCGCCGACGCCAGCCACGAGCTGCGCACGCCGCTCGCCGCCATCCGGGGCTACGCCGAGCTCACCCGTCGCAGTCCAGAGGCGCTGCCGCCGGATGCCGCGCACGCCCTGGCCCGGATCGAGTCCGAGTCGCGACGGATGGGCGCGCTCGTCGAGGACTTGCTGCTGCTCGCCCGGCTCGACGAGGGCCGCGCGCTCGAGTCGCTGCCCGTGGACCTGACCGCGCTCGCGGTCGATGCCCTCGGCGACGCCCAGGTGACGGGACCAGACCACGAGTGGGGCGCAGACCTCGACGAGGAGCCCGTCGTCGTGCAGGGTGACGCCAGCCGGCTGCAGATGGTCGTGGTGAACCTGCTCGCCAACGCCCGCGTGCACACGCCGCCGGGCACGACGGTGGAGCTCGGCCTGCACCGGGTCGGCGACCAGGCCGTGCTCACCGTGAGCGATGACGGCCCGGGCGTCGACCCCGAGGTGCAGGGCAGCGTGTTTGAGCGCTTCGTGCGCGGCGACCCGTCCCGGTTCCGGGCGGGGCAGGATGGCCCGGAGGCCGTCGCGGCGCCCGGCACCGGGCTGGGCCTGGCGACGGTGCGTGCCGTCGTCGCGGCGCACGGCGGCACGGTGGCGCTGCAGAGCGAGCCGGGCCGCACCGTGTTCACCGTGACGGTGCCGCTCGCGCCCTGATTCGCTGACACACCGATCTGCCGACACACCGATCTGCCGACGAGCCGGGGACGGATGCCGGCCGGGCCGTGTCCCGGCGAGCGACCCGGCGGCGGTCTATTAGCCTTGTCGCGGGGTTGGGCCTGCACTCGCGGGCGCCGGGCCGGCGTGCCTCCCCGGGTCAGCCAGGAGATTCAGGTGCAGAAGCCGCGCAGTCGACGAGCGTTCTGCGCGCTCGCCGCCGGCGCGTTCGTCGTGGCATCGGCCCTCACGCTCACGGCTCCCGTGCCGGCGCTGGCGGCCTCCGCGGCCCCGGGCGGCGTCGAGCCCGCCGTGGGTGACGTCCTCGGCGTGGTTGACCTTTCCGGCGTGGGGCCGGCCGGGGCCTCGCCGCAGGGCCCGGATCCGCGCTGCGCGCTCGTCGACGTGCAGCTGAGCGGAGAGCCGGTTGTCGCATCGACGCTCACCGCGACGGCCGTCGGCGGGCTGTTCGACGGCGCGCGGGTGCGCTTCGAGTGGATCGTTGAGCCGGCCGCGCCGGGCGCGGGGGAGCCGGGCGCGACGCCGACTGCGTCGCCGTCCCCGACTCCGTCCCCGGCTCCGTCTTCGATCCCGTCCCCGACCCCGACCCCTGCTCCGACCTCGACACCCGCTCCGCCGCGCGGTGAGTACATCGTGCGCGGCGCAGACCTCGGCCAGACGATCCGGGTGCTGGCCATCACCAGAGGCTCGGATGACGCCGCCCCCGCACTCGGCTGCCTGAGCGCGCCGAGCGCAGTCGTGCGCGCCGGGGGAGCGCCCGATCAGGGCGGGGTCACTCCGCCGCTCGTGCCGCCGCTGGTGCCCTTGCCAGAGCCGCCCGTGGCGGCTCTCGCGGACGACGGGACAGCCGACTGGGCCGGGCAGCAGGAGGCCGACGTGCAGGAGCCGGAGGATCAGCTCGTTACCGAGGCGCCGGCTGCGGCGCCCGGCCCCATCGTCAACATCAACGTCTCCGACGACGTGTTGCTGATCGGCGGGCTCGGGGCGCTCGCCGTGATGGCAGGGCTCCTGGTGTTCGGCCGCAACGAGAACTGAGCGCCCCGCCCATCGGCGAGACGCTCAGTCTGTGCGGCGTGGAATCGGCGAGACGCCTACTCTCCGAGCGGCACCTCGGCGAGGCGGCTGAGCAGTGTGGCGAAGCGGTCGAGGTCCTCGCCGGTCCAGTCGGCCAGCCGCGAGCGCAGCAGCGCCTTGTTGCTGTCACGGACGGCGTTGATCTTCAGCACGGCCTCCGGCGTCGCCGTGAGGATGCGGGCGCGGCCGTCGGTCGGGTCAGGGACGCTCACGAGGAGGCCGAGCTCCTCCATGAGCTTCACCTGGCGGCTGATGACACTCTTGTCGGTCATGAGCTGCTCGGCGAGGGCGCCGGCGTGGCACGGGCCCGACCGCACCAGAGACGCCAGCAGCTTGTAGCCCACCGGCTGCAGCTCGGGATGCACGCGCTGAGCCCCGACCTTCCACATCGTGCGAACGCGCGTGAACAGCACGCCCAATTGCGCCTCCACCTCGGCGATCGCCGCGTCGGTGTCCGGGGAGTGGTCGGGGCTCATCTGCTGCATTCCTATTCGGTTGTCTTGCTCTGACCGGAGCCGACGGCCCCCGCATCCACCCGCTCGGACTCCACGTCCGTCGGGTGGGCGAGTCCGACCGCCGGCAGCGCCGCGGTCGCCGCGCCCGCATCGATGAGTGCGTCTTCGGCATCCTCGATCTCGCGCTTCAGCGTACCGGGGGCATCCGGCTGGCCCTTCGCCTCGGCCTTGGCGCGCTGAATCGAGGTCAGCGTGCTGAGCTGCGCGTTCGGCAGGAAGATCACGGCGATCAGCGTGACGATCGCGAGCGGCACGGCGAGCATGAAGATCGTGCCGACACCGGTGCCGTATGCGCTCTCCACGATCTCGCGCAGGAAGTCGGGCAGCAGGTTGACCTGCGGGATGCGGCCATCGCCGAGCGCCTGCATCGCCTCGGCCTGCTTGGCGGGCGAGAGCTTCATCACGTGGTCCTTGATGTTGCTGGCCACGACGGTGCCGAGCAGTGAGCCCATCACCGTGACGCCGATGGTGCCGCCGAGGCTGCGGAAGAAGGTGACCGCGCTGGTCGCGACACCCATGTTCTTGGCCGCGGTCTGGTTCTGCACGACGAGCACCAGGTTCTGCATGACCATGCCGACGCCGGCACCCAGCAGGAACATCGAGACGCCGACGTACCAGAAGTTGGTGTCGTAGTGCAGGAACGTGAGCATGTAGCTGCCGATGACGCTGAGCGCGCTGCCGGCGATCATGAAGCCCTTCCACTTGCCGTGGCGGCTGATGAGGCCACCGACCACGGTCGAGGAGATGAGCAGTCCACCCATCATGGGGATCGTGAGCAGGCCCGACTCGGTCGGGGTCGCGCCACGGGCCAGCTGCATGTACTGGCTGAGGAACACCGAGGTGCCGAACATCGCGACGCCGACAGAGATGCTGGCGACGACCGAGAGCGTGAAGGTGCGGCTCTTGAAGAGGTCCAGCGGGATCATCGGCTCCTTGGCCTTGAGCTCGACGAACACGGCGATGATGAGCAGCAGCACGGATGCCGCGACGAGGCCGATGCTGGTGAGCGAGTCCCACTCGAACTGCGTGCCGCCGAGGCTCACCCAGACCAGCAGGAGCGAGACGCCGCCGGAGATCAGGACCATGCCGAGGTAGTCGATCGAGACCTTGCGCGCGGGGCGCTTGGGCAGGTGCAGGGTGCGCTGCAGCAGGATGATCGCCACAAAGGCGAACGGCAGGGCGACGAAGAAGTTCCAGCGCCAGCCGAGGGTGTCGGTGATCACGCCGCCGAGCAGCGGGCCGCCGATGGTGCCGATGGCCATCACCGCGCCGAACAGGCCGGCGTACTTGCCGCGCTCACGCGGGCTGATGATGTCGGCCATGACGATCTGGCTGAGTGCCGCCATGCCGCCGGCGCCGAGGCCCTGGAACACGCGCATCGTGATGAGCATGCTGGGGTCCTGCGAGAACCCGGCGATCGCCGAGGCCAGCACGAAGATGACCATGGAGAGCTGCAGCAGCAGCTTGCGGTTGAACAGGTCGGCGAACTTGCCCCAGATGGGCGTCGACACGGTGGTGGCGAGCAGGGTGGCGGTGATGACCCAGGTGAATGCGGCCTGGTCACCCTTGAGCTCACCGATGATGAGGGGCATCGAGGTGCCGACGACGGTGCTGGCGATCATCGAGACGAACATGCCGAGGAGGAGGCCGCTCAGTGCCTGCATCACCTCGCGGTGGGTCATGCCGTTCTCGCTGAGCTCTGCGTTTCGCTCCTGCTTGCTCTGCTTGGGGGGACGTGCTTTCTTCGGCGCTTTCTTCGCTACGCCGGTGGTGCTCTGTGACATCGGGCTCCATGATCTAATTGACAACGGTCAACTATATAATTCTAGTTGACCGTTGTCAACTACCGCCCCGGGTCGCGGATGCCGCGGCGGCTAGGAACCCGCCGGCAGGACGCGGGGCGGCGCGTCGATCAGCGCCGCGAGCACCTGGCGCAGCGTCTGCTCCGGCAGGCCCTCGTCCTCTGAGATGTACCGGCGGTAGAGCCCGAGGCCGAGCGCCGCGTGCAGGATCGCGCGACCGTCGGCATCCGCCGGGAGTTCGCCGCGCGCGATGGCGCGCGCGATCAGGGCGTCGGCCGCGGCGTCCTGGGCCTTCAGCACGCTCTCACGCAGAACGCTGGCGACCTCTGGCTCGAACGTGGCCGCCCACGCCACCGCGGGAAGATTGCCGAGCGCGAGCAGGGAGTGCCCGCCGGAGGTGTGCTCGACGAGGTCGTCGAGCAGGGTGCCGGTGTCGATGGCTGGGCCATCCTGGTACCCGCTTGCGATGGCCGCGGCCACCAGCTGGCCCTTGGAGCCCCAACGGCGGTAGATCGTGGTCTTCGAGCAGGCGGCGGCGGCCGCCACGGACTCGATCTCGAGCTTGGTGTAGCCGAGTGCGGAGAGCTGCTGCAGCGTGACGCTCAGGATGCGCTGGCCGAGCGCCGTGTCAACGGGGCGGCCCCTTCGGCGCTTCTCCGGTGCGGGGGTGAGTTCGGCTGCCATGGCGATGTCCTCCCTGCTGAGTGCCTGCAGGTGCGCCAGGGTGTGCAGAGGACTCCGCGCGCACGCAGTGTGTTCCACCCCAGTATGGGGGCTATTCGGCGAAGCTGAGGGATCTTCGGGTCGGCGATGCGGTGTCGGCCGATTTGCGGGCGCCCGCGGCATCCGTTAGTCTCTACGAAGCCAAAGACCGCTGGTTGTCGCTCCGCAGTAATGCAGAGTGGCCGAAGGCTTGTGAGAACAAGGGCCCGCGCAGGTGTGTGAAGTAGTTTTCAATCGTTGAGATTGTCTCCAGCTCCGTGCGCTTGCGCCGGAGCTTTTTTGTTGCCCCAATCCGGGCGGTCTGGGTGCACATCGCTTCCGCGATGTGTGACGTAGACATATAGGAGTAGGCCATGGCGAACAAGGAAGCCACGGTTGCCGAGCTCACGAACCTGTTCGAGACCTCGACCGCCGTTCTGCTGACCGAATACCGCGGCCTGACGGTTGCCCAGCTCAAGCAGCTGCGCGGCAACATCCGTCAGGACGCGAACTACGCCGTGGTGAAGAACACGCTGACCAAGATTGCCGCGAACAACGCGGGGATCACGACGCTGGATGCCGACCTCGTCGGCCCGTCCGCCGTCGCCTTCGTGCACGGCGACTTCGTCGCCGCCGCCAAGGCAGTCCGTGACTTCGCCAAGGTAAACCCGAATCTTGTGATCAAGGCCGGCGTCTTCGAGGGCAAGGCCCTCAACGCCGACGAGGTCAACAAGTACGCCTCGCTCGAGAGCCGCGAGGTTCTGCTTGCGAAGGCAGCGGGAATGATGAAGGCGACGATGGGCAAGGCTGCCGCCACCATCGACGCGCTTCGCGAAAAGCTGGAGACCTCGGCCGCGTAAGCGCCCGACGTTCTCGTTCCACAACACCAAGAAATTTAGGAGATACATCATGGCGAAGCTCACCACTGACGAACTGCTCGAGCAGTTTTCCGGCCTGACGCTTGTCGAGCTCAGCGAGTTCGTGAAGGCGTTCGAAGAGAAGTTCGAGGTCACCGCGGCCGCTCCCGTCGCCGCTGCCGGTGGCGCTGGCGCTGCTGCTGAAGAGGTTGAGGAGAAGGACTCCTTCGACGTCATCCTCGAGGCTGCTGGCGACAAGAAGATCCAGGTCATCAAGACCGTCCGCGAGCTCACCTCGCTCGGCCTTGGCGAGGCCAAGGCTGTCGTCGATGGCGCCCCCAAGGCTGTCCTCGAAGGCGCCAACAAGGAGACCGCCGAGAAGGCAAAGGCTGCCCTCGAAGAGGCCGGCGCAACCGTCACCCTCAAGTAATTTGCGCCCGGCTCGCCGGGCACAAACTGCTGCGTGACGCGCCGTCTCGTGGAGTTTTCGAACTCCATCGAGTCACGCTCCCGCAATTTCGGACGCGGTCTCCTGCCAGTACGAGGTCTCTGACCTCATTACCCAGGTATTCCGCGTTCCGAGGGCGTCGCCCCCGAAACGGGGCGGCGCCCTTTTGCGTTTCTCTGGGTCGCGTTCTCGCGGCCCGGTGCACGACGCGTGAGGAGCCGTCGACGGATGCCTGAGGCATCCGCCCTGCCACTCGGCAGTGTCGGCAACCCCGCGTCCGCGCTGACGCGCCCGCTCGCCTCGGCGAGCCCGCGCGGCTGTGCTCTGCACCCACATCGTGGTGGACGCGCACACAGAAAGCACCACCCCGTGAATACACGAAACACCACCTGGCGAGCATTCGCCGCAGCGCTCGGCGGTCTCCTCGCCGAGGCGTACCTCTCCGGTGACGGAAGCCTGGCCGAGAGCCACCCGCCGGATATGTACCGGAGCCACCTGGCGCAGTCAGCCACCTGGATCCGGTAGTCCACCCACTATGAATGCCCCGACACGCCAGTCGGGGCATTCGCCTTTTCCGGCAGCACTCAGAAACGTCATAGGCATAAACGTCATAGGCGAATTTCTGTATACCAAATCTGCTACCGTCGCCATCAGAGCTCCGCTCGCGGTGGGCTCCAACACATTCAATGACGAACTGGAGATGGTTGTGACCAAGCAGGCGACGAGTACCGTTGGGCGCGATGGCGCGATTCTGGCCGTGACCGAGGGGTGGTCGAACGGGCTCGCCCTGGTGGACCCGAGCGAGGGTGGAGTGGGCGTCATCGCCAGGATCGAGGTCGGGATCGCCCCCTGGGCGGTCGCGGTCCACGAGCCGAGCGGCCGCGCATACGTCTCGACGGCAGAAGGCCTCGCGGTGGTGGACCTCGACGGGCGCGCCCGCATTGCGCTCGTCCCGTTCCTCGACCAGGCCGAGCGTTTCGAGTACGGCGAGGAGCGCCCGGGCGGCACGGGGGTCGTCGTGACCCCGGACGGGCTGACCGTGTACGTCGGGGTGAGCCGCGAGGGCCGCGAGTCCTCCGTCGAGGTGTTCGACACGTCCAGCGGTGTCTTTGTGCGGTCGCTCGACGTCGGCCTGCGCCCGTTCGACGTGCAGATCTCCCCGAGCGGGCACGAGGTCTACACGATCGACCACGACTCCTTCACCGTGCACACGATTCGCCTGGCCGATCACGAAGTGGTGCGGGCCGTGGTCGCGCCCTACGGCGTCGAGGGCGGGCTGCTTTCGCACCAGAAGCCGCACTACGCCGCTGTGTCGGCAGACGGCCGGCTCTACATGCCCTATCAGGGCAAGGGGCTCGTCATCTTCGACCCCGCGACGCAGGAGTACGAGACCCGGGAGATGACCGGCGACACCCACCAGCACGGCGTCGGGCTCACCGTCGATGGCCGGCTGCTCGTCGTCGGGGTCGGGGCCGTCGGGGGAGCGACGTGCGGACCCAGCCTGACGATCCGCGACCTCGCGAATGACCGGGAGACCGTGCTCCCGCTCGAGAAGGGGCACGAGAACGTGATCGAGTGGCTGAGCCCGGCGGATGGGCGCAGCAAGGCGATCATGATGGGCGGCTCGACCAGCCGTGGGCCGTGGGACGGCCTCACGATCGTCGATCTGGAGACGCTGGAGCGCTACGAGGTCGAGGTTGCCGGGCGGCCGCAAATGGGCGTCCTGCTCGCCGGAACTTCGGTCGCCCCATCCTCTTGACAGGGGGCGAGTGATCGTTCAAGATGACGAGGACGTAGTTTTGGTATACCAAACTACCGAGTCGGGGTCGGACAGGTTCCGTGTGGATTCGACATCCCATGCACGCAGTTCCAATGGAGGAAACAATGAAGTTCAAGACCATAGGCGCGTTGGCCGCTGCGCTGCTGACCGCCGGCCTGCTGTCGGGCTGCATGCCCACGGCCGCCGACGCGGGCGGGGGCAACGCCGGCGCTGAGACCGGCGGCGACGTGACACTCGCCATGGCGGCGGAGCCGAGCAACACCGACCCGATCATGACCCGCTCGATCGCGGCGTGGAACATGTACTACGCGATCTACGACGGGCTCACGCGCATCACGGCGAGCGGCGAGATCGAGCCGGGCCTGGCCGAGTCCTGGGAGCACAACGACGACCTCAGCGTGTGGGACTTCACGATCCGCACGGGGGTGCAGTTCCACAACGGCGAGGAGCTGACCGCCGCAGACGTCATCTACACGTACGAGACGATTCTCGGCTCTGACATCTCCACCAACCGGCCAGCCGTCGCGATGGTGAAGAGCGTCGAGGAGGTGGAGCCCGGCGTCGTGCGCTTCACCCTCAACAACCCGTTCAGCGCGTGGCTCAACCAGGTTGCGACGATCGGCATCGTTCCCGAGGCGGTCTACTCCGTCGAGCTGGAGAAGTTCGTCGACAGCCCCGTCGGAACCGGCCCGTTCTCCTTCGTCTCCTGGAACCACGGCGTGAACTACGTCGTCGAGCGGTTCGACGGCTACTGGGGCGAGCCGGCGGCCCTCGACAGCGTCACGTTCGCGTTCGTCGGAGCGGAAGACGCTCGGGTCACGGGTGTCGAGTCCGGCACCCTGGATGCCGCGGTGATCCCGCCGAACCAAGTACCCGTGCTCGAGGGCTCGACCCAGGCATCCGTCATCGCCGCCCCGTCGAACCAGGTCATCTTCCTGGGAGTGAACACCACGGCAGGAGCTCTCGGCAACGAGCTGGTGCGTCAGGCGATCTCGGTGGCAATCGACCGCGAGGCGCTGATCACGCAGCTGCTCGGCGGCTACGGCGAGGCGACCGGACAGCTCGTCGCGGAAGGCGTCACCGGTCACGTCGCGGGCTTCCCCGTTCCCGTCTACGACGCGGCTGAGGCGAAGGCCCTGCTCAAGAAGGCCGGCTACGACGGCGAGGAGATCACGCTCAACTACGCCACGGTCGGGGGCCTCGCGATGAGTGTCGAGATCGCCCAGGCGATCGAGGGCTATCTCACGACCGCCGGCCTGAACATCAAGCTGGTCGGCGCCGAGCAGGCGAGCCAGAGCCTGGCCATCGCGAACCACCAGATCAGCGGGCTCTACCTGAGCTACTGGTCGCCCTCGAGCATGGATGGCGATGTCGTCGTCAGCCAGCTCCTGGCCGGTGGCCCGGAGGACTACGCGCGGGACCCCGCGTTCGCCGAGCTCTACCTCAAGCAGCAGTCAGCCTCCGAGTCGGAGCGCGCCTCCGTGTTCGAGGAGATCTGGCAGAGGAACGCCGAAGTGGTCTCGCACGTGCCGCTGTTCAGCCCGTCGAACAACTTCGCGGTCAATCCCTCGCTGAGCTGGAAGCCCGCCGCCGACGGCATCTTCCGGGCGAGCGACGTCGCGCTCACGCAGTAGCGGAACTGGGCTCCCCCGGCTGCGGCCGGGGGAGCCCTCACCCACCCCCACCCCAGGAAGTCCGGACTCCTCATGACCAAATATGTGGCGCGGCGGCTGCTCCAAGCAGCCCTGACCGTGTTCTGCGTCCTCACGATCGCATTCGTGCTGGGGCGGGCGAGCGGGAAGCCCGCGGCTCTCATGCTCACCGAGGGCGCGACCGAGCAACAGATCCACGACCTGAACGAGACGCTCGGGTTCAACCGCCCCCTCCTCGAGCAGTACCTCGACTTCGCCACCGGGGTGCTCAGCGGCGACTTCGGGAACTCTTACCGCAACCCCGGGGTGCCGGCGATCACACTGATCGCCGAGCGCCTGCCCGCGACGATGACGCTCGCGTTGACGGCCTTCGCGGTCGGCCTCGCGCTCGCTCTGATCGCCGCGCTGGCAATCCACATCCGCGGAAGCAAACTGCTTCGCTCGCTCTTCATCTGGGGCGGGTCGATGCGGCAGTCCATCCCCGACTTCTTCTTCGGTGTGCTGCTCGTGCTCATCTTCTCGGTCGGCCTCGGGGCGCTGCCGAGCCTCGGCTACACGGGGCCGTCCTCGTTCGTCCTGCCCGTTGCGACGATCGCGACCGCGCAATTCGTGCTCTACGTGCGCCTGCTCGATTCCAGTCTCAGCGAACAGGCTGGGCAGGAGTACGTCCGCACGGCGTACGCCCGCGGCAAGAGCCACCCCGCCGTCGTCGTGACCGAGATGCTGCCGAACGCCTTGCTGCCCGTGCTCACGGTCGCCGGGTTGAACCTCGCCGGCCTCCTGGGCGGCGCCGTCATCGTCGAGCAGGTGTTCGCCTGGCCCGGGCTGGGCGAAGTGCTCATCACGGCGGTGAGCCAGCGCGACTTCGCCGTCGTCCAAGCCGGGCTCCTCGTCGTCGCCATGATCTTCGTCATCGTCAACATCGCAGTCGACGTGCTCTATTCGGTCATCGATCCCCGTGTGAGGCCCTCGTGATTCCCACCGTTACCATCGCCATGGCAGTCGAGACCCCGCGTGTCGGGCGCCGGCGCGCCCGCAGCCGCACCCGCGGCTCCGTGCTCCCCTTCGTGGGCGTGGCACTCATCGCAAGCATGCTGCTCTTCGTTCTCATCGTGCCGCTGCTTCCCGGCTTTGACCCGCTCGCGCAGGATCTCTCGCGGGCCCGTCTGCTCCCGTTCGCCGACCCGGCCCATCCCCTCGGGACGGACGCCATCGGGCGTGACTCCCTGAGCCGGTTGGCCGAGGGAGGCCGCACGACCATGCTGATCGCGCTCGCAATCGTCGCGATCAACCTGGTTCTCGGGGTCACGATGGGGCTGTGCGCCGGCTTCTTCGGTGGCTGGATGGACAGCTTCATCACCCTGGTCAGCGAGGTGAACCTGGCGATGCCGGTCGTCCTGCTGCTCATCGCGATCGCCTCGATCGTGGGGCCGAGCGCGCTCCTCATGGTGATCGTGCTTGGCTGCACCTTCTGGATGGGGTACGCGAGGGTGGCGCGGGCGACCGCGATGTCGCTCCGCGACCGAGACTTCGTGCTCGCACCGCAGATGCTCGGCGCCGGCGCCGGATGGACGATTCGCAAGCACATCCTTCCGCACGTCGTGCCGCAGATGCTCATCCTGGCCGTCACGGACATCGGAGTCGTCATGCTGATCCAGGCCGGTCTCGACTACCTCGGGCTCGGCGTCCAGCCGCCATCGCCCACATGGGGCGGCCTCATCCTCGAGGGGCAGAAGACGCTTCGAATCGACCCGTGGCCGGCCGTGCTTCCAGGGCTCGCGATCTTCCTCGTCGTCGTCGGCATCCAATTCCTCAGCCAGAAGTTCACGGCAGAGGGAACCCTTCCCCTTCGAAAGGTGCGCTGAGATGGCCATTGCGCCGACGCAGTCTCTGCCCGATTCCGTGCCCGTCCTGCTCCGGGTCACCGATTTGGTGATCGTCACAGACACGCCGAGCGGCGAGGTCACGCTCGTCGACGGCGTGTCCTTCGAGGTGCGGACCGGAGAAGTGCTCTGCATCGTCGGTGAGTCCGGATCGGGCAAGAGCCTCACGATGCTCGCCGTGATGGGGCTGCTCCCCGTCGGCCTGCGCGTCACGCGGGGCTCCATCCAGTGGCGCGGCCGCGAGCTCCTCGGCCTGCGTGATCGCGCCATGCGCGGCATCCGCGGCAAGGAGATCGGCATGATCTTCCAAGACCCGATGACATCGCTCAACCCGCTCCGCCGCGTGGGCAACCAGCTGGCGGAGGCCGTGCGCCTGCACAACAAGGTCGACAGGAAGCAGGCGCTCGCGCGGGTGCACGCCCTGCTGCGCACCGTCGGGGTGCCGCAGCCGGAGACGCGGGCGCGGGCCTACCCGCACCAGTGGTCCGGCGGGATGCGACAGCGCGCCATCATCGCGATGGCGATGGCCAACGACCCGGATCTGCTGATCGCCGACGAGCCGACGACCGCGCTCGACGTGACGATTCAGGCGCAGGTCATGAGCACGCTCGAGGCGGCCAGGGAGGAGCTCGGCTCCGCCCTCGTGCTGATCACGCACGACCTCGGGCTCGCCGCAGAGAACGCGTCGCGCATGCTCATCATGTACAGCGGCCGCATCGTCGAGTCCGGCGACGTCGTCGAGGTGTTCGAGCGACCCACCCACCCCTATACCCAGGGGCTGCTGGCCAGCCTGCTGCGTGACGACAGCGAGCGGGCGTACGCGATCCCCGGCAATCCGCCGTCGCCCCGCAACCGGCCACGCGGCTGTGCCTTCGAGCCGCGCTGCGCGGTTGCGCGGGGTCAGGCCAGCTGCAGCGAGGTGCGCCCGATGCTCACCGATCGCGGCAACGGCGTGCGTTCCGCCTGCCACTTCGCGAGCGGGCCGATCCCGATCGCGATCGGAATCCGGCCGTCATCCGCCCCGAGCGAGGAGAAGGTATGAGCGAGTTCGTCGTCGAGGTCAAGGACCTCGCCGTGCATTTTGGTCGCGCGGGCCGGTTCGCCTCCGGTCGCGTCGTGAAGGCCGTCGACGGCGTGAGCCTCGAGCTGAAGCGCGGCCAGACGCTGGGCCTCGTCGGGGAGTCCGGTTGCGGCAAGTCGACACTCATCCGATCGCTGTTCGGGCTCACGCCCGTGACCCGCGGCTCGATCGAGGTGTTCGGCAAGGACATCACCGCCAGCAGCCGCTCCGAGCGCAAGCGTCTCGGCACGCAGATGCAGATGGTCTTCCAAGACCCGTACTCTGCCCTGGACCCGCGGATGACGGTGCACGAGATTGTCGCAGAGCCGCTCAGGATCGCCGGGCGCTACGACGCGAAGGCCGTCGCCGAGCTGCTCGACCGCGTCGGCGTGAGCGCCGAGATGGCACAACGCAAGCCCTCGGAGTTCTCCGGCGGCCAGCGCCAGCGGGTCGGCATCGCCCGCGCCCTCGCGCTCAAGCCCGAGGTGCTCGTGCTCGACGAGCCCGTCTCCGCGCTCGACGTCTCAATCCAGGCGCAGATTCTCAACCTGCTCGCCGAGCTGCAGAGCGAGCTGCAGCTCGCCTACCTCTTCGTCTCGCACGACCTCGCCGTCGTGCGCCACATCGCAGACGAGGTTGCCGTGATGTACCTCGGGCGGATCGTCGAGCGCGGCCCGAAGAACGATCTCTTCACCGCTCCCCGCCACCCGTACACCCGCTCGCTGCTGGCCTCCGCGCCGGTTGCCCGGCCGGGCGCCGCGCGCACGAAGCACGCGCTCGCCGGGGAGCCGCCGGACGCGGCCAACCCGCCGAGCGGCTGCACCTTCCGCACGCGCTGCCCGATCGCGCGCGATCGGTGCGCCGCCGAGCGCCCCGCTCTCGGCGCCGACACCGCGCACTCCGCCGCCTGCTTCTTCCCCGACGTCGCGGCGCGCGAGATGGCGACGGTCTAACGGGGCCAGGGTCCCGGCTGCTGGCTGGCGGCGGGCGGCGGCGTTGGGCCGTGCGCGCTCAGCCCTGAACCGAGTCCTCCGGCTCGAGCGCGAGGTGGCGCTCGAAGGCGCGTCGGCTCGTCTCCAGGTGTGCGAGTGCGAGCGCGGCCGCGGCCTCCTCGTCGTGGCTGGCGAGTGCGGCGTAGAGCCGCGCGTGTTCCTCGTGCATCTCGATGGGGTGGTCGTGCTGGCCGAGCAGCCAGCGCATCCGCCCACTCAGGGTTCGCCAGATCTCGGCGAGCAGCGAGTTGCCCGAGATCTCGATCACAATCTCGTGGAAGGCCGCGGATCCGGCTCGCGAGGCGGCCGCGTCGCCATTCGCCGCGGACTTCGATTCGTCGGACAATGCCAGGGCGAGCCGCGCGAGCTCGCTCGCGCTCGCGTTGCGGGCGGCGAGTGCGAACGCGAGGGAGTCGATCGCGGCACGCATCTCGAAGAGCTCCTCGATGTCGCGTTCGGAGAACTGGCGCACCGTCATCCAGCTGTTCGGCCGCGGCGAGACGAGGCCCTCTGCAAGCAGGACGCGCAGTGCCTCACGCACCGGCACACGGCTGACGCCGAGGGCCGCGGCGATCTCGCGTTCGACCAGGCGCGAGCCCGGCCCCCGCGCGCCTCCGATGATCTCCTCGCGCAGAATCCGGGTGACGCGAGCCGATTCCCCCTCGCTGTGTGTCACGCCTGTCATGTCGCCATCATACTGACGGGGCTCAGGCGCATTTCGAGGGTGCGGGCGGTGCCCATTTCCTCCGAGAAATGGCGGGAACGGCCTTTTGCATAGTCAAGCTATGTAAAATGGCAGGATGGCACACTCAGTCGATCAGCTTCCCGCGGTTCTCGGCGAACTCATCGTGGTGAGCAACAAGCTCACGCGCATGGCGGCGCAACTCACCGACGGCACCGAATCCCCGGCCGTGTGGCGCACCCTGAGCGCGCTCCGGCACGCCGGTCCCGTGCGCCTGGGCGGGCTCGCCGCGCTCAGCCGTGTGGCGCAGCCCACCATGACCAAACTGGTGCACACCTTGGTGGAGCGCGGCTGGGTGCAGCGGGTTGCCGACCCGGCGGATGCCCGGGCCACGCTGCTGGCCGCGACGGAGAGCGGCGAGGCCGCGCTGGAGGCCTGGCGGACCGAGCTCATCGCCGCGATCCTGCCGCAGTTCGAGGGGCTCGACCCCGACGAGATCGCTGCGATCGCCCGTGCCGTCGGCATCGTGCAGCAGCGCCTCGATGCGCCCATCGCGACCACGAAAGAAGCATGAGATGACAGACGTTCTCGAAGCCCGCAGCAGCATCCTGCACCAGCCGAAGGCGGTGTGGGCTGTCGCCTTCGCCAGCGTCGTCGCGTTCATGGGCATCGGCCTGGTCGACCCGATCCTGCCGGCCATCGCCGATGAGCTCAGTGCCACGCCCACCGAGACGGTCATGCTCTTCACCAGCTACCTGGTGATCACCGGGGTCGCGATGTTCTTCACGAGCTGGATCTCGAGCAGGATCGGCCCGAAGAAGACGCTGCTGGCCGGCCTCGCCCTCATCGTGGTCTTCGCACTGGCGGCCGGCCTCGCCGGCGACATCGAGACCATCATCGGCTTCCGGGCCGGCTGGGGCCTCGGCAACGCGCTGTTCATCTCGACCGCGCTGGCGACCATCGTCGGTGCGGCGTCCGGCGGCACCTCCTCGGCGATCATCCTCTACGAGGCCGCCCTCGGCCTCGGCCTCGCCATCGGCCCGCTGCTCGGCGGCCTGCTCGGCAGCATCAGCTGGCGCGGGCCGTTCTTCGGCACCGCGGCGCTCATGGCCGTCGGGTTCATCGCGATCCTCGTGCTGCTGAAGCCCGGCGCGGTCGACGGCGCCGCCCGGCCAGCCCCGACGCGCCTCTCCGCGCCGTTCCGGGCCCTCGCCCGGCCGGCGCTCGGCATCCTCGCGGCCGCCGCCGTGTTCTACAACTTCGCCTTCTTCGTACTGCTCGCCTACACGCCGTTCGCGCTCGTGCCGCTCGGAGTCGGTGACGCCATCAGCCTCGGCCTGGTCTTCTTCGGCTGGGGCGTCTCGGTCGCGATCACCTCGGTCTGGGTCGCGCCGATCCTCACCAGGCGGATGCCGCGCACCCGGGTGCTCTGGCTGGTGATGCCGCTCCTGGCCCTCGACCTGCTCGCCATGGCCCTGTTCGTGCACTCGCTCGCGGCCGTGATCGTCGGCGTCGTGGTCGGCGGAATGCTGCTCGGCATCCTCAACACGGTGCTCACCGAGTGCGTCATGGAGGCCACCGACCTGCCCCGTTCCGTCGCCTCCGGCGCCTACTCCGGCGTGCGCTTCCTCGGCGGCGCAGTCGCGCCGCCCGTCGCGACGCTGCTGGCCGAGGCGCTCTCCCCATCGGCGCCGTTCGTGGCCGGGGCGCTCGCCGTGCTCGTCTCCGTGGCCATCGTGATCCTCGGCCGGCGCTGGCTGCGCGCGGCCGACGGCCTGCAGGAGACCCCGCTCGAGGAGGCGCAGGCCATCAGCCTCGGCGACGCCTAGCGCGCCTTCGCGCCGCGCTCCGGCGCCCGGATGCGGCCGCCGCGCCGGATAACGATTCGACTGTCAGCGGCGCCGCCGTGCTCCCGAATCATTGAGTTGAGCGGCACTCACTGCTTAACGTTGTCGTGACGATCCCCTCGTCGGCCTTGCGCATCCTGCGCACACTCGCTTGACTGGCCGACGTGGGAGCGCTCTCACGCACTCAATGAGGAGGAATCATGCAGTTGAAGAATTCTCGCCGGGTACTTCTGCCGGTGGCAGCCCTCGCGGCCCTGGGGCTTCTGCTCTCAGGGTGCGCGTCTGATTCGGGCGGTGGGGGCAGCGCCCCGGCCGGGCCGGGCGACGCGGGCGAGGCGGACGGTGTTGTGACGATCTACGGCACGATCGTCGACACCGAGGCCGAGCTTCTGGAGCAGTCGTGGGCCGACTGGGAGAAGGCCAACAACATCGACATCCAGTACGAGGGCAGCAAGGAGTTCGAGACCCAGATCGCCATTCGTGCGCAGGGCGGCAACGCCCCGGACCTCGCCATCTTCCCGCAGCCCGGGCTCTTCTCGGACATGGTCTCGCGTGACTACATCCAGCTCGCGCCGGACGGCGTCGCCACGAACGTCAAGGACGGCTGGTCGGAGGACTGGGCCGGTTACGCCAGCGTGGACGGCACGCTTTTCGGCGCCCCGCTGATGGCCAGCCTCAAGGGCTTCGTCTGGTACTCGCCGGCACAGTTCGCTGAGTGGGGCGTCGAGGTTCCGACCACGTGGGACGAGATGATGACGCTCACCAAGACCATCCAGACAGCGACGGGCAAACCGCCGTGGTGTGCCGGATTCGGCTCCGACGCCGCAACGGGCTGGCCAGGAACCGACTGGATCGAAGACATCGTGCTGCGCCAGGCCGGACCGGAGACCTACGACAAGTGGGTCAGCCACGAGATCCCGTTCACCGACCCGGCGATCTCGGACGCATTCGACTCGCTCGGTGAGATCCTGCTCAACCCGGACTACGTCAACGCCGGCTACGGCGACGTGCGCACGATCAACGCCACCCCGTTTGGCGATGTCGCCCGTGTCATGGGCGACGGAACCTGCGCGATGACCCACCAGGCCAGCTTCTTCGACGGCTTCCTGCAAGACCCGAAGAACGGCAACGCCACAGTGGGCCCCGACGCCGACATCTGGGCGTTCATCACCCCCTCTGTTGAGGCCGGCGGCAACGCCGTGACCGGTGGTGGCGAGATCGTCGGTGCATTCTCCAATGACGCCGACACCATCAAGGTGCAGGAGTACCTCTCGAGCGCCGACTGGGCCAACAGCCGCGTCGCCCTGGGCGGCGTGCTGAGCGCCAACAAGGGCCTCGACCCGGCCAACGCCTCCAGCCCGATCCTGCAGGAAGCGATCACCATCCTGCAGGACCCGAGCACCACCTTCCGTTTCGACGCCTCCGACCTGATGCCCAGCATCGTGGGCGCCGGCTCGTTCTGGACGGGGATGGTCGACTGGATCAACGGCAAGTCCACCGAAGAGGTGCTGAAGACGATCGACGCCTCCTGGCCGTCTGAGTAGCACCCTCACACGAGCGGATGCCGGTGGCCCTGGCCACCGGCATCCGCTCACCTCAACACAGGTACCAGCGAACACGAGAGAGGGCCCATGTCCGCGTTCTTCAGTTGGATAGCGAGCTTGCCGGCGTTGCTGCAAGTCGTCGTCGTGGTGATTGCCTTCGGCGCCGTGATCGCGCTGCTGATCTTCTTGCTCGAGGTCGCACCCCGCAGCGGGCGCAAGTACACGGTGATCCGGCTCGCCGCATGCGTGCTGGTGCCGCTGCTGGCGTTCCTGTTCCTCGGCTCCGTGCTCTGGGCCGCGGCCGTGGCCGCCGTGCTCGGCGGAGTCTTCTTCTGGCTCGACTACCGCTCCAGGCAGGGTGCCGGCTACCTGTTCCAACTGGTCGGCTTCCTCACCCCCGCCTTCCTGCTGATCGCGATCGGCCTGATCTACCCCACGATCATCACGACGGGGCAGGCCTTCATGAACAGCCGCGGCAACCGCTTCGTCGGCTTCGAGAACTTCGTCTGGATCTTCACCCAGGAGACCGGCATCCGCACCGTCGTCAACACGATCATCTGGGTCATCTTCGTGCCGATCCTCGCGACGGTCATCGGCCTGGCCTACGCGGTGTTCATCGACAAGTCGCGCGGTGAGAAGTACTTCAAGGCCCTCGTCTTCATGCCGATGGCGATCTCCTTCGTCGGGGCGAGCATCATCTGGGGCTTCATGTACACGGCGCGCCCGGCCGACCAGCCGCAGATCGGGCTGCTCAACCAGATTGTGGTCATGTTCGGCGGCGAACCCGTGGCCTGGCTGGCGCATCAGCCCTGGAACACGTTCTTCCTGATCGTCGTGATGATCTGGATCCAGACTGGCTTCGCCATGGTCGTGCTCTCCGCAGCCATCAAGGGCGTGCCGATCGAGCAGTTGGAGGCCGCCGAGATCGACGGGGCGAACGGCTGGCAGCGCTTCCGCAACGTCACCGTGCAGGCGATCAAGCCGTCGCTCATCGTCGTGCTCACCACCATCTCCATCGTGTCGCTGAAGGTCTTCGACATCGTGCGCACCATGACAGCCGGCGCCAACGGCACGAGCGTGCTGGCCAATGAGATGTACAGCCAGTGGAAGGGCTTCGAGCTCGGTCGCTCTGCGGCGCTCGCGCTGGTGCTGTTCCTGTTGGTCGTGCCGATCATCGTGTACAACGCCAGACAGCTCGCCAAGCAGAGGGAAATCCGATGAGCCGCACAGAGACCGAGCTGGTCACCACCGCAGGCTCCGGCCGCGCTCGCCGCGGCGCGGCGTTCGGGCGCAGCGGGAACGACACCGCGCAGGGCCGGGTCAAGAACCGGCTCACCAACCGCTGGGCGACGCTCGCCGCACTGCTGATCGCCGTGTTCTGGACGGTGCCGACCCTCGGCCTGTTCATCTCGTCGATCCGCCCCGCCGCCGACATCACCCGCTCCGGCTGGTGGACCTGGTTTGCCAACCCCGCGGTGACGCTGGACAACTACCGGGACGTCCTCGCGGCGGGTAACAGCCAGCTGACGATGGCCGACTCCTTCCTCAACTCCATCGCCATCACGATCCCCGCCACCCTCATCCCGTTGTGCATCGCCACGCTCGCCGCCTACGCCTTCGCGTGGATCGACTTCAAGGGGCGCAACGCCCTGTTCATCGGGGTGTTCGCGCTGCAGATCGTGCCCATCCAGATGGCGCTGGTGCCGCTGCTCAGCCTGTTCTCGCGCGGAGTCAAGATCGGCAACGTGGAGCTGTTCGGCAACCTGGACGCCGGCGTCGGCTACACCCAGGTGTGGATCGCGCACTCGATCTTCGCTCTGCCGTTGGCGATCTACCTGTTGTACAACTTCATCACCGAGATTCCGGCCGAGGTGATCGAGGCCGCACGGGTGGATGGTGCCGGCCACGGGCAGATCTTCTTCCGGATCGTGCTGCCGCTGACGATGCCGGCGATCGCGTCGTTCGCGATCTTCCAGTTCCTCTGGGTCTGGAACGACCTCCTCGTCGCCCTCGTCTTCGCCGACGGCAAGGTCGCGCCGATCACCAAGCTGCTGGCCGAGATCTCGGGAAGCCGCGGGCAGGACTGGAACCTGCTGACGGCGGGCGCCTTCGTGGCGATCATCGTGCCGCTGATCGTGTTCTTCGCGTTGCAGCGCTACTTCGTGCGCGGGCTGCTGGCCGGCTCGACCAAGGGCTAGGCGCGAGGCGCCCAGGGCTGGGCGCGGGGCGCGGGGTGCTGCCCCGCGCCTCGCAGCCCACCTCACCTCCCCGGCTGGCGGCGCAGCTGTGCCCG
>NZ_MPZN01000049.1 GCF_002936985.1 Microterricola pindariensis | reverse complement strand
CCAGATCGCGCCGAGCGGCGGCAGGGTGAGGCTGGCGGATGCCGGCCGGCCCGCCCACGGGGTGTCCACCGCTGTGACGCCGCCGAGGTTGCCCACCCCGGACCCGCCGTACTCGGCGGCATCCGTGTTGAGCAGCTCGCGCCAGCGCCCGGCCAGCGGCAGGCCGACCCGGTAGTCACCGTGCGGCACCCCGGCGAAGTTCACCAGGCAGGCGATCGTCTGCCCGGCCCCGTCGCGGCGGAGGAACGAGACGACGTTCTCTGCGGCCGCCCCGCCGTCCAGCCACTCGAACCCGGCCGAGTCATGGTCGAGCGCCCAGAGCGCCGGGTGCGCCAGGTAAGCCCGGTTGAGCTCGGCGACGAGGTCGAACACGCCGCGGTGGCTCGGCTGGTCCAGCACCCACCAGTCCAGCCCGCGCTCCTCGCTCCACTCCGACGGCTGGGCGAACTCCTGCCCCATGAACAGGAGCTGCTTGCCCGGGTGGCACCACATGAAGGCCAGGTAGGCTCGCACGTTCGCCAGCTTCTGCCAGTGGTCGCCGGGCATCTTGCCGAGTAGCGAGCCCTTGCCGTGCACGACCTCGTCGTGGCTGATCGGGAGCAGGAAGTTCTCGCTGAACGCGTACAGGAACGAGAAGGTGATCTCGCCGTGGTGGTGCGAGCGGTACATCGGGTCGACCTGCATGTACTGCAGCGAGTCGTGCATCCAGCCCATGTTCCACTTCAGCCCGAAGCCGAGCCCGCCGCTGACGGTGGGGGCGGTGACCCCGCCCCAGCTGGTGGACTCCTCGGCGACCATGACGATGCCGGGGTTACGCTTGTAGGCGGTGGCGGTGACCTCCTGCAGGAAGGCGATGGCCTCCAGGTTCTCGTTGCCGCCGTGGACGTTCGGCTCCCACTCGCCGGCCTCACGCGAGTAGTCCAGGTAGAGCATGGAGGCCACGGCATCCACCCGCAGGCCGTCGACGTGGAACTCCTCCAGCCAGAACAGGGCGTTCGCGACGAGGAAGTTGCGCACCTGGCGCTGCCCGAAGTCGAACACCAGCGTGCCCCAGTCCTTCTGCTCTCCGCGGCGCGGGTCCGGGTGCTCGTAGAGTGGCTCGCCGTCGAAGTTCGCCAGCGCCCACTCGTCCTTCGGGAAGTGGCCGGGCACCCAGTCCATCAGCACGCCGATGCCGGCCCGGTGCAGCCGGTCGATCAGGTAGCGGAGGTCGTCGGGGGAGCCGAAGCGGCTGGTCGGCGCGTAGTAGCCGGTCACCTGGTACCCCCAAGAGCCACCGAAGGGGTGCTCGGCCAGGGGCATGAACTCGACGTGGCTGAAGCCGAGCTCGTGCACGTAGTCGATCAGCTGGTCGGCGGCCTCCCGGTAGCCGAGGCCCGGCCGCCAGGATCCGAGGTGCAGCTCGTAGACGCTCATCGGCCCGCTGTGCGGGTCGGTGCTGGCGCGGCGCCCCATCCAGTCGCCGTCGGCCCAGACGTGGTGGCTGCTGGCGACGACGGATGCCGTCTGCGGCGGCTGCTCGGCGGCGGCTGCCATCGGGTCGGCGCGCGTCACCCAGTGGCCGGCCGGGGTGAGGATCTCGTACTTGTACACGCTGCCGGGCTCCACCCCGGGCACGAACAGCTCCCAGACGCCGACGGCGCCGAGCCGGCGCATCGCGTGGCCGATCCCGTTCCAGCCGTTGAAGTCGCCGACCACTCGCACCGCGTGCGCGTGGGGGGCCCAGACGGCGAAGGCGGTGCCGTGCGCGCGGCCGGTCACACCGGCGTGCTCGCGGTAGTGCGCGCCGAGCACCCGCCAGAGCTCCTCGTGCCGGCCCTCGGCGATCAGGTGCAGGTCGAGCTCGCCGATCGTCGGCTGGTAGCGGTACGGGTCGTCGCCCCGCCACTCGGAGCCGTCGGGGTAGCGGGCCTCGATCTCGTAGTCGTGCAGCCCGATGATGCTGAGCCCCTGCCACACCCCGTGCCCGATGTGGTGCAGCTCGATCCGGGCGTCGGTGCCGAGCACCGCCTGCACCTCGGCGGCGAGCGGGCGGAGCGCGCGGATCACGGTGACCGGGTCGGCAATCCCGTCCGCCACGAGGTGCTGGCCGAGCACGGTGTGCGGGTCGGGGTGGCTGCCGGATGCCACGCGCTGCAGGGTCTCCTCGGACAGGGCGGGGAGGTCGATGCCGGGGCCGGCACCGTCGGCGGAATGCTCGCGCGCGCTCATGTCAGGATCCGTTCTGGCTCGGTCGTCGCGGGGCCCGGCGCGCCTTCGGTGCCGGCGCTGCGGCATCCGCCGGCGCCTGCAGCTCCCGCACCGCCAGGATGTGCACGGGCTCGGTGAAGGCGTCCAGCCGCACGTAGTTGTGCTCGCCCCAGTTCCACAGCTCCCCGGTGACGAGGTTCTCCACCTGGAAGGCGGCGCCGGCGCTCAGGCCGAACAATTCGGGGTCGAGGTGCACCGTGGTCTCGCGCACCGAGTGCGGGTCGAGGTTCGCCACGACGATGACGGCGTCCTCCCGCCCGTCCGGGCTGTGCGCGGCCGCCAGGTGCTTGCTGTAGACGAGCACGGCGTCGTCCTCGCTGGAGTGGAAGCGGATGTTGCGCAGCTGCCGGAGCGCGGGGTGCTCCGCCCTGACCCGGTTGAGGATGCCGAGATAGAGCGCCAGGGAGCGGTCGGCTGCGGCGGCCCCGGCGAAGTCGCGCGGCTTGTACTCGTACTTCTCGTTGTCGATGGCCTCCTCCGCGCCCGGGCGGGCGACGGACTCGAACAGCTCGAACCCGGAGTAGACGCCCCAGCTGGGCGCGGCCGTCGCGGCGATCGAGGCGCGGATGGCGAAGGCGGCCGGCCCGCCGAACTGCAGGTACTCGGTGAGGATGTCCGGGGTGTTCACCCAGAGGTTCGGCCGGAGGTAGTCGGCCGTGTCGGTGGCGAGGCCGCCCAGGAACTCCTCCAGCTCCGACTTCGTGTTGCGCCAGGCGAAGTAGGTGTACGACTGCTGGAAGCCGACCCGGGCGAGGGCCTTCAGCGGGGCGGGGCGGGTGAACGCCTCGGCGAGGAAGATGACATCCGGGTGCTCGGTGTTGACGACGCCGAGCAGCCACTCCCAGAGCGCCAGCGGCTTGGTGTGTGGGTTGTCGACGCGGAAGATTCGGATGCCCTGGGCGATCCAGTGCCGCACGATGCGCAGTACCTCGGCCCGGATGCCGCCCGGGTCGTTGTCGAAGTTGATCGGGTAGATGTCCTGGTACTTCTTCGGCGGGTTCTCGGCGAAGGCGATGCTGCCGTCCGGCAGCGTCGTGAACCACTCCGGGTGCTCGGCCACCCACGGGTGGTCGGGGGAGGCCTGCAGGGCGAGGTCGAGGGCGACCTCGATGCCGAGCTCGCCGGCGCGCGCCGTGAAGGCGCGAAAGTCTTCCAGCGTGCCGAGGTCTGGGTGCACGGCGTCGTGGCCGCCGGCGGCCGAGCCGATCGCCCAGGGCGAGCCGGGGTCGTGCGGGCCGGCCTGCAGCGTGTTGTTCGGCCCCTTGCGGAAGGACTCCCCGATCGGGTGGATGGGCGGCAGGTAGAGAACGTCGAAGCCCATCGCGGCCACCGCGTCGAGCCGGAGCGCGGCGGTGCGGAAGGTGCCGCTCTGCCAGGAGCCGTCCGGGCGGCGCAGCGCGCCCTCCGAGCGGGGGAAGAACTCGTACCAGGAGCCGACGCCGGCCCGCTCCCGCTCGACCCGCACGGTGCGCGGCTCGGTGCGGCTCTCCAGCCCGGCCGGCGGCTGCGCGGTGAGCAGGGCGGCGACGGGGCCGCTCGCTCCGCGCTCCAGCCGCACGTCCACGTTGACGCCGGTGTCCAGGAGGTCGGCGGCGGCGCTCTGCAACAGCTCCAGATCGGATGCCGCCCGCCCCGGCTCAGCGGCGGCCCGCTCCAGCAGTGCCGCGCCGGCGGCGAGCATCAGCTCCTCGTCGACGCCCGCGGCGATCTTGACGGCGGCGTTGTGCCGCCAGGTGGCGTAGTCGTCGGCGTAGGCGCGCACCGCGTAGTTCCACGCACCGGGCGCATCCAGCACCAGCTCCACCTGCCAGCGGTCGGTGCCGGGGGAGACCTCGCGCATCGAGTGCCGGCTCTCCGCGCCGCCCGGCCGCTGCAGCAGCAGCTCGACGCCGATCAGGTCGTGCCCCTCGCGGAACGCCGTCGCGGCGAAGGGGACCACCTCGCCGACGTACGCCTTGGCCGGCCAGAGCTCGCCCGGCTGCACCGGCGATGGGTCGAGGACGGGGATCCGGCCCACGCGCGTCGGGCCGGCGGGATCCGCGGGCGGCACTGCCGCCTTCCGGGCCGCGCTGTCGGTGGGCACGCTGTTCTTGGGCACAGTGCGACCGTAGCGCGAATCAGGCCCCGCGTGCGGAAGAAAATGTCACAATCGCGACCGGCTAGGGCCGCCCGATCGGGGCGAAGCTGCCGGAGGTGACGGTGGCCAGATCGTCCGGGCTGAGCTCGATGTCGAAGCCGCGCCGCCCGCCGGAGACGAACACGGTGTCGAACAGGATCGCGCTCTCGTCGATGACCGTCGGGTGGGCGTTCTTCTGGCCGATCGGGCTGATGCCGCCGACGACGTAGCCCGTCTTGCGCTCGGCCAGCTTCGGGTCGGCCATGACGGCCTTCTTGGCGCCGAGCGCGAGGGCGAGCGCCTTGAGGTCGAGGGTGCCGGTGACGGGCACGATGCCGACGACGAGCTGGCCGTCGGCATCCGCCAGCAGCGTCTTGAACACGCGGTCCGGGTCGAGCTCGAGCTTCTCTGCGGCCTCCAGGCCGAAGTTCGTCGCGGCGGCGTCGTGCTGGTAGAGGTGCGGGGTGAAGCGGATGCCGGCCTGGCCGAGGGCCACGGTGGCCGGGGTGCCCGCCCCGCTCTCGCTCGTCTTCTTCGCCACGAATGAAACTCCTTGTCGGTGTGTGTTCTCAGTGCGCGCGCAGCAGGCGCATGGAGGTGCCGGCCATGCGCAGCACGGCACCGGGGGCGTGGTTCTCCAGCCGGGTCGCCCCCAGGCAGTCGTCGGCGGAGTCCCACAGCGTCTCGTACCAGTCGACGCCCTCGTGGCTGGGCAGGGCGACGTCCCGTTCCGACTCGGTGGCGTGCACGACGAGCAGGATGCGGTTGAACTCCTCCTCCACCGGAGTGCTCGCCGCGAGGTACTGCAGGGTGCGCTGTTCGGGCGCGTTCCAATCCTCCTCGCTCATCGGCAGGCCGTCGGCGTCGAACCAGTCCATCTGCGAGGCGCCCGGCACATGCTCGCCCAGTCGGGCGTAGCGCTGGGGGCGGAGGGCCGGGTTCGCACGGCGCAGGGCGATCAGCCGGGCGGTGACGGAGTGCAGCTGCTCCTGCCAGGGCTCGCGCACCCAGCCCAGCCAGCCGAGCTCGGTGTCGTGGCAGTAGGCGTTGTTGTTGCCGTGCTGGCTGCGGCCGAACTCGTCGCCGGCGGTGAGCATGGGCACCCCGGCGGAGAACAGCAGCGTGCCGAGCAGGTTGCGCATCGCCTTGCGCCGGTCTGCGAGCACCGCCGGGTCGTCGGAGGGTCCCTCCTGGCCGTGGTTGAAGGAGTTGTTGTTGTCGCTGCCGTCGCGGTTGCCCTCGCCGTTGCCGAGGTTGTGCTTCTGGTTGTACGCGGTCAGGTCGGCCAGGGTGAAGCCGTCGTGCGCGGTCACGAAGTTGAGGGAGGCGAGCGGGCCGCGCTCGCCGGAGAAGGTGTTCGAGGAACCCGCCAGCCGGGTCGCGAAGCGGCCGATGCCGCTGCCGGCCGAGCCGCTGCCCCGTTCCCTGGCGATGTCGGTGAGCCAGAAGTCGCGCATGCGGTCGCGGTAGCGGTCGTTCCACTCCGTCCAGCCGTCGGCGAAGTTGCCCGTCTGCCAGCCGTTGATGCCGACATCCCACGGCTCGGCGATCATCTTGACGCCCTGCAGGGCGGGGTCGTCGAGGATCGCCTCGGGCAGCGGGTGCTGCCGGTCGTACGCCACGTTGGCGTCGCGGCCGAGGGTGGCCGCCAGGTCGAAGCGGAAGCCGTCGATCTGCACCTCGTTCGCCCAGTAGCGCAGCGAGTCCAGCACCAGGCGCGCCGGGCCGCCGGCGTCGGAGGGGGCTGTGTTGCCGAAGTTGACCGTGTTGCCGCAGCCGGTCGTGTCGATGTACGCCCCGTGCGCGTCGACGCGGTAGTAGTTGGCGTTGTCCAGGCCGCGGAAGCTCGTGGTGGGGCCGTGCGGGCCCTCCTCGGCGGTGTGGTTGTAGACGACGTCGAGGATCACCTCGATCCCGGCTTCGTGAAGGAGCTTCACCATTCCCTTGAACTCGCGCAGCACGGCATCCGGGCCGGCCGCCTGCGCCGCCGCCGTCGCGTAGCCGGCGTGCGGGCTGAAGAAGTTCAGCGTGTTGTAGCCCCAGTAGTTGCGGAGGCCCTGCTCGAGCAGGCGCTGCTCGCTGAGCAGGGCGTGCACCGGCAGCAGCTCGACGGCCGTCACCCCGAGCTCGCGCAGGGCCGCGATGGATGCCTCGTGCGCCAGGCCCGCGTAACTGCCGCGCAGCTCGGCCGGCACCGCCGGGTTCAGCTTGCTGAAGCCGCGCACGTGCATCTCGTAGATGACGGACTCATCCAGCGGGGTGGCCGGCTTGAGCGCGCCGTTCCAGTCGAAGCCGTCGTCGACGATGACGCTCTGCCAGAGCCCGTCCGTGCGGGAGAGCCCCCGGGCGTACGGGTCGACGAGCAGCCGGTCCCGGTCGAAGGCGTGCGGCGCTGCGCCCGGCCCGTCCGCGCGCAGGGCGTAGCGGCGCCCGGGGACGAGGCTCCGGCTGCGCCCGTGCCAGATGTCGTGGCCGCCCCTGACCATCGGGATCGACTTCAGCACCCGGCCGGGGTCTGCCTCGTCGAAGACCACGATCTCCATCGCGGTCGCGCTGGCCGACCAGACCCGCAGCTCGCCGCCGCCACTCGTGGCGCGGAAGCCCGGGCCTGCGGCGATTCTCCCGGGACTCATGCGATCTACAGTAGTGAGTATGGCTGTGTATCTGGATCACGCGGCGACGACACCCATGCTGCCGCTCGCCATCGACGCGTACGCCCATGCCATGGCGCTCGTCGGCAACCCGGCGTCCATCCACTCGATCGGGCAGAACGCCAAACGGGTGCTGGAGGAGGCGCGCGAGCAGGTGGCCGCGACCCTCGGCTGCGAGAGCATCGAGGTGGTCTTCACCGGTGGGGGCACGGAGGCCGTGAACCTGGCCATCAAGGGGCTGTTCTGGGCGCGGCCCGGCAGCCGGATCCTCGTCGCAGCGGGGGAGCACCACGCCACCATCGACACGGTGGAGTGGCTGGCCGCCCGGGAGGGCGCGACTATCCAGTGGCTGCCGCTGGACGGGGCCGGGCGGCTCAGCCTGCCCGATCTGGAGGCGGCGCTCGCCGAGGACCCGGAGGACATCGCCCTCGTCAGCGTGCTCTGGGCCAACAATGAGGTCGGCACGGTGCAGCCGATCACCGAGATCTCCGCCCTCGCCGCGCGGGCCGGCGTGCCTCTGCACGTGGACGCCATCGCCGCCTACGGCCAGCTGCCCATCGATGTGAGCGCCGTGCGCGCCGCCTCCGGGGCGGGCGCCGGCACCGGGCTCGTGGCGCTCAGCGTCTCCGCGCACAAGATCGGCGGCCCCGTCGGCATCGGCGCGCTCGTGCTCAGCCGGAGCGCCACCATCGAGGCGCTCATCCACGGCGGCGGCCAGCAGCGCCAGGTGCGCTCCGGCACGCAGGACGCGGCGGCCGCCGTCTCCTTCGCCGCCGCGGCCACCGCCGTGCACGCCGCCCTGCCGGCCGAGTCCGTACGCCTGGCCGCGCTCCGCGACCGGCTGGTCGCCGGGGCGCTGGCGGCGGTGCCGCAGGCGGTGCTGAACGGCGCCAGCGGCGACGCCACCGTGCGGCTGCCCGGCAACGCCCACTTCAGCTTCCCGGGCTGCGAGGGTGACTCGCTGCTGTTCCTGCTGGACATGGCCGGGGTCGCCGTGTCGACCGGCTCGGCCTGCCAGGCCGGCATCCCGGAGCCCTCCCACGTGCTGATCGCGATGGGGCGGAGCGTGGAGGAGGCCAGGGGCGCCCTGCGGGTCACCCTCGGGCACACCTCGACGGATGCCGACGTCGACGCCTTCCTCGCGGCGCTGCCCGCCGCATACGCCCAGGCGGCGACCGCCGGACACGCCGACCGGCAGACCTCTTTCGACCTGCGCTGAGCCCCGCCCGCCCGCATCCGGCCGAGGCGTTCGCCCAGAGAGCCGCGTTTACACTGGGACTATGAAGGTTTTGGCAGCAATGAGCGGCGGCGTTGACTCGGCAGTGGCGGCGGCGCGCGCCGTCGAGGCGGGGCACGAGGTCGTCGGCGTGCACCTGGCGCTCAGCCGGATGCCAGGCACCCTCCGCACCGGCGCCCGCGGCTGCTGCACCATCGAGGACTCGATGGACGCCCAGCGGGCCGCGAACATGATCGGCATCCCGTACTACGTCTGGGACTTCTCCGAGCGCTTCAAGGCCGACGTCGTCGACGACTTCGTCGCCGAGTACCAGGCCGGCCGCACCCCGAACCCGTGCATGCGCTGCAACGAGCGGATCAAGTTCGCCGCGCTGCTGGAGAAGGCGATCGCCCTCGGCTTCGACGCCGTCTGCACCGGCCACTACGCCAGCATCGTGCTGGACAAGGACGGCAACAAGGAGCTGCACCGGGCCAGCGCCTGGGCCAAGGACCAGAGCTACGTGCTCGGCGTCCTCACCGCCGAGCAGCTCGAGCACGCCTACTTCCCGCTCGGCGACACCCCGTCCAAGGCGGAGGTGCGCGCGGAGGCCGCCGAGCGCGGCTTCAGCGTCGCCAGCAAGCCGGACAGCCACGACATCTGCTTCATCCCCGACGGCGACACCCGCGGCTGGCTCGCCGACCGCGTCGGTGCCGAGACCGGCGACATCCTCGACCGCACCGGCGCCGTCATCGGCAGCCACGAGGGCGCAGCCGCCTTCACCGTCGGCCAGCGCCGCGGGCTCCGCCTCGGCATGCCCGCGGATGACGGCAAGCCCCGCTTCGTGCTCGAGGTGCGCCCCAAGGACAACACGGTCGTCGTCGGCCCGAAGGAGGCGCTGGCGATCGCCGAGATCGCCGGAAACCGTTTCACCTGGGCGGGCGTCCCGCAGCAGAGTCCGGAGACGCCGTTCGACATCGAGGTGCAGATCCGCGCCCACGCGGACCCGGTCCCCGCCGTGGCCGTCGTGCGTGACGGCGAGCTCATCGTCAACCCGGAGACGCCGCTGGACGGCGTCGCCCCCGGCCAGACCGCCGTCATCTACGTGGGTACACGCGTGCTCGGCCAGTTCACGATCGACCGCACGGTGAGCGCCGTGCCCGTCGACGCCGCCTAGAACGCTCGAGACCTCCCCGTCCGGGCCACCTCGGGAGGCCGACGGCGGATCGGGAGGCGACTTCTGGTCGAAGGTTGCCGCCCGATCTCCCGATTGCCGCCGCATCCGGCATCTTTGCCGCTGGCTGGAGGGAGCGCCAGCGGCCGAAGCACTGACGCGGCATGAGGCCGGCGGGGTGGCGGGGTGGTCGGGCCGGAAGCCGGGCTTCGGTCGCTCGTTCCTCGCTCCCTCGGCCGATGTGGGGAGAGCGCACGGAGCGACACTGCGCGCTGTCGGGCCCCGCTCCTAGAATTGTCCTGTGAGCGAGACGGCTGAAGTTTTTGACATTGCGGATTTTGAGACCGCCCGCGCCGAGTCGGAGGCGCTCCGCGAGCGCATCGAGCGGCACCGGATCGCCTACCATTCGGAGGGCGTCAGCCTCGTCAGCGACGCCGAGTACGACGCCGACATGCACCGACTGGAGGCGCTGGAGCGTGCGTTCCCCGAGCTCGCCGGCCAGGACAGCCCCACCCAGCAGGTCGGCGCCGCGCTCGTGGACAGCGGCTTCCCGCCGCACGAGCACGCCGAGCGCATGCTCAGCCTCGACAACGTCTTCAGCATCGAGGAGTTCGAGGAGTGGGCAGGCAAGACACTCGAGGCGGCCGGTCGCCCGGTGCGCTGGCTCAGCGAGCTGAAGATCGACGGCCTGGCTATCAGCCTGGCCTACCGCGACGGCGTGCTCGAGACCGCGACCACCCGCGGCGACGGCCGCACCGGCGAGGACATCACCGAGAACGTCGACTGGATCCCCGTCATCCCGCGCACCCTGCAGGGCGAGAACTTCCCGCCGTTCTTCGAGGTGCGCGGCGAGGTGTTCATTCGCACCGCGGACTTCGCGGCCATGAACGAGCGCCAGCACGAGCTGCAGGCGGCCTACGCCGCCGAACAGCGCGCCAAGGGCAAGGCGGACGAGGAGATCCCGACCCGCTACGCCGAGTTCGCCAACGCCCGCAACGCGGCCGCCGGCAGCCTGCGGCAGCGCCGCTCCAAGAAGACGGATGCCGAGCTCGCCCTCATGCGGGAGCGGCTCGGCCGTCTCTCCCTCTACCTGCACGGCATCGGCGCCTGGCCGAACCCGCCTGTCGCCGCCCAGTCCGAGGTGTACGAGCTCCTGGCCGGCTGGGGCCTGCCCGTCTCCCCGCACAGCCGGGTCTGGGACACGGCCGCAGAGGTGACCGCGTTCATCGCCGACCGCGGCGAACACCGCCACGACATCGAACACGAGATCGACGGCATCGTCGTCAAGGTCGACGAGCTGGAACTGCACGCAGAGCTCGGCGCCACCAGCCGGGCACCGCGCTGGGCGATCGCCTACAAGTACCCGCCGGAGGAGGTGCACACCACGCTGCTCGACATCGTCGTCGGTGTCGGCCGCACCGGCCGGGCCACCCCCTACGCCGTGATGGAGCCCGTGAAGGTGGCCGGCTCCACCGTGCGCCAGGCCACCCTGCACAACCAGGAGGTCGTCAAGGCCAAGGGGGTCATGATCGGCGACACCGTCATCCTCCGCAAGGCCGGCGACGTCATCCCCGAGATCCTCGGCGCCGTCATCGAGAAGCGCGACGGCACCCAGCGTGAGTGGCAGATGCCCGCGAACTGCCCGGAGTGCGGCACGCCGCTCCGCCCCATGAAGGAGGGCGACATCGACCTCCGCTGCCCGAATGCCCGCGGCTGCCCCGCCCAGGTGCGCGGCCGGGTCGAGCACATCGGCTCCCGTGGCGGCCTCGACATCGAGGAGCTCGGCGAGGTCTCCGCCGCCGCGCTCACCCAGCCGCTCATTCCGTCCGTGCCGCCGCTGCCGACAGAGGCCGGGCTGTTTGAACTGACCATCGAGGACCTGGTGCCGATCGAGGTCGTCGTGCGTGATGCAGAGACCGGGCTGCCCAAGACGGATGACGACGGCAATGTCAAGGTGCGCGCGCCGTTCCGGCGCAACCCCACCCCGGCCGAGAAGAAGTCGGGGGCAGAGGGCCCGTTCGCCTCCAAGTCCGCGGCCAACCTCATCGCCGAGCTGGAGAAGGCCAAGACGAAGCCGCTCTGGCGGATCCTCGTCTCGCTGAACATCCGCCACGTCGGGCCCGTCGCGGCCCGCGCCCTGGCCGACCACTTCGGCTCGCTCGACGCCATCCGCGCCGGCACCGCCGAGGAGCTCGCCGAGGTCGAGGGCGTCGGCGGCATCATCGCCGAGTCGGTGCAGGAGTGGTTCGAGCACGACTGGCACCGCGACATCATCGAGCGCTGGGCTGCGGCCGGCGTGCAGTTCGCCACCCCCGACCATCCCGGGCCGGGTGCTGCAGCGGCCGCCGGGGGAGTGCTGGCCGGGCTGAACGTCGTCGCCACGGGCAGCCTGGACGGCTTCACCAGGGAGGGCGCCCAGGAGGCGATCATCGCCGCCGGCGGCAAGTCGGCATCCAGCGTCTCCAAGAACACCGACTTCGTGGCGGCCGGCCCCGGTGCCGGCTCCAAGCTGGCCAAGGCCGAGGCGCTCGGCATCCCGGTGCTCGACGCCGACGGCTTCCGATTGCTCCTCGCACAGGGCCCGGCCGCGTTCTCACAGGCCGCGGAACAACCCGAGGAATAATCACCCCCGTTCAGGGGGTGTACTGGCAGGATCACTTCGGCCCGTCGTCGCCTACGATGAGGGGTAGCGTTTGCCGGAACAAGCGTCTGATTCTGAGCGCTGAGGGGACTTGCCGGACATGCTCGCCGTCGTCATGTTCATAGCCTCGGCCAACGCTGCCTTGAGCGGCGTGGCCGAGGGCTTTGTCATGCACGAACCCGTGAATGTCATTCAGAATGTTGTTTCCTCTGAGCCGGCCACCCCCCTGGATGCCGGTCTCGACCGCCGCGGGCCCGCCGCCGAGTCCCCACGCATGGTGGCCTTCGACGAGGCGGCGCTGAACCGCATCGGCGGCATGAGCCTGCTGCGCGGCGTCTCCCAGCTCAGCCCCAGCGAGATCATCCGCTATGCGGAGCGAAACCCGACCGAACTGGATGCCGTGCGCGACGCGCGCATCGCGCCGGGTGAGGTCGGGGCCTGGTGGCTCAGTACCCCGGGGCAGGCCCAGGCGGCGCTGGCCGAGGCCGCCCCACAGTTACTCGGCTCCCTGGACGGGGTCCCGGCCGCAGTGCGCGGGCCGGCCAACGAGCTCGCGCTGCAGCGCGCGATCGTCGACACCAGGGAGCAAGCGGCATCCCGCATCGGCAAGGGCGAGCGTCGAAGACTGGGCCAGCAGCAGCGCATGCTCGAGGCCATCTCCGGGGCGCTGGAGAACAAACCGGGAGAGCCGGAGCGCACACTGCTGGAGTTCGACGAGCGGGAGTCGGGCCGTGCCGTCATCGTGATCGGCGATCTCGACACGGCCGACTACATCAGCTACCTCGTCCCCGGCATGTACTTCTCGGTCCAGCAGCAGATCCGCGACTGGACGGACACGGCCGCCTCCCTCGCCGTCGAGCAGCTGCACTGGCTGCAGGATCAACCTGAGGGCGACGGGCCGCCCCGGGTCGCCACGGTCGCCTGGCTCGGCTACCAAACCCCAGACCTGCTGACCATCGGCAGCCTCGAGCTCGCCGAGCACGGCGCCGATGCGCTGGAATCCTCCTGGCAGGGGATCCGGGCCACCCGCGGAGAGCGGCAGCCCTACCTCACCGTCCTCGCCCACTCGTACGGCTCCACCGCCGCGCTGATCGCGCTCGAGCGGCACAGCGAGCAGGTCGACGCCCTCGCCCTGATTGGCTCGCCCGGCAGCGCCACCCAGAACGCCCACGACCTCGGCGTCGCCGGCGACAACGTCTTCGTCGGGGAGGCCCGCTGGGACCCCATCGTCGACACCGCCTTCTATGGCAGCGACCCGGGGTCGCCCTCCTACGGCGCCGTGCGGATCGGCGTCGGCGGTGGCATCGACCCGCTCACCCAGAAAGAGCTCTCCGGGTCCGTCGGTCACAACGCCTACTTCGCCGCCGGCAGCGAGTCCCAGCGCAATCTCGCGCTGATCGGCATCGGTCGTGGCGACTGGGTCACGGATGGTGGAACGCTGCCGCCCGGCACCATGCTGGCGACGGCGCGCTAGCCTGTCCGCATGAGCAGCAAAGCCCCGAAGAAGCCGGCTCGCGACACCGCGGGGCAGGAGACGACCGGGCCGTCACGCCGGCGGTTCCTGCAGGCGACGGGCATCGCGGCCGCCGGATTCGCCGTCGGCGGCGCCACGGGCGGCGCGATCGGCGCCTCCATCGGGCTGGCCGCCGGCGCCGAGCGCGACAGCGACGAGTACACGCCGCTCGATGCCCGCAGCGTGCCCGGCTTCGACCACCTCGTGGTGGTGATGGGGGAGAACCGCTCCTTCGACAACCTCCTCGGCTTCCTGTACGCGCCAGACACCCTGCCGCAGGGCCAGACGTTCGACGGGCTCGCCTTCGGCGACTACTCGAACACGGCGCCGGACGGCACGGCCATTCCGGCGCACGTCTACACGGGCAGCACCGACGCGATCATGGGCTCGCCGTCGCCAGACCCCGGCGAGGAATACCCGCACGTGAACACGCAGCTGTTCAACCGCATCGACCCGGTCGACAACGCCGAAAAGCCGGTCGGCGAGATGCAGGCGCCGTACAACGCACCGGCCTCCACCGCGAAGCCCGGCATGGACGGCTTCGTCACCGACTACGACGTGAACTACCGCCGGCTGCAGAAGGGCAAGGCGCCGTCGGCCGACGAGCTCGGCACGATCATGGGCTCGTTCAGCCCCGAGATGCTGCCCGTGCTCAGCACGCTCGCCCAGGGCTTCGCCGTCTACGACAACTGGTTTTGCGCCGTTCCGTCGCAGACCTTCTGCAACCGCTCCTTCTTCCACGCCTCCACCTCGCACGGCTTCGTCACCAACAAGGAGGGCGGCGGCTACAAGAAGTGGCTGGACGCCCCGCTGACGCCGACCATCTTCAACCGGCTGCAGGATGCCGGGGTCGACTGGCGGGTCTACTTCGACGCCCTGCAGATGGTGTCCTTCACCGGCGTCCTGCACGCGCCCGCGCTGCAGAAGTATTGGGCGACCGGGCACTTCGCGACCATGGACGCCTTCTACGCGGATGCCGCAGCCGGCACGCTGCCCGCCTACTCCTTCATCGAGCCGCGCATGGTCTACAACCACAACGACTTCCACCCGCCGTTCGGCACGCTCAAGGAGAGCGACGTCGACGGCCAGGAGATCATCGACAGTGCCGTCTCCGACGTGCGCGCCGGCGAGGCGCTCATCCACCAGATCTACTCGGCGGTCAGGAACAGCGCCAGCGCCCACGGCTCCAACGCGCTGAACACGATGCTCCTGATCACCTTCGACGAGCACGGCGGGACCTACGACCACGTGGCCCCGCCTGCCGCGATCAAGCCGGACGACGGCGGGGCGGGCGAGATGGGCTTCGAGTTCGACCGGCTTGGCTGCCGGGTGCCCGCCATCGCGATCTCCGCCTACACGCGGGCGGGAACCGTGCTGAACGACGAGATGCACCACGGCGCACTCAGCGCCACCCTCGCCAGGGTGCACGGGCTCAAGCCGCTGACCGCGCGGGACGCCGGCGCGAACACCCTGTTCAACGCCATCAACCTGCAGACGCCCCGGCAGCCGGTCAACTGGCCGACGACCAGCCCGCAGTTCCTGCCGCCAAACCCGCAGGCGGAGGCGCCGCATCCGGGCAACAGCCACAAGGACAAGCCGCTCAGCCCGCCCGCGCAGGGCCTGCTCGGCCTGCTGATCGCCAAGTACGCGCCCGCCGGCACCCCGGTGCCGAAGACATACGGGGAGGCGTACGAGAACTTGGAGAAGTACGGCAACTCCTTGTTCGGCGTGCCCAAGTAAGATTGTCCGGAGCGCTCTCACCACCGAGCGACCCCTATGAGCGAACCCCATGAGCGAAGCCCATGAGCGAACCCCACGATCGACACACGGAGACCCATGTCCGGAATCAGCGCAGAGCAGGTTGCACACCTCGCTCAGCTCGCCCGCATCGACCTGAGCCCAGAAGAGATTCTGAGCCTCACCACCGAACTCGACCAGATCGTTGACTCGGTCGCCAAGGTGACCGCCGTCGCCACGCCCGACGTCCCCGCGACGAGCCACCCCATCCCGCTGCAGAACGTCTTCCGCCCCGACGTGGTCGGCGAGACGCTCACCCTCGAGCAGGCCCTGCAGAACGCGCCGGCCCACGACGGTTCGCGGTTCAAGGTTTCGGCAATTTTGGGAGAAGAGCAGTGAGCGACAACACCCGCGACATCATCCGGCTGAGCGCCGCAGACCTCGGCGCGCGGATCGCCTCAGGCGCCGTCACCTCGGTGCAGGCCACCCAGGCCCACCTCGACCGCATCGACGCGGTCGACGGCGCCGTCCACGCGTACCTGCACGTCGCCCCGGAGCTGGCCCTCGCGGCCGCGGCCCGCGTCGACGCCCAGATCGCCGCCGGCGAGAAGCTCGGCCCGCTGGCCGGTGTGCCCATCGCCGTCAAGGACGTGCTCGTCACCACCGACATGCCCTCGACCAGCGGATCCAAGATCCTCGAGGGCTACCTCTCGCCCTTCGACGCCACCGTCGTCAAGAAGGTGCGCGAAGCCGGCCTGATCCCGCTCGGCAAGACCAACATGGACGAGTTCGCCATGGGCTCCTCCACCGAGCACTCGGCCTACGGCCCCACCCACAACCCGTGGGCGCTCGACCGCATCCCCGGCGGCTCCGGCGGCGGCTCCGCCGCGGCGGTGGCTGGCTACGAGGCGTCCATCGCCCTCGGCAGCGACACCGGGGGATCCATCCGCCAGCCCGCCCACGTCACCGGAACGGTCGGCGTCAAGCCCACCTACGGCGCCGTCAGCCGCTACGGCGCGATCGCCCTGGCATCCTCGCTCGACCAGATCGGCCCGGTCAGCCGCACCGTCTTGGACTCGGCCCTGCTGCAGGACATCATCGGCGGCCACGACCCGCGCGACTCCACCTCGCTCCGCACCGAGTGGCCCTCCATGGCGGATGCCGCGCGGAACGCCAACGTGCAGGGGCTGAAGATCGGCGTCATCAAGCAGTTGCAGGGCGACGGCTTCCAGGCCGGCGTGCTGAACCGCTTCACCGAGGCGCTCGAGCTGCTCGTCGCCAACGGCGCAGAGATCGTCGAGCTCGACGCGCCCAGCTTCGAGCACGCGATCGCCGCGTACTACCTGATCCTGCCCGCCGAGGCATCCAGCAACCTGGCCAAGTTCGACTCCGTGCGCTTCGGCCTGCGGGTGAACCCGCAGGGCGGCGGCACCGTCGAAGACGTGATGAGCGCCACCCGCGACGCCGGCTTCGGCCCGGAGGTCAAGCGCCGCATCATCCTCGGCACCTACGCGCTGAGCGCCGGCTACTACGACGCCTACTACGGCAGCGCCCAGAAGGTGCGCACGCTCGTGCAGCGCGACTTCGCGGCCGCGTTCAGCCAGGTCGACGTCATCGCCTCGCCCACCGCGCCGACCACGGCGTTCAAGCTCGGCGAGAAGCTCAACGACCCGCTGGCCATGTACCTCAACGACATCGCCACGATCCCGGCCAACCTGGCCGGCATCCCCGGCATCACGCTGCCGGCCGGCCTGGCAGATGAGGACGGGCTGCCCGTCGGCATCCAGTTCCTCGCCCCGGCCCACGAGGACGCCCGCCTCTACAACGTCGGCGGCGCACTCGAGCAGTTGCTCGTCGCCCAGTGGGGAGGCCACCTGCTGGAGCAGGCGCCCGACCTGCTCGAACTCATCGCGGCCGCGGCCGAGGAAGGTGCCCGCTAATGGCCCGCGCAGAATTGATGGACTTCGACAAGGCGCTCGAGCTGTTCGAGCCGGTGATGGGCTTCGAGGTCCACGTCGAGCTGAACACCAAGACCAAGATGTTCTCCGAGGCCCCGAACGTGTTCGGCGCGGAGCCCAACACCGGCCTGACCCCGCTCTGCCTCGGCCTGCCCGGCACCCTGCCCGTCGTCAACGAGCAGGCCGTGCGCTACTCGATCAGCCTGGGCCTCGCGCTCGGCTGCTCGATCGCCGAGTCGAGCAGCTTCGCCCGGAAGAACTACTTCTACCCGGACACCCCCAAGAACTACCAGATCTCGCAGTTCGACGAGCCGATCGCGTTCGAGGGCTCCGTGCAGATCGAGCTTGCCGACGGCACCCTCATCGACATCCCCGTCGAGCGCGCCCACATGGAGGAGGACGCCGGCAAGCTGACGCACGTCGGTGGCTCCAGCGGTCGCATCCAGGGCGCGGACTACTCGCTCGTCGACTACAACCGCGCCGGCGTCCCGCTCGTCGAGATCGTCACCAAGCCGATCTACGGCGGAGAGCACCGCTCGCCCGAGATCGCCAAGGCCTACGTGTCGGCGATCCGCGACATCGTCGTGTCGCTCGGCATCTCCGACGCCAAGATGGAGCGCGGCAACCTGCGCTGTGACGCCAACGTGTCGCTGCGCCCGCGCGTTGCAGAGGGCGTGGAGACGCCGCCGCTCGGCACTCGCACCGAGACGAAGAACGTCAACTCGCTGCGCTCGGTCGAGCGCGCGGTGCGTTACGAGATCCAGCGCCAGGCCGCCATCCTCGCCAAGGGCGGCAGCATCACCCAGGAGACGCGCCACTGGCACGAGGACACGGGCGAGACGAGCGCCGGACGCCCCAAGAGCGACGCCGACGACTACCGCTACTTCCCGGAGCCCGACCTGCTCCCCGTCGTGCCCTCCGCCGAGCTGATCGCGGAGCTGCGCGCAGCCCTGCCAGAGCAGCCGGCCGTGCGCCGCCGCCGTCTGAAGGCCGAGTGGGGCTTCACCGACCTCGAGTTCCAGGACATCCAGAACTCCGGCCTCCTCACCGAGGTCTCCGAGACGGTCGCCGCCGGTGCGACGCCGGCCGCCGCCCGCAAGTGGTGGACGGGTGAGATCGCCCGCCTGGCGAACGCGGCAGACGCCGACGCCGCCAGCCTGATCTCGGCCGCGGATGTCGCAGCGCTGGCCGTCCTCGTCGAGGCAGGCACCCTCACCGACCGTCTGGCCCGCCAGGTGCTCGAGGGCGTCATCGCCGGCGAGGGAACCCCGCAGCAGGTCGTCGACGCCCGGGGCCTCGCCGTGGTCTCCGACGACGGTGCCCTGATCGCCGCCATCGACGAGGCCCTGGCCGCCCAGCCGGACGTGCTCGAGAAGATCCGCGACGGAAAGGTGCAGGCCGCCGGCGCCGTCATCGGTGCCGTCATGAAGGCGATGAAGGGGCAGGCCGACGCGGCCCGCGTGCGCGAGCTCGTGCTGGAGCGCGCCAGCGCCTAAACCCTCGGGTTGAGCTTGTCGAAACCCCGGCCCCTGTGCCCGCACTCCGCGGGCGCAGGGGCCGTTTCGCTGAACCCTGCCCACCGCGCGGCCAACGGATGCTCCCGGCGCGGTACGCTGAGATTTCCTCAGTCCGGGGTTTCTCGGAGAGCGCGCCTCGGCGTGCTGGACGGAGACTGCAATGAAGCGCCCCATGCCACCAGCGACGCACCGAGTGGTGCTCGCCCTGCTCGCAGCCGCCGCACTCTCGCTCACAGCCTGCGGAGCCAGCGGGGGAGGGTCCGGCGATGACGCGGCCACGACTCTCGGCGAGAAGGAGGGGTCCGTCTCGATCTTGGCCCGGCCCGGCTACGTCGAGGACGGCAGCAACCAGCCGGCCGTCGACTGGGTCAGCCCCTTCGAGAAGGACACCGGCTGCACGGTCACCAGCACGATCTACGACACCTCCGACCAGGCATTCAACCTGATGAAGTCGGGCGAATACGACGTGATCGCGGCATCCGGCGACGCCTCGGTGCGCCTGATCGACGCCGGCATTCTTGCTCCAACGAACACCGATCTGATCCCCAACTATGCGGGCATCTACGACTACCTCAAGATGCAGCCCTGGAACAGCCTCGACGGTGTCGCCTACGGTGTCCCGCACGGCTATGGGGCCAATTTGTTGATGTACAACGCCGACGTCGTCTCTCCGGCGCCCACCTCGTGGGACGTCGTCTTCGACAAGGGCGATGCCTACAGTGGCAAGGTCACCGCCTACGACTCGCCGATCTACATCGCCGACGCCGCCCTCTACCTGATGACGCATCGCGCCGTGCTCGGGATCCAGAATCCGTACGCGCTCGACACGGATCAGCTGGCCGCGGCGGTCACGCTGCTCACGGAGCAGCGCGGGAACATCGGGGAGTACTGGTCCGACTACCGCAAGGCGATCCAGTCCTTCGAATCCGGCGATGCTGTCGTCGGCACCACCTGGCAGGTGATCGCGAACGGGCTGGCCGACGGCTTCGCGACCGAGGTCACGGTGCCCTCCGAGGGTGTCACCGGCTGGTCGGATACCTGGATGATCGCGTCGGGAGCGAAGAACCCGAACTGCGCATACGCGTGGCTGAACTACATCGCCAGCCCGGAGGCCAACGGGCAGGCGACGGGGTTCTTCGGGCAGGCCCCCTCCAGCCAGGCCGCCTGCGAGTTCCGCTCGGCGGGCTCGTGTGGGGCCTACCATGCCGGCGACGCCGACTACGCGTCGACGATCTGGTTCTGGGTCACGCCGGTCGCCGACTGCCTCGACGGGCGTAGCGACGTGCGGTGCACCGACTATGCCGACTGGACGGCCGCATGGCAGCAGATCACGCGGTGAGGCACGCGCCCCGCTGGTTGAGCCTGTCGAGCCCCTGTGCCCTCACAGGGGGCGTTCAGAAGACCGAAAGCATCGCCGCATAGGCTGTGCAGCACCACACGACAGGGAGAACACCATGGGATTCATGGACTGGCTTTTCGGCTCGCAGACCCCGGCTGACGCAGCGCAATCGGAGGAGCAGCGCCGGGCCGCGATCCCGCGCGAGCGGCACCCCGACGAGGTGGCGGTCGAGCGCTACCGCTACCTGCTTCGTACCGCACCGCCAGAGACGATCGAGCAGGCGCACGCCGACGCGTTCGCCCAGCTCACCCCAGAGCAGCGCGCCCTGGTCTTCCAGGAGCTGAGCGCCGGAGCCTCCCCCGCGGAGCAGCCCCGCGCCGACGACCCGCGCTCGCTCGCCCAGGCGGCCACGCGGCGCGAGCTGCAGGCGCCGGGAACCCTCGAGCGCTCCTTCTCGCCGCAGCGTGGGGCGGGCGGCATGGGCTTCGGCGGCATGCTCGGCAGCTCGATGCTCGGCTCCATCGCCGGCGTCGTGATCGGCTCCGCCATCGCCCAGTCGTTCATCCCGTCCGGGGTCGGCGAGGCGGCCGGCGCTGAGGGCACGGATGCGGGCGCAGACGCCGGTGCGGACGGCGGCGTCGAGGCTGGCGGCGGCGGGTTCTTCGACGGCGGCGACAGCTTCGGCGGCGACAGCTTCGGCGACTTCGGCTTCTGAGCCGCCGGCGCTAGTCCGGGCTCATCCCGCACGTCAGGTTCAGCACCGCGCCGTTCATCGAGCGCGCACCGCCCTCGGCCAGGAACACCGCCATCTCGGCCACCTCGTCGAGGGCGGGGAGTGAACGGCTCGTGGTGAGGGATTCGAGGAACCCCGCGAACTCCTCCAGCGGCATCGGCAGGTCGGGGATGTCGCCGATCGTCTCCAGGATGCGCTGCATCCGGAGGCAGACCACGCGCACACCGGACGGGCCGAGCTCGGCGGCGAAGGTGCGGGTCAGCGCCTCGACGGCGGAGCAGGCCGCGGCGAAGCCGCCGACGCCGGCGATCGCCACCCGGGCGGGCGAGGCAGACAATGTCAGGATGGTCCCGCCTCCCCGCTCCACCATGTGCCTCCCCGCGGCCTGGGACGTGATGAACTGGGTGCGCAGCCAGCTGGTGGCGGGGGCGAGCGCGTCCTCGAGGCCGAGCTCGAGCAGCGGGACGCCCTGAACCAGCGGGATGCTCACGGCGTTGAGCATCACGTCGATCCGGCCGGCGGCCTCGAACACGGCGTCGGCGTGGGCGTTGACGGCTGTCAGGTCGAAGGCGTCGACCTCTGCGACGTGCACGCGCGCCGGCGACTCCGCGCGAATGCGCTCCGCCGTCGCCTCGACGCTCTGCACGCGGTGGCCGGCCAGGAACAGCTCGGCGCCGTGGCGCGCGAACTGCCGGGCGACAGCCGACCCGATCGCACCGCCGGCGCCGTGCACGATGACGCTCTGCTGCTCTGTCTCCCTCGACATTCGGTTCTCCCTCTCGATGTGTGGCGGGGTGGTCGATGGCGCAAGTTGTGACTGGACCGTAACATCACACGCCCACGGCCGGCATCCGTGACCCTATGATTCTCCTCAGAGCGGGATTCTGAGCTTTCCTCACACGGGGCGCATCGGATCGTGCGCCTCGGCGCAGCCGCCGTGCGAGAGGGAGCGAGAGTGTCCACAGAAGCGCCGGCCATTCGCCTCAGTGAGGTGACGAAGACCTTCGGCGCGGTGAACGCCGTCGACGGGCTCAACCTGGACATCGCGGCCGGCGAGTTCTTCTCCATGCTCGGCCCCTCCGGCTCCGGCAAGACGACGGTTCTGCGCCTGATCGCCGGCTTCGAGCTGCCGACCGCCGGCACGATCGAGCTGTTCGGGCGCGACGTCACCGGCACGGCGCCGTTCGACCGCGACGTCAACACCGTCTTCCAGGACTACGCGTTGTTCCCGCACATGAGCGTTCTGGACAACGTGGCCTACGGGCTGCGGGTGCGCGGCGTGGGCAAGGCCGAGCGCCGGGAGCGCGCCAGAGCGGCACTGGAGAAGGTGCGGCTCGGGTCCTTCGGCGACCGCCGGCCCGCCCAGCTCTCCGGCGGCCAGCGGCAGCGCGTCGCGCTGGCCCGGGCCACCGTCGTCGAGCCGAAGGCGCTGCTGCTGGACGAGCCGCTCGGCGCCCTCGACCTGAAGCTCCGCGAGCAGATGCAGGTCGAGCTCAAGGAGATCCAGCGCGACCTCGGCATCACCTTCATCTTCGTCACCCACGACCAGGAGGAGGCGCTGACCCTCAGCGACCGGATCGCCGTGTTCAGCGACGGCAAGATCGAACAGCTCGGCACCCCGGCCGAGATCTACGAACGGCCCCGCTCGTCCTTCGTGGCCGCCTTCGTCGGCACCTCGAACATCTTCGACGACGCCCTCTCGCGCCGCCTGCTCGGGCGGCGCGGCGCGCACTCGCTGCGCCCGGAGAAGCTCTCGCTCGCGGCGGGGGAGCCGCCGGCAGCCGCCGGTGAGCCAGCCACCGGGGAGCACGTCGCCGCCGGAACCATCGCCGAGCTCGTCTACGTCGGCAGCGTCACGCGCATCTTCGTCGACCTGGACGCCGGCATGAGGGTCGTGGTGGTGGAGCAGAACGACCGCCACCGCGGGATCCCAGAGGAGCGCGGGCGCCGGGTGAGCGTCACCTGGCGCGACAGCGACCTGGTCGCCCTGGGGCGGGGGAACGCGGCGGCACCGAACGACACCACAACCATGACGCACTGAAACGGATGGAGACGGCAATGAAGCACACCATGCCACCAACGCGGCGACGGGCGGCGCTTGCGCTGCTCGCGGCTGCCTCCCTCGCGGCGCTCACCGCCTGCGGAACGAGCGGGGGTTCCTCCGGCGGGGAGACCGCCGCGACCGAGCTCGGCGAGATGGAGGGGACCGTGTCGATCCTCGCCTGGCCCGGATACGTCGAGGACGGCAGCAACGACCCCGCCGTCGACTGGGTCACCCCCTTCGAGGAGCAGACCGGGTGTCAGGTGACGAGCAAGACCTACGGCACCTCGGACGAGGCGTTCAGCCTGATGAAGACCGGGGACTACGACGTCGTCGCCGCCTCCGGCGATGCCTCGCTGCGCCTGGTCGCGGCCGGAACCGTCGCCCCGGTGAACACCGACCTGATCCCCAACTACGCCGGCGTCTACGACTTCCTCAAGATGCAGTCCTGGAACAGCGTCGACGGCGTCTCCTACGGGGTGCCGCACGGCTACGGCGCCAACCTGCTCATGTACAACACCGACGTCGTCACCCCGGCGCCGACCTCGTGGGACGTGGTCTTCGACAAGGGCAGCGAGTTCCAGGGCAAGGTCACCGCCTACGACTCGCCGATCTACATCGCGGATGCCGCCATGTACCTGATGACGCACCAGCCCGACCTTGGCATCGAGAACCCGTACGCTCTCGATGAGGAGCAGCTGGCGGCGTCCGTCGCCCTGCTCAAGGAGCAGCGCGCGAACATCGGCGAGTACTGGTCCGACTACCTGAAGACCATCCAGTCCTTCGAATCGGGGGACACCGTCGTCGGCACCACCTGGCAGGTGATCGCGAACTCGCTGGCCGAGGGTACCCCGGCGGCCGTGACGGTGCCCTCGGAGGGCGTGACCGGCTGGTCGGACACCTGGATGATCGCGTCCGCGGCGAAGAGCCCGAACTGCGCCTACGCCTGGCTGGACTACATCGCCAGCCCGGAGGCCAACGGGCAGGCGACGGAGTACTTCGGCGAGGCGCCGTCCAACCAGGCCGCCTGCGAGTTCCGCTCAGAGGGCTCCTGCGAGGCCTACCACGCGGGCG
>NZ_MPZN01000048.1 GCF_002936985.1 Microterricola pindariensis | reverse complement strand
TTTCGGCGGGCTGCTCCCCCGACCCCGCAGGCCGGAACGCCAGTGGCCCCTGGCCCGAACTCGCGTTCGGGCCAGGGGCCACTGGGCACTCGGTACTAGGCGTCGCCGAGCTGAGCGTCACCGGCATCCGCCCCATGCCCGATGCGGGCATAGACCTCTGGACGACGGCGCTTGATGACGTACGCCCAGACGATGCCGATGACCCCGGGCAGGATCGCGATGGCCGGCAGCAGGAAGGTCGTCGCGTTCGACTCCGGCTGGCCGAGCAACACGTCGAAGTTGCTGAGGATCAACAGGAGGATCGCGGCCAGCGCCACGGCCGAGACGATCGGCGCGACCAGCCTGCTGCCGACGCCGACGCCGCGGGCGTCCTTGCGGAAGAAGCCGACCACCGCCAGCGAGACCACCGCCATGAGCAGCACGAGGCCGAGGGCGCCGGTGTTGGTGAGCCAGGTGAAGAGGGTGATGACGGGGTATGGCCCGGATTCCGGGTTCCAGCCGGCCTCGCCGATGGCGAAGGCGATCACGACGACGACGGCGATGACGCTCTGGGCGAGCGAGCCGACCCAGGGGGCCCCGGTGGTCTGGCGCACGGCGGCGAGCTTGGCGGGCAGCACGCCCTCGCGGGCCAGGGAGAAGAAGTACCGGGCGACGGCGTTGTGGAAGCTGACCAGCGCGGCGAAGATGCTCGTGATGAACAGCACCGACATGATGTCGACCCAGATGACGCCGAGGTTCTCGGCGACGAAGCCGAAGAACAGCGGCGGGCCGGCCTCCTCGCCGGAGATGCCGCCGGGGTCGGTGATCTTGTCGACGCCGATGCCGAGGGCGAGCGCCCAGGCGGAGAGCGCGTAGAACACGCCGATCACGGCAACGGCGAGGAAGGTGGCGCGCGGGATGGTGCGGCGCGGGTCCTTCGACTCCTCACCGTAGATGGCGGCCTGCTCGAAGCCCATGAACGCGGCGATGCCGAAGGCGAAGACGGCTCCGACGCCGGGCACGAACAGGGCGGCGGGGCTCATCGGCTCGGTGGAGAAGCCGGCGGCGGGGTTGGTGAACGCGACCACGTCGAAGACGATCACGACGAGGAACTCGAGCGCGACGAGCACGCCGAGCACCTTGGCCGAGAGGTCGACCCGGTTCACGCCCATGATGCCGACGATGACGATGCCGACGAGCACGCCCACCCACCACGGGATGTCGAGTCCCGTCTTCTCACCGATGAGCATCGATACCTGGAAGCCGAACATACCCCAGATGCCCAGCTGCATCATGTTGTAGGCGACGAGCGCCACCAGCGACGCGCCGACGCCGGTCGGGCGGCCGATTCCCTGGGCGACGTAGGCGTAGAAGGCGCCCGCATTGTTGATGAAGCGGCTCATCGCCGCGTAGCCGATCGCGAAGATGGCGAGCGCCGCCGCCAAGATCAGGAAGCCGAGCGGGACGCCGGCGACGTGGGTCACCGAGAAGGTCGAGGTCACGCCGCCGGCGATCACGGTGAGCGGAGCCGAGGCGGCAACAATGAGGAAGGCAACGGCGAGGACGCCGAGCTTGCGGCGTTCCGGTGCCGGCGCCCCTGCTCGCGCAGGTCTGGCTTGGGCCGTCGAGGGTGAGCTGCTCACGGAATCTCCTTTGATTCGACTGGTGGCCGGTGCCGGCCACTCTCCGTGCGGGTATGCCACTCAGTGTGGCCGCCTGCCCCGCCGGCCACTGTGTTGTGCGCGCACGCCACTTGACTGGGCGGGCACAAGCGCGGCGGCTGCGCGCTCACCGTCAAGTCGTTCACGCTCGCAGACAAGTCGGGGTCGGCGGGGCGGTCGATACTGGAGGCAGGTAGCTACCGCAGCGCCGCCCATCCTGGCCTGCACCTTGTAAGGAACTGCAATGACGCACACCCCCGACACCCTCCACTCCCACGCGGCCGCGACGAGCGCGCCCGCCGCCGTGCGGCACCCGCTCGACCCGCTGACGGCGGAGGAGCTCAGCGCCGGTCGCGCCATCCTGGTGGCGGCCGGTCTGCTCGGCGAGACCGACCGTTGCGCCCAGGTGCTGCCCGTCGAGCCGGACAAGGAGGCCGTCGCCGGCTTCCGCACGGGCGATGCGATCGAGCGCCGGGTGCACTACGTGCTGCTCGACGTCGCCACCGGCGTCGCCTCCGAGGCCGTCGTCTCGATCACCGCCAACGCCGTCGTCGAACAGCTCTCCCTCGCCACCGACCAGCCGCCGTACGGCCAGCCGCAGTACCTCTTCGAGGAGTACGACCGCGCCGCCGAGATCGCCAAGGCCTCGCCGGAGTGGCGCGCAGCCATGGCCCGCCGCGGCCTCGCCGACCGCATCGAGCTCGCCTTCTGCGCTCCGCTGGCCCCGGGATTCTTCGGCCGCGACGACGAGGTGGGGCGCCGCGTCATCCGCTCGCTCACCTTCCTGCGCGACTTCGAGGAGGACAGCCCGTGGGCGCACCCCGTCGAGGGCCTGATCGTGCACATCGACCTCACCACCGGCGGCGTGCTCCGGGTCGAGGATGACGGCGACGTGCCTGTTCCGGCCGCCTCCGGCAACTACGGCGTCGACGCGATCGGCCCGGCCCGCACCACGCTGAAGCCGATCGAGATCACCCAGCCGGAGGGCCCGAGCTTCCACGTGGACGGCTCTCACGTGGAGTGGGAGAACTGGAAGTTCCGGGTCGGCTTCAACGCCCGCGAGGGTCTCGTGCTGAACCAGGTCAGCTTCCGCGACGGCGACGAGGACCGTCCCGTGCTGCACCGGGCCAGCGTGCCCGAGATGGTGGTGCCCTACGGCGACACCACCTCGACCCGGTTCTGGATCAGCTATTTCGACGCCGGCGAGTACCTGCTCGGCAAGAACGCGAACTCGCTGACGCTCGGCTGTGACTGCCTCGGCGTCATCCACTACTTCGACGGCTTCGTCGCCGACGACCACGGCCACCCGGTCAAGATCCCGCAGGTTGTCTGCATGCACGAGGAGGACTACGGGATCCTCTGGAAGCACACCGACCTGCAGGGCAAGAGCGAGGTGCGCCGCAGCCGCCGCCTCGTGGTCAGCTACTTCTCCACCATCGGCAACTACGACTACGGCTTCTTCTGGTACTTCTACCTCGACGGCACCATTCAGGTCGAGGCCAAGGCCACCGGCATCGTGTTCGCCGGCGCCGGCCACCCCGGCGAGGCCAACCCGCACGCACCGGAGATCGCCCCCGGCATCTTCGCGCCCGTGCACCAGCACCTGTTCTGCGCGCGCCTGGACGTCGCGATCGACGGCGAGGACAACGTGCTGCGCGAGATCGACGTCGTCGGCATCCCGATCGGCGAGAAGAACCCGTACGGCAACGCGTTCACCTGGACGTCGACCCCGCTGAAGACCGAGCAGGAGGCGCAGCGTCTGGCCGCCCCCGCGGCCGGCCGCGTCTGGGAGGTGGCGAGCGCGCACCGCACCAACCACGTCGGAAAGCCGACCGCCTACCGGCTGCACCCGCAGGGCGGGCCGACGCTGATGGCCCAGCCGGAGTCCACCGTGCACGGCCGCGCCACCTTCGCGACGAAGCACCTCTGGGGCACCGCCTTCGACGCCGCCGAGCGCTTCCCCGCCGGCGACTACCCGAACGCTCACCAGGGCGGGGCCGGCCTGCCGGCCTGGACGGCGGCCGATCGCGACCTGGACGGCACCGACATCGTGCTCTGGCACGTCTTCGGCCCGACGCACGTGCCGCGCCCGGAAGACTGGCCGATCATGCCCGTCGACTACTCCGGCTTCATGCTCAAGCCGCACGGATTCCTCGACCGCAACCCGGCACTGGACGTTCCGGACGGCGTGCGGCCCGGCGCCGGGGCGTGCGCCAGCACCGGCGACGCCGAGTGCCGCTGCGGGCACTAGCCCGCACTTCCCGAGCGGGGGCGCCGTCCCGACCGGGCCGGCGCCCCCGCTGCGCTCCGGCTTGTTCCGGCTTGCTCCGGCTTGTTCCGGCGGACAGGGTGTGGCCGCGGCGAAGTGGTGGTTGAGTAGCGGCATGTCCAACGAAGGCACCCCCGACGCCGCACCCACCGCCGCCCACCCCACGGAGCCCCATAGCGGTGAGCCGCACACCGGCGGCATCGCGCAGAAGCTCAACTGGCTGCGGGCCGGCGTGCTCGGCGCCAACGACGGAATCGTCTCGGTCGCCGCCGTGGTCGTCGGCGTCGCCGGGGCGACCCGCGACCCCGCCGCCATCCTCACCGCCGGCACGGCCGCCCTCATCGGCGGCGCGATCTCGATGGCCCTCGGCGAGTACGTGTCGGTGAGCAGCCAGCGCGACACCGAGCACGCCCTCATCGCCAAGGAGTCCAGGGAGCTTGCCGAGATGCCGGAGCAGGAGCTGGCCGAGCTCGCGGGCATCTACCAGGCCAAGGGCCTCTCGCCCGACACGGCCAGGCAGGTCGCGGTCGAGCTCACCGCGCATGACGCGCTCGGCGCGCACCTCTCGGCCGAGCTGAACATCGACCAGGACGACGTCGTGAGCCCGTGGCATGCCGCCTACGCCTCCGCGATCGCGTTCACCCTCGGCGCGATCCTGCCCATGCTGGCGATCCTGTTGCCACCGGAGGCCTGGCGGGTTCCGACCACCTTCGTCGCCGTGCTGCTTGCGCTTGCCGCGACCGGCGCCATCGCCGCGCAGCTCGGCGGGGCGCCGAAGGGGCGCGCGATGCTGCGGGTCGTGCTCGGCGGCGCGCTCGCCCTCGCGGCCACGTTCGCGATCGGCACGCTGCTGAACACGAGCGGCGTCGTGTAGGGCGCAGGGGCACTCTTCGCGCACAGTCAACCCCTGTGCCGCAGAGGTCAACCGGCCCAGGATGCCGCGACCTATCGTGGGACTCGAGCCGGCTCCGGCCCGCGGCCGAGGCGCCGCGCCGGGCGCCGTTCCGCCGCCGACCTCCCACCCCGGAAAGGGCACCATGACTGACAACGCCGTCACGCTGAATCCCGCAGACACCAGCAGCTGGCTGCCGCTGGACGGGCTCGCGCCCGGCTTCGACGCCAACAAGGCCCCGCACACCCTCGACCTGGCCGGACGCACGTTCACGGTGGTCGACGAACGCGGCACCCGCATCCGCCATGTCTTCGCCGAGCACACGGTGGCCTGGGACTACGCGCCGGGGGGCGGCGACGAGACCGAGCCGGCATCCGAGACCGACGACTACGAGGCCTTCCTCGTCGACGACGAGCTCTACTTCGTGCAGTTCCACCACAACTACCTGCCGAACGAGGCCGTCTCGCTCGTGCTCGACCTGCGGGCCGGCCGGGCGCTGGCCGTGATCAGCCTGATCGGCGAGCCGGTCCCCGGCCGCACGGCCGTGCAGCAGATCTTCGTGCCGGGCCTGATCGAGGAGATCCCGACGACCGGCGCGGAGGCGGCTCCGACGACGAGCCTCGTCGGCCGCCGCGTGCAGTGGGTGTACAGCGCCGAGCACGCCTACGAGCACGTGTACCTCTCGCCGAGCTGGTACAGCTGGCAGTGCCTGGCCGGCCCGGAGCGCGGCCTCGCCGACACCGACGAGAACACGGTGTGGGAGGTGCGCCCCGGCATCTACATCTTCGCCTGGCGGGAGAAGGTCATCCCCTGCGGCTCGGTGACGATCGCCGACCACCGCGATGCGCGAAACATCCGCTCCCACGGCGTCTTGTTCGGCCTCGACGCGAGCGGCGAGGTGCCCACGCACTTCACGTTCGGTGCCTTCGGCCGGCTGCTCTCGACGACCGTGCACCCGGAGCAGTACGACCCGGCCGCCATCGGCACGGCGGCCTGAGAGCCATGACGACCGCAGATCTCATCGTGCTGGACGCCACCGTCTACACGGCCGACCCCGCGCGGCCTTTCGCCGCCGCGTTCGCCGTGGCGGCCGGGCGGCTGCTGACGGTCGGCAGCGAGGCCGAGGCGCTGGCCCACCGCGGCCCGGACACCATGCTGCGGCGGTTGGGCGGTGCCTTCGTGATGCCCGGGCTCGTCGACGTGCACAACCACCACGCGCTGGCCGGCAAGACCGAGCTCTACGAGCTGTCGTTCGCGGCCACCGCCACCCTCCCGCAGATCCTCGACGCGGTGGAGGACTATGCGGTGCGGCTCCCGGCCGACGGCTGGGTGCTCGGCGGGAGCTGGGGCTCGGGGCTGATGGACGCCCTGTCGACGGATTCCGCGCGCGAGCGCCTTGACGCGGCATCCGGCGGCCGCCCGGTCATGCTCAGCGACGACAGCCGGCACAACCGCTGGGTGAACAGCCGGGCGCTGGAGCTGGCCGGCATCACGGCCGCCAGCACGCCCGACGCCGGCGGCGTGATCATGCGCGACCCGGTCAGCGGCGCCCCGAGCGGCGTGCTGCTCGAAGCTGCGGGCATGCCCGTGGAGGAGGCGCTGGCCCGCACTCACACGCTCACCGCGGAGCAGCACCGCCGGTGCTCGCAGCGCGGCATCGAGATCCTGGCCAGCCACGGCGTGACCGCCTTCCAGGACGCGGCCGCCTCACTGCCGATCCTGCAGTCGCTCAAGTCGCTCGATGACGCCGGCGAGCTGAACGCCTGGGTGGTGAGCTCGCTCACCGTGAACGACCAGATCTTCGGCTACGACCCAGTCGGCGAGGAGCTGCTGGCGCGCGGCGAGGAGTTCCGCAGCGAGCACCACCGGCCCGACTTCGTCAAGATCTTCCTCGACGGCGTGCCTCCGGCCCGCACGGGGGCGTTCCTCGAGCCGTTCCTGCCGGACGACGAGCACGGCGCCCACTTCTGCGGCACCACCACGATGGCGCCGGAGGAGCTGCTCGGCTGGCTGCGCAGCACCGCCGAGCGCGGGCTCTCGGCCAAGATCCACTGCACGGGCGACGCCTCCGCACGGCTTGTGCTCGACACCGTCGAGCAGCTGCGCGCCGAGGGCTACACCGACACCCGCTACCAGATCGCGCACGGCCAGTTCGTGGCAGAGAGCGACCTCGCCCGCTTCGCCGAGCTGGGCGTCGCCGCCGACATCTCGCCGTTCATCTGGTTTCCCGGCGTCATCCCGGATGCCATCGCCAGCGTGCTGCCGGCCGAGCGGGCCGCGCAGATGCAGCCCAACCGCAGCCTGATCGACACCGGCGCCCTCGTGGCCGGCGGCTCGGACTGGCCGGTGAGCGAATCCCCGAACGCGTGGGAGGGAATCCAGGGGCTGGTCACCCGCGCCGATCCGCACGGGGTCTTCCCCGGCACCCTCTGGGCGGAGCAGGCCATCACGCTGGAGGAGGCGATCGCGGCGTTCACGATCAATGCGGCCACGGCGATGGGGCTGGGCGCGGAGACCGGCTCGCTGGCAACCGGCAAGTCGGCCGACTTCGTGCTGCTCGACCGCAACCCGTTCGACTCCCCGATCGACACACTGATCCAGGCGCGGGCCAGGGAAACCTGGTTCGCCGGGCGCCTGGTCTTCGCACAGAAGACCCTCTTGACCGGCGGGCCGCAGGCTCTCCACCCGTTGCTCTACACTTGTTGACTATCTGTGCGTTCCCAAAACGGGCAGACTGGATGCAATTCAGAGCTAAAGGGGGCCTGCATGCCGAAGGTGATCGACCACGATCAGCGTCGCCGCGACATCATCGAGGTGACCCGCGGGCTCATCATCCAGGGCGGCATCGAGGCGGCCACCATGCGCGAGATCGCCGCGGAGGCCGGGTTCGCCAATGGTGCGCTCAAGCACTACTTCCCGGGCAAGGACGACATCATCCAGGGCACCTACGAGCTCTCGCTCGCCCAGATGAGCGAAGTCGTGCGGGTGGCGGTCGAGGGTAAGCGCGGCCTCGCGGCGCTCCGCGGCATCAGTGAGGCGTCCCTGCCGCTGGATGCCGAGCGCACCACCGCCGCCCGCGTGCTGCTCTCGTTCTGGGAGCGGGCCGCCTCCAACGAGCACCTGCACGAGATCTACGTCGACCACCTCGTCATCTGGCGGCAGGCGCTGGCACAGTTCATCGCCGAGGGCCGCGCCGACGGCGACATCCTGAGCAACACCCCCGACGAGCAGTTGATCCAGGAGCTCGTCACGATGAACGTCGGCGCGACCCTGATGAGCGTGATCAACCCGGAGCAGAACACCCCGGCACTGCAGCAGGCCCAGCTCGACGGCTTCTTCGAGCGGCTCGGGCGGCCGTAGGGCTTCGCCCTGCTCGACCGGCGGCGCTGGGGTCTCGACGGGCCCAACCAGCGGAAAGCTGCTCTCCACCGTTGGTGAGAGGGAGCGCCAGCGACCGAAGCCGACGCCCGCACGAGGTCGCTGCGCCAGTTGGGCGGGAACCGCGCCAGCTCAACGGGCGCGCACCCGCCCAAAGTGGCGCAGAAGCCGATCACGCCGGCTGCCGGGCTTCGGGGGCTGCGCTGCTCGTTCCTCGCGGCGCGGCCCCCTCTAGCCAACGTGAAGATACACACCGCCCCGGGGTTTCGACGAGCTCAACCAGCGGGGCAGGCTCAACCGGCGGTGGCGACGGGGCGGGGCTCCCGGAAGGTGAGCGCCCGGGCGGGATTGTCCACCATGATGGCGCGGAGGACGTCGTCGCCCACCCCGAGCCGGCCGAGCGCGGGCAGGAAGTGCTCAGAGATGTAGCCGTAGCCCTGCCCGCCGTAGCGCTTCAGCTGGACGCGCTGGCAGACGTCGCCGCCGAGCACGATGCGGTCGGCGTGGCCGTCGTCGACGAGCGCGGCGATGCCCCTGGCCACCGCAAGGTCGGTGAACGGCCAGAGGGTGCCCCACGGGCTGCCCGGAGTGCCGAGGAAGTCGAACTCGACGAGGACGCCGCGGGCGAGGAGCCGCCTGGCGAACGGCAGGTCGTCGCCGAGGGTGCCGGCGTGGCCCATCACGACGTGGCGGAGGTCGACCCCCTCGTCCTCGAGGATGTCGAGCACCCGGAACTTCTCCTCGCCGTAGCCGCCCTGGTGGAAGGTGATCGGCGCACCGGTGATGCGGGACGCCCGCCCGCTGGCGCGCACGCTTTTCAGCTCGTTCGGGGTGAGCGGGTTGCCCTCGACGCCGACCTCGCCGATGATGCCCGAGCGGATCGCGGTGCCGTCGACGCCGACGACGATGTCGCGCACGATCTCCGCGGCCATCTCCTCGACGCTTTTCCGGTCCATGTCGGCCGGGTGGAAGTTCTTCTCGTACCAGCCGGCGCCCATCACGATCTGCAGGCCGCTGGCCCGGGAGAGCCTGGCGAGCGAGCGGGCGTCGCGGCCGAGCCCGGTGTTGGAGACCTCGACCATGGTGCCGCCGCCGAGGGTGCGGAATTCCCCCACCTCGGCCAGCATCTCGTCGAAGTCGCCGAGCAGGTCGTTGTGCTCGATGATGCGCCCCCGCCGCACGGCGGCGAGGTTCGCGAGGCTGAGCGGCTCCGTCGACCCCGGGGTGCCCCAGCCCGGCCGGGGATTGTGCAGCGGGCGCCGGATGTCGATGAAGATGTGCTCGTGCATGAGCACCTGGCCGAGGGATTCCGGGGCGACCGGGCCGGTGACGGTGAGCACCTGGCCGGCGATGTTCGGGATGGCGGCGCTCGGGATCGCGGCGGTCATGCGCGCTCCTCGCGTGCCGGCATGGAGAGCCAGCGCTGCGGGTTGCCCTCGGTGAGGGCGGCGAGCAGGCCGTCATCCGCCCCGAGCATCCGCAGGTAGGGCAGGTACTGCTCGAGGAGGAAGCCGTAGCCGTTGCCGCCGAAGGCGTTCAGGTCGATCTTGCGCCGCACGCCCTGCGAGATCAGCAGCTGCCCGGCCAGACCGCGGGCGGCGAGGCCGAGGATGCCGAGCGCGATGTCGTGGTCGCTCACCTCGGTGAGGATCGTGGGGATGTCGCCGAGACGGTCAAACTGCGCGTAGACGCCGCGCGCCAGGACGGCGTCGAGCTCCGCCGGCCGCGCCAGGAGCGCGGCGGCGTCGCCGAGTGCGACCGCGGACGGCTGCACCCCCTCGGCCTCGAGGATGTCGAGCACGGCGAGCGTGTCGGCGATGGTAGCGGAGCGGGTGATGCTGACGGGCGCCCCGGTCTGGCGTGCGGCGGCGGCGACCGCGAGCAGGAGTCGCCGCTCGTCCTCCCGGGCGGGGTCGATCGCGCCGACCCGACCGATGAGCCCGGCCCGGATGCCGTCGACGCCGACCTCGATCTCCGCCGCGATCTGGGCGGCGATGCTCGCTGGCGATCGCTCGGCCAGCTCCGGCGACCACGCCGGGTGGTGCCACCCGGCCCCCATCACGACGGCGAGGCCGGTGGTGTCGGCGATCCGGCGGAGGGCACCGGGGTTGCGGCCGAGGCCGATGCTCGTCTGGTCGACGATGGCCCCGCCGCCCAGCCGGCCGAACTCGCCGGCCTCGGCGATGGCCAGCAGCTCGTGGTCCAGGCGCAGGTTGTCGCGGTTCGGGGCGCCGAGGTTGAGCGCGCCCAGCATCTCGATGCCGACCGCGGCCTCGTAGAAGGCGGCCTCGGCGGCGGCCGTCGGGCGCGTGCGGCCGATGCGACGCCAGCCGTCCTCCGATTCCTCCGGTGTCGCGAAGTTCGCGATGAGATGTTCGTGGGGCAGGGTGACGCCGAGGGAGTGCGGCGCGCTGGGGCCGCTGACGGTCGAGACGAACATGGCGCTCCTCGGGGTTCTGGGGTGCACCCCGCCGACCGGGCGGGGAACGCGGTCGGCGGGGTGCTCGTGCACGCGGAGGGCTAGACCGCCTCGGCCACCAGGATGCGGGGACTGCCCGGCAGGGCGATCGTCTCGACGGGCTTCCACCCGGTCGCGCCGAGCCATTCGGCCACGGTCGACTCCGGGTAGACGACGGTGCCGTCGATGTTGAAGTACTCGCCGGCGTGCAGCGCGTCGATCTTGCGCTGCACCGGGTTGTCGTCGAGGAAGAAGTCGAGCACGACCAGGTGGGCTCCCGGTGCGGCGGCGGCGCGCGCGTTGGCGAAGATCACGCGGTTCTGGGCGTCGTCGAAGCGGTGGATGACGTGGTTCACGAGCACGAGGTCGTGCTCGCCGCCCGGCTGCACGGTCTCGGTGTCACCGCCCTCGACCCGGGAGCGACCGGCGACGCCGGCCGCCTCGACGGCTTGCTGCACCGAGTCGGTGAAGTCGGGGGCGAAGACGAAGCGCGTGTTCAGCTCGGGGTTGGCCTTCATGCCGTTCACGGCGAACGCGGGGCTCAGGCCGCCGAAGTCCAGTGCGTTGCGGTAGTGGGAGAAGTCGAAGTGGGCGGCGAGCTGCTCGGCGTGCAGCTCGTTGTAGGTCATGACGCCGGCCATGAAGTCGCCCCAGCCGGCCTCGTCGAGCTCGAGGGTGCCGGCGGCACCGCTGTCGACGGTGTCGTCGTAGCGCAGCCACTGCTTGTAGCTGATGTCGTTGAGGAAGGCGAGGAAGGGGGTGAGGTCGATGCCGGCGCCGCCTGCGGTCAGGTAGGCCGCGGCATCCGGGGTCAGTTCGTAGCGCCCGCCGGTGCGGGTGATGAGGCCCTGCGCGGTCATGCTGTCGGCGAGGATGCGCAGCTGCTGGGCGGACACCCCGGTCGCAGCCGTCAGCTCGTCGAGTGAGCGGGGGCCGTCGGCGAGGGCGCTGAAGAGGCCGACCCGGCTGGCGGCGAAGAGTTGCTTCGCTCCCATGAATCCGATCGCGATGTCGAGGATCGCCTCGGGGGTTGCTGTGGTCGTCGGCTGCGTTGCCGTCATGGTGTTCTCCTTCGGAGTGCGGGGCCGGCGTCGTCGCGCAGCCCGCGGCTGGTGCGGTCTCGGGAAACTCTACAAGCGTTGACAATAAACATGCAAGCGGCGTGCGTGCGGCTCTCCCTCAATTTCAACGTGCGTAGAATAACAGCAGGCGCGATGAGGCGCCCCGAGCGAATGCGAGTGCAACCATGGCCCTTTCCGTGCAGATCTTCTCCCCCGCGGGCGGCGAGGACGCCGCCCCGACTCCCCCGGTGGTCTTCCTCCACGGCTTCGCCTCCTCCGGCGCGTCCGACTGGGTGGCCGGCGGCTGGCACGAGGCCGCCACAGCCACCGGGCGCACGGCGGTCGTCGTCGACCTGCCCGGCCACGGCGCCAACGCCGCGGCCGTCGATGCGGGCGTCGGCACGACCGCGGTGGTGCGCGCGCTCAGCGACGCCGTCGACGCCGCCATCGCGGCGGCCGGGGCGGAGCAGGCGGATGTCGTCGCCTACTCGCTCGGGGCGCGCCTCGCCTGGGAACTCCCCGCCGCCAACCCGCGGGTGCGCCGGCTGGTGCTCGGCGGCATCAGCCCGTTCGACCCCTTCGCCCAGCTGGACACCGCCGCGCTGCGCGCTGCCTCCGCCGGGACGCAGGAGCCGACCTCCCCGCTGATCGGCATGATGGCGCAGATGGTGTCGGCGCCCGGCAACGACCCCGAGTCGCTGATCGCCCTGATCGACGGCCTCGCGAGCGAGCCATTCCTGCCCGGCCGCACGGCGGGCGCGGCCACGCCGTCCGGTGCGCCGCAGCTGCCCACGCTGTTCGTGGCCGGCAGCGACGACATGATGACCGGCGGCATCGAGGGCCTCGTCGAACTGGTGCCGGATGCCGCGCTCCTGCGCGTCCCGGGCGACCACCACGGCGCCCTCGGCTCGGCCGAGTTCCGGGCGGCCGCGCTCGACTTCCTCCGCTGAGCACTGTTCCTCAGCTGAGCACCGCCGCGGCTGGCGGCGGCTACCAGCTGCCGTCGGCGTTGACCGCGCGGTCGACCCAGAGCCCGGCCGTCGCCGCCCGGAGCGCGTCGGCGCCGATCCGGTCCAGCAGCTCGAGGGCGCCGAGGTTGTCCTCCAGCTGCTCAATCCGCGACACCCCGAACAGCACGTTCGCGGTGGCCGGGTTGGCCAGGCAGAAGGCGATGCCGAGCTGCGTCGGCGTCGCGTCCAGGCCGGCGGCGATGCGGGCGAGCTCGGGGTAGACGGCGACGATCTGCTCGCGGATGCCGCCGACATCTGCCCCGATCTTGCGCTCGGGGGCGAGCTTGCCGGCGAGAATGCCGCCCTCGAACACGTCGGAGGCCTGCAGTGCGAGGCGGCCGGAGCGGAACAGCTCGCCGTAGTGCGCGCCCTCGGCCATCGTGCGCCGGGCGAGGCCGTACTTCAGCTGCGCGAAGGTGGGCGGCGTGAGCCCCTCGGCCTCGGCGAAGTCGAGCGCGAGGGTGATGTCGGCGGCCTGCCAGTTGTTGACGCCCCAGCTGCCCACGCGGCCGGCCGCGATCTCGGCCGCGACGTCCGTGACGATCTGCCGAACGTCGATGGGGCCCATGTAGTCGCCGACCACGACGGCGTCGGCCTTCTCGACGCCGATGCGGGAGAGAGAGGTCTCCATCTGGCTGGCGAAGCTCGTCGCCGGGTACTCCCACAGCCAGAGCTTGCCGCAGAGCAGGTAGTCCTCTCGGGCGAGCCCGGCGACCCGCACGGCCTCGCCGAAGATCAGGTCGGTGCGGGCGTTCTCGGCGTGCGGGCCCATGTTGTAGTGCGCGACGTCGAAGAACGCGGCGCCGACGGCGGCCGCGCGCTGGATGAGCCGAACCGCGTCATCGAACTCCATCCGGTCCCAGGTGTTCCATGAGCCCAGCGCGAAGACGGGCACCTCCGGACCGGCGGGGCCGAGGCGGCGGGTGGGGACGGTTCCTTCAAAACTCATGGGGTCTCCTCAGAAGCATCATCGCTTTATTTTCTACGTTCGTATAATATAACCCCATGCACGCCGCCCGGCGTGAGACGAAGGAGTTTCCACCGTGACCGAATCCCGCACCGTGCTCATCACCGGCGGAGGCGGCGGCATCGGCCGCGGCATCGCCGAGGCCTTTCTCGCCCAGGGCGACCGCGTCGTGCTCGCCGACGTCAACGCGGATGCCGTGGCCGCCGCCGCGTCCGAGATCGGCGCGGCCGCCGTCGCGCTGGACATCACCGACCCGGCCGCCGTCTCCGCCGCGGTCGCAGAGGTCGCCGCCGAGTACGGCCCCATCGACGTGCTCGTCAACAACGCCGGCATCCTCTCGGTGCACGGCGCCATCACCGAGCTCTCCGCCGAGGCCTACGCCTCGATCGTCAACGTGAACATCGTCGGCACCTTCAACGTGACCCAGGCCGTCGCGAACCAGATGATCGCCGCGGGAACGAAGGGCGCAATCGTCAACATCTCCTCGATCGGCGGCAAGCAGCCGACGCCCGGGATGGGCGCCTACGAGTCGAGCAAGGCGGCCGTCGACTCGCTCACCCGCTGGGCGGCGATCGAGCTGGCCGGCCACGGCATCCGCGTGAACGCCGTCGCTCCCGGCCCCGTGCTGACCCCGATGCTGCAGCTGGGCATGCCGGAGGGCTCCCCCGCCCGCGCCGCGTGGGAGTCGCGGATCCCGCTGGCGCGGCTCGCCGCGGTCGAGGACATCGCCCCCGCGGTCGCCTTCCTCGCCGGGCCGGGGGCCGGCCACATTACGGGCGTGAGCCTGCCCGTCGACGGCGGGCAGCTGCTCGTCTGAGCGCGACACCGGAACGGACGATGGCCCCTGCGGTTCCGCAGGGGCCATCGTCGTCTCGCCGGTCGGGCCTCAGCCGACGAGCGCCGCCTCGCGCTCGAACACGACCTCACCGTCGACGACGGTCAGGTCGACGGCGACGCCGGGCAGCTCGGCCGGCGCAACCGTCAGCGGGTCCGCCGCGAGCACCACCAGGTCGGCGACCTTGCCCGGCTCGAGCGAACCCTTCCAGGCCTCGGCGCCGTCTTGCCGGGCCGGGGCGACGGTGTACGCGTGCAGGAGCGCGAGCATCCGTTGCTCCTCTTCCCCGGGCGCCGGCGAGCCCATCCAGGCGTCGGCCGCCGCGATGCCCTCGCGCCAGTCCGGCGAGAGCACGGGGGCGTCGGAGCTCAGCGAGAGCGAGACCCCCGCGGCGAGCGCCTCGGCCAACGGCCAGGCATCGGCCGCAGCCTGCTCGCCGAGCACGCCGGCGAGCCAGGGCGCGGTGAGCACGGCGATGCCGGCCTGCACGTTCAGCCCCATGCCGAGCCCCGCCATCGCGGACAGCGACTCGCGCGCAACGAGGTCGCCGTGGATCACGTAGTGGCGCAACTCGGCCGGCGCCGCCGCCTGCGCGTGGGCCACGGCATCCGCCACCACCTCGATCGCACGGTCGCCCGTCGCGTGCACCCCGACCTGGAAGCCGGCCAGGTGGGCGGCGCTGATCATCTGCCGCAGGCTCGCCTCACGCTCGGCGATGTCGGCGCCGGCGACGAGCAGATCACCGGAGCTGCCGTCCGGGTAGCTCCGGCGCGTCCATGCTTGGAGCATCGGCGGGATGCCGTCGGCGAAGATCTTCACCCCGGCGATCCGCAGCCAGTCCGGCTGACCCGTCTCGCGCACCGTGGCGTTCAGCCGGGCGGTGAAGCTGCCGAGCTCGCTCGGGCCGTCGAGCACGCCGAACAACATGAGCACGGTGACGCGGGCCGTGAGTGCCCGCTCCGCGGCGAGCGCGCGGTACTCGTCGAGCACCAGCTGGCCGAAGCAGCCCGTCGCACCGGCGTCCTCGCCCGGGCCGAGCCCCGGCTCGGTGTAGCTGGTGATGCCGAGCGACGCCGCCAACCGGCCGGCCCGGAGGATCGCGGCTCTGGCCTCCCCCGCCGAGGTGATCAGCGGGGCCGCCGGCGCCGCGTCGTGCGGATCGCCCTCGAACGCCACGGCGTCGCCCTGCTCTCCCATCGCGCCGAAGACCGTGTCGGGCCAGAGGGCGCCGAGCCAGCTCGCGTGCAGGTGGGAGTCGTTGATGCCGGGGATGACGGCACGGCCGTCGAGCTCGATGACGCGGGTGCCCGCCCCGATGAGCGGCTGCACCTCGGCGTCGCTGCCGACGAGCACGACGCGCCCCCGCCGCACCGCGACCGCCGTTCCCCGCGTTCCCGCGGCATCCAGCGCGAGCACGGCCCCGCCTCGCAACACCAATTCGGCTGGGCTGTCGGTTTCGTCCCGATCAGATCGCTGCACATCTCCTCCTCGAGAGCTTCGCAATGTAAGTCAACGTATGTAGAATAACCCAAACCGGCGACAGGTTCGACAGCGTTGCGATCCGCGGGCCGCACAAAGGAGCATTCAATGACGATTTCCCTTCCGACATCGACCCGCGCCGCGGTGCTGACCGCACACGGCGAGGATCTCACGCTGCAGGAGATTCCGCTGCCGGGCGAGATCGAGCCGGGCGCCGCCCTCGTGCACATCGCCTGCACGACGCTCTGCGGCACCGACATCGAGATTTGGCAGGGCAGGATGACCTTCCCCGGCATGCTGCCGATGGTGCTCGGCCACGAGATGGTCGGCGAGATCGTCGCGGTCGGGCCCGGCACGACCGACGCCCTCGGCCGGGCGCTCGCGGTCGGAGACCGCATCGGCTGGTCGGAGTCGACCTGTGGCCGCTGCTTCGGCTGCACCGTGCTGCGCGAGCCGGTCGCCTGCTCGCAGCGCGGCTACGGCTTCCTGCAGCGCTCCGACGTACCGCCGTACGCTACGGCCGGCCTCGCCGAGTACGCCTATGTGACGCCGGGTGCCGCCAAGCTCCGGCTGCCCGACGAGGTGAAGGACACCTGGGCATCGATGGCGGGCTGCGCCGCGAAGACCGTGCTGCGCGCCTTCCAGCGCGCCGGCGGCGTGCGCCCCGGCTCCCGCGTCGTGGTGCAGGGGTCCGGCGCCCTCGGCATCTTCGCGACTGCCGTCGCCCACCTCTCCGGGGCGGGCACCGTCATCACCGTCGGCGCCCCCGCCGACCGGCTGACCGCGGCCCGCCGCTTCGGCGCGGACGCCGTCGTCGACATCAGCGGCGGGTCCGAGGCCACGATCGCCCGGGTTCTGGAGCTCACCGATGGGCAGGGCGCCGACCTCGTGCTCGACTTCGCCGGCGCCCCGAGCGTCGGCCCGGAGGCCATCGCGATGGCCGCCCAGCGCGGCACCGTCGTGATCGTCGGATCCACCGGCCCCACCGGTGCGCCGATCACCCTCTCGGCGATCATGGGCAAAGAGCTCTCGGTGGTCGGGTCGCTCAACGGCGACATCTCCGACTACTACCGCGCGATCGAGTTCTTCCGCTCCTTCGCCGATCGGATGCCGTGGGACGAGCTGTTCAGCGCCCCCGTTGGCCTCTCCGCCGCATCCGCCAAGATCGCCGCCATGTCGGCCCTCGGCGAGATCAAGGCCGTCATCGACCCCCGCCTGCCGTAGGCAGCCCGACAAGCGAAAGAAGACCACCATGACCACCACCGTCTCCGCCCCGGCCATCCCGCGCCGCGGCATCGGCCGCTCCGGCCTCGAGGCCTCCGTGCTCTCGCTCGGCTCGTGGCACACCTACGACCGGATGCACTTCGAGGATTCCGTCGAGCTGGTCGCCACCGCCGCGGCCCGAGGCATCAACCTCTTCGACGTCGGCGTCTACGCCTTCCCCGGCGGCCCGCCCGCCTTCACCGACGTGCTGTTCTCTGCCATCGTCCGGGCGGCCGGGCTCGAACGTTCCGACTACCTGCTCTCCGAGAAGCTCTGGCTGGAGGGCTTCGGCCCCGACGGCTTCCGGCCCCAGCTGGAGCGGGCGCTGTTCCGCGTCGGCACCGACTACTCAGACCTCGTGATCCTCGGCGACCTCCGCCGCGACGACCTGGAGCTGCGCGAGCTCGTGCTCGACCTCGCCGAGCTGCAGGAGTCCGGCAGCATCCGGGCGTGGGGCGTGAACAACTGGTCGGCCGGCAACATCCAGGAGCTGATCGACGTCGCCGCGGCCGAGGGGGTGCCCGGCCCGCAGATCGCGCAGCTGAAGTACAGCATGTCCCGCCGCTCGATCCCCGACGGGGCGCCGTTCGCGGGGCTGTGGGAGCAGGGCCTCACCATGCAGGCCTCCGATGTGATGGAGGGCGGCATCCTCGCCGGCAAGGTCAACCCCGACCGCGAGGTCGGCCGCGACCCCGGCGACATCCGGGCCGCGATCATCGCCTCCGTGCCCGGCGTGATCGCCCTCGCCGAGGAGCTCGAGACGACGCCGGCGCAGCTCGCGGTGGCGTTCACGCTCACCCACCCGGCGAACACGACGACGCTCTTTGGTGCGACCCGCCTCGAGCAGCTCGAGCAGAACATCGGCGCCATCCAACTCGTCGAGCGCGTCGGCGCCGCCGAGCTCCGCTCCCGCGTCGCCCCGTTCTGGGCCGACAACGGCATCGTCGATCCCGAGGGACCGTGAGCGCCCGCGCGACGCCGGCCGGCGTCGTCCCCGTTCCGTTCGACCCGGAGCTCGCCCCCGTGCTCGAGTTCATGGCGGCCTCCCCACAGCCGCCGCTCAGCTGGGAGTCGCTGCCGGCGACCCGGCCGGGGCTGGCCACGATGTTCCCCGGCCCGGTCGAGGCGATCGCCGGCCGCGCCGTCGACACCGAGGAGCGCATCATCCCGGGGCCGGCCGGCGCCCCCGATATCGAGGTCACGATCTTCCGGCCGCGCGGGCACACGGCGGCGGATGCCGCGCTGCCCGCGCTCGTCAACATCCACGGCGGCGGCATGATCCTCGGCCACCGGCACTGGGAGTCCGAGCGCGTCATCCAGCTGGTGCTCGAGCTCGGCGTGATCGCCGTGAACGTCGAGTACCGCCTCGCTCCCGAGCACCCCTTCCCGGCCGGCGTCGAGGACTGCTACGCCGGGGTGCTCTGGACAGCGGAGCACGCCGCCGAGATCGGCGCGGACCCGGAGCGCATCGTGGTGATGGGCGGCAGCGCAGGCGGCGGCTTCTCCGCGGCCGTCGCCCTGCTCGCCCGCGACCGCGGCGGTCCTGCCCTGGCCGGGCAGCTGCTGCTCTGCCCGATGCTGGACAACACGAACACGACCGTGGCCAGCCACCAGTACGACGGCATCGGCACCTGGATGCGCGACGCCAACCTGCTGGCCTGGCGCTGTGTGCTCGGCGAGGAGCTGGCCCTCAGCACCGCGGCCTCGCCGTACGCCGCCCCCAGCCGGGCCACCGACCTCAGCGGCCTGCCGCCTGCGTTCATCGAGGCAGGCGCGGCCGAGATGTTCCGCGATGAGGACGTCGACTACGCGACCCGCATCTGGGCGACCGGCGGCAACGCCGAGCTGCACATCTGGGCGGGCGGATTCCACGGCTTCGACATGTACGCACCGGAGTCGGAGCTGGCCCGGGCGGCGCTGGACGCCCGGCACTCCTGGCTGCGCCGCATCCTGCAGCTCGAAGGTGTGCGATGAGCGCGCGCCCGGTACCCTACGACCCGGAGCTCGTCGACGGCCTGGCCGGCTTCCTCGAGCTGGTCGAGCGCATCCCGCTGCGCGCGGACACGATCCTCGCCAACCGGGAGCACTTCGCCACGATCATCCCGCCGATGGAGGCGCAGGTCGGCGAGCTGGCGGTCGACTGGGAGAATCGCGTCATCCCGGGCCCGGCCGGCGCCCCCGACGTCGAGGTCACCATCGTGCGGCCGCGGCGCGCACCCGGCGCCGCCCCGGCCGAAGCCGCCCCCGGCGTGCTCGGCATCCACGGCGGCGGCCTCGTGCTCGGCACGCGCTTCTTCGGCACCGGCGAGCTCATCGACCTCGCGCTGCGCCATGGCGTCGTCGGCGTCGCCGTCGAGTACCGCCTCGCCCCGGAACACCCGGGCACGGCCGCCGCGGAGGACTGCTACGCGGCGCTCGAATGGTTCGCCGCCCACGCCGCCGAGCTCGGCGTCGACCCCGAGCGGATCATCGTCTCCGGCGCCAGCGCGGGCGGCGGCCTGTCGGCGGCCGTCGCGCTGATGGCCCGCGACCGCGGCGGCCCCGCCCTGGCCGGGCAGCTGTTGAACTGCCCGATGCTCGACGACCGCAACGAGACCGTGTCGAGCCGGCAGTATGACGGCCTCGGCGCCTGGGACCGCAACAACAACGACACCGCCTGGAACGCGGTGCTCGGCGAGCTGCGGCACAGCGACGCCGTCTCGCCCTATGCGGCACCCGCGCGGGCCACCGATCTCGGCGGGCTCCCGCCCGCCTACATCGAGGTCGGGGCAGCCGAGGTGTTCCGCGATGAGGACGTCGACTACGCGCTGCGCATCTGGGCGGCGGGCGGCCAGGCCGAGCTGCACGTCTGGGCCGGCGCCTATCACGGCTTCTCCGGCTTCTCCCCCGACGCCGTCGTGTCGCAGGCGGCCCTCGCCGCCCGCGACAGTTGGATCCGTCGCACGCTCGGCCTCTGAGCCGCGCGTGCGGCGGGTCGCCGCCCCACGGATGCCGCCGGCCGGCGGCATCCGCCACCCCCTCCGATTCGGAACCCCATGACCGCCACCGCCCCCGTCCGCACCATGAGCGTGCGTCGCAGCGTGCTCGTGCTCGGCGCCCTCGAAGCCTTCGGGCCGCTCTCGATGGACCTGTACATGCCGACGCTGCCCCAGCTGGCGGCGTCCCTCGACACCAGCGACACCCTCGCCCAGGCGACGATGTCGGTCTGCATGATCGGCCTCGGCCTCGGCCAGCTCCTCGCCGGCCCGCTCAGCGACCGCTTCGGGCGGCGCCGGCCGCTCCTCGTCGGGGTCGCCCTGTTCGCGCTGTTCTCACTCGCTTGCGTGTTCGCGCCGACGATCGAGGTACTGCTCGTCGCGCGGCTGCTGCAGGGGCTCGCCGGCTCGGCCGGCATCGTGCTGAGCCTGGCCATCGCGCGCGACATGTACAGCGGCGTCGAGCTCTCGCGCATGCTCTCGCTGCTCGCCCTGGTCGGCGCCTCCGCCCCGATCATCGCGCCGGTGATCGGCGGCCAGCTGGCGCTGTTCATGGACTGGCGCGGCATCTTCGGGGTGTTGGCCGGCATCGGCGTCGCCCTCTTCGTGCTCGCGTTCACCAGCTTGAAGGAGACGCTGCCGCAGGAGGCACGGCACGGCGGCGGGTTCGGCACGACGATGCAGCACTTCGGCGCGCTCGCCCGCGACCGGCTGTTCGTGGTGATGCTCATCGTCTCGGCGGCCGGCGGGGTGGCGTTCTTCACCTACCTCTCCATGTCGAGCTTCGTGCTGCAGGGCGAGTTCGGGCTGAGCCCGCAGCTGTTCAGCGTGTTCTTCGCCATCAACGCCCTCGCCAACATGGGCGGCGCGCAGCTCAGCCGGCTCCTCGTGCGCCGGCTGGGCCCCGTGCGAATGTATCTGACCGGGCAGACCGCGACGGCACTCGCCGCCGTGGCGATGCTCATCGTCGTGCTCTCGGGCGCCGGCGTCGTCGGCGTGCTCATCGTGCTGGCCGTCTTCCTGTTCAGCTCGGGCGTTGGCGGGCCCAACGGCACGACCCTGGCGCTCGGCGGGCATGCCGAGCGGGCCGGCACGGCATCCGCCGTGCTCGGCACCGCCATGTTCGTCGTCGGGCCCATCGTCGCCCCGCTGGCCGCGCTCGGCGGCGCCACGGCGCTGGCCATGTCGCTGACGGTGGCGCTCTCCGCGGTCATCGCCACGACTCTCGCCCTCTCGGTCGTGCGCCCGATGCTGCGGGGCGTCGCCGTCGACCACTGACCGCCGCTCCTGGTCACCGTGGAGGAGGAGCCGCTCTCTTCGCGCAACGTCAACTGCTGTGCGGACGCGGTCAATCCCGCCGCGGGACGCCGACCTATCGTGGGTGCAGACCGGACTCATAGTGGAGGATCCATGCACAACTACGACACACTTCTCGCGGCGATCACGCCGCAGACTGGCCCGGCGCGCGAGGTCCACGATCCCGCAACCGGCGCGCTGATCGGCACCGCCCCGGTGCAGGACGTCGCCGACCTCGAGTCGGCGATCGACCGGGCGGCGGCGGCACAGCCCGCCTGGGCCGCGCTCAGTGGCGAGGAGCGCAGCGCGCTCCTGCACCGGGCGGCCGACGCGATCGAGGCCGCGGCCGAGCCGCTCGCCGAGCTGCTCTCGCGCGAGCAGGGCAAGCCGCTCAACGGCCCGAATGCGCGCTTCGAGGTGTCCGCCTGCGCAGTCTGGCTGCGCACCGCCGCCGACACCCCGCTGCCCGTCGAGGTCATCGTCGACGACGGCGAGAACTACGCCGAGATGCACTACCGGCCGATCGGCGTCGTCGGCGCCATCGCGCCGTGGAACTGGCCGATGATGATCGCCATCTGGCAGATCGCGCCGTCGCTGCGGATGGGCAACACGGTCGTCGCGAAGCCGGCCGAGACCACGACGCTCTCGGGCCTGGCGCTCGTCGCCGTCATGAACCAGGTGCTGCCGGAGGGCGTGCTGAACATCGTGGCCGGCCCCGGTCGCACGGTCGGTGACGCGCTCACGAAGAGCCCCAGGGTCGGCAAGATCATGTTCACCGGCTCGACGGATGTCGGCAAGCGCATCATCGAGGCCAGCGCGAACAACGTCACGAGGCTGACCCTCGAGCTCGGCGGCAACGACGCCGGCATCGTGCTGCCCGATGTGGACGCCGCGGCCATCGCCGCCGACCTGTTCTGGGGCGCATTCATCAACACCGGCCAGACCTGTGCCGCGCTCAAGCGCCTGTACGTGCACGACGCCGTCTACGACGAGGTGCTGGAGCACCTCGTCGCCTTCGCGAAGAGCATGCCGATGGGCGTCGGCCTCGACGAGCAGAACGTGCTCGGCCCGCTGCAGAACCGCGGCCAGTACGAGATCGTCCACCGCCTGGTCGAATCGGCGAAGGCGTCCGGGGCGCGCGTCGTGCTCGGCGGCGACCCCGACCACGACGCGGTCGGCAACTTCTACCCGACGACGATCGTCGCCGACATCGACCCGCACAACGACCTCGTGCTGGAGGAGCAGTTCGGCCCGGCGCTGCCGGTGATCCGCTACACCGACCTGGACGCCGTGGTGGGCCTCGCCAACGAGCTCGAGTTCGGCCTCGGCGCCTCGGTCTGGTCGGCCGACCGGGACGCGGCGCGCCAGATCGCGGCCCGTCTGCAGGCCGGCACGGTGTGGATCAACTCCCACGGCGGGCTGCACCCCATGGTGCCCTTCGGCGGGGCGAAGCAGTCCGGCTACGGCCGCGAGTTCGGCGTCGACGGTCTCAAGGCCGTCGCGGAGCCGCAGGTCGTCAGCGGCTAGTTGCTCGCCCCTCACAGGTTGTGAGCAGCGTAGCCTGAGGGCGTCAACCGAGAACCTCCGCCATCGATCGATTCGATCCGCGGAGGTTCTCGTGTCCCGGGCCGCTCATGCCCACGCCGGCCGGGCGACCTCGCCTGGTCCAACTCGTCATCGAGGACGTCCGGGAGAAACCCCGGCCGCCCATCGACTACGCGAAAAGTGCGCCACCTGCACAGCGGTGGCGCACTTTTCGCGTAGTCGATGCATCGAGTGCAGGCGGGGCGCGTCCGCGCCCCGTGCGACGAGGCGGGGCCGTTTCGATGGAGCGGCCCGCCTCGGTGCCGGACGGCTGCCTACACGGCCGCGGACTCCTGTCGCAGCTCCAGCCAGGCCTGGCGCCGCTCGGCCTGGCCGGCCGGGTCGGCGATCGGGGACGCCGTCAGCAGGCGGCGGCTGTACGCGTGCTGCGGTTCCCGGGTGACCTGCTCGCCATCACCGGTCTCCACGAGGTTGCCGCGGTACATCACGGCGACCCGGTGGCAGACCCGGCGCACGACACCGAGGTCGTGCGAGACGAAGAGGTAGGACACCCCGGTGTCCCGCTGCAGCTCGATGAGAAGTTCCAGGATCGTCGCCTGGGTCGTCAGGTCGAGCGCACTCACCGGCTCGTCGCAGATGATCAGCCGCGGGCGCCGCACGAGGGCACGCGCGATCGCGATGCGCTGCCGCTGCCCGCCGGAGAACTCGCTCGGGTACCGCTCGAGCACGTTCCGGGGCAGGCTCACCCGGTCGAGCATCTCGGCCACCAGGGACCTCGCCTCGCGCTTGCCGGTGCCCGCGGTGGCGAGCGGCTCGGCGAGGATGTCCCCGATGGTCATGAGCGGGTCGAGCGAGCCGTACGGGTCTTGGAAGACCACCTGGATGTCGGAGGCGAGTGCACGCCGCTCGCGCCCCTTCGCGTGGGTGATGTCGCGCCCATCGAAGGAGATCCGGCCGCCGGCGACCGGGACGAGGCCGAGAATGGCCTTGCCCAGGGTGGACTTGCCCGACCCCGACTCACCGACCAGTCCGACGCACTCCCCC
>NZ_MPZN01000047.1 GCF_002936985.1 Microterricola pindariensis | reverse complement strand
CATGCGCGCGTACCAGTCCCTCCGGCTCTAGAAGAAGTCGGGGCTGGGGGTCGAGGCCTGGTGGATCGACACGTCGGCGTGACGGTCGAAGCGGTAGCCGATGCCGCGCACGGTGCGCACGATGTCCTCGTAACCGCCGAGCTTCGAGCGCAGGCGGCGCACGTGCACGTCGATGGTGCGCTCGTTGGGCGCCTCGTCCTCGTCGGCGTTCCAGAGCGAGCCGATGAGCTCGGCGCGGTCGATGGTGCGGCCCTCGCGCAGCACCAGGTACTGCAGCAGCTCGAACTCCTTGTAGGTGAGCGCGGCGGGGTCGCCGTCGAGCAGCACACGCTTGCGGCTGATGTCGACGATCACGCCGGCCGGGTGCCGGTCGGCATCCGACTCGTCGAGCTGGCGGTGCTTGGCCAGGGCGGCCGGGTCCTGCAGTGCGAGGCGAACGACGTCGACGTCGCGGCCGCCGGAGCCCTGCGGGGCCAGCGCGACGGCGGCGTAGGTCTGGGAGCTGGGGGCAATCTCGGCGGCGAGCTCCTTGAGGGCCTCGACCAGGCGGTGCAGGCTGGTGCCCTCCGCGGCGGCCTTGGCCTCGTCGAGCCCGACGTACAGCACGAAGCCGCGGGCCTCGGTGCCCTCCGGCACGGCGCGGATGCGCGGGGCGGGGGCGGCGGCGGGCGCCGGGGCGAGCGAGAGCTCAGCGCGGGCGGAGGAACGGGGAGCGGGGGAGAGCTGTGCAATCGACATGGGGTGTCCTTCTGATGATGTGAGAAGCGTGGAACCCCGCGCGGACGCGCTCACCGCGGCCCTGTGGAGGGCCCAGCGGGTCGGCGTTCATTGGCGACCTGAGGGTTCGAGAACGAAGCAGCGAAGCTGCGGGTGAAGCGGCGTCAGAGGCCGTCACCGGTGCGAAGCGCTCCGTGTGCGGGGCTTCGGGAGTTCGACCGATCGGGGGCGTGGCCCGGTCAGAGCGTTCTCGACTGTGGTTCGCGGGTCAGCGGCACATTCGACAGAACGAAGCGTTACCACCGGGCATCATCATCCCGGTAGTCCTCTGTGCCTCGAAGGAGGTCAGGGGGTGAGCGTTCGTTGTCATGGCTGTAGTTAAGCGAGTGTTACGCCGGGTGTCAATTCAGTGACCGAAAATGACGCGCTGCGGCACGCATGGTGTGCGGTGCGCACCGGGCGAGGCGGCATGATCCATGACAATGAGGGCATCTGCGAAAGAATCGACGATGAAATGCGAATTCGTCGGATTTTCGTGACCCGTATCACGTTCGGCGCGTTGCACGGCGAAGAAGCTGCATTGCGACGGAAACGCCGCCGCCCGGCCTGGCGGTGCGCAGGCTGGACGGCGGCGTGAACGGATGCCGCGGCATCCGTGAAAGGGGGTTCCTAGACGGTGCCGTACAGGCGGTCGCCGGCGTCGCCGAGGCCCGGCACGATGTAGCCGTGCTCGTTGAGGCGCTCGTCGAGGGCGCCGAGCACGATGGTGATCTCGCGGCCGGCCATGGCCTTCTCGACGGCCTCCAGGCCCTCGGGGGTGCCGAGGATGCAGATCGCCGTGACGTCCTTGGCGCCGCGCTGGAACAGGAACTCGATGGCCGCGGCCAGGGAGCCGCCGGTGGCCAGCATCGGGTCGAGCACGAAGCACTGGCGGTCGGAGAGGTCGTCGGGCAGGCGCTCGGCGTAGGTGGTCGGCTCGAGGGTCTCCTCGTCGCGGGCCATGCCGAGGAAGCCGACCTCTGCGGTGGGGACGAGCTTGACCATGCCCTCGAGCATGCCGAGGCCGGCGCGCAGGATCGGAACGATCAGCGGCTTGGGGTCGCCAATGCGCACACCCTGGGTCTCGGCGACGGGCGTCTGGATGGTGACCGGCTCGACCCGCACATTGCGGGTGCCCTCGTAGGCGAGGAGCGTCATGAGCTCTTCGGTGAGTGAGCGGAACACCGGTGATGAGGTGTTCTTGTCGCGCAGCACCGTCAGCTTGTGCGTGATGAGCGGGTGGTCTGCAACGTGTACTCGCATAGGCTCAATCTTAGTTCGACCGCGCCCCGGAATGAGGCGAAAATGGCCGTCCGGGAGGAGAACATGAGCCAGCAGGCACTGCACAGCGAGTGGATGCGGCGCGCCATCGCCGAGGCGAGGGGCGCGCTGGCCACCGGCGACGTGCCGGTCGGGGCGGTTCTGCTCGATGAAGCGGGCTCCGTGATCGCCACCGGTCGCAACGAGCGGGAGCTGCTGAGCGACCCGACCGCGCACGCCGAGATCGTGGCGATGCGGGCGGCGACCGCGGCGCGGCGCGACTGGCGGCTCGAGGGCTGCACGCTCGTGGTCACTCTGGAGCCCTGCGTGATGTGCGCCGGCGCGATCCTCGCGGCCCGGCTGCCGGTCGTCGTCTTCGGCGCCTGGGACGAGAAGGCCGGGGCGTCCGGCTCTGTCTACGACGTGCTGCGCGACCGCAGGCTGCAGCACCGCGTCGAGGTGTTCGCCGGCGTGGAGGAGGCCGAGTGCGCGGCGCTGCTCACCGAGTTCTTCGCCGACCCGGCCCGCCGGCCCTAGCTGCCGCGCGGGCTGGCCTCCTCGACCAGCGGGAGAGGGGCCTCCCCGTTGGCTCGAGGGAGCGCCAGCGACCGAAGCCAACAGCGCCCGATGCCGGCACTACTCGGCGATGCCGTCGAGGTACTCGCTGAACAGTCGGCGCGAGGCCTGCTGCATCGTGGCGTTGTAGCGCTCGTTCTCGGCCCGCAGCGTGTCCGCGTCGACGCCCTCAGCTGCGAGTGCCTCCGCGCTGTCCTCGAGCCAGCGCTCGTGCATCTCCGGCGTCACCTCGGGGTGAAACTGCACGGCCAGCGCCCAGTTGCCGATGCCGAACGCCTCGTTGCGGTACTCCGGCGAACCGGCCAGCCGGGTCACGCCCTCCGGCAGCTCGAAGGTGTCGCTGTGCCACTGCATCACGGGAACCCCGGCGATGTGGCGCACCGGCGAGCTGGCACCCTCGACGGTGGGCTCGACGCTGCGGTAACCGATCTCGTTGCTCGGGCCCTTGTAGACCGTGCTGCCGAGCGACTCCGCCATCAGCTGCGCGCCGAGGCAGACACCGAAGACCGGGCGCTCAGCCGCGATCCGGGCGCGAATCAGGGCGATCTCCTCGACGAGGTAGGGGTGCTCCGCGCTCTCATACACGCCCATGTCGCCGCCGAGCACGACGACCAGGTCGGCCGCGGCCGGGTCGACGGCCGAGAAGTCGGCGCCCGGGGTGTCCAGCACCGTCAGCGCGTAGCCGTGCTCCCGCAGCACCGGCTCCAGGTTGCCGAGGTGGATCGTCTCGTCGTGCCGCAGCACGAGCGCCGTGCGCAGCCGGTCGCCGGCGCCTGCGTCATCCCGCGTCGGAGAGCTGTTCTGGGAGGCCATGGCTACTCGAGGCCCTTGATCACGATGGTGTCGGTCGGCGGATTGGGGCCGTTGAACTTGGAGAAGACGTCGGGCTCCAGGTAGATCACCCGGGCGGTCGGCACGGCCACGCGGATGCGGGCCTCGATCGCGTCGATGTCGTGTGCGACGTCGGAGAAGCGCTTGCCCGCCGGGAAGGCGATCTTGGCGCCGACCAGCAGCTCCTCCGGGCCGAGGTAGAGCGTCTTCATGTGGATGATGCCCTCGTGCTCGGTGCCGGCCATGATCGCGTCCTCGATGGCGGCGGCATCCGCGGGGTTCGCGCCCTCGCCCACGAGCAGGCTCTTGGTCTCGATTCCGAGCACAACGGCGACGGCTATGAGCAGGAGGCCGATGAACAGGGTGCCGATGGCGTCGTAGAGGCCGTCGCCGGTGATCGCGGTGAGGCCGACGCCGATGAGGGCGAAGACGAGGCCGCAGAGGGCCGCGACGTCCTCGAGCAGCACGACGGGCAGCTCGGGGGCCTTGGAGTGGCGGATGAACGCCACCCAGCCCTGCTTGCCGCGCACGTGGTTGCTCTCGCGCACGGCGGTGCGCAGCGAGAACGACTCGAGCACGATCGCGATGAGCAGCACGACGATCGGCAGCCACCACCAGGCCGGGTCGAGCGGATGCGGGTCCTGCAGCTTGCTGACGCCCTCATAGAGCGAGAACACGCCACCGACGGAGAACAGGATGATCGACACGACGAAGGCGTAGACGTAGCGTTCGCGTCCGAAGCCGAAGGGGTGCTCCGCGTTCGCCTTGCGCTTGGCCTTGCGCCCACCGAGCAGCAGGAGCAGCTGGTTGCCGGCATCGGCGACGGAGTGCACGCCCTCGGCGAGCATCGAGGAGGAGCCCGAGAGGGCGGCCGCGATGAATTTGGTGATGGCGATACCCGTATTAGCGAGGAAGGCCGCGATGATCGCCTTGTTTCCACCCGATGCACTCATGGGGTAATCCTAGGATGGTGGCGTGACCACTACACACCTGCCTGCAATCACGTTCCTCGGCGCCGGATCGATGGCGGGTGCCGTCATCGCGGGGCTGCTGAAGCCAGAGGTCGTCGTCGCCGGCGGCATCCGCACCACCAACCGAACGGCCGCACGGGCTGCCGAGTCCGCCGCGCTGGAGGGCGTCACGGCGTTCGCGACGGAGGAAGACCCCGAGGCGAACCGCGCCGCGGTGCGCGGCGCGCAGATCGTCGTGGTCGCGGTGAAGCCCGCGATGGTGCCCGACCTGCTCCGCGAGATCGCCGACGCGCTCGATCCGGGCACCCTCGTCATCAGCGTCGCCGCCGGCGTCACGATCGCGACCTTCGAGTCGCTGCTCCCGGAGTCTGTCGCCGTGATCCGCTCCATGCCGAACACCCCGGCCGTCGTCGGGCGGGCCGTCACCGGGCTCGCCGCCGGCGCCCGCGCCTCCGCCGAGCAGCTGGCGCTCGCCGTGGCCCTGTTCGAGACCGTCGGCTCGGTGCTGGTCATCCCCGAGGAGCAGATCGACCCGCTCAGCACGATCTCGGGCTCCGGGCCCGCCTACGTCTTCTACCTGATCGAGCAGCTCACGGCCACGGCCGTGGCGAAGGGGTTCACCCCGGAGCAGGCCGCGCTCATGGTGAACGACACCTTCCTCGGCGCGAGCGAGCTGCTCGCGGCATCCGGCGAGAGCCCGGCCGAGCTGCGCCGCCGCGTCACCAGCCCGAAGGGCACCACCGAGCGGGCCATTGCCGTGCTCGAGCGGGCCGGCCTGAGCGCCCTGTTCGACGAGGCGACGGATGCCGCGCTCGCCCGCGCCCGCGAGCTCGCCGCCGGCTAGCCGCTCCGCGGCACCCGAGCACAGAAAACGGCCTGGCGGTGCACCGCCAGGCCGTTTCGTGGTGCGCTCTAGGAGCGGGGCGAGGAATCGACGAGCTCGGGGCCGCCGACGGCCGCTTCGAGTTCCGCGATCTCCCGGGCTCCGGCGTCGGGGCCCTCGTGGAGGATCCCGAGCTTGCGCTCCTTGATCATGAGGCGGCGGCTGCGGGCCGCGTCCTTGTTGTGCCAGCGGTCGATCCAGGCCAGGCCGAGGGCGGAGAGGATGAAGATGGTGTGGATGGCGACCTGCCAGAGCACGCCGGCCTCCGAGTAGACCTCGCCGGTCAGGTTCTCCACCTCCTCGGCGCCGAGGTCGTTCACCTCGATGAACGTCTTCAGGAGGTGAATCGAGGAGATGCCGATGATCGACATTGCGAGCTTCGTCTTGAGGACGTTTGAGTTGACGTGGGAGAGCCACTCCGGGCGATCCCGGCTGTCCTCGAGGTTCAGCTTCGAGACGAAGGTCTCGTAGCCGCCGATGATCACCATGATGAGCAGGTTGGCGATCATCACCACGTCGATGAGCCCGAGCACCCCGAGCATGACGACGGCCTGCTCCGCCTTCCGCGGGTCGGTCACGACGTGCTCGGCGAGGTGCCAGAGCTCGCCCATGAACTGGAGCACGTAGAGCAGCTGGGCGACGATGAGGCCGAGGTAGAGCGGGGCCTGCAGCCAGCGGCTGAGGAAGATCAGGCTGCCGACCGAGTTCGTCCAGCGGGATCCGATTGTGGGGGTGGGGGTTGCCGGGTTCATCGGATTCCTGCCTCGGTCTCTTCGATTACAAGTTCGCGTTCTTCAAATTCGGCCATCGCGCCCCAGCGGTCGATCCAGGCGAGGCTGATCGCGGAGACGATGAAGATCGTGTGGATGATCGACTGCCAGAGCACGCCGGATACGGTGTACGTCTCGGTGGCGCCGTGCCCCGAGCCGCCGAGGTTGGAGACCTCGATGAAGGTCTTCAGCAGGTGGATGGACGAGATGCCGACGATCGACATCGCGAGCTTCGTCTTCAGCACGTTCGCGTTGACGGTGCTCAGCCACTCCGGCCGGTCCTGGGACTCGCCGGTGTCGATCTTGGACACGAACGTCTCGTAGCCGCCGACCACGACCATGATCACGAGGTTCGCGACCATGACGACGTCGATCAGCCCGAGCACCCCGAGCATCACCGTGTTCGCGTCGATGTCCATCGGGTCGGAGAGCACCGCGTCGCTCATGCCGATCAGCTCGTTGATGAACACGGCGGCGTAGAGCCCCTGTGCGACGATCAGGCCCAGGTAGAGCGGCGCCTGCAGCCAGCGGCTGAGGAAGATGAGGTAGCCGATGGCGTTCGCCCATTGGGCGAGGGGGTTTTTGAAACGGGAAGTTTTGGGGCCTTGTCGTGCGTTCACTTACCCAATTATGAGCGCATTTTCCCCAGCTAACGCACAGTTAATACATGGCTAACGCTCAGCGAAAGGCTGCCGATAGTCAGCCCTAGGCGGCCCGTTCTCAGGTGCCGAGGGCCGCGAAACGCTCGAGGTCGCCCTCGGTTCCGGAGGCGATGATGAGGTCGTGGTTGGAGATCACGGTGTCGGCCGTCGCGTAGGTGAACGGGCGGCCGGGGCTCTTCACGCCGACGACGGTGATGCGGTGTTTGGTGCGCACACCGGAGTCGGTCAGCGACTTGCCGCGGATCGGCTTCGGCGGGTACATCTTCACGAGGGCGAAGTCGTCGTCGAACTCGATGAAGTCGAGCATGCGGCCGCTCACCAGGTGGGCGGTGCGCTCGCCGGCCTCCGCCTCGGGGTAGATCACGTGGTTGGCGCCGATGCGCTCCAAGATCTTGCCGTGCGACTGCGAGATGGCCTTCGCCCAGATCTGCGGGATGCCGAGGTCGACGAGGTTGGCGGTGATCAGCACGCTGGCCTCGACCGAGGAGCCGACGGCGCAGACGGCGACCGAGAAGTCCTGCGCGCCGATCTGACGCAGCGCGTCGATCGAGCGGGCGTCCGCCTGCACGGCGTGCGTCACGCGCTCCGCCCACTTCTGCACGAGGGCGGCGCTGTCGTCGACGACGAGCACCTCGCGGCCGAGCCGGTCGAGCTGGCCGGCCGTGGCCGCGCCGAAGCGGCCGAGGCCGATCACGAGCACCGGGGCGTCGTGTCTATTGCGATCAACCAACGATGGGCCTCTCCTCTGGGCGTTTGAACAGCTGGCGGCGCTCGCTGGATGCCAGGGCTGCCGCGAGTGTCACTGTACCAATCCGGCCCATGAACATCGTGGCGGCCATGATGTAGACGCCCTCCGGCGGCAGCTCGGCGGTGAGCCCCGTCGAGAGCCCACAGGTGGCGAAGGCCGAGATCACGTCGAACAGCACGTAGTCGAACGGTGCCTTCGTGATCTGCAGGATGGCGATGCTGGAGACGGCGACGATGGTGGCGCCCCAGAGCACGACGCTGACGGCGAGGCGCAGGATGTCGCGCGGGATGCGGCGGCCGAACGCCTCCATCGACTCGTTGCCCCTGGCCTCGGCGAAGGCGGCCAGGAACAGGACGGCCAGCGTGGTGACCTTGATGCCGCCGGCGGTGGACGCGGAGCCGCCGCCGATGAACATGAGCATGTCGCTGACGAGCAGGCTGGAGCCGTGCAGGTCGGCGATGTTGATCGTGGCGAAACCGCCGGAGCGCGTCATCACCGAGAGGAAGAAGGCCTGGAAGATCGTCTCTGCCGCGCCGTGGCCGCCGAAGGTCTTGGGGTTGTCGAACTCGAGCAGGATGTAGAGCAGGCCGCCGGCGGCCAGCAGCAGGCCGAACGTCACGAGCGTCAGCTTGACGTGCACCGACCAGCGGCGGGGGCGCCGCCAGCCGCGCACCAGGGCGTAGATCACCGGGAAGCCGATGGCGCCCAGGATGACGCCCACCATCAGTGCCGAGAGGAAGAAGTAGTCGTCGGCCCACGGTGTCAGGCCCGCTGGGTTGGGGTTGAAGCCCGTGTTGGTGAAGGCCATGGCCGCGTAGTAGAGGCTGTGCCAGGCGGCCTCGCCCGCCTGCACGCCGACGGCAAGCATGCGGGGGAACAGCATCAGCGCCACGACGGCCTCGATGACGAGGGCGCTCACCGCCACGGTCGCGAGCAGGTTGCCCACCTCGCCGAGGCGCACCGTCTGGCCCTCATTGACCGGGCCGACGTGGATGCGGGACGGGTTGGTGTCGCTGGCCGCCAGCAGTTTGGCGCGCAGCCCGAGGCGGCGCGAGATGACCATGCCGAGGATCGAGGCCAGCGTCAACACGCCGATGCCGCCGACGTTGACACCGATGAACACGAGCACGTCGCCGAAGTCCGACCAGTGCGTGGCCATGTTCACCGTGGAGAGGCCCGTGACGCAGATGACCGAGACGGCGGTGAACAGGGCATCCGGCAGCGCGGTGACCTGCCCGTTCTCGGCCGCAATCGGCAGCGAGAAGAGCAGCGTGAACAGCATGACGAGCGCGGTGAAGATGGCGATCGCGAAGCGCGACGGGGAGTGGCCCGCGAAGTGGTCGACACCGTCGCGGATACGCCCGGGTACGGAGCTCAACCTGAGCGGTGCACGCAGTTGGCGCATCGCCATACCGATCTATTCCTCTCCGCCGGACACGCGCTGTGTCGAATGGTCATGGTACTCCCCACAGGGAGTGACTAGCCTTGATCCCATGGCGGACATCTTTGACGTGGTAGCAGACCCGACCCGACGCGACATTTTGGGCATCCTGTTGGCGAAGCACAACACCCGCTCAGATGCGGCGGGCGAGATCAGCGTCTCGGAGATCGTCGCGGAGCTCGGGCTCAGCCAGCCGACCGTCTCCAAGCACCTCAAGGTGCTGCGTGAGGCCCGCCTGGTTGCCGTGCGCGAGGAGGGCCAGCACCGCTACTACCACCTCGACCACGCCCCGCTGGAAGCGATCGAGGACTGGCTGATCCCATTTCTGAGCGTCGACTTCGACGCTGTCGTGCGCGAGGGTGACTTCGCGGATGCCGGCCTCAAGGACGAGCAGCGGGCGTTCGCGACCGCGATCGGCAAGGCGTTCGCCGACACCTCCGTGAAGGTCAGCTCCGTGGTGAAGGATGTCGCCCCCAAGAAGTGGCGCCGCTACGAGTAGTGCCGCGCTGCACCTCCGCGGAGTGAGCCGGGCGAAATCCCGGCCCTAGACAAGTGTGCGCCCGCGGCCTAGAGTTTCGTCACCTGCACGCGTCACTCGAGTCACGCCTGTCACACGCGCACCGTGCAGCGAGGGCCTACCCGGGGCCCGCCGGGCCGCGAGCGAGGAATCATGGCACAGGATCTTTCTGATGTGCGCTTCCTGACGGTCGCCGAAGTCGCCGCGATGATGCGGGTTTCCAAGATGACCGTGTACCGGCTGGTGCACGCCGGAAAACTGCCCGCCATCAGATTCGGACGTTCTTTTCGGGTGCCGGAATCCGCCGTTCAAGAGGCCGTTGAGCACCACGTCAGCGGTTCTGGGTGAACTTTCGGCAAGAGAACCCCGTCGAATCCGGTAGACTGGCCACTTAGTTTCGGCTGCACTCGCAGTCATCCAAAATCTTGTGAGGTTTGTGTGGGTTCTGTAATCAAGAAGCGCCGCAAGCGTATGGCGAAGAAGAAGCACCGTAAGTTGCTTCGTAAGACTCGCCACCAGCGTCGCAACAAGAAGTAAGCCGGAGAACTCGCCGCGTCCGCGCGGTGGGTCCTTCAGGCAGCGAGCGCTAGACCCCTGGGTCTAGCGCTTATTGCTGTTAAAGCGTCGATTCCTGCGCCCCGGCGGTCCGCTCGGCGTGTGGGGCCCGAGCTAGGCTGGAACGGTGACCACCCCCGTTCTGACGCTCATCGGCAAGCCCGGATGCCACCTCTGCGACGACGCGCGCGAGGTCGTGGCCGCGGTGCTGGCCGATCTGGCCACCGAGCATCCCGCCGACGCGATCGTGTTCGAGGAGAAGTCGATCCTTGACGATCCCGCCCTGCACGAGCGCTTCGTCGAGGAGATCCCGGTCGTGTTGATCAACGGCGCGGTGCACAACTACTGGCGCATCGACCCGGTGCGCCTCGCGAAGGCCCTGCAGGAGGCACAATGACCATCCGCCACATCGTGTCGTGGAGGCTCGCGGCGAGCGACCCCACGCTGAAGGCAGCGCAGGCCGCCGAGATCAAGGCCGGCCTGGAGGGCCTGCGCGGCCAGATCGACGGAATGAGCGCCATCGACGTCGGCCTCAACGTGCTGAATCCGGGCGCCAACTGGGATGTCGTGCTGATCGCCGACTACGCCGACGAGGCCGCGCTGGCCGGCTACCAGGTGCACCCGGGGCACGTCGCCGTGGCCGGATTCATCAAGTCCGTCGTGGCCGAGCGCAGCTGCGTCGACTTCCAGCTCGACGCGTAGCGCCCGGCAACGGGAAACGCGCATGCCCCGGGGCCCGGGGCATGCGCGTTCTGCGTGTGTGAAGGCCTAGGCGAGCGCCTTGGCCTTCAGCGCGTCAAACTCGGCCTGCGTGATGGCGCCGGAGTCCAGCAGGGCCTTGGCCTTGTTGATCTCCTCGGCGGGGCTCGACGAGCTGGCAACCTGCTTGATGTACTGCTCGCTCGCGCGCTGCGCGGCGGCGACGTCCTTGGCCTGGCGCTCGGCCATGCCCTTGCCGCGGGCGATGAGGTACACCAGCGCGGTCAGGAACGGCAGGAAGATCAGGAAGATGATCCAGAGCGCCTTCCACCACCCGTTCAGCTTGTGGTCGCGGAACAGGTCGCCGATGATCGCGAAGATGGCGAACAGGTAGGCGATGAATGCGAATGCCCAGAAGAACGCCCACAGGACGTTCCAGAAGTTTTCCCAGATGCTCATTGACTCTTCCCCTCATCGTGCTGTGTGACGTTCCCGGTTGGAGGCCGCTGGGGACACGCTATCGCCGTTCTCCCAGCCAGCGGAAGTACATGACACGCTTTGCCCGCCACCGCCTCGAGAATCCTGCCGCCCTAGATTTTCGCGCGGGACCCGGTCTAGATTGTCGAACAGCGCGTCGCGCTGGCGGCGCCGCCAGTCCTGCAGTGCGCTGGCGGCCTCGCACCGGGAACTCGTGTGAGGTGGGGAGCGGCTCGTGGCCAAGGAATTCACCGGCAGCATCAAGCTGGACGTTCGGGACTCCGTCCCCGACTGGGAGGCCTTCCTGGGCTCCACCGCCCCGGTGGGCGCGCCGAATGTGCTCGTCGTGCTCTACGACGACACCGGCCAGGCGGCCTGGTCGCCCTACGGCGGTCGCATCAACATGCCCACGATGGACCGGCTCGCGGCCGACGGCCTCACCTACTCGCAGTGGCACACGACGGCGCTCTGCTCGCCGACCAGGTCGACGTTCCTGACCGGCCGGAATCACCATTCCAACGGCTTCGCGACGATCTCCGAGTCCTCGACGGGCTTCCCGGGGTACAACTCGCACATCCCGCCGGAGAACGCCACGATGGCGAATATCCTGCGCGACGCCGGATGGTCCACCTACTGGGTCGGCAAGAACCACAATGTGCCGATCGACGAGTGGACGGCCGGCGCCTCGAAGAAGAACTGGCCGCTCGGCCAGGGCTATGACCGTTTCTACGGCTTCATCGGGGGCGAGACCAACAACTGGTACCCGTCGCTCGCCGAGGACAACCACTACATCGATCAGCCGGCCCTGCCGGAGGACGGCTATCACCTCTCGAAGGACCTGGCCGATCAGGCGCTCAAGATGATCAGGGACTCGAAGCAGACGGAGCCGGACAAGCCCTGGTACCTGTGGTTCTGCCCCGGAGCCAACCACGCCCCGCACCACGCCCCGGACGAGTACATCGCCAAGTACAAGGGCATGTTCGACGATGGCTATGAGGCGTATCGCGACTGGGTTGTTCCCCGCATGATCGAACGTGGGCTCCTGCCGGCGGACACCGTCTTCGCCGACATCAACCCCATGCCGGAGGGCACCTACACCCAGACCGATGAGGTGCGCCCCTGGGCCGAGCTCAACGATGAGGAGAAGGCCATGTTCTCGCGCATGGCCGAGGTGTTCGCCGGATTCTCGGAGTACACCGACGCCCAGGTCGGCCGCATCATCGACTACCTCGAAGAGTCCGGGCAGCTCGAGAACACCATTGTGATCTATTGCGCCGACAACGGCTCATCGGGCGAGGGCAGCCCCAACGGCTCGGTCAATGAGGGCAAGGTCTTCGGTGGGTTCCCCGACGACGAGGCACAGAACCTCACCATGGTCGACAAACTCGGCAGCCCGGACACCTACAACCACTACCCGACAGGGTGGGCGATGGCCTTCTCCGCTCCCTATCGAATGTTCAAGCGCTACACCTACCAGGGCGGCGTGTGCGACCCGATGGTCATCCATTGGCCGGCCGGCATCAAGGCCAAGGGCGAGGTGCGCAACCAGTACCACCACTCCACCGACATCGTGGCGACCATCCTCGACGTCTGCGGCGTCGAGATGCCGAGCAGCTACAACGGTGTCGAGCAGAGCGCCCTCGACGGAGTCTCGATGCGCTACTCCTTCGACGCCTCGGCAGACGGGCCCACGAACAAGGAGACCCAGTACTACGAGATGCTGGGCAGTCGGGCGATCTGGCACAAGGGCTGGAAGGCCGTGGCCGAGCACGGACCGATGAGCGGCATGAGCGGCTTCGAGAACGATGTGTGGCAGCTCTTCCACACGGATGTCGACCGCTCGGAGGCACACGACCTGGCGGCACAGTTCCCCGAGAAGCTCGACGAGCTCAAGGCACTCTGGCTGAGCGAGGCGAAGGCCAACAAGGTGCTGCCGCTGAACGACCTGCAGATCATCGGCAACGCGAAGGACTACGAGACCTTCCTCGGCATGGAGTTCAAGGTTCCGGTGACGCCGAGCGGGCAGTACACCTACTACCCCGGCACGACGGAGATCCCCGAGCGCTCTGCGGCGAACGTGCATGGCGTCTCGTACAAGATCCTCGCCGAGGTCGACCTCACAACGGACACCGAGGGCGTCATCTTCGCCCACGGCTCGCGCTTCGGGGGGCACGCACTGTTCATCAAGGACGGGGAGGTCACGTATGCGTACAACTTCCTCGGCATCCCGCCAGAGGACCGCATCTCGGCGCCGCTGACCCTCACGGGCAAGCACGTGATCGGCGTGGAGTTCACCAAGGAGCGGATGGGGGAGTACCGGGAGGGCATCGGGCCGCTCAAGCTCTACATCGACGAGCGGCTCGTCGCCCAGCAGGAGATCCGCACGGTGCTCGGCCACTTCTCGCTCTGCGGCGAGGGCCTCTGCATCGGCTACGACAGCGGCGACGCCGTCTCCAGCGCTTACACGGGGTCGCGGTTCGAGTTCACCGGCGGAACGATCGAGAAGGTCGTGTTCGACATCGGCGACGACGTGTACGTCGACGTCGAGGCGCACCTGGCCGCGGCGTACGCCAGAGACTGAGCTGAGCTGAGCTGAGCCGAACTGAGCTGAACCGAGTTGAGCTGCGCGGCCCCGCCTGATCGGTCGGGGCCCGCGGGGTCGGAGGGGGTATTCGGATGCGGGACACGCTGAGATCGTGGGCGGAGACCCCGACGCGCCGGCGCATCGTCGACTTCGTCGAGCGGGTGAGCGGGGCCGGGCCGGGGGCGGTTCCACCCGCCGAGCGTGTGGCGGTCTTCGACAACGACGGAACGCTGTGGACGGAGAAGCCGATGCCGACGCAGCTGCACTACATCGTGCAGCAGTGGGCGGCCGCGGCGTCGGCGGACCCCGCACTGGCCGAGCGCCAGCCGTACGCGGCCGCGGTCGGGGGCGACTTCGGCTGGCTGAGCGCCGCCGTCGACAAGCACTATGCGGGCGACGACAGCGATCTGAAGCTGCTGATCGGGGCCATCCTCACCTCGACGGACGGCGTCGCCGTTCAGGACTACGAGAGGGCTGTCGCCGAGTTCTACCGCAGCGCGCGGCACCCAACCCTCGGCACGCCCTATCGCGGAGCCGTCTACCAGCCGATGATCGAGCTGCTGCGCTACCTGGAGGCGCACGGCTTCAGCTGCTACATCATCTCGGGCGGCGACCGGGACTTCATGCGACCGATCACGAGCGAGTACTACGGCATCCCGCCCGAGCGGGTGGTCGGCTCCGCGGTCGGGCTGAGCTATGACGCCGAGAGCGCCGAGGTGCGTTACGGGGCAGCCTTCGACTTCATGGATGACGGCCCGATGAAGCCGGTGCGCATCTGGACCAGGATCGGGCGCCGCCCGATCCTCGCCGCCGGCAACTCCAACGGCGACATCGAGATGCTGCGCTACGCCCAGGGCAGCCCGGACTCCCTCGCGCTGCTGATCCGCCACGACGACACCTCCGGGCGTGGCGATACGCCCTACGACTCCGGGGCGGAGCGGGCGCTCGCCGCGGCGGCCGAGCACGACTTCACCGTCGTCAGCGTGCGCGACGACTGGTCGAGCGTGTTCGTGCCGCAGGCCGCCGCGGGCACCGCGTGACGGGCCTGGGGAGCCGGCCCGTGACATCGACGCCGGGGCCGCGACCACCCGCGGAGAAGCGGCGCGACTGGTTCGCGCCGACGCTGCGAGGATACCGGCGCGAGTGGATCGGGCGCGACGTCATCGCGGGGCTCGCCGCCGGGGCGGTCGTCGTGCCGCAGGGGATGGCGTATGCCACCATCGCGAGCCTGCCCGTGCAGATCGGTCTGTACAGCTGCATGGTGCCGATGCTCGTGTACGCCCTGCTCGGCGGCTCCCGCGCGATGAGCGTCTCGACCACATCGACGATCGCCACCCTCACCGCGACGACGCTGGTGAGCGCCGGGGTGGCCGTCGGCTCGGATGACGCCGTGCGCGACCTGACGACGCTGACCCTGCTGGTCGGCGCCATCCTGCTGGCGGCCCGCCTGCTCCGGCTGGGCGCCATCGTCGAGAACATCAACAAGTCCACGATCCTCGGCATCCAGATCGGGGTGGGGGCGACCGTCGCCGTCGGGCAGCTGCCCACGCTGCTCGGCGTCGACAGCAACTTCACCGGGCACGGTTTCATCCGCTCGATCAATGCGGTGATCGTGGCGCTGCCCACCGTGAACGTTCCGACGCTCCTGCTCTCCGTCTGCTCGATCGCCGTGCTGTACGGGTTCAAGCGCTTCGCCCCGCGCATTCCGGGGCCGCTCATCGTGGTGGCCGGCGGCATCCTGCTCATCGCCTTCACCGGGGCGCGAGCGGCGGGGGTCTCGGTGATCGCGCCGGTGCCGCAGGGCCTGCCGCTGCCGAGCCTGCCGGTGCTCGGCGACATCGTGGACCTGATTCCCGGCGCGCTCGCCATCGCCGTGATGGCGTTCCTCGAGTCGGCGGCGGTGGCCCGCGGCATCCGCGCGGCCGGCGAGAAGCAGATCGACAGCAACCAGGAGCTGCTCGCCACCTCGGCCGCCAGCATCGCCGGGTCGTTCTTCTCCACGCTGCCGGCTGCGGGCGGCTTCTCGCAGAGCGCGGTGAACCTCGCCGCGGGGGCGCGCTCGCAGCTGTCGACGCTGGTGACCGTGGCGTTCGCGGTGCTCGTCGCGCTCTTCCTCGGGCCGGTGCTGAGCCTCTTGCCGGAGGCGACGCTGGCCTCGATGGTGTTCGTCGCCGTCATCGGGCTCATCGACGTGCCGGCGCTGCTGCGGCTGGCGCGGGTCAACCGCCCCGACTTCTGGACCGCGGTCGCCACCGCCGCCGTCGGCCTCACCGCCGGGCTGCTCCCGGCCGTCGCTGTCGGGGTCGCCCTGACCCTGCTGCTGATCCTCATCGAGCTCAGCAAGGTCAGGGTCACGGTGGGGGAGCGGCGCGGCCCGGTGCTCGCCGTCGTCGTGGGCGGGCCGCTGTACACCGCGAACGTGTTGGAGACCGAGCAGGCGGTGCTCGCAGCCGCCCTGGCCGCCGAGGGACTAGGCGCGGTGGTTCTCGACCTCGGCCGCATGGCAACGACGTCGGTCACCGTGCTCGACACGCTCGCCGACCTGGACAGGGAGCTGGCGTCGCAGGGGGTGCAGCTGCGCATTGCCGCCGTCCAGGATGCCGCCCTCCTGATTGCCCGGCGCACGAGCTGGTTCCGCGGGCTCGAGGCCGACGGTCGGGTGTTCGACAGCGTCGAGTCCGGGATGGGGTAACAGGATGGACGGCGGCGCGGTGAGCGACTTCTTCGGCTCCAGCGACATCAGCGGATGGGACCTGCTGATCGCGACGCTGGTGGTCATCGCGGGCTGGGTCGTCTCGATCTTCGTCAAGCGCGGTGTGACGGCGCTGCTCACCCGGACTCCGGGGATCTCGCCGGGCGCGACCCTGCTCATCGCGCGGATCGCGAAGTACGTGGTGATCCTGCTGGGCATCGGCATCGGGCTGAGCTTCCTCGGCGCCTCGGTGCAGCCGCTGCTCGCCATCGCGATCATCGTCGGGGTCGTCATCGCGCTCGCGCTGCGCGGCGTCGCCGACAACTTCGCGGCCGGCGTCGTGCTGCAGTCGCGGCATCCGATCAAGCCGGGCGACGAGATCGCCACCGACGACTACGTCGGCACCGTGCTCGAGCTCAACGGCCGCACGGTGATACTGCGCACCGTCGACGGGCGCACCGTGCACGTGCCCAACGGGCGGCTGCTGCAGGACCCGGTCGTCAACCACTCGCAGGCGGGTGCGCGCCGCAGCGAGGTGGAGGTGCGCGTTGCCGCGGGGGTGCTGCCGCCGGAACGGCTCGGCGAGGTGCTCTCCGCCGCGGCATCCGCGGTCGACGGGGTGCAGGCGACCGAACCGGCGCGGACCCTCATCGTCTCGGTCGAGCCACGGCGGATCACCGCCAGGGTGCAGTACTGGCACCATCCGATGCGCGGCGTCGCCGTCAGCTCTGCCGTCGTGACGGCGCTCGCCGCCGCGTGCGCAGAGCGCCAGCTAGCGGCCAGCGTCACCTCCGCGCTGCCCCCGCCTCCGCTGACACCTGCAGGGGAGCTCTGATGACCGCGTCGACCGATACACACGGCGAGCAGCCAGCGGGTGCGCCGTCCCCGCGGACGGCGCTCCTGCTCTCGATCCCGGCGATCCTGATCGGCCTCGTGACGGCCGTCGTGCTGATCGCCCTGACCGTGCTCGCCGACTGGCTGGAGACGCTCGTCTGGCAGGGGCTGCCCGGCCTTCTCGGCGTCGGCGACACCACCGGCTGGTGGACGATGGGCGTGCTCACGCTGACCGGGCTCATCGTCGGGCTGATCGTCTGGCTCGCGCCCGGTCACGCCGGGCCGGACCCGGCGACGACGGGCCTCGTGGCGCCGCCGCTCGCGATCGGCGTGCTTCCCGCCCTCGCCGCCGTGTTGGTGATCGGCGAGGCTGGCGGCGTGAGCCTCGGCCCGGAGAATCCGGTCATCGCGATCAACACCGCGCTGACCGTGGCCATCACGGCCAAGCTCTGGCCCCGGGTGCCCCTCCAGCTCGTGGTGCTGATGAGCGCCGCCGGCACGATCGGCGCACTGTTCGGGACGCCGGTCGGGGCGGCCCTGGTCCTCACCGGGATCGTGGGGATGACGAGCGGCGGCGGCGCACTCTGGGACAAACTCTTCCTGCCGCTCGTCTCGGCCGGGACCGGATCGCTGGTGATGGCGATCGCCGGTCGGCCCAACCTGTCCGTCGACGTGCCGGCTCTGGGCGCCCCCGAGCTGATCGACCTGGTGAGCGGCGTTGCCGTCGCGGCCGTCGCCGTGCTCCTCGGCCTCCTCGGCGTCTACCTCTTCCCGCTGCTGCACCGCCCCTTCCACCTCCTGCGCAACCCCGTGCTGCCGTTGACGATCGCGGGGTCGCTGCTCGGCGTCCTCGGCGTCCTCGGCGGCCCGGACACACTGTTCAAGGGCCTGACGGAGATGAAGGACCTCACGGCTAATGCCGCCGAGCTCAGCGTCGGACAGCTTGTGGCCGTGACGCTGATCAAGCTGGCCGCCCTCCTCATCGCCGCAACGGCCGGGTTCCGGGGCGGGCGGGTTTTTCCCGCCGCGTTCATCGGAGTTGCGGTCGGCCTGGTCGCCCATGCGGTGTTCGCCGGGATCCCGCCCAGCCTGGCGATCGCGTCCGGCGTGCTCGGCATGGTCCTGGTGGTCACCAGGGACGGCTGGCTCTCGTTGTTCATGGCGGTGACCGTGGTGGCCGACATCACGGTGCTGCCGCTGCTCTGCATCATCGTGCTGCCGATCTGGCTGATGGTCACCCGGCAACCGCCGATGCTGATCGGCAGCAGCACCCCGACGGCGGCGCCCGCCGGCCCGTCGACCCCACCCCACTGATGCGCGTTCCGCGCCACGAAGGAGCACCATGGGTCCAGTAATCGGCAACATCCTCCCGCTCGCGCTCGGCATTGCGATCAGCCCGATCCCGATCATCGCCGCGATCCTCATGCTGCTCTCGCCCCGGGCGCGCAGCACCAGCGTCGGGTTCCTGCTCGGCTGGGTGCTCGGCATCATCGTCGCCGTCGGCGTGTTCACCCTGCTCTCCAGCGTGCTGCCGGAGAAGGACCCGGATGCCTCCCAGCCGATCGCCGGGTGGATCAAGATCGCGATCGGCGCGCTGTTGCTGCTGCTCGCCCTCAAGCAGTGGCGCGGCCGACCGAGGGAGGGCGAGGAGGCGGCCCTGCCCGGGTGGATGTCGGCCATCGACTCGATGACCGCGGTGCGCGCCGCCGGGCTCGGCTTCGTGCTCTCGGCGGTGAATCCGAAGAACCTGCTGATGGCCGCCGGCGCCGGCGTCATCGTCGGCAGCGCGGGCCTCGATGGCGGCGCGATCGTGCTCAGCCTCGCGATCTTCGTCGTGATCGCCGCGGCATCCGTCGCCGTGCCGGTGATTGCCTACCTCGTCGCGGCCCCGGCGATGGAGGCGCCGCTCGAGCGGCTGCGCGTCTGGCTGCAGCAGAACAACTCCACGGTGATGGCCGTGCTGCTGCTGGTGATCGGCGTCGTCATGGTCGGCAAGGGGATCGCGAGTTTCTGAGCCGTTGCACCGACGTACCCCCCGGGGGTACCATGGGGGCATGACGAACACCACGACTTCTGACCTGAACCCGACCGACCTGGGCCTCACGAGCATCTCGGAGGGCGGCAGCTGCTGCGGCGGCGGGGGCTGCGGCAGCAGCAGCGAGGCGGTCGTCGAGCCGCTCGAGGAGGCGGCGGCATCCGTCAGCACCGAGCTGCAGGTGGCCGGCATGACCTGCGGGCACTGCGTGACGAGCGTCACCGCCGAGCTCAGCGCCCTGCCCGGGGTCACCGGCGTCGCCGTGGCGCTCGTCGCGGGCGGCCTCTCGACCGTCACCGTGCAGAGCGAGGCCCCGCTGGCGGTGGATTCCGTCGCGGCCGCGATCGACGAGGCCGGCTACGCGCTGGCCTGAGCAGCGCCGCCCCACAACGCACCGCCCCACAATGCACCGAGCGGGGGCTTCCGCACAGTCCCGGTGATGGACACTGTGCGGAAGCCCCCGCTCGTTCTCGTTCTGCTGGGGCCTACGGCTCCAGGCGGGTCGGGCCGCGGAAGAGGTAGGTGACCTCGCGGATCGACGCCTGGTGCAGCATGAGCATCAGCACGCGGGCCAGGCCCATGCCGAATCCGCCGTGCGGCGGCACGCCGTAGCGGAAGAAGTCGAGGTAGGTGCCCAGCTCCTCCGGGTCCATGCCCTTGTCCTCGGCCTGCGCGACGAGCACGTCGATGCGGTGCTCGCGCTGGGCGCCGGTGGAGATCTCGGTGCCGTTGAACAGCAGGTCGTAGCTGTTGGTCAGGCTCGGGTCGCCCTCGTGGCGCATGTGGTAGAACGGGCGGATGCTGGACGCGTAGTCGGTGATGAACACGAACTCGTGGCCGAGCTTCTCGGCGACGTACGCCGAGATCTGGCGCTCGCCCTCCGGGTCCATGTCGTCGTCGGCGCGGGGGATCTCGTAGCCGCGCTCGGCGACGATCTGCTTCGCCTCGGCGAGCGGGATGCGCGGGAACGGGCGCGAGGGCACCGTGATCTCGACGTCGAACAGCTCCTTGATCGCGTCGCCGTGCTTGGCCTTGACGGCCGTGAAGCCGGCGACGAGGAGCTCCTCGTGCAGGTTCATCACGTCTTCGTGCGAGTCGATCCAGCTGATCTCGGTGTCGACGCTGGTGAACTCGGTGGCGTGGCGGCTGGTGAAGGAGTGGTCTGCGCGGAAGGCCGGGCCGACCTCGAAGATCTTGCCGAAGCCGGCTGACTGCGCCATCTGCTTGTAGAACTGCGGGCTCTGCGCCAGGTACGCCTTGCCCTCGAAGTACTCGACCTCGAACAGCTCGGCGCGCGACTCGCTCGCCGACGCCATCAGCTTCGGCGTCTGGATCTCGATGAAGTCGTTGTCGACCCAGTACTCGCGCATGGCGTGCAGGAAGGTGGTCTGGATCTTGAAGATGAGGTTCTGCTTGGGGTGGCGCAGGTCGAGGAAGCGCCAGTCCATGCGCTTGTCGAGGCCCGAGTCGGTGGCGATCGGGGTCTCGGCGATGGCCTCGGTCACAACGGTGAGGCTCTCGATCTTGACCTCGAGGCCGCCGAGCTTGACGCGCTCGTCCTGCTTCAGCTGCCCGGTCACGGTGATGAAGGAACCGTTGGCGAGGTCCGAGATCGCCTCCGTGGTGGCCAGGCGGGCCTCGGCTGCCGCCAGCTCCTCGCCCTCGAGCGCCACGGTGCCTGCTTCGGCATCCGTCACCGGGAGGGCGCGCAGGGCCGGGTTCACCAGCTGGGCTGCTCCGGATTCATCGCGCAGCACGATGAACTGCACCTTCTTCTGGTCGCGCACGGTATCGACCCAGCCAGACACCGTAACGGGGCCGTCGGCCAGGGCGGAAAGGTCCTTGATCAATACACGAGAAGTCACGCGGTCAATCCTACCTTCGGTGCTCTGCCCTCAGAACTGACGGCGAGACGCAGAGGCGTCTCCGAGTTAGCATCAGCCATGAAGAAGCCCGCTGCGGTGCTTGTCATCGCCTCATTCCTCGCCCTGGCCTTGGCCAGCTGCGCCGCCCCGGCCGCGCAAGTTCCGAACACGCTGGAGCCGACCGAATCGAGCGCCGCAGCTGCGCCGGAGCTCACAGCTGCGCCGGAGCCCACAGCCGCGCCGGCACCGCGCGCGGCCAGCGTCACGGTTTCCGTCGAGGGCATCGCGATTCTGGCGGATGACGGAGCGACCCTGGCCGAGTTCGGCTACTTCGACGCCGATGCCGCCCCGGCGATCGCCGCACTGAGCGAGGCCTTCGGCGCGGAACCCGTGGTGACGCACCGGGATGCCGTCACCCACTTCGCCGCGGCCGACGAGCTGAACTGGGGCGGATTTGAACTCATCGACCTCGACACGGAGACGAGCTTCCCCGAGTTCCCCAACTACATGGTGCGGATCGGCACGGCAGACAGCGGCGGGGTGGCGATTGCCAGCACCGACGGCGTGCACGTCGGCATGACGGGCACTGAGGTCGGGGCACACTCATACCGAGACTGGATCGACACGGGCAGCGGCACCGAGCAGGCGATGTTCCTGCTCGAACAGCAGCCCGTCGAGGGCGAGTTCTACCCGGACTATGAGCCGGCCGCCCTCGCGGTGGGCGTCACCGCGTCCTCGCCGGACGGCGTCGTCGAGCGGATCATGGCGCCGATCGCGAACTGGGGGAGCTGAGCGAGCGCGCACACAGGAAGGCGGGGCAGATTCACAGCATGCCCCTCCGTAGACTTGAGCCCGTGGTAGCCAGACAGATCCACCTCGTCCGTCACGGAGAGGTGCACAATCCCGAGCGCGTGCTGTACGGGCGCCTTCCGGGGTATCGGCTTTCCGAACTCGGCCAGGAGATGGCCGCCGCTGCCGCCGCCGATCTGGCCGGCCGCGGCATCCGCTACTCGGCCCTCTACGCCTCACCCCTGCAGCGCACACAGGAGTCGGCCGCGCCCGTCGCGGCCGCGCTGAACCTGCCCGTGCAGCTGGAGCCGCGCATCATCGAGCCGGCGAACCACTTCGAGGGCAAGCGGATGCGCGAGGCGCTGAAGCAGCCCGCCAACTGGCCGGCACTCGTCAACCCGCTGCGCCCGAGCTGGGGAGAGGCGTACAAATCGATCGCCGCCCGCATGGTCGCCGCCATGAACGACGCCTGGGAGACCGCGGCGCTTCTGCCCGACGGCACCGAGGGCGACATTGTGATGGTCAGCCACCAGCTGCCCATCTGGACCACCCACAACTTCCTGGCCGGCGACCGGCTCTGGCACGACCCGCGGCAACGCCGCTGCGCGCTCTCCAGCATCACCAGCTTCAGCCGCTTCGGCGGCACCTTCGTGGAGACCGGCTACACCGAGCCGGCCGCATCGATCGCGGCGCATGCCGTGGACCTGGGAGCCGTGTGATGGCAGTTTTCACCCGTAAGCGACTGCTCGGAGCCGTGGCGGTCGCCGTGGCATCCGTCGCCCTGCTGGCCGGCTGCTCGAACGACCCGCTCGCCGAGCAGTACCGCGAGGGAAGCAACAAGAACTACATCTCCGGCACCGGCGTCGTGAAGGAGATCGCGCTGGAGAACCGCGGCGAGGCAATCGACTTCGAGGCGCAGGACTTCGCCGGCGAGACGGTCTCCTCCGAGGACTTCCGCGGCGAGGTGCTCGTGGTGAACTTCTGGTACGCCAGCTGCGCGCCCTGCCGGGCCGAGGCGCCCACCCTCGAGGCGGTGAACCAGCAGTTCGCCGGCCAGGGGGCCAGTCTGCTCGGTGTGAACGTGCGCGACCAGGTCGACACGGCGCGCGCCTTCGAGGAGACCTACGGCGTGACGTACTCGTCGATCGCCGACATCAACGACGGCAGCATGCAGCAGGCCTTCGGCAACGAGGTGCCGCCGAACGCCGTGCCGACGACGCTGGTGCTCGACCAAGAGGGGCGCGTCGCCGCTCGGATCCTCGGCCAGATCAAGGACGAGTCGATCCTGCGCACCCTCGTGCGGGACACCATCGCCGAGGCCGAGTAACACCGTGGGCGAGATCGTTTTCAGCGGGCAGTTGCTGCTCGCGATCCCGATCGCGATTCTGGCCGGCCTGGTCTCCTTCCTCTCTCCCTGCGTGCTGCCGCTCGTGCCCGGCTACCTGGGCTACATCGGCGGGCTCACCGAGATCCCCGCCGACAAGGACGAGGCCCGCGCGGTGCGCCGCCGCCTGCTGCTCGGCGTCTCGCTGTTCGTGCTCGGCTTCACCGTCGTCTTCGTCGCCTACGGCGCCCTGTTCGGGGCGCTCGGCCTGTGGTTGGCGGCCAACGAGACGCTCATCATCCAGATTCTCGGCGTCTTCGTCATCCTGATGGGACTCGTCTTCATCGGCCAGTTCACCTTCCTGCAGCGCACCATCAAGCCGTCCTGGAAGCCCGTCACCGGCATCGCCGGCGCACCCCTGCTTGGCCTGGTATTCGGCCTCGGCTGGACGCCGTGCATCGGCCCGACGCTGGCCGTCGTGATGAGCCTGAGCACGGATGCCGGTTCCGCCGGCCGCGGCGCCCTGCTCGGCCTCGCCTACTGCATCGGCCTCGGCGTGCCGTTCCTGCTCGTGACGCTCGGCCTCAGCTGGGTCACTGGATCGGTTGCATTCTTCAGACGGCATATTCGTGCCGTCAACATCATCGGAGGTGCACTGCTCATCGCGATCGGTGTGCTCATGGTCTCGGGTCTCTGGACTCTGTGGATCTACCAGCTCGCAGGAGGGATTGGCAGCTTTGTCCCGGCCATCTGATTACGTTGACGCCGGCGCGCCGAATCGCGCGCCACAGGGTGAGATCAACCAGCCCCAGCTCGGATTCGTCGGCTGGTTGCGCTGGTTCTGGCGCCAGCTCACCAGCATGCGCACCGCGCTGTTCCTGCTGCTGCTGCTCGCCATCGCCGCCGTTCCGGGCAGCCTCGTGCCGCAGCGCTCGAGCGACCCGAACGGCGTCACCCAGTACTTCAACGACAACCCCGACCTCGCGCCGGCCCTCGACAAGATCCAGGCCTTCGACGTCTACACCTCCGTCTGGTTCTCCAGCATCTACCTGCTGCTCTTCGTCTCGCTGATCGGCTGCGTGATCCCGCGCACCAAGCACCACCTGCAGGCGCTGCGCGCGAAGCCGCCGAAGACGCCCGCCCGACTCTCGCGACTGGCCGGTTTCACCGCGCGCACCGTTCCGGCCGAGCAGGCCGACGCGGCATCCGCCATCGACTCGGCCCGCAGCCAGCTGAAGGCGGCCGGCTACCGCACCGCCCTGTTCGACGGCGTCGTCGGCGGCAAGCGCGAGTTCTCGGTCTCGGCCGAGCGCGGCTACCTGCGCGAGACCGGCAACCTGGTGTTCCACTCCGCACTCGTCGGCGTGCTCGTCACCGTCGGCTTCGGCGGCGGCTTCGGCTTCGCCGGCCAGCGCGTCGTCGTCGAGGGGCAGACCTT
>NZ_MPZN01000046.1 GCF_002936985.1 Microterricola pindariensis | reverse complement strand
TCGGCCTCGCTCGGCCCGGGCACCGTGCCGACGCCCCAGCCGTAGGCGAGCTTGTGCGCCTCGAGCACGAAGAACGACTCCGTCGAGACGACACCCTCGATGGCCTGCATCCGGTCGTTGACGACCTCGGTGAAGTGCTCGACGTCGCGGCAGATGACCTCGGCCATGACGTCGAACTGGCCGGTGGTCAGGATCACGTAGCTCGTCTCGGGCAACGCGGCGAGCGCGGTGCAGACGGAGCGCGCGGTGCCCGCTGCCGTGCGGATGCCGATCATCGCCAGGCGGTCGAAGCCGATCGCGAGCGGGTTCGCAATGCCGACCACCTGCAGGATGCCGAGCTCCTCCAGCCGCCGGGTGCGGTAGCGCACCGACGAGGCGGGGATGCCGAGCTCCTCGGCGATCTGGTTGAACGGCCGCCGCCCGTCGCCCTGCAGCGCGGTGACGATCTGCCGATCGATGTCGTCCATGCTCACCGGTTGACTCATGGACCCAACGTTAGCGGCATCGCCCCTGCCGTGATTACGAGTCAAAACCGAGCCCAAGCGCATCCATCAGGCGCAACCAGAGGTTGCGCTTGCCCGTCTTGTCTTCGCGCGCCATCGACCACCGGGTCAACTGCACGCCGAGGTAGCGCACGGGCTCCGGGGGGAACGGCACCAACGGCCGTTTGATCATGGCGAGCTCGGTGCGCTCGGTGCGGCGCCCGGCCAGCAGGTCGAGCATGACCCGGCCGGCGAAGTGTGTGGCCGAGACGCCCAGTCCCGTGAATCCGATGGCGTAGGCGACGCGGCCGCGGGAGGCCACCCCCGCCGTCAGACAGAAGCGGGTCGAGGAGTCGACGATGCCGCCCCACTGGTGCGTGAACTTCACGTGCGCCAGCTGCGGGTATGTCTCGTGGAACTGCGCGGCCAGCTTCTCGAACGTCTCCCGGCGCTGGGTGAGGCTTTCGCCGCGCGCCGAGCCGTAGTGGTAGATCGCGTCGTACCCACCCCAGAGGATCCGGTTGTCCGCGGTCTTGCGGTAGTAGTGGAACTGGTTGCCGGCGTCGGTGAGGCCGTACTCGCCCATCCATCCGATCGCGGCGAAGTCGGCGTCGCTGAGCGGTTCGGTGACGATCGCGTAGTCGTAGACCGGGATCGTGCTGAGCGAGAGGCGCCGCAGCAGCGGCCGGAACGCGTTCGTCGCGAGGGCGACCTTGTGCGCGCGCACCTCGCCGTCGGCGGTGCGCGCCACCACGGGGCCGCCGCCCCGCGCGTTGATGGCGCTGACGGGCGAGCCCTCGAACAGCGCAACGCCAAGCTCAAGGCAGACCCGGCGCAGCCCGAGCACAAGCTTGTACGGGTCGACGAGCGCGTAGTTCGGGGAGTGCATGCCGGCGATGTAGGCATGGGATGTCGTCCAGCCGCCCATTTCGGCGGCCGGGATGAAGTGGGCCGGGTCTCCGTGGGCGATGCTCGCGGCCGCCGCGGCCTTGAGCCCGGCCGCCTCCCACTCGGTGCGCGCGAACGCGACCTTCCCGGTCATCGCGAAGTCGGCGTCGATGCCGTAGCGCGCGATCGTGGCCTCGATCTCCTGCAGGTTCTCGGTGCCGATGCGCACCAACTGGTCGATCTCATCCGGCCACCGCTCCAGGCCGTTCGCCAGGCCGTGGGTGAGGCTCGGCGAGCAGAAGCCGCCGTTGCGGCCGCTCGCGGCGTGCCCGATGCGGCCGGCCTCCAGCAACACCACCCGCGCGGAGGGGTTCTCCTCCTTCGCGAGGATCGCCGTCCACAGCCCGGTGTAGCCGCCACCGACGACGAGCAGATCGGCATCGGCCCGCCCGCTGAGACTGGGCAGCCGGTCCGGCACCTCCGCGTGGTCGATCCAGAATGGCGTTGCGCTCGCGTTGGCCAGAGCGGACGTCGGTGTGCTCACAGACATGCGTGTTCCCTTGTTTGTAGGTCGAGAAACCCGGTGTCCCAGGGCGCGCGGAGGCAGCGTGGAACACCGGGTTTCTCGGGTGTTGGTGGGGATCAGCGGGACAGGTGGATGACTCCCGTGCGCAGGTCGCTCATATCCAACAGAGTGTGCTTGCCGCCGATGCGGCCCCAACCGGTTCCCTTGCCGCCGGCACCGCCGAACGGCATGTTGATGTCCCAGAAGCCGTTGCTGTCGTTCACGATGACCTGGCCGGTCTCGATCTCCTCGACGAAGCGGTACGCCTTGGAGAGGTCGTTCGTGAAGACGGCGGACTGCAGGCCGAGCTTGTCGGCGTTCGCGATGCGGAGCAGCTCGTCATCCGAGGCGCCGGTGATCACGGGCACGACCGGGCCGAACGACTCCTCGACGCTGAGCAGGCTGTCCTCGCTCACGCCGTCGACGATGGTGAACTCGTAGTAGAGGTCGGTCTGGAAGCCGGCCCGGCGGCCGCCGCCGGCGAGCACGTCGAAGCCGCGGGCCCGGGCATCCGCCATGTGCCTGTCCATCTTGGCGGCGACGCCCTCGTTGTTCAGCGGGCCGAGGTTGGTGGCGGCGTCGAAGGGGTTGCCGAGGGTGACGCCGTCGACGGTCTTCAGCAGCTCCTCAATGAAGGCGTCGTGCACATTGGCGTGCACGAGCACTCGCTCGGTGGCGCAGCAGACCTGGCCGGCGCAGAAGTAGGCGCCGTCGGCGGCCGCCTGGGCGGCGCGCTGCAGGTCGGCGTCCTCGAGCACGATGAGGGGGCCGTTGCCGGAGAGCTCCATGATCGAGCGTTTGAGGCCGGAGATCGCGTTGATCTTCTCGCCGGTCGCGGAGGAGCCGATGAAGCCGATGGCGTCGATGCCGGGGTGGCTGACGAGCTTGCTGCCGAAGTCGCCCTCGCCGGGGAGCACATTGATGAGGCCCTTGGGCAGGCCGGCCGCCTCGAAGGCCTCGAGCACGGCGAGCACGGTGAGCGAGGTGTGCGTCGGCGGCTTCAGCACGTGCGAGTTGCCGGTGGCCAGGCCCGGGGCCACGAACTCGGCCATCATCAGCACGGGGAAGTTCCACGGCGTGATGATCGCCCAGGTGCCGACCGGCTTGTAGAAGGTCCACATGCGCTTGTTCGTGTCGTTCGAGGGGAACGTCTCGCCGTGCAGGCGGACGGCGTCCTCGGCGTGCAGGTGGAACAGCGCCGCGGCCTCCTTGATGTCGGCGAGCGACTCGGCCAGCGGCTTGCCCTGCTCGAGGGTCTGCAGCCGGGCGAGGTCGTCGGCGCGCTTGAGGATCTCGTCGCCGATGCGGTGGCAGACGGCGGCGCGCTGCCAGACGCCGACCTGGCGCCACTCGCGCTGCGCCTCGCGGGCGGCCGTGACGGCGCGGTCGAGGTCCGCCTCGCTCGGCACCGGGAGGGTCGCGATGCGCTCTCCGGTCACCGGGCTGATCACGTCGACCGAGGCGCCGGACGTGCCGTCGGTGAACTGTCCGTCGATGTAGAGCTGCTGCCTCGGGGGCGTCGGCATTGAATTCACGAATGACCTCTCTCTCAACCTCGCGGCGCCATTGCCGAGAAGTGGGCCGGCACGCTGTTGTGCCGTCAATTGGAAATTCACACTAGCCGCTCGACTCCGGATGTCAACACTAACGAGCAAAGAATGGATCACAGTTTTGCTCAGATCGCAAATATCGTTACAAAAAGTGATTGATATGCAAGCTGCGCCTCGACATACTTGCTCACACACCGAGCAGTTCTCAATCGAAAGACTTATCTCCCGATTCTGGAGGAACTATGCGTTACAAAGCAGTTTCGCTCCTCGCAACGGCAGCAATTGCGAGCCTCGCCCTCTCATCCTGCGCAAGCGGCGGCGGCGAAGAAGCCCCGCTCGACCCGGATGCCGACCTCACCAAGCAGAGCCTGGTCGTCAGCATCTGGGCCGACTACTCGCCGGCCGACCTCGCAGAGACCTTCGAGGCGGAGACGGGGATCCCCGTCACGATCGTCAACCACGCCACCAACGAAGACATCATGGGCAAGCTCACCGCGGGCGGCGACTCCGGCATCGACGTCGCCTTCGTCTCCGGCCAGTACGCCCAGGCCCTGAACGAGGCCGGGCTGATCTCGAGCCTCGACAAGGCGCTCATCCCCAATGAGTCGAACCTCTACGAGGAGGCGACTCAGCTCGCCTACGACCCGGGCAACAACTACTCCATGCCGTACGCCTGGGGCACGACCGGGCTCTGCTACCGCTCCGACCTGGTCGCCGCCGAGCCGACATCCTGGAACGACCTGCTCACACCCGCTCCGGACGTGACCGGCAAGACGACAATGCTCGCGACGGAGCGCTGGATGGCCCTCCCCGCCCTCAAACAGCTCGGCATGTCGGTGAACACCACCAACCCCGACGACCTGGCCGCCGTCAAGGAGCAGCTGCTCGAGACCAAGCCCACCCTCCTCGCCTTCGACGACACCACCTTCTACACCAAGCTGGTTTCGGGCGAGGCCTCCCTGACCCAGGCGTGGGACGGCTGGTGCAACTACGGCATCGCCGAGGACCCGAACATCAAGTTCGTCGTCCCCAGCGAGGGCAGCGACCTCTGGACCGACACCATGACGGTGCTGAAGACCTCGAAGAACAAGGAGGCCGCCATGGCCTTCATCAACTACATCCTCGAGGCCGACGTGCAGTCCTGGGTCGCCGAGAACATCCTCTACAAGGTGCCCAACGAGGCGGCCATGGCGGCCGTCGACCCGGCGATCCTTGAGGCGTACCCGAACCTGCAGATGACGCCGGCGGAGCTGTTGAAGCAGGAGGTCATCGTCGACGTCGGAGAGTTCAGCCCCGAGTTCACCAAGCTCGCCACCGAAGTGATGGCCGCGGGCTAGCCCCGGCATCCGCACTATGGCCACACAGTCCCCCACCCCCGGCGTCGTTCCACGCGGAGCGCGCCGGGGGTGGGCGGCACTGCCGTTCCTCACCCCGGGAACGCTCGTGCTCGCCCTCTTCGTCGCCGTCCCCCTCCTCCTCGTCACCAGCTACGCCTTCTTCGAGCGCGGCCGATTCGGTGGCGTTGTCTACACCTTCACACTGGACAACTTCGTCCGGCTGGCCGACCCGCTCTACCTCAACGTCATCGCCACCTCCATCGGCACGGCGCTGATCGTCACCGTGCTCGCCGTCGCGCTCGGCTACCCGACGGCCCTCGTCATCGTGCGGCTGCCCCCGAAGTGGCGCACCATCGCGCTGATCGCGGTGCTGCTGCCGTTCTGGACGAACTTCCTGATCCGCACCTACGCCTGGATCCTGCTGCTGAACAATGCCGGCTGGATCAACCAGGGCCTGCAGGCGGTCGGCATCATCGACGAGCCGTTGAAGATGCTCTACACCCAGCCGGCCGTCATCATCGGGCTCCTCTATATGTACCTGCCGCTCATGGTGCTGCCGCTGTACTCCTCGCTCTCCTCGCAGGACGCCCAGCTCACCGAGGCGGCGACGAACCTCGGATCGAACCCGTTTCGGGTGTTCCGCACCATCACGCTGCCGCTGTCTGTGCCCGGCCTGCTCACCGGCTGCGTGTTCGTCTTCGTCCCCGCCATGAGTAACTTCGTGATTCCAGAGCTCCTCGGCGGCGGCAAGACCGTGCTGATCGGCAACCTCATCCGCGACCAGTTCCTCAAGGCCAGGGACTGGCCGTTCGGCGCCGCGCTCGCCCTGGTGCTGACGATCCTGCTGATCGCGCTGATCTTCGCCCAGCAGAGCGCGTCCCGCCGGGTGATAGAGGGCCCACGGGAGAGGAAGGTGAAGCGCGATGCGTAGCTCCCGCTTGATCCGGATCCCGTTCTGGTTCACCTACGTGTTCCTCTACCTGCCGATCCTCGTCGTCGTGATCATGTCGTTCAACTCCTCCGCGAACCTGTTCGTCTGGAAGGGCTTCTCGCTCGAGTGGTACCCGACGGTCTTCGCCAACGAGGCGGTGATGACGGGGCTGCGCAACACGCTCATCGTGGCGGCATCCGTCATGGTGCTCGCGACGCTGCTCGGCACGCTGATGGCGGTCGGCATCCACCGCTACACCCGCGGCGGGCTGGTGCGCGCCTTCGCCATCGCGCCCGCGCTGCTGCCGGACCTGCTGCTGGCCGTCGGCCTGCTCAGCCTGTTCTCGCTGCTGACCGTCACGCTCGGGTTGCACTCGGTGATCATCGCGCACGTCACTTTCGCGATGGCGTTCGTCACCGCGATCGTGCTGGCCAGGCTGGCCAGCCTCGACCCGAGCCTCGAGGAGGCCTCCCGCGATCTCGGGGCCGGCGCCTTCCGCACCTTCATGCGGGTGACGCTGCCCCAGCTGGCGCCCGGCATGGTCGCCGGCGGGCTGCTCGCGTTCACGCTCTCGCTCGACGAGTTCGTGATCGCCTTCTTCACCACCGCGCCTACCACCCCCACCCTCCCGATCGCGATCTACTCGATGGTGCGCTTCGGCGTCACCCCCGAGATCAACGCGCTCGCCACCATGCTGCTGTTCGTCAGCGTGCTCGCCGTCATCGGCGCGCAACGCCTGACCCGAGTAACGGATGCCCTATGACAACCACTTCCCCCACTCCCCTGCTCGACATCCGCGGCGTGCAGCACAGCTACGGCGAGGTCGTCGCGCTGCGCGACGTCTCGCTCTCGATCGCCGACCGTGAGTTCTTCGCGCTGCTCGGGCCCTCCGGATGCGGCAAGACGACGCTGCTGCGCTCGATCGCCGGGTTCGAGACGCCCCGGCAGGGCACCATCCTGCTCGACGGGCAGGACCTGACCGCGCTGCCGGCCCACCGCCGGCCGGTGAACATGATGTTCCAGTCCTACGCGCTGTTCCCGCACATGAGCGTGGAGAAGAACGTCGCATATGGGCTGGAGGCGGAGGGCGTCGGCAAAGCGGAGATCCGCCGCCGGGTCGGCGAGACCCTGGAGATCGTCGGTCTCGCTGCGTTCGCCCAGCGCCGCCCCGCCAAGCTCTCCGGCGGGCAGCGGCAGCGGGTCGCCCTGGCCCGGGCGATCATCAAGCGTCCGCGGGTGCTGTTGTTGGACGAGCCGCTCTCGGCGCTGGACCGCAAGGTGCGCGCCGAGATGCAGCTGGAGCTCAAGCGCATGCAGCACGAGGCCGGCATGACCTTCGTCGTCGTCACGCACGACCAGGAGGAGGCCATGTCGATGGCCGACCGGGTCGCAGTGCTCAACCGCGGCGGCATCGAGCAGCTCGACACCCCGGTGGGCCTGTACTCGCGGCCGGCAACCCGCTTCGTGGCGAGCTTCATCGGCTCGGCGAACCTGCTCGACGGCTCCGCCACCGGCGGCCCGGCCGGTGGCGCCAGCTCTGTTGACGTGCCCGGCGTGGCCGTGTTCCCGGCGACGCACTCGTTCGCGGAGCGGGAGTCCGTCACCCTGGTCGCGCGCCCCGAGGACGTGCACATCGTGGCCCCGGATGCCGCCCCGCTGCAGGGCGTCGTCGTCGACACCTTCTTCCTCGGCGGCTCGTCGACGGTGTCGGTCGAGGTGGCCGGGCTGGCGAAGCCGATCAGCTGCACGGTGCACGCGGCGAACGTCGCGACGCGCGGTGAGCGGGTCGGGCTGCGCTTCGATGCGGCGCGCGTGGTGGTCGTGGCGAACCCCGTGGAGGCGCCCGCCCCGGCCGCCGCCGCGTGAGCCGCGCCTCCGCTGGGTGAGCCTGCCGCAACCCAGCGCCTGTTGGCTTCGGCCGCTGGCGCTCCCTCGATCCACCGGGAGACACCGCACCCCGCGAGCGCTCCCTCGAGCCACGGGGAGACACCACAAACCGCTGGTCGAGTAGCGAGGAACGAGCGTATCGAGACCCCGCACCAGGCTCAGTTTCACGCCGAGTCAGGGTCTCGATACGGCGCTGGCGCGCCTACTCGACCAACGGGAGAGACCCACGCGCTTCGGCTTCGGTCGCTGGCGCTCCCTCAAGCCAACGCAACCCGCTGGTCGAGTAGCGAGGAACGAGCGTATCGAGACCCCGCACCAGGCTCAGTCTCACGCCGTGTCAGGGTCTCGATACGGCGCTGGCGCGCCTACTCGACCAACGGGAGAGACCCACGTCGGCTTCGCTCGCTGCCGCTCCCTCGAGCCAACGGAGGGGGCGCAGGGGCCGCTCAGCGCGCGGAGACCCACTCCGGCCGGGCGCTGCCGAGCAGCGCCACCGGCCCCTGGACCCGCCCCGGGAGGTCGATGATCGCGCGGGCGCGACGGAGCACGCCGTAATCGCTCTGCACGGTCTCCAGCTCGGAGGCGAGCGCCACGTCATCCACCGGCAGCGGCGCATCGCCGGTTTCGCTCGGGCCCAGTGCCAGCAGCTCCTGCGCCGCGGCCGCCAGCGAGGAGCGCACCGTCGCCGGCACGCCGTCCGCGAGCGCCGCGCAGATCGCTCCGGCAAGCACGTAGCCGGTGGCGTGGTCGAGCGCCTGCGCGCGCAGGGCGCCCGGCCGCACGGCGAGCCCCGCGACCCTGCCCTCGATCGGCGCCTCCAGGCGGCCCTCCGCCACGGCGATCCCGGATGCCGCCTGCACCAGCGAGTCGAAGCCGCGCCGCACTGCCCACGCGCTGGCCGGCGGGTAGGCGCTGAGGGTGGCGATGACGAGGTGCGGATGCCGCTCGCGCAGCGCCTGCTCGTCGAGCCCGAACCGCGCCAGGCTGCCCGGCCGGTAGCCGAGCACGACGACGTCCGCCCCGGCCAGCAACTGCTCGATCCGCTCGGCGTGCTGGCCGAGGTCGAGCACGGCCGAGCGTTTGCCCGCCCCGGTGTCGATGTGCTGCACGGGGATCTCGGCCGGTTCTGGCGGGTCGATGCGGAGCACGTCGGCGCCGAGCAGCGCGAGCGCCCTGGTGCACGTCGGCCCGGCAATGACGCGGGAGAAGTCGAGCACACGCGGGCGCCCAGCGCGGGCGGCGACTGGACGCCCGGACGCCGGGGCCGCCGCCCAGTCCAGCAGCGGCGCGCGCGGGATGAGCCGCTCGAACTCCTCGGGCGTGCGCACCCGCACGCAGAGCGCGCCTCTGGCCAGGGCGAGCGCCTCGGCATCCGCCGCCGGCAGGGTGGCGAGCACCTCCGCGAACTCGTCGCGGCCGGCGGAGTCGTCGAGGCCGAAGGCTGCGCACAGGCGGGCGCGGTGGTGTGGGTAGTTGGCATGCGTGCGCACCCAGCCGTCCGCGGCCTCGAAGAAGCCGCTGAGCGGGGCCCAAGCCGCGGCGGGCACGCCGTCGACGCTCAGGTAGTTGTAGCTGCTGAAGTTCACGCCCACCCGGGGCGGGCTGACGTCGACCGCCGGCAGCCCGAGCAGCCGCGCGGCCTGCGCGGCGAAGAAGGAGACGCTGTCCAGGGCGAGCTCCCCCGCCCTCAGCCGCGCCGTGAGGCCCGTCTCACCCGCGTGAATGCTCACGCGGGCGGCCGCGCCCTCGTCACCGACCGTGCGGGCCAAACCCTCAAGAATCGCTCCCATGCGGCGAGCATACGCCCGGGCGCTCGGCTCCGGTCGCAATCGCCCTCGCGCCGACTGGACAGGGGCCGCAGCCCGGTCATACGACGAGTGCGCAGTCCGGCGGCCTCCCGTGGCGGGAGGCCGTCGCACTGCGCACACGATGGACCAGAGGCCGGCGGGGCCGCCGGCCAGGCCCGCTAGTTGTCGGCGTTCGCGGCGGCGAGCAGCTGCTCGATCATCTCGGGCTCGACGCCCATGCCCGGGAAGCTGGCCAGGCGGCCGATCGGGAACGAGGCCATCATCTTCTCCATGCCCTCGTCGGCCGAGCCTGCCTCCTCGCTGCCGCCGAACATGGCGGCCATCGCCTGCATCATCATCGGGCCGGCCACCGGGTCGGCAATGAGCTCGCCGATCGAGGAGTTGGCCGTGAGCGGCAGGCGCACGGTGTCACCGTCGACCGAGACGGTGCCGGTCAGGCGGATGTCGCGGCTGGACGCGCCGACGGCGACGGTGTAGTCGCCGCCCTCGACGACCCACTTGTCGACCCGGATGTCCCAGTAGGCGAGCTCGTCGCGGCGCAGCTGCACAGACACCGCGCGGCTCTCGCCGGCGGCGAGGGCGACGGAGGCGAAGCCCTTGAGCTCCTGCGGTGCGCGCTGCACGCCGGAGCCGGCCAGCGCCGTGTAGACCTGCACGATCTCGCGGCCGTCACGCTCGCCGGTGTTGGTCACCGTCAGCGTCGCGGTGATGCCGGCGGCATCCGCGGCGAGCGCCAGACCCGAGTACGCGAAGCTGGTGTACGAGAGGCCGTGCCCGAACGGGTACTGCACCGCCATCGAGCGGGCGTCGTACCAGCGGTACCCGACGAAGAGGCCCTCGCCGTAGCGCACGTGACCGAACTCGCCGGGGAACTCGAGGTAGGCCGGGGTGTCCTCCAGGCGCAGCGGGATCGTCTCGGCGAGGCGGCCGGACGGGTTCACGACGCCGTAGAGCACGTCGGCGGTCGCGCCGCCGCCGGCCTGGCCGAGCAGCCAGCCCTCGAGGATCGCCGGGACGCGCGCCTCGAAGCCGGACAGGCGCACGACGCCGCCGTTGGAGAGCACGAGCACGGTGCGCGGGTTGGCCGCGAGCACGGCGTCGAGCAGCGCCAACTGGGCCGCGGGCAGCTCGATGTGCTCGCGGTCGAAGCCCTCTGACTCGTCCGCGGCCGGCACACCGAGGAAGAGCACGACGGTGTCGGCGGCGCCCGCCGCGGCAACGGCCTCGGCCCGGAGCGCCGCCGCCTCGTCCTCCGCGGAGCCCGCGAGGGTGAACCCGGCGGCGAACGCGACGCGCTCGGCGCCGACGACCCGCTCGATCTCGTCGAGCGCGTTGTCGACCTTGGTCGGGTTGATCAGCGAGCTGCCCGCGCCCTGGAAGCGCGGCGTGCGGGCGAACTCACCGATGACGGCGACGGATGCCGAGGCCGAGAGCGGCAGCAGCGCGCCCTCGTTCTTCAGCAGCACGATGCTGCGGGCGGCCGCCTCACGGGCCAGGGCGTGGTGGGCGTCGACGTCGTAGGACGCGTCGGCGTCTGCCCCGGCCTGCGCCTTGAGCGCCAGCTCGATGTTGCGCTGGGCGGCGACGTCGAGCACGGCCTCGTCGAGGGTTCCGGCCTGCACGGCGGCGACCAGCTCGGCGTCGGTGCGCCCGCCGCCGCCCGGCATCTCGAGGTCGAGGCCGGCCGCGACGCCGATGACGCGCTCGTTGACGGCGCCCCAGTCGGAGACGACGACGCCGTTGAAGCCCCACTCATCGCGCAGCACGGAGTTCAGCAGCCACGGGTTCTCCGAGGTGTAGACGCCGTTCAGGCGGTTGTACGAGCACATGACCGTCCACGGCTGCTCGTCTTCGACGACGCGCTGGAATCCGCGCAGGTAGATCTCGCGCAGCGGTCGCGGGTCGACGTCCGAGCTCGAGCGCATGCGGTCGTTCTCCTGGTTGTTCGCCGCGAAGTGCTTGAGCGAGGTGCCGACGCCCTCGCTCTGCAGGCCGCGCACGAGCGAGGCGCCGAGCACGCCGGAGACGATCGGGTCCTCGGAGAGGTACTCGAAGTTGCGCCCGCAGAGCGGCGAGCGCTTGATGTTGATGCCGGGGCCGAGCAGGACGCCGACGCCCTCCGCCTTCGCCTCTTCGCCGAGGGCGACGCCGACACGCTCGAGCAGCTCGGAGTCGAAGCTCGAGCCGAGCGCCACGGCGGGCGGGAAGCAGGTGGCCGGCACACTGTCGGCGAGGCCGAGGTGGTCGGAGCCCTCACGCTGGAGGCGCACGCCGTGCGGGCCGTCGGTCAGCACGATGCGGGGCACGCCCGCACGGTCGATGGCTTTGGTGCTCCAGAAGTCGGCTCCGCTGGTGAGCGAGGCCTTCTCCTCCAGGGTGAGGCCAGCCACGATGTCAGCAGCGCGGGCGGCGATGGTGGTCGAGTCAGTCATGATTCTCCTTGCGTGGGTGCTGTAGAGCGTACGAGATTCGGATGCCGTCCCGGCGAGAAACTTGTGCGCTCGGCTGGTGCGCTGCCGGCCGGCGCGCGGCGCGTTCGCCCCGCCCCCACGCGGATCTGGACGCGTCCCGACATCACTGTCATGCTGGTCCTTCCGGCGAGTTCGACTGCGAACACTGAAAACCATACATTGTTCGGTTTTCAAATCCAAGGAAGTTCAATACGATTCACCTATGGCACGCAGAGGCTCATACGCAAAAGGGGTCGCCAAGCGCGACGAGATTCTGACCGAGGCCCTTCGGGTGATCGCCCGCAATGGCTACAGCCGCACCTCGGTGCGGGAGCTCGCCGACGCCGTCGGGCTCAGTCAGGCTGGGCTGCTGCACTACTTCAGCTCCAAGGAGGAGCTCTTCGCGGCCGTACTGCAGAAGCGTGACGAGGTCGACACCCGCGACTACGCACACGGCGAGGGCGACCTCTCCATCGCCTCCACGCCGATCAGCGAGAATCCCTTCGAGTCGCTCGCCACCGTCATGCGCCACAACACCGAGGTGCCCGGCCTCGCGCAGCTCTACACGCGCCTGGCGGCCGAGGCGACGGATGCCGCACACCCCGCCCACGACTTCTTCGTGCAGCGCGGCCACGACTTCCGCAAATACTTCGCGTCGAGCGTGCGCGCCGCCCAGGCCGCGGGCAAGCTCTCCCCCGCGATCGACGCCGACAAGGTCTCGACCATCATGATCGCCCTCGCCGACGGCCTGCAGACGCAGTGGATGATCGACCCGGAACTCGATATGGCGGAGCACATCGACTACCTGGCGGAACTGCTCGGCCTCGTTCCGTAGCGCCCAGCTCCCAGCCGCCGCGGCGGCGGCAATTTGCCGCTTGCCCAAATCCTGCTTCAGCCCCATACTCATTACCAAACGTCGCTAGGTTTTAGGCGCTCGGCGACGGCCAAGGTCCCTACCCCGCACCACCGCTGTTTCTCAATGAAGAGGAGAGTCGTGTCCACCACATCGCCCAACCCAGAGCTCGCGGACGACGGCCGCACGGCCGTCACCTCGACCGGGATGCACAGCCCCGTTGCCACCAAGCGACTGCTGCCCTCGATCGCCATCCTGTCGGTGTTCGTCTTCGCCACCTACGGCGCGGTGCTCGGCATCCTGCTCCCGGCGCAGATCGCGACCATCGACCCCGACCCCGTCGCCAAGGTCGCGAACTTCGGCCTCGTCAGCTCGATCTCGTTCGTCTTCACCCTGTTCGCCCAACCCATCGTCGGCGCGTTCAGCGACCGCACCCGCAACAGGCTCGGCCGGCGCGCCCCGTGGATGCTGATCGGCGCCGCCGTCGCGATGATCTTCCTGCTCGGCATGGGCGGCATGCAGAACGTGCTGCTCATCGCGGCGTTCTGGGCCGTCATCCAGGTGTCCATGAACGCTGTTCAGGGCCCGCTCAGCGCCGTCGCGCCCGACCGCTTCCCCCGCTCCAAGCGCGGCGTCGCCTCGGCCATGGCCGGCGTCGGCATGATGCTCGGGGGCGTGCTCGGCACGGTCGTCGCCGCACAATTCGTCTCGAACATCGGTGTCGGCTATGCGGTATTCGGCATCGCCGTCTTGATCGTGACCGCGCTCTACGTGTTCTTCAACAAGGACTACTCCAGCGTCGGCGCCGTCATCGAGCCCTGGAGCTGGAAGAACTTCCTCACGGGCTTCTGGATCAACCCGAAGAAGTACCCCGACTTCTTCTGGGCGTTCACCGCGCGCTTCCTGTTCATCCTCGGCTACTTCGTCATCAGTGCGTACAGCCTCTACCTGCTGCAGGACTACATCGGCATGGAGCTGGAGGAGGCGGCCGGCGCGGCCGCCATGCTCGCCATGGCCGGCTTGTTGCCCACCATGATCTCGATCGCCCTCGCCGGCTGGTGGAGCGACAAGGTCGGCCGCCGCAAGGTGTTCATCTACGCCGCCACCGTCATCATGGTCATCTCGCTGATCTTCCCGCTGATCATGCCCACCTTCGAGGGCATGCTCATCATGAACATCGTCAGCGGATTCGGCTTCGGCTTCTACATGGCCTGTGACGCCGCCCTGATGACCGAGGTGCTCCCAGGCGACGGCGTCGCCGCCGGCAAGGACCTCGGCATCCTCAACGTCGCCACCAACATCCCGCAGGCCCTCAGCCCGGCCGTCGCCGGCTTCATCATCATCGCGCTCGGCGGCTACCCGTCGCTGTTCATCTTCGCGATGGTCGCCGTCACGGCGGCCGCCTTCGTGCTGATGCCCATCAAGGGCGTCCGCTAACGAGGGGAGGCTCCGCCCGCCCCTCACCGGCGCGGGCGGAGCCTTACTCATGTGCGCCACGACCGCCATACCGCGCCACACGCGGAGCCCCGTTTGCGCTCTCGCCCGATGAGGCTCATACTCATTACCGAACGTCGTTTGGTTTTGACGGTGTTTGCGGAAGTGAGCGGGCACACAGCCTCGTCGCGCCGCGGTTTCTCAATGAAGAGGAGAGTCGTGCCCACCCCATCCACCACCCCGGAGCTCGCCGAAGACGGCCGCACAGCGCTGACGTCGACAGGAATGCAGAGCCCCGTGGCCACCCGGCGCCTGCTGCCATCGATCGCAGTGATCTCGGTGTTCGTCTTCGCCACCTACGGCGCCGTCATCGGCATCCTGCTTCCCGCGCAGATCGCCACGATCGACCCTGACCCGCTCGCCAAGGTCGCCAACTTCGGCCTCGTCAGCACGGTGTCGTTCGTCTTCACCCTGTTCGCCCAGCCCATCGTCGGCGCGCTCAGCGACCGCACCCGCACCCGCATGGGCCGCCGCGCCCCGTGGATGCTGATCGGCGCCGCCATCGCGATGAACTTCCTGCTCGGCCTGGGCGGCATGCAGAACGTGCTGCTCATCGCCGCGTTCTGGGCCGTCATCCAGGTGTCGATGAACGCCATCCAGGGCCCACTCAGCGCCATCGTGCCCGACCGCTTCCCCCGCTCCAAGCGTGGCGTTGCCTCGGCCATGGCCGGCCTCGGCATGATGCTCGGCGGCGTGCTCGGTACCGTCGTCGCGGCCGAGTTCGTGAACAACGTCGGGATCGGCTACACGATCTTCGGCATCGGCGTGCTCGTCTCGACCGTGCTGTACGTGCTCTTCAACAAGGACTACTCCAGCGTCGGCGCCGTGATCGAGCCGTGGAGCTGGAAGAACTTCCTGGCCGGCTTCTGGATCAACCCGAAGCAGAACCCCGACTTCGCCTGGGCGTTCGCCGGTCGCTTCCTCTTCATCCTCGGCTACTTCGTCATCACGGCATACAGCCTCTACCTCCTGCAGGACTACATCGGCCTGCCGCTCGAGGAGGCGGCCAGCACCGCGGCCCTGCTCGCGGCGGCCGGTCTGGTGCCGACGCTGCTCTCGATCTCGCTCGCCGGCTGGTGGAGTGACAAGGTCGGCCGCCGCAAGGTGTTCATCTACGCCGCCACGGTCATCATGGTGATCAGCCTGATCTTCCCGCTGGTCATGCCCACCGTGACCGGCATGCTCATCATGAACATCGTCAGCGGATTCGGCTTCGGCCTCTACATGGCCTGCGACGCGGCGCTGATGACCGAGGTGCTCCCGGGCGGCGGCACCGCCGCAGGCAAGGACCTCGGCATCCTCAACGTCGCCACCAACATCCCGCAGGCCCTCAGCCCCGCCGTCGCCGGGCTCATCATCACCTTCGCCGGCGGATACCAGGCCCTGTTCGTGTTCGCCATGGTCGCGGTCACGCTCGCCGCCATCGTCCTGGCACCCATCAAGAGCGTTCGTTAGGAGAACCACATGACCAGCACACCCCCACTCGTTCAGACCGCTGCCGGCGTCGTGCGCGGCTTCTGGCGCGAGGGCGCGGATGCCGCAGGCGTGCCGTCGGCAGCCTTCCTCGGCATCCCCTTCGCCGAGCCGCCCGTCGGCGAGCTGCGCTTCGCCGCACCCGTGCCGCACCGGGCCTGGGAGGGCGTGCGCGACGCCGTCGAGTTCGGTGCCACCCCGCACCGCGAGGTCCAGGGCGAGATCACTCTCATCCCCGAGCCGGCCTTCCCCGGTGACTCCACGCTGAACGTCAACGTGTTCACGCCGGCGCCGCTCGCCCCCGGCACGGATGCCGCGGAATCCGCCGGCCTGCCCGTTCTCGTCTACATCCACGGCGGCGGCTACGTCTCCGGCTCCCCGTCGAGCCCCTGGTACGACGGGGCACCGTTCAACCGCGACGGCGTCATCGTCGTGTCCGTCTCGTACCGCCTCGGCTTCCACGGTTTCGGCTACATCGAGGACGCCCCGATGAACCGCGGCGTGCGCGACTGGCTGCTCGCCCTCGAGTGGGTGCAGGAGAACATCGCGAACTTCGGCGGCGACCCGAAGCAGGTCACCATCTCCGGCCAGTCCGCCGGCGGCGGCGCCGTGCTCACGCTGCTCGGCATGCCGGCCGCGCAGCACCTGTTCCGCGCCGTCTACTCGATCTCCGGCCCGCCCACCACCACGACGCTGGACGCCGCTGAGACCGTCGGGCGCGCGATCGCCGAACTCGGCGGCGTCGCACCCACCCGCGCCGGGCTCGGCAGCCTGTCGGAGTCGCGCATCCTCGAGCTGCAGGCCTCCGCCTCCCCGTTAAACGCGGACGGCGACGAGTCCGACCCCATCGCCGGGCTGGTCGGCCTGGTCAGCGGCGGCCTCGTGCTCGGCCCCGTCGTCGACGGCGATCTGATCCCGCTGCCCAGCCGCGAGGCGTACGCCGCCGGCATCGGCGCAGACAAGGCGCTCGTCATGGGGGCAACCGACCAGGAGTTCAACATGATCCTGGCCGAGGGCAAGGAGGCCATGGCCGCGATCCCGGCCGCCGCGATCCTCGGCCGCCTGGTGGACTCCCCCGAGCTCGTCGAGGCGTACGTCGCCGCGCACGAGGGTCTCGACACGGCCGACACGGTCGGCCAGTACATCACCGACTCGATGTTCCGCGCCCCCGCGCTCGACATCGCCGAGCTGCGTGCCGGCCGCGACGACGCGGATGCCGCAGCCACCTGGCTGTACCGCTTCTCCTGGTCGTCGCCGACGATCGGCAGCTCCTGCCACTGCCTCGACGTGCCGTTCTTCTTCGACCAGCTGGGCGCTGAGCGCGTCTCCGCCGTCGCCGGAGACACGCCATCGCAGCTGCTCGCCGACGAGGTGCACGGCGGCGCCCTGGCGCTGATCCGTGACGGTGCGGCCAACTGGCCGGCCTGGAACAGCACCGACCGGCAGGCCCGCGTCTACGACGACCCCGCGTCCTCTGTGGAGTCCGATGCCTTCGCCACGCTGCGGATGCTGCTGCCGGACACCGTTCCCGCCGCGTAGCAAACCGGGGCAACACCACTGCGTGAGCCTGTCGAGGTCCCTCGGATCTCGGCAGGCTCATTCGGCTGTACGACAGAATCAAGACCACCTGAATCTCCAGCGACCCAGAGGAAGCAGCCATGACAGAGCAGACCGAATTCGACATCACCGTCGCCCCCGAGGTGCAGACGGCGGCCGGCGTGGTGCGCGGCATCTGGCGTTCGCCCCGCGGCTGGCGCGGGCTGGCATCCGCCGCCTTCCATGGCATTCCCTTCGCCGAGGCACCGGTCGGCCCGCTGCGCTTCGCGGCCCCCGTGCCGCATGCGGCCTGGGAGGGCGTGCGCGACGCATTGGAGATGGGGCCGACCCCGCAGCGGAAGACGCTGTCTGAGATCACGCTGATCCCGGAGCCGTCGATCGAGGGCGAGTCGACGCTGAACGTGAACGTGTTCACCCCCGCGCCGGCCGCCGCGGCATCCGCCGGCCTGCCCGTGCTCGTCTACATCCACGGCGGCGGCTACACCGCCGGGTCTCCCGCCAGCCCCTGGTACGACGGCGCCGCGTTCAACCGCGACGGCGTTGTCACCGTGTCGATCTCGTACCGGCTCGGCTTCGACGGGTTCGGCTGCATCGATGGCGCCCCCGACAACCGCGGCGTGCTGGACTGGCTGCTCGCCCTGGAGTGGGTGCAGCAGAACATCGCCGCGTTCGGCGGCGACCCCGCCCGCGTCACGATCGTCGGCCAGTCCGCCGGCGGCGGCGCCGTGCTCACCCTGCTCGGCATGGAGGCGGCCCAGCACCTGTTCAGCGGCGTCTACTGCATCTCCGGAGCCGTCGGCGATGTCGCGCGCCCCCGCGCTCAGCAGCTGGCCCGCCGCCTGGCCGAGCTCGCCGGCGTGCCGGCGACCCGCGAGGGCTTCGCCAGCCTCAGCGAGGAGCGCATCCTCGAGCTGCAGCAGAAGGCGCAGGAGCCGGCCGACGGCCCGGGCAACCCGCTCGACATGCTGGGCCGGATGATCGCGGACGGCCTCGCGCTCGCCCCCATGATCGACGAGAAGCTCATCCTGCGGCCGACCCTCGACTCGTTCAGGATCGGCGTCGGCGCCGACAAGCCCCTCGTGCTGGGCGCCACCGACGACGAGTTCTCCATGGCGATGGACGAGGCCAAGGGCAAGCTGCGCTTCATCCCGAAGAGCTTCATGCTGGGCAAGGCCGGCCTCGGCAAGGTCAAGCGCAAGGCCTACTTCGCGGCGAACCCGGATGTCGCCAAGCGCGACACCGCGGGAGCCGTCGGGCGCTACATGACCGACGCGATGTTCCGCACCGCCGTGTTGAAGGTGACAGAGGCGCGCGAGGCCGGCGCGGCCGGCGGCACGAGCACGGCGGGCGCCCCCACCTGGGTGTACCGGTTCTCGTGGCCCTCCCCCGTGTTCACGTACGCCATGCACTGCCTCGACGTGCCCTTCTTCTTCGACTGCCTCGACAGCGTGCGGATCGACGCCCTCGCCGGCGCCAACCCGCCGCAGGCGCTGGCCGACGAGCTGCACGCGGAGGCCGTGGCCTTCGTGAGCACCGGCGTCGCCCCGTGGCCGAAGTACACCGAGAACGCCCGGGCCACCCGGGTCTTCGACCTGCCGTCGGCGGTCATCGCCGACGGCTACGGCGGAGTGCGGCCGTTGCTCGCGCCGGTTCCCGCCTAGCGGCACCCCGGCTCCGCGCGCCCCGGCCCTACACCGGGGCGCGCGGGCGCTCGGGAGGGTTTCCCGTTGGCTCCCTCTCCCGTTGGCTCGAGGGAGCGCCAGCGACCGAAGCCACTGACGTGCACCGACCCGACCGCGGAGCATGGCACAGTGGAACCATGTTTGTGAAGATCTGTGGCCTGCGTGAGCCCGCGACCCTCGCCGCCGCGGTGCAGGCCGGGGCGGATGCCGTTGGCTTCGTGTTCGCGCCGGGCAGCCCGCGCACGGTCGACGCCGACACGGTGCGGCAGCTGATCACGGCTGTTCCGCACAGCATCGAGACCGTCGGCGTGTTCCGGGGGCAGCCGCTCGACGAGGTCCTGCTGACCGCCACGGCGGCTGGCGTGAGCACCGTGCAGCTGCACGGCGGCGAGCCGGTGGCCGAGCTCGACCGAGTGAAGTCGGCGGGCTTCGGCACGATCCGGGCGCTCTCGCTGGACGAGTACCTGCAGCAGCTGGAGCGGGACCCGTCGGGGCTCCGCCGCCACCGGCTGCTGCTGGACGCCCCCGTTCCGGGAGCCGGGGAGCCCTTCGACACGAGCGCGCTGCACGCCGAACCGCCGCACGGCGGCTGGCTGCTGGCCGGCGGGCTCACCCCCGGCAATGTTCGGGAGCTGCTCGACGCGCTCGGCGGCGTGGGCTCGGAGGCCTCGCCCGCCGGGGTCGACGTGTCCAGCGGTGTCGAGAGCAGCCGCGGCCAGAAGGATGCCGCCCTGATCGAGGCGTTCGTGGCGGCGGCCCGCGCGCTCTAGCCGCGCCGGCGCTGGCGTCTCTGCGCGGGCGTCACTGCGCTGGCCTCTCTGGGCTGGCCTCTCTGGGCTGGCTGTTGCGGCCGCGACCCTCCGCCGGCTGCGCCCAGCGCCCGCCGAAATCCCCGCCGCGCCGCGCCACACCCGCTGGTCGAGTAGCGAGGAACGAGCGTATCGAGACCCCGCACCAGACACAGTCCCCCGCCAGAAACCGGGTCTCGATACGGCCCTAGCGGGCCTACTCGACCACCGGGGAGGGCGGCAGCCTGCGGCATCCGGCCGCGCGGCACCAACCGCGCGAGCGGGCGAGCGGCGCTGTTGGCTTCGGTCGCTGGCGCTCCCTCGAGCCAACGCGCATCTGCACGCCGGCTCGAGGGTGCCGCGCCGCGCCGCGCCGCACCCGCTGGTCGAGCCAGTTCTCCCGCTGATTGAGCCTGTGAAATCACCCGCTGGTCGAGTAGCGAGGAACGAGCGTATCGAGACCCCGCACCAGACACAGTTCCCCGCTGGGAACCGGGTCTCGATTCGGCCCTAGCGGGCCTACTCGACCAACGGGGCGAGAGGAGCCCGGCACACGGAGCGAAGCCCTGAGCGTCTCCGCGGAGATGCTCAGGGCTTCGCTCGTTCCTCGCTCAGTCGACGGAGAGGGGACTCAACCGGCGGAGAGGGGACTCAGCCGACCGAGAGGCACTCAGCCGACGGGGACGGGCGACAGGGTCGCCGCGAACGGGTCCCAGCCGTCGGCTACGAGCGGCACGGCGTCGATCGAGCTCTCCACCGTGACGACCTGCTTGGTGTTGACGGCATCCTCGATCGAGGCCAGCGTGTCGAACACGTGGTAGCCGACGTCGCCGGTGGCAATGTGGGCGCCGCCGGAGCGGATCGCCCGCGCCATGTCGAGCACGCCGAGCCCGCGCCCGGTGAGCACGCCGCCGAGCGGGATCGACTCCCATGCGGGCTCGCCGAACCCGGCGCGCGTGATCAGCACCTCGCCGCCGAAGGTGTTCGGGTCGGGGATCAGCATGGTCGCCTCGGTGCCGGTGATCTCGACGTATCCGGTCTTGGCCAGCGGCGAGTCGAAGCTAAGCACGCTCTGGGCGACGCCGCCCTGCTCGAACTCGGCGATCGCGCTGATGTGCGTCGGAACCTCGACCGGGAACGTGGTTCCCGCGCGGCCTCCGGTGGCGATGGTGCGCTCCGTGCGGCCCTGCGAGCCGAATGCGGCCACCCGGGCCACCGAGCCGAACACGTGCACCAGCGTGGTCACGTAGTACGGGCCCATGTCGAAGAGCGGGCCGGCGCCGTGGTCGAAGAGGAACTCGGGGTCCGGGTGGAACACGTCCGGGCCGATGTACTGCATGACCGTCTGCCCGGACAGCGGGGTGCCGATGTCGCCGCGGGCGATCGCCCGCCTGGCCGTCTGCATGCCCGGGCCGAGCACGGTGTCCGGCGCGACGCCGACGCGGAGCCCGGCGGCAGCCGCCCGCTCCAGCAGCTCGCGACCGCTGGCCCGGTCGATGCTGATCGGCTTCTCCGTCCAGACGTGCTTGCCGGCGGCGATCGCCTGCAGGCTGATCTCGGCGTGCACGGCGGGGATCGTCAGGTTCACGACGATCTCGACATCCGGGTGCGCCAGCACATCGGCGGCCGAGCCCGACAGGGCGACGCCGTGTTTCGCGGCCTGCGCCGCTGCCCGCTCTTCGATCAGGTCGCCGAGGATGACCACACGGATGTCGGGGAAGCTGTTCAGGTTCTCCAGGTAGGTGTCGCTGATCATGCCGGTGCCGATGAAGCCGACGCCGACGGGCCCCTGCCCGGCCATCAGCGGATGCCGTTCTCGGCGAAGAACTTCACGCCGGTCTCGATGCCCTCGAAGATGTCGCCCTTGTACGCGTCGAACTCGATGACCGCGTAGCGGACCGACGGCGCCGCCGCCAGCGAAGCCAGAATCGGAACCTCGCCGAGGCCCGCAGGGCGCTGGTCGAGCGCGGCCGGGTCGAACGTGGCCGCACCGGGGATGAAAGGGTTCACGCCCGGGATGCCGTCCTTGGCGTGCACGGCCACGACCCGCTCGCCGAGGCGGGAGAGCAGTGCGGGCACGTCCTGGCCGGCGGTCGCCGCCCAGAACAGGTCCACCTCGAGCACGACCTCGTCGTCCAGCTGGTCGGCGAAGTGCTCGAAGGCCGAACGGCCGCCGAAGCTGGCCACGAACTCCTGCGAGTGGTTGTGGTACCCGACGCGCAGGCCGTGCTCGGCCGCACTGCGGGCTGCGGCGTTCAGGCGTGTGGCGATGTCGGCCACGCCCTCCTCGGTCTGCCAGCGCTCCAGCGGGATGAAGGCGTCAATGACGGTCTCGACACCGAGCGTCTTCGCCGCGGCGAAGATCGTCTCGTGGCTGTCGACCGGGTACACGAGCTCACCGAGCCGGATCTCGTCCGAGAGCAGCGTGGCATGCCCGGTCGGCGAGCTCAGGCCGTGCGTGGCGAACGCCTCGGCCAGTTCAGCGGGGCGGCGCACGAAGTCGAATGCCTCGACGAGGCGCAGGCCCATGCCAGCCAGGCGGCCCAGAGTTCCGTCGAGGTCGGCCTCCAGCTGGTCCTTGACCGTGTACAGCTGAACGGAGAGTTCCGGTGATCTCATGCAAGTGCTCCTTTGCGATTGCCAATGCGTTCCGTCACGCTAACATGAAAACAGACAGAGGTGTCGGTTTTCGTTGAAATGACAGCCGCGAGCGCCTCGAACGGCGCGGCTGCGTCAGAATGGACGCGATGCACACATCGGATGACGGCCACGCCCCCCAGGGGTCAGCTGGCGCGAACGCGCAGGCCCGCGGCGCCTATGCCGCCGGGCGCGCCCGCAAGGCAGTCATCGTGCAGACCGCGACGGAGCTCTTCGGCAGCGCCGGCTTCCACTCCGTCTCGATGCTCGACGTCGCCGCCGCCTGCGGCATCTCCCGCGCCGGACTGCTGCACCACTTCCCGAGCAAGGAGCTGCTGCTCACGGCCGTCCTGGCCGAGCGCGACGCGGACGACGAGGCTCTGTTCCACTGGAGCCACGCGGATGACGCGGACGGCCGCCCCTGGCTGGGCCGGCTGGTCGAGCTCGTCGAGTTCAACGCCACCCGCCCCGAGCTGATCCGCCTGTTCGCCGTGCTCTCGGCCGAGGCGACAGCCCCGCAGCATCCGGCCCACGACTACTTCGTCGGGCGCTACCAGGGCACGAGGCGCGGGGGCCGAGACGCCTTCCGCCGCGCACAGCAGGCCGGGGTGCTCCCCGCCGGCGCAGACCCCGAGTTGCTCGCCACCGAGCTGATCGCACTGATGGACGGCCTGCAGGTGCAGTGGCTGCTCGAGCCGGAGCGCATCGACATGGCGGCCACCATCCGCGGCTGGCTGGGCGGCGTGCTGACCGCGCCGCTCCCCTCGTCCACATCCACGCCATCACCCTCGGAGCAGACGACACCATGAGCGCAGCAGAGCAGGAACAGCAGGGCGAGCAAGGCGAGCAGGGGGGCTGCGGCTGCGGCTGCCAGCCGCCCAGCCGGGGGCCGCAGCCCGTGCAGCTCGGCGCCCTTCCGCCGCTTGAGCCTGTCGAAGCCTTTCAAGCACCGGTAACTGCCCAAGGGATTCCTGGGCATGGGCTGCCGCCTTTCGCGACGCTGCGCGTCGCGCACTCCATCGAGCAGTCCGTCGTGCCCGCCCAGACGTTCCAGATGGGCGACCCGTTCCGCGACGGCAAGCCGGCCGACGGCGAGCACTACCTGCACGACGTCACGCTCGACGCCTTCGCGATCGACGCGACATCCGTCACCAACGCCGACTTCGCCGCCTTCGTGGACGCCACCGGCTACCGCACCGAGGCGGAGACGTTCGAGTTCTCGGCCGTGTTCCACCTGGCCGTCGCGGCGCCGCAGAACGACCTGCTCTCCCGGGCCCCCGGCACCCCGTGGTGGATCGGCGTGCGCGGGGCCGATTGGCAGCACCCGGGCGGCAGCCTCTCCGACCTCGACGGCCTGGCCGACCACCCCGTCGTGCACGTCAGCTGGAACGACGCCATGGCCTACTGCCGGTGGGCCGGCCGCCGCCTGCCCACCGAGGCGGAGTGGGAGTGCGCCGCCCGCGGCGGGGCGCACGGCCAGCGCTTCCCGTGGGGCAACGAGCTGATGAGCGAGCACGGCGCCTGGCAGTGCAACATCTGGCAGGGCAGCTTCCCCCGGCACAACACGCTCGAGGACGGCTGGCTGACGACCGCCCCGGTGCGCAGTTTCACCCCGAACGCCTACGGTCTGTGGCAGTCCGTCGGCAACGTCTGGGAGTGGTGCTCCGACTGGTTCGGGGCGGAGGCCTATCTCTCCGGCGAGAACAGGAACCCGCAGGGCCCGCCCCGCGGCGGCGCCCGGGTGCTCCGCGGAGGCTCGTTCCTCTGCCACGACTCCTACTGCAACCGCTACCGCAGCGCGGCACGCTCCTCCAACACCGCCGACTCGTCGATGTCGAACGCGGGGTTCCGCACCGTCGCGCTCACCGCGGGCTGAGCGCTGCGGCATCCGCCGGGTGCGCGCAGAGAAACGGCCCGGGATCGCGTGATCCCGGGCCGTTTCCGCGCGGTGCGCCGGGCGGCGTCGGCGGCTAGCGCACGCCGGCCATGAGCTTCAGCACGGGCTTCGTCAGCAGGGCGAGCAGGATGCCGAGCACGATGGCGATGCCACCGAGGATGCCGAAGTATGCCGCCTCCGTCTCCGGCTGGTACAGCCCGGCCAGCTGGCCGGAGATCGCGGTGCCGAGGGCCACGGAGAGGAAGAACAGGGCGACCATCTGGGTGTGGAAGGCCTTCGGGGCCAGCTTGGTGGCCACCGAGAGGCCCACCGGCGAGAGCAGCAGCTCGGCGATGGTGAAGACCAGCAGGATGCCGACGATCGCCAGCAATGGGGTGCTGTTGGCCGCGCCGCCGGCGAACGGCAGGAACAGCAGGAAGCCGATGCCCATCACCGCGGTGCCGAGGGCGAACTTGACCGGGGTGGACGGCTGCCGGGTGCCCATCTTGGTCCAGATCGCCGCGAACACGCCGGAGAGGATGATGATGAACACCGGGTTGATCGACTGCACCCAGGAGATCGGCATCTCCCAGCCGAGGATGCTGCGGTTCAGCTGCTTGTCGGAGTAGATCGTGAGCACCGTGAACTGCTGCTGGTAGAGCGACCAGAACGCGACGCTGGCGACGAACAGCGGGATGAAGCCGAGCACCCGGGAACGCTCCGTCTTGGTGATCTTGCGGCTGGAGAGGATGACGGAGAAGTAGGCGATCGTCGACGCGATCGTCAGGCCGATCACCAGGGCGGCCAGGTTCTCGGCCCGGATGAGGCCGGCGAAGATCAGCGCGAGCACCAGCAGCACGGCGGCCACGGCGATGCCGATGACGAGCGGGCGGCGGGCCCGGGGCAGCGGGTTCGCCACGGTGTGCGCGGCGGCGGGCAGGCGCTTGCGGCCGAAGGAGTACTGGGTGAGGCCGATCGCCATGCCAAAGGCGGCGAGCGCGAAGCCCCAGTGGAAGCCGACCGTGCTCTGCAGCAGGCCGGTGAGCAGCGCGCCAAAGAAGGCGCCGAGGTTGATGCCGAGGTAGAACAGCGAGAAGCCGGCGTCGCGGCGCGGGTCGCTCTCCGAGTAGAGCGTGCCGACGACGCTCGTGGCGTTGGCCTTCAGGCCGCCCGAGCCGACGGCGATCATGATGAGGCCGACGATGACACCGGCGAAGCCGGGCAGCAGCGCCAGCGAGAGGTGACCGAACATGATCACGATGGCGCTGACGAAGAGCACCCGCTCCGAGCCGAACAGGCGGTCGGCCAACCAGGCGCCGAGGATGGTGGAGAGGTAGACGGCGCCGCCGTAGGCGCCGACGATGCCGGCCGCGGTCGCCTGCGGCATCCCGAGGCCGCCCTGCGTTGCCGAGAAGTACAGGTAGATCAGCAGGATGCCCTGCATGCCGTAGAAGCTGAAGCGCTCCCACATCTCGACACCGAAGAGGGTGGCGAGGGCCCGCGGTTGGCCGAAGAATCTCCGATCGTCGGAGGATGTGGCTTCGGGGTGTGCGGCGGGATCGGGCATTGCGACGCCGTCCTGATGACTACTCATCTTTCAAGTGTGTCACTGCCGGGGGCACCGGCATAACATTGCGTCCGAGCTTTCAGACG
>NZ_MPZN01000045.1 GCF_002936985.1 Microterricola pindariensis | reverse complement strand
GCGTCCCGCCTCGCGGCCGTGCGCGGCGAGGTGCTCCGCCAGCAGAACGCGTCAGAGGCCGCCGCCGAGCGCCGGGCCAAGGCGGAGCGCGACCTCGCCGAGCTGGAGGCCGCCGCCGAGCAGGACGAGGCCAGCGAGACCGACCTTGACGAGGCCTACGAGCTCGCCCAGGCCGAGGTGACCCGGGCCGAGGCCGAGATCGAGCGGCTCCGCGACGAGCTGCACGGCGCCGAGCGCGAGAAGGACGCCCTCGCCGCCAAGGTCAGCGCCCTCTCCCGGGCCCTCGAGCGCAGCGACGGCTCCGCCGACCTGATCGCGGCCGGCCTCGGCGGCGTGCGCGGCATCGTCGCCGAGAACGTGCACGTCGTGCCCGGCTTCGAGGCGGCCATCGCCGCCGCCCTCGGCACCCTCGCCGACGCGATCCTGGTCGAGAGCAGCGCCGCGGCGCACGCCGCCGTCGACCACGCCGCCGCCCACGGGCTCGGCCGGGTCGAACTCGTGATCGCCGAACCGGATGCCGGCCAGGGGAGCGCGGGCGAGGGCCCGAGCTGGCCCGGCCTGCCCGGCATCACCGCCCCGGCATCCGTCGTCACCGCCCCGCCCGGCGTGCAGGGCGTGCTCGCGCACGTCGTGATCGCCGACGACCTGGCCACCGCCCGTGCCGCGGCGCCGCAGCTGGCCGCCGCCTCCACCGGCGCCCCCGTCACCGTCGTCACCCGCGCCGGCGAGGTGCTCACCGAGTATGTGCTCCGCGGCGGATCCGGCGGGGAGCAGGGCCGTATCGAGCTCATCGCCGAGCGGGATGCCGCGGCGGACCGGCTCGGCGAGCTGGGCTCGCTCATCGAGCGCGCCCGCTACACCCTCACCGAGCAGCGAGCAGGCCACCAGACCGCGAAGTCACAGGCCCAGGCCGCCCTCGCCGCGCTGCGCGAGTTCGACTCCGCCCTCGCCGCGCAGACCGAGCGGCTGAACCGCGCCCGCGTGCAGGCGGAGGCGTCCGTCGCCGAGTTCGACCGGCTCGGCAAGGCGCTCGAGCTGGCCGCCGGCCGGGTCGGTGAGGCGGAGGCCGCCGCCGAGAAGGCCAAGGCCGAGCTGGACACCGCCCGTTCCCGGCCCCGACCGCTGCTGGACGCGAGCGCCCGCGCCGCGCTCCACACCGAGCTGGAACAGGCCAGGGAGGCCGAGATCGAGGCCAGGCTCGGCCTGGAGACGGCGCGCGAGCGGGTGCGGGCCGAGCAGGCCCGCGGCGAGGCCCTGGCCAGACGGCGCGAGCAGGAGCGCGCCGCAGCGGAGGAGGCGGCGCGCCTGGCCGTCATCCGCCGCCGCCAGGTGGACGCGGCCAGCGCCGTCGTCGCCGCGCTGCCCGTCATCCTCGCCTCCGTCGACGCCTCCGTCGCCGAGGCCCGGCTCGAGCTGACCACGGCCGAGGCCAAGCGGGCCACCGAGAACGAGGAGCTCGCGACGCTCCGGCGCGAGGAGCTGGCCCTCCGCGAACGGCTCAGCGTGATCACCGAGAACGTGCACGGGCTCGAGCTGGCCATCTACGAGAAGAAGCTGCACCTCTCCAGCCTGCTGGAGCGCGCCTTCTCCGAGCTGGGGCTGGACGAGCAGGTGCTCGTCGACGAGTACGGGCCGGAGGTCGAGATCCCCGCCGAGACCGAGGATGGCGAACCCGGCCGCTTCGACCGGGCCGTGCAGCAGCGCCGGCTGGAGAAGGCCGAGCGCACCTTCGCGCAGCTCGGCCGGGTCAACCCGCTCGCCCTCGAGGAGTTCGCCGCGCTCGAGCAGCGGCACCTCTTCCTCAGCGAGCAGCTCACCGACCTCACCAAGACCCGCGCCGACCTGCTCAGCATCATCGAGGAGATCGACGAGAAGATGCAGACCATCTTCGCCGCCGCCTTCGAGGACACCAAGGAGGCGTTCGGCCAGGTGTTCCCCGTGCTGTTCCCGGGCGGAACGGGCAGTATCTCCCTGACCAACCCGGACGACATGCTCACCACCGGCATCGAGGTCTCCGTCAAGCCGGCCGGCAAGAAGATCGAGCGGCTCTCCCTGCTCTCCGGCGGGGAGCGCTCGCTGGCCGCCGTCGCGCTGCTCATCGCGATCTTCAAGGCGCGGCCCAGCCCGTTCTACATCATGGACGAGGTGGAGGCGGCGCTCGACGACGCGAACCTCGGCCGCCTGCTGACGATCTTCCAGGACCTGCGCGAGACCAGCCAGCTCATCGTCATCACGCACCAGAAGCGCACCATGGAGATTGCCGACGCCCTCTACGGCGTCTCGATGCGGCAGGACGGCGTCTCCGCCGTCGTCGGCCAGCGCATCAGCACCGAGCCGGAGGAACGCGCAGGCTAGTCGTCTTCGGGCACCGGGTCTCGATACGGCCCTGGCGGGCCTACTCGACCAGCGGGGTGTCCGTTGGTCGAGTAGCGAGGAACGAGCGTATCGAGACCTCGCACCCGGCACGGTTTCCGGTTGGAAGCCGGGTCTCGATACGGCCCTGGCGGGCCTACTCGACCAGCGGGTGCTTGCGACCTAGGCCACGCTCCGCCCCGTGTGCCCCCGTTGGTCGAGTAGCGAGGAACGAGCGTATCGAGACCTCGCACCCGGCACGGTTTCCGGGTGGAAGCCGGGTCTCGATACGGCCCTGGCGGGCCTACTCGACCAGCGGGATGTCCGTTGGTCGAGTAGCGAGGAACGAGCGTATCGAGACCTCGCACCCGGCACGGTTTCCGGCCGCTCGCCGCCGAGCCGGACGGGCGCCAGCTAGCCGGCCGTCGTCGCCAACCGCACCGTGTTGCCCCACGGGTCCTGAGCGCTGAGCGCGCCGTCCTCCCGCTGGTACGGCACGCCGGCGCCGGCCAGGCGGGCCGCCGCGGCATCCAGCTCGGCGCCGTCGGCGAGGATGACGGTGAACTCGCGCAGCCCGAGGCTGGCCCCGCGCACCCCGGCCCCTGCGCTGTTCCAGGTGTTAGCGGCGAGGTGGTGGTGGTAGCCGCCGGCCGACATGAACAGGGCGCCGTCCGTCTCGCTCGTCACGTCGAAGCCCAGCACGTCGACGTAGAAGGCGCGTGCGGCGCCCAGCTCGCCGACCCGGAGGTGCACGTGCCCCATCGTCGGCTCGGCCGCGGAGAGCGCGGGGTCGAGGTTGTCGGCGATGAACTGGTTCGGGTCCAGGGCGGCGGAGCCCATGGTGACGCGGCCGTCGACCCACTCCCAGTCCGCGCGCGGGCGGTCCATGTACAGCTCGACGCCGTTGCCGTCCGGGTCGCCGATGTAGAACGCCAGGCTCACCGCGTGGTCGGCGCTGCCCTGGTAGCTGGAGGGGGCCTGCTGCGCGACGCCGGTCAGCGCGCCGGCGAGGGACGCCGCATCCGGGTACAGTATCGCCGAGTGGTACAGGCCGGCGCCCGTCGGCGTGTCCGCGGGGGAGTCCGGGTCGTTGACCAGCCGGATCAGCTCCTCGCCCGGTCGGCCGAGCGAGACTTCTCCCTCGCTCTCGGCGAGAACGGTGAGCCCGACGGCGTCCTCGTAGAACGCCCGCATCTCGGCCAGCCTGGCCGTGTTCAACAGGACGGCGCCCATGCGGGTGTCCTCGTGCAGGATGCCGGAGCTCACCGGTCCGGACGGCTCCCCGCCGGCCGACGCGGCGGGCTGCTGCAGCAGTGCGATCGCGGCCACCCCTCCGCCGAGGGCGAGCACGAGGGCTCCCACGATGGCGATGAGCAGAGGGCGGGGCGGGCGGGCGCGGCGAAGCGGCGTGGAGGGGGAGGGCATACGCGGCCACAACGACGCCCACCCGCCGAGTATTCCGCCGCGCGCACGCCCGGGCGTCGACGGCGGCACGGGGCGGAGGCCGTCACGCCTTAAGCTGGGCGTATGGCTGAACGCACCCCCTGGTCTCTCTCTGGCGCGCTCCGCGGCATGTTCGCGAAGAAGACGATCGACGACGACACCTGGGAAGACCTCGAGGATGCACTGCTCAAGGCCGACTTCGGTCCCGATGTGACGGACGCCCTCGTCACCGAGTTGCGCGGCAAGGTCGCCAAGTACCGCACCACCGACCCGGCCGACCTGCAGCGCATGCTGCGGGAGACCATCGAGGAGCGTCTGGCGAAACTGGACTCCACCCTCAAGCTCACCGAGCGGCCCGCCATCGTGCTCGTCGTCGGCGTGAACGGCGTCGGCAAGACCACCACCATCGGCAAGTTCGCCAAGTTCCTGCGCAACTACGACCGCACCGTGCTGGTCGGCGCCGCGGACACCTTCCGCGCCGCCGCCGTCGAGCAGCTGGCCACCTGGGCCGACCGCGCCGGCGTCGGCATCGTGCGCCCGCAGATGCCGGGCCAGGACCCGGCCGCCGTCGCCTTCCAGACCATCGAGCGCGCCAAGGCCGAGGGCACAGAGATCGTCATCATCGACACCGCCGGCCGGCTGCAGACCAAGGGCGGCCTGATGGACGAGCTCGGCAAGATCCGCCGTGTCGTCGAGAAGCAGGCCCCCATCTCGGAGGTGCTGCTGGTGCTCGACGCCACCACCGGCCAGAACGGCCTCGCCCAGGCGGAGGCGTTCATCGAGCACGCCGGAGTGACCGGCCTCGTGCTGACCAAGCTCGACGGCTCCGCCAAGGGCGGCTTCGTCCTCGCGGTACAGGAGAAGACCGGCATCCCGATCAAGCTCGTCGGCCAGGGCGAGGGAATCAACGACCTGACCGGCTTCACCCCGCACGTCTTCGCCCAGAAGCTCGTCGGCTAGCGCCGGCACCAAGGAGAAACACACGCATGGCCATCGAACACGACTACTTCGGCTACCTCGGCAGCGAGAACGACGACGAGCTGTACTGGTCCGAGACCGTCGAGGTGGGCGAGCGGGATGTCGACGTCTCGCTGAGCTCGCCGGAACAGGATGACGTCGCCGAGGAATCGCTCGACATCGCCGCCGGCCTGATCGGGCAGCTCGAGAGCCTCGACTCCGACGCCCGCGAGGCCTTCGTCGGCGAGCTGTCCACCGACACCTCCAACACCATCGCCTACTTCTACCAGAGCGTCGCCGAGCTCGGCGACGAGATCCTCGACGACGCCATGAGCCGCGAGTCCGGCGACCGGCAGATCGACTTCCTGCGCTCGATGGCGCTCGTGCGGGTCAGCATCCTGCCGCACCACACCGGCGACGACGAGCCGTTCGCCCTGTTCGAGTACTCCATCGCCCCGGGGGAGAGCGACGCCGTGCTCATCGCCCGCTTCAACATCAACGCCGACGTCATCGGCACCGAGATGGCCAGCTGAGCCGGTGGGCACCGCCTTCCAGCCGCTGCCAGACCCGCGCCCCGGCGACGCCGCCTGGCCGGAGATGAACTGGCCCGTCCCGGCCGGAACGGTGCTCCGCGGCCGTGTCGTGGAGCTGGCCACCGGCGACCCGGAGCGGGATGCGCCCGGCCTGTTCGCCGCGCTCGACGACGACGCCGTCTGGGAGCACGTCGCCGGCCGGCCGCGCTCGGAGGAGGACGCGCTGGCGCGCGCCCGCGCCGCCAGCCGGCCCACCCGCCAGCCGTGGACGATGCGCACGCTCCGCGCGCACCGGGGACTCCCCGCCGGCAGCGTCATCGGATCGACCAGCTTCATCGACGTGCAGCCGGAGAACGCGAGCCTGGAGATCGGCTCGACCACGTACACGCCGGCCGTCTGGTCCGGCCCGGTCAACCCGGAGACCAAACTGCTGCTGCTCGGCTACGCCTTCGAGACTCTCGGGGCCGGCCGGGTGCAGCTGAAGACCGACATCCGCAACACCCGCTCGCAGCGCGCAATCGAGCGCCTGGGCGCCCGCTACGAGGGGGTTCTCCGCCGACACATGCGGCGGGATGACGGCACCGTGCGTGACACGGTGATGTTCTCGATCATCGCCGAGGAGTGGCCTGCGGTGCGCGAAGCGCTCACGAAACGGGTCGCTGCCGCCGTGGCGGCAGAAGAGGGCTCCGCGCTCAACTAAACTGTCAGCACCATGGCTACATTTGGAACGCTCTCCGACCGGCTTGCCGAGACCTTTAAGAACCTGCGCACGAAGGGCAAGCTCTCCGCTGCCGACGTCGACGGCACGGTGCGCGAGATTCGCCGCGCCCTGCTCGACGCCGACGTCGCGCTCGAGGTTGTCAAGGACTTCACCGCCACCGTGCGCGAGCGCGCCCTCGGCGACGAGGTCAACAAGGCGCTGAACCCGGCCCAGCAGGTCGTGCAGATCGTCAACGAGGAGCTCATCCGCATCCTCGGCGGCTCGCAGCGCCGCCTCGAGTTCGCCAAGAAGCCGCCGACAGTCATCATGCTGGCCGGCCTCCAGGGTGCAGGCAAGACCACCCTCGCCGGCAAGCTGGCCAAGTGGCTGGCCAAGGACGGGCACACCCCGCTGCTGGTCGCGAGCGACCTCCAGCGCCCCAACGCCGTCACCCAGCTGCAGGTCGTCGGCGAGCAGGCCGGCGTTCCGGTCTTCGCCCCCGAGCCCGGAAACGGCGTGGGCAACCCGGTCAAGGTCGCCAAGGACGGCGTCGCCTGGGCCAAGCAGAAGCAGCACGACGTCGTCATCGTCGACACCGCCGGCCGCCTCGGCGTCGACGCCGAGCTGATGAAGCAGGCCTCCGACATCCGCAAGGCCATCGACCCCGACGAGGTGCTCTTCGTCATCGACGCCATGATCGGTCAGGATGCCGTCGCAACCGCCAAGGCGTTCCAGGACGGCGTCGACTTCACCGGCGTCGTGCTCTCCAAGCTCGACGGCGACGCCCGCGGTGGCGCGGCCCTCTCCGTGGCCTCGATCACCGGCCGCCCGATCATCTTCGCCTCCACCGGTGAGGGGCTGGACGACTTCGAGCCGTTCCACCCCGACCGCATGGCCAGCCGCATCCTCGACCTCGGTGACATCCTCACCCTGATCGAGCAGGCGCAGTCGGCCTTCGACGAGGACGAGGCCCGCGCGGTCGCCGAGAAGTTCGCGACCGACAGCTTCACGCTCGACGACTTCCTCAAGCAGATGCAGCAGCTGCGCAACATGGGCTCCATCAAGAAGATGATGGGCATGCTGCCGGGCGCCGGCGCCATGAAGCAGCAGCTGGAGAACTTCGACGAGCGCGAGATCGTGCGCACCGAGGCCATCATCCAGTCGATGACCAAGGCCGAGCGCGTCAACCCCAAGCTGCTCAACGGCTCGCGCCGCCTCCGCATCGCCAAGGGTTCCGGCATGAGCGTCACCGACGTGAACCAGCTGGTCAGCCGCTTCGAGCAGGCAGCCAAGATGATGAAGACGGTCGCCAAGGGTGGCATGCCGCAGGTTCCCGGCATGGGCCCGATCCCCGGCGGCGGCTTCGGTCGCGGCAAGGCGCAGCAGGCCAAGAAGAAGGGCTCCAAGTCCGGCAACCCGGCCAAGCGGGCCGCGGAGAACGCGGCCATCGCGACCGGCGTGAAGCCCGGCGTCGCGGCCCCGAGCGGCTCCGGCTTCGGCCTCGGCGGTGCCCCGGCGCCCAGCGAGGAAGACCTCGCAAACTTCCAGAAGCTGCTGGGCAAGGGCTAGGAGTGCAGGCGGCTGCGGTGCCCGCACGGCGGGTTCGACTCGGCGTGCAGCTGGCGCCGCAGCACGCCCAGTACGGCACGATCCGGGACACCCTGGCCGAGATCGAGGATCTCGGCGTCGACATCGCCTTCAACTGGGACCACTTCTTCCCGCTCTCCGGCGACAGGAACGGCCTGCACTTCGAGTCGTGGACGATGCTGGCCGCCTGGGCCGAGCAGACCAGCCGGATCCAGTTCGGGGCGCTGGTCAACTGCAACAGCTACCGCAACGCCGACCTGCAGGCCGACATGGCGCGCACCGTCGACCACATCAGCGCCAGGGGCGGCGACAGCGGCCGCTTCATCTTCGGAACCGGCTCCGGCTGGTTCGAGCGTGACTACGAGGAGTACGGCTACGAGTTCGGCACCGCTGGCAGCCGGCTGAACGCCCTCTCCGGCGCGCTGCCGCGCATCCGCGCCCGGTGGGGCCGGCTGAACCCGCCGCCCACCCGCGACATCCCGGTGCTGATCGGCGGCGGAGGCGAGAAGAAGACGCTGCGCATCGTTGCAGAGCACGCCGACATCTGGCACTCCTTCAGCGCCCCGGCCGTGCTCGAGCACAAGCTCGGCGTGCTGGGGGACTGGTGCGGCCAGGTCGGCCGCGACCGGTCAGAGATCGAGGTCTCCGTCGAGGTCAAGGCGCGGAGCCACGCGGATGCCGACGAGCTGCATGCCCTCGGCGCGACGCTGTTCACCCTCGGCATCAGCGGGCCGGGCTACGACCTCGCCCCGGTGCGCGACTGGCTCGCCTGGCGCGACGAGAAGAACTCCGCGCTCTGACGCATTCGCTCTGACGCATTCGCTCTGACGCACGCCCTCGGGCACGCGCCCCCTGGCGCACGCCCTCTGCCGAACCGGGTCTGGCTGAACGCCGCCTCCGCGCCTTAGACTCCGAGCACGGCAACGTTGCGCAGGGACGGGGACACAGTGGACGACGAATCGGGGCGCGCCCCACAGGATCCGACATCCTCCGGGCAGCCGGCGGCGGCATCCGCCCCGCCACCCCCGCCATCGCCCCCGCGAGCCGCCCCGGCCGCAGCGGACGGCAAGCCGTTCTTCTCCCGGCCGGGCGCCCTGCTCGGCGGCGCCCTGGTGCTCGGCCTCGTCGGGGGACTCCTCGGCGGCTACCTCGGCCAGCTGGGCGGGTCCGCGACGGAGCCGGCCGGCGTGGCGACGTCCGAGCCCTCCGGGGCGCCCGTCGCATCCGGGGGAACGGACAGCCAGGGCTTCTGCGACGCCGAGGCGGTGGCGAACGCCGTGCTGCCCTCCGTCGTGACCATCAACGTGGTCAGCGAGACCGGCGGCGGCGTCGGCACCGGCTCGATCATCCGCGATGACGGCTACATCCTGACCAACAACCACGTCGTCGCCGACGCCGTCAGCGGCGCGCGGATCGTCGTCACGTTCAGCAACGGCCAGCAGGCCTCCGCCTCGCTCGTCGGGCGGTCCCAGCAAGCCGACATCGCCGTCATCAAGGTCGAGGCCGGCGAGACGCTGCCGACCATCACGACGGGCGACTCCGACGAGGTGGCGGTCGGCCAGCCCGTCGTCGCGCTCGGCGCCCCGCTCGGCCTGTCCGGCTCCGTCACGGCCGGCATCGTCAGCGCCCTCGGCCGCGACGTGCCCGTCCCGGCGGATGACGGCTCGACGGCCGTCCTGGCCGGCGCCATCCAGACGGATGCGGCCATCAACCCGGGCAACTCCGGCGGCGCCCTCGTCGACTGCGACGGCGAGCTGATCGGCGTGAACTCGGCGATCGCCACCGTCCCCAACGCGGCCGGGCAGACCGGCGGCGGCAGCGTCGGCATCGGCTTCGCCGTGCCGATCAACCTGGCCATCTCGCTGGCCGAGCAACTGATCGAGACCGGGAACGTCAGCTACCCGTACCTCGGCATGCAGGTCGTCGTGATCCCGCAGGACGTGGCGGCGCAGTTCAACACCGCGCCGGGCCTCTACGTCGAGGGCGTCACCGCGGGCGGCCCGGCCGAGCAGGCCGGCATCCAGACCGGCGACATCATCACGGCGCTCGACGGGGAGCCGGCCACCAGCGCGGCCGTGCTGACCAAACTCAAGCTGACCAAGAAGGTGGGCGACACCGTCGAGGTCGACTACCTGCGCGGGACGGAGACCGGCAGCACGACGCTGACGCTCAGCGAGACGCCGTAGCGGCTCCCCGCGGCGGCGGTGCCGGCCGGGAGCTACTGGCCGCGGAGCTACCGGCCGCGGAGCTACCGGCCGCGGAGTTGCCGGCCGCGGAGTTGCCGGCCGCGGCGCTACTGGCCGCGGAGCTCGCGGGCGAGTGCGGCGACCACCGCCCGCAGGTCGCCGCCGGCCGCCTCGGCGGTGCGCAGCTGCCGCTGGTAGCTGGCGCCGTGCTCGAGGATCGCGAGCACCGAGGCGAGCTCGTCCGGGCAGCCGAGGTCCGCCGCGATCGGGGCCAGCTCCAGGGCCAGGCGGCGCAGCTCGTCGGCGACGGGGGCCTCCCGCCCCGCCGTGTCGAGGATGATGACGGCGTCCAGCCCGTAGCGCGCAGCCCGCCACTTGTTCTCCCTGGCGTACCAGGGCTGCAGCCAGTCCAAGCTCTCGCCGGCGTCCAGCTGGCGCGACATCCGTTCGACCAGGCAGTGGATGAGCGCGGCCACCGCGCCGAGCTCCGCGGCGCTGGAGACGCCGTCGCAGGCGCGCATCTCCAGGGTGCCCCAGTGCGGCGACGGCCGGATGTCCCAGCGCACCTCGGTGTAGTCGTCGATGATGCCGGTCACGCTCATATCCCGCACGTAGCGCTCGTAGGCCGCCCAGTCGGCGAGCTCATAGGGCAGGCCGGCCGTCGGTAGCTGCTGGAACATGAGTGCGCGGTTGGAGGCGTAGCCCGTGTTCACGCCCGCCCAGAACGGGCTGGAGGCGGAGAGGGCCTGCAGGTGCGGCAGGTAGCTGCTCAGGCCGGCGAGCAGCGGGACCACCTTGTCGCGCGACTCGATGCCGACGTGCACGTGCACGCCCCAGATCATCATGTTGCGGCCCCACCACTGGGTGCGCTCGATGAGGCGCTGGTAGCGGGGCTTGTCCGTCACCTGCTGGTCGTACCACTGGCTGAACGGGTGCGAGCCGCTGCAGATCAGCTCGACGCCGCGCGGGTCGGTCACCCGGCGCACCTCGGCCAGCTGCCCCTGCAGCTCGCGCACCGCGCCGCCGACGGTGGAGTGCACCGAGGAGACCAGCTCCACCGTATTGAGCAGCAGCTCGCCGGTGATGTGCGGATGCCGTGTTCCGTCGTCGCCGGCCAGCGCGTCCAGCACCTCCGCCGCCACGCCGACGAGCTCGCCGCTCGCCCGGTCAACGAGCGCCAGCTCCCACTCGATGCCGACGCTCGAACGCGCGGACTCGGCGAAACTGATTTGCACGGGCAACACCGTTCTGGAAAGTGGTCGGGGGAGCGCTGCAATTCTGCCACGCGCCGCGGTGCCGGCATCCGCTCGGAAACTCACAGCGAAACTTTTGCCGTTCGATTGGGGAAGCGGGCCGATATCTGCAAGAATGATCTGTCGAGCACTGTTTCGTCCGACCCTCTAATCAGACTTACAGTGCCCCTTTGAGCTTTTGCCGAGTGTGCACCCCACGCTCACGGCTGTCAGTTCGCCCATTTCACAAAACACACAGGAGAATTGTGGCTGTCAAGATTCGTCTCAAGCGCATGGGTAAGATCCGCGCACCGTACTACCGCATCGTCGTTGCCGACTCGCGCACCAAGCGCGACGGCCGCGTGATCGAGGAGATCGGCAAGTACCACCCGACCGAGAACCCCTCCTTCATCGAGGTTGACTCCGAGCGTGCGCAGTACTGGCTGAGCGTCGGCGCACAGCCGACCGAGCAGGTTGCCGCCCTCCTCAAGCTGACCGGCGACTGGGGTCGCTTCAAGGGCGACAAGAACGCCGTCAGCACCGTCCAGGTGAAGGAGCCCAAGGCTGCCTTCGTCGCCGACGAGAAGAAGAAGCCGGTTCTGAAGCCCAAGGCCGAGAAGCCTGCCGCCAAGGAAGAGGCTCCGGCTGAAGAGACCACCGAGGCTCCCGCAGCGGACGAGCAGGCCTAGTCTTGCTCGCTCCCGCTTTGCAGCACCTCGTCAAGGGGATCGTTGATCACCCGGACGACGTGCAGGTTGTGGCCAAGAGTTCTGCCCGCGGCGACGTCCTCGAGATTCGTGTGAATCCCGAGGACCTCGGCCGGGTGATCGGTCGCGCCGGACGCACCGCCAAGGCCCTGCGCACCCTCGTGGCCGCGCTGGCCGACGGCAAGCGCGTTCGCGTCGACGTTGTTGACACTGACTTCTAAAGTGAGTGACGACAGCGAAGCGCGCCGCACGCAACTGCGGGTTGGGCGCCTGACCAAGGCGCACGGCCTCAAGGGTGCAATCAAGCTGGAGCTTTTCACGGACGACCCGGGGCGACGTTTCGTCCCGGGCGCCGTGTTCTCCTTGCAGGTTCCCACGGAATCCCCGTGGCACGGCAAGACCATCGAGCTGGCCGAGCTGCGCTGGTACAACAGCCACCCCGTCGGCTTCTTCGTCGGCGTTCCCGACCGCTCAGCGGCCGAGAGCCTGGCGAAGGCGATCCTCTGGATCGACCAGGACGACACCGAGTCGCCCGATGAGGAAGACGCCTGGTACGACCACCAGCTCGTCGGCCTGGCCGTCGTGCGCGACGGAGTCACGGTCGGCAAGGTTGCTCGCATCGAGCACTTCCCGGCCCAGGACCTGATCATCGTGAAGACGCCGAACGGCGAGGTCATGGTGCCCTTCGTGAAGGCCATCGTCTCGGCGGTCGACGTCGAGGCCGGCATCGTCACGGTGACGCCCCCGACCGGTCTCTTCGAAGAGATCCCGGAGAGCGAGATCCCAGAGAACGAGACCCCGGAGAGCGAGACCCCGGATGACGAGGCGGCAGCGGCCGCGGAGTCGGACGAGGCTCAGGGCCCGACCGAGTAGCACCTCTCACCAGAGCCCCCAGAAACACGCTGAAACGGCGACGCGGTCCTCCGCGTCGCCGTTTCTGTTCCCGCACACCCCTGTCGGCACACGCTCGTCGGCACGCCCTCCTAGGATTGAACAATGCGCATCGACATCGTCACGATTTTCCCCGAGTTCTTCGATGTGCTCGACATCTCGCTGCTCGGCAAGGCCCGCGCCAACGGCATCATCGAGCTCGGCGTGCACAACCTGCGCGACTTCACCCACGACCGCCACCACACCGTCGACGACACCCCCGCAGGCGGCGGGGCCGGCATGGTAATGAAGCCGGAGCCGTGGGGCGAGGCGCTGGACTCCGTGCTCGAGGACGGCGCAGCGGACCCGATCATCATCTTCCCCTCGCCGGCCGGCGTGCCCTTCGACCAGAAGATGGCCCGCGAGCTCGCCCATGAGGAGCAGATCGTCTTCGGCTGCGGCCGCTACGAGGGCATCGACCAGCGTGTCTTCGACCACTACGCCGAGAACGGGCGCGTGCGCCTGGTCAGCCTGGGCGACTACGTGCTGAACGGCGGCGAGGTGGCCGTGATGGCCATGATCGAGGCCATCGGCCGGCTGATCCCCGGCGTCGTCGGCAACCCGGAGAGCCTCGTCGAGGAGTCCCACGAGGACGGCCTGCTCGAGTACCCGAGCTACACCAAGCCGGCGCTCTGGCGTGAGCGCGAGGTGCCGCCGGTGCTGCGCAGCGGCGACCACGGGGCGATCGCCCGCTGGCGCCGGGAGCAGCAGATCGAGCGCACGCGCCGCGTGCGCCCCGACCTGCTGCCGCCCGAGCTCTAGCGGCGGACCGCACGCGCTCGCGGACGCCGCACGCGCTCGCGGACGCCGCACGCGCTCGCGGACGCCGCACGCGCTCGCGGCCCTCGAAATATCTCGCGGCCCCCGACATGTCGAGGGCCGCGAGACTTTTCGGGGGCCGCGACGGCCGGGTGCTCAGCGAGGCGTGCTCAGCGGGGCCTGCTCGCCGGACCGGCGGCCACTGACTTGGCGGGGCCGCTAGTCGCGTGCGGTCAGGATGCGCGGGCCGTCCTCGGTGATGGCGACGGTGTGCTCCATGTGCGCGCCGCGGGACCCGTCGGCGCTCCGCAGCGTCCAGCCGTCGGCATCCGTCACGATGCGGTCGGTCGTGTGCAGGAACCACGGCTCGATCGCGATGACGAGGCCCGGGCGCAGCGGCAGGCCGCGGTTCGGGCGGCCGTCGTTCGGCACGTGCGGGTCGCCGTGCATCGTCCGGCCGACGCCGTGGCCGCCGAAGTCGGTGTTGATCGTGTAGCCGTCGCCGTGCCCGACGGCGGCGATCGCGGCGGAGATATCGCCGATCTTGTTGCCGGGCTGGGCGGCGGCGATGCCGGCCGCCAGGGCGCGCGTCGTGGTGTCGATGAGGGCCAGGTCCTCCTCGCGCGGGGTGCCGACCACGATCGAGAGCGCGGAGTCGCTCACCCAGCCGTTGACGGATGCCGCGAAGTCCAGGCTCAGCAGGTCGCCGTCCCGCAGCGCGTAGTCGTGGGGGAGCCCGTGCAGCACCGCGTCGTTCACCGAGGTACAGATGACCTTGCCGAACGGGCTCGCGCCGAAGCTCGGGTGGTAGTCGATGTAGCAGCTCTCGGCGCCGGCCTCGCGGATCATGTCGTGGGCGAGTCGGTCCAGCGCCAACAGGTTGACGCCCACCTTCGCGGCGGCGGCGGTCGCGGTGAGCACGCTCGCCACGAATTTGCCCGCCGGGGCCATCTGCTCGATCTCGGCCGGGGTGCGCAGCTCAATCATGGGCCGTCCTCTCTGTACTGCCTCCATTCTCCCTCAGCGAACGTGGGGTACGCGCCCAGCCTCGCGGCGTTACGCTGAGCACGTGAATACCGCTTCCACGCTCGTCCGCCGGGCGTTCTACTACTGGCAGTTCATCGCCGTGTTCGTGCTGCCCGCCTGGCTGTTCGTCGGCTGGGGCCTCTACGGGGGCAGCGGCTGGGGCTTCCTCGGCCTGCTGATCATGGCGCCCATCGTCTTCATCGGCCTGCTCGTGATCGCCCTCATCATCTTCGCCAGGCCCCCGGTGCGGCGCGTCCGTGCGGTGTCCTGGAAGGACGTCGCCCTCCTCGTCGTGCTGCACGGCGCGATCATCGGGCTCGGCTTCTTCGGCGATTCGGCCACCTGGTTCCTGGTGCTCGCGATCGCCGCCGCCATCGCCGGCTTCTGGCTCACCCTGTGGGAGCTGGTCACCGAGGGCGCGCGCAGCATGAAGGACACGATGGACGCCTTCGAGCAGGCGGCGCGGATGCCGGAGCAGCCGGCCCCGCACCTGCCCGGCCAGGGCGCTCAGGGGCCGAGCGCCGCCCCGAAGCCGAAGCCGGGGGACGACCCAGAGGTGATCGTGATCCATGAGGTGCGCGACTAGCCCGGCCGCGGCATCCGGCCCCCGTTTTGGCGTGCGTGCCCCGCGCGTGCCACAATTGACGATTGTGCTGCATCACGGCTCTGCCTCCGGGGAGCCAGCGACACACCCTCGGGTGTGAGCGCAGGGCAGCACATTCATTGACCGAAACCTATTTTCAGTGTTCGACCGGATGCGGGCACAGAGAGCGAACATCATGCAGATCCTCGACGCAGTCGATGCAGCATCCCTCAAGTCGGACATCCCCGACTTCCGCGCCGGTGACACCGTCAAGGTGCACGTGAACATCATCGAAGGCACGCGCGCGCGTGTCCAGATCTTCCAGGGCGTCGTCATCGGCCGCTCCGGCGACGGTGTCCGCGAGACCTTCGCGGTTCGCAAGATCAGCTTCCAGGTCGGCGTCGAGCGTACCTTCCCGGTGCACTCCCCGGTCATCGAGAAGATCGAGGTTGTGACTCGCGGTGACGTGCGTCGCGCCAAGCTTTACTACCTGCGGGAGCTCCGCGGCAAGAAGGCGAAGATCAAGGAGAAGCGCGACTTCTCGTAAGTCACGCACATCTTGTCTTGAGCCTCCCGCCCTTACACTGGGTCGGGGGGCTCAAGCATTTAAATGACAGACACACTGCATTCACCTACACCTTCGATTACGGGCGGCAATGACTGACACGAGCCAGGAGCTGCGCCGCGACCGCAGGCCATCGCGAGGATCTCGGCGCAAGCGGGGCGTTCTGTTGTTCCTGCGCGACCTGCTGATCATCTTCGTCATCGCGATCATGGTCTCCTTCGTGGTCAAGACCTTCCTGATCCGCTCCTTCTTCATCCCGTCCGAGTCGATGCGGGAGACACTGCAGGTGCACGACCGGATCATCGTGAACCAACTGGTGCCCGATGTCGTCCCGGTCGAGCGCGGCGACGTCGTCGTGTTCCAGGACCCGGGCGGCTGGCTGGCGCCGTCGACGCCGATCGAGCAGAACCCGATCGTCGCCAGCGTCGACTGGCTGCTCTCGCTGGTCGGGCTCTCCGCCCCGGACAGCAACGACCACCTGATCAAACGCGTCATCGGGCTGCCCGGCGACCACGTCCAGTGCTGCAACGCCCTCGGCCAGATGAGCGTGAACGGCGTGCCGCTGGACGAGTCGCCCTACGTCACGCTGCCCGTCGGCGACAGCCGCGTCTCCCGCGACGACTTCGAGGCGACGGTCCCGGCCGGGTCGCTCTGGGTGATGGGCGACAACCGCTACAACTCCAAGGACTCCCGCTACAACGGCGAGACGCCCGGCAAGGGCTTCGTCCCGATCGACAACGTCGTCGGCCGTGCGTTCGTGGTCAGCTGGCCGCTCTCGCACTGGGCCTGGCTGGACAACTATCCCGGCGTCTTCGCCGGTGTGCCGGATTCCACGCCCAGCACCGCGCCGAGCGGCGAGGGGCGCTAGGTGGCCGTGCAGCTGCCGACGCTGGAGCTGGAGAGCGAGCTCTTCGCCCGGGACGTCCGGTTCGTGATCGGCTGCGACGAGGTGGGCCGCGGAGCGATGGCCGGGCCCGTCTCCGTCGGCATGGCCGTCATCGACGCCCAGTCCGGCACATTCCCCGACGGCCTGCGCGACTCCAAGCTGCTCAGCGAGAAGCGCCGTGAGGCGCTCGCCCCGCTGGCCGCGGCCTGGGTGCTGCACTCCGCGGTGGGTGAGGCGAGCGCCGCCGAGGTCGACGAGTTCGGCATCACCGCGTGCCTCGGCCTGGCCGGCAAGCGGGCCCTGCTCGCCCTGCACGAGTCTGGCGCCGATGTCGCGGCCAGCGTGGTGCTGCTGGACGGCTCGCAGGACTGGCTGAACCCCGCCCTTGCCTCGCCGCTGCGCGTGCAGACCCGGGTCAAGGCGGACCGCGACTGCGCGTCGGTGGCCGCGGCATCCGTCATCGCCAAGGTGCACCGCGACCGCCAGATGATCGCCGCCCACGACGCGCACCCGGCGTACGGCTGGGAGGGCAACAAGGGCTACGGCAGCCCGGCGCACATGGCTGCGATTGCCGAGTACGGGGCGACGCCGCTGCACCGGGTGTCGTGGATCAAGAGCGAGGCGCGCTGAGCGCTGCCGAAGGGCAGGCGCCGGCCCGGCAATGCCGGGCTAGGATTGAGGAACCATGGATGAAGATGAATTCGAGGACTACGACCGCGAGGTCGAGCTGGCGCTCTACCGCGAGTATCGCGACATCGTGGCGCAGTTTCAGTACGTCGTCGAGACGGAGCGCCGCTTCTACCTGGCCAACGAGGTCGATCTCGTGCGCCGCGACACGGAGCACGACTTCTACTTCGAGCTGACCATGAAGGACGTCTGGGTGTGGGATGTCTACCGCTCTGACCGCTTCGTGAAGTCGGTGCGGGTGCTGACGTTCAAGGACGTCAACATCGAGGAGCTCGCCACCAAGGAGTTCGAGCTGCCCAAGGAGCTCGCGCTCGACGAGTAGCCCTGCTGCCCGTTCCTGGGGCTGTGCCTGTTCCTGGGGCTGTGCCTGTTGTGCACAGGCTGGCGTTCCGGGCCCGTTCCGCACAGGGCTGACACGCGCTCGTTCCGCGCGCCCCCGCACCGGCACTCTGGTGTCGGAGGTGCGCGATGGCTGAACGGGATGTCCCACCCGGCGGGCGCGGCAATCAACGACTGGGCAATCAATGGCTGGGCCGCTACGGCGAGCAGCAGGCCGTGCGCTACCTGGAGTCCACCGGCTACCGGGTGCTCGAGCGCAACTGGCGGTGCAGGCACGGCGAGATCGACGTCGTCGCCGAGCTGCGCGGCCAGCTCGTCTTCGTCGAGGTGAAGACGCGCACGAGCGACGCCTTCGGCCACCCCTTCGAGGCCATCACCGCCGCCAAGCTGCGCCGGATGCACGTGCTGGCGCGGCTCTGGTGCGCGGCCCACCCCGGCGCGACGGGCTCGGTGCGGCTGGACGTGATCGGCGTCCTCGCCCCCGGCGGGTCCCTCCCGCGCATCGAGCACCTCGAGGGCGTGCACGCGTGAGGGTCGTCGGCCGCACCCGCGCCATCGCGCTGCTCGGCCTGAGCGGCGCCATCGTCGAGGTCGAGGCGGACATCTCGGCCCAGCTGCCCAAGATCGTGCTGATCGGGCTGCCGGACACGGCGCTGCAGCAGGCCACGCACCGGGTGCGGGCGGCCGCGGCGAACGCGGGCATCCCGCTCTCGCCCATGGCGATCACCGTCAACCTCTCGCCGGCCTCGCTGCCCAAGCACGGCAGCGGCTTCGACCTGGCCATCGCGCTGGCCTGCCTGGCGGCGGCCGGCGATCTGGACGGGGCGTCGATCGGGCGGGTCGTGCACATCGGCGAGCTGGCCCTGGACGGGCGCCTCCGCCCGGTGCCCGGCATCCTGCCCGCGGTGATCGCCGCCCGCCGCGCCGGCTGCGACACCGTGATGGTGCCGAGCGCGAACGTCGCGGAGGCCGCGCTGGTGCCCGGCATCCGGGTGCTCGGCATGCCCGGGCTGCGCGATGCGGCGATCTGGCACGGCGGCAACTTCGAGCCGATCCCGCTCGAGGCCATCGAGCTGGCGCAGGCCGCGGCGCACCCGGCCGTGCTCGCCCAGGAGCCGGACATCGCCGACATCGTCGGGCAGGATGCCGCCGTGCTCGCCCTGCAGGTGGCGGCGGCCGGCGGCCATCACGCCTTCCTGCTCGGGCCGCCCGGCGCCGGCAAGACGATGCTCGCCGAGCGGCTGCCCGGGCTGCTGCCAGACCTCGACGAGCAGGCGTCGCTGGAGGTCAGCAGCATCCGCTCGCTCAGCGGGCTCGGTGTCGGCGGCGCGCTCAGCAACAGGCCGCCGATCGAGAGCCCGCACCACACCGCCACCGCGGCGGCGATGGTCGGCGGCGGCTCCGCCGTGATCCGGCCCGGTGCGGCCGTGCGCGCCGGGCACGGGGTGCTGTTCTTGGACGAGGCGCCCGAGTTTCAGACGGCGGTGCTCGACGCGCTGCGGCAGCCGCTCGAATCCGGGGTGATCAGCATCCACCGCGCCAACGCGGTCGCCCACTTCCCGGCCCGTTTCCAACTGCTGCTGGCGGCCAACCCGTGCCCGTGCGGGCAGTTCGGAGTGGAGGGCGGGGACTGCACCTGCCCGCCGAACACGAGGCGGCGCTACCTCGCCCGGCTCTCCGGGCCGCTGCTGGACCGCATCGACATCCAGCTGCGGGTGCAGCGGGTGACCTCAACGCACCTGGCGCTGGCCGAGCAGCGCGCCGGCGAGCCGGGCGGCACCGTGCTGAACACCGCCACCGCCCGGCGGGCCGTCGAGCAGGCGCGGGCGAGCGCGGCGGCCCGGCTCGGCGGGACGCCGTGGGCGCTCAACAACGAGGTGCCGGGGGAGTGGCTGCGCGCCAGGGCGCGCCGCCCCGGCCGACAGGCGCTGGCCGCGCTCGACCGGGCGCTGGAACGCGGCGGCGTGACGATGCGCGGCTACGACCGGGTGCTGCGCGTCGCCTGGTCGATCGCCGACATCGAGGGTGCGGCGATGCCGGGAGCGGAGCACATCGCGCAGGCGCTCTACCTGAGACGAGGGATCTGACATGCAGAATCTGGGCATCACCGAGCGGGAGATCGCGGGCCTGCTGCCGCCGCTCCGGGCGCGCGGCGACACCGCGGCATCCGCCGGGGAGCTCGCCGAGCTCTTCGCCCGGGCGACGTGGACGGGCATCGCAGAGCCGGGGGACCGGGCGGCCGGGCTGCTCGTGACCGCGCTGGGCGCGCACCGCGCGCTGGCGGCCCTGATCGAGCGGTGGCCGGTGGAGCGCCTCCTCGCCGAGGTGGACCCGGCGGAGCGCGCCGGGCGGGGCGCGCTCGGCCGCGAGCTCAATGACGCACTGGAGCGCTGGCGCCCGCGGCTGAACTCGGCCGCCGCGGTGCGCGCGCTGCAGGGGGCCGTCCGCCTCGGCTGCCGGCTCGCCGTGCCCGGCGACGCCGAATGGCCGACCGGCGTCGACGATCTCGGCGTGCACGCGCCGCTCGCGCTCTGGTGGCGCGGCCAGCCGGAGGCGATGGCGGCCATGAGGCGCTCGTTCGCCCTGGTCGGAGCCCGGGCGGCGACCGGCTACGGGGAGCACATCACCATGGAGGCCTCGGCCGGCCTTGTCGACCGCGGCTTCGCCATCGTCTCCGGGGCGGCCTACGGCATCGACGGCACGGCGCACCGGGCCGCGCTGGCCAGCAACGGCGTCACCGTGGCGTTCCTCGCCGGCGGGCTGGACCGCTTCTACCCGAGCGGGCACGACGCGCTGCTGCACAGCATCGCCGCGACCGGGGCGGTGATCTCCGAGCTGCCGTGCGGGGCCTCGCCGACCCGGTGGAGGTTCCTGCAGCGCAACCGGCTGATCGCGACGGCCAGCCAGGCCACGGTCGTGCTGGAGGCCGGGCACCGCTCCGGCTCCCTCAACACCGCCGGGCACGCGGCGGCGGCCGGTCGCCCGCTCGGCGCGGTCCCCGGCCCGGTGACGAGCCCGGCCTCCGCCGGCTGCCACCGGCTGCTCCGCGACTACGACGCCCGCTGCGTGACGAATGCGGCCGAGATGGCCGAACTGCTGGAGCCGGATGCCGCGGGGCCGGAGCTGAGCTCGGCGGCGAGCCCGGCCGCGGCGGGGCGCAGCCGGGTGCAGGCCACCCCCGAGCAGCTGCGCGTGCTCGACGCGCTCAGCACCCGGAGCGCGCGCGGCGTGGGCGATATCGCCGTGCGCAGCGGGATGGCGCCGAACTCCGTCATCGCCACGCTGGGCGTGCTGGAGCTGGAGGGCCGGGCGCGGGAGGACGAGCGCGGCTGGCTGCGCCGGCAGCCCGGCTAGCCCGGTTGGCCCGGGTAGCCCGGTTGCCCCGGTCGGCCCGGCTAGCCCGGTTGGCAGGGGCGCCCGCGAGCTCCTTCCCCGCCACGTCGGGCATCAGCCCACCGACTGCACCCAGCTCCGCGGGCAGCACGACGGGCCGTCGTCGCGGTCGGAATCGCTGCGGCGGGCGCCGTTCACCGTCGTGGCCGCGTCGGTGCGCCGTCGTAAGGTGGTGACCGACGGCGTTCGAACGGTGAGGAGTCAGCATGACCGGCATCCAGATGGGGCAGTACCCGCCCGCGCAGTTCGTGATCGCGCACCTCAGCGACACGCACTTCCTGGGCGTGGATGCCGCCGGCAGCCCCCGGCCGCTCTACGGCCGGGTCGACACGGACAGCCAGGCCGCGGCCGCGATGCGCAGGCTCCGCGGCCTGGGGGTGCCGCTGGACGCCATAGTCGTCACCGGTGACATCGCCGACCTCGCGGAGGTCGCCGCCTACCGGCGGGTGCGCGCGCTGGTCGAGCCCGTCGCGGACGAGCTCGGCGCCACACTCGTCTGGGTGATGGGCAACCACGACGAGCGGTCGGCGTTCCGCCGCGAACTCCTGCGTGGGGCCCCACCCGCCGGGGACGTGCCGGTCGACAAGGTCGACGACGTCCGCGGGCTGCGCATCATCACCCTGGACAGCACCGTCCCCGGCTACCACCACGGCGAGATCACGCCAGAACAGCTGGACTGGCTGCGCGGCGTGCTGGCGACCCCCGCCCCGCACGGCAGCATCCTGGCCCTGCACCACCCGCCGATCCCGACTCCGCTCGCGGCAATGACGGTGCTCGAGCTGCAGCAGCAACAGGCGCTCGCCGACGTCATCCGGGGCAGCGACATCCGCGCCATCCTGGCCGGCCACCTGCACTACTCCAGCACCAGCCTGTTCGCAGGCGTCCCCGTCTCCGTCGCGGCTGCCACCTGTTACACGATGGATGTCGCGGCCGCCGATCGGGAGCTCGTCGGCGTCAACGGCGGGCAGTCGATGAACCTCGTGCACGTGTATGCCGACCGGGTTGTGCACTCCGTCGTGCCGCTCGCTGAGGCACCGGTCGTGACCCACTTCGAGGCCGGCTTCCTCGAGCGCCTCGAGGCGCTCGACGACGCCGGGCGCCGAGAGCTCTTCTCCCGGAAGACCGCCGAGCAGCCGTGAGCGCCCCCTTCGACGAGGCGATCGAGCAGTTCGCGCTCTACCTGCGGGTGGAGCGCGGCTTCTCGCCCAACACCGAGCGGGCCTACCGGCAGGACCTCCGCTCCCTCGCGAGCTTTGCCGAGGAGCGCGGTGCGGTCGGGCCGGAGGGAGTCGACCTCGCGCTGCTGCGGGACTGGCTCTGGGTCGGCACCGAGGCGGGGCTCGCCCGCGCCAGCATCGCCCGCCGAGCCGCATCCGCCCGCGGCTTCACCGCGTGGCTGACCCGCACCGGCCGGGTCGAGAACGACCTCGGACTGCGGCTGCGCGCGCCGAAGCCCGGCCGCGCGCTGCCGCGGGTCATCGCCCAGCCGCAGATGAGCGACATCCTGGGCGGCCTGACCGCGCGGGCCGGGGAGGGCGAGCCGCAGGCCCTGCGCGACCTGGCCCTGATCGAACTGCTCTACGCCTCCGCGCTGCGCGTCTCGGAGCTCGTCGCCCTCGACGTGGACGCGCTGGACCTGGACCGGCTCACGGTGCGGGCCCTCGGCAAGGGCAACAAGGAGCGGGTGGTGCCGTTCGGCGTTCCCGCGCTCTCCGCCCTCGTCGACTACCTGCGCCGCGGCCGCCCGGTGCTGCTGCCGGGGGACGCGCCCGCCCCGCAGGCGCTCTTCCTCGGCGCCCGGGGCGGCCGGCTCGGCACCCGGGCCGTGCACACCCTCGTCGCCCGGCTCCTCGCCGAGTTGCCGGGCGGGGGGCCGGCCGGCCCGCACGCGTTGCGGCACACGGCCGCGACCCACCTGTTGGACGGCGGCGCCGACCTCCGCGCCGTGCAGGAGCTGCTCGGCCACGCCAGCCTCGGAACCACCCAGATCTACACGCACGTCTCGACCGAGCGGCTGCGCGAGAGCTACCGGACGGCGCACCCGCGCGCCTGAGCGCCGTGTCTCAGCCCACACCCGGCAGAGGCTGCCGGGGTCGTAGAGTGACCGGATGAGCTATCTCGTCGACGACTCCCGCGAACGCATCGACCCCGACTTCGTCTGGGGCGCGCTGCGCGAGGCGTACTGGGCGAAGTGGCGCAGCCGGGAGGACGTCGAGGCGCAGATCCGCGACGCCTGGCGGGTGATCGGCGTCTACGACGAGCGCACGGGGGAGCAGCTCGGCTTCGCGCGCGCGGTGTCCGACGGTCTCGGCTTCGCGTACCTTGCCGACGTCATCGTGGCCGAGGCGCACCGCGGCAACGGCCTGGGCACGAGGATCGTGCAGGCGATGATCGACGACGGCCCCGGAGCGCACTTCCGGTGGACGCTCTTCACGAGCGACGCGCACGGCCTGTACGAGAAGTTCGGGTTCACGGACCCGGGCCCGACAGCCCTCGTGCGGCCGGCCGCCGAGCGGCCGGAGCACCCGACCCAGGCGTCGCCCTCGCCCGCACGCCCCCGTTAAGGCGCGCCGCCGCGCAAGTCGTTCAGCCGCGCAAGCCGGGCAAGCCGTGCAAGCCGCGCAAGTCGTGCAGCCGTGCAGCAGTGCAGCAGTGCAGCCGTTCAGCCGAGCGGCAACAGCACGGCCCGCTGCATGCCGCCGAGCAGGAGCATCGGCGACACGTACGAGCCGCGCAGCCGCACCCCGAAGTGCAGGCATCCGCCGTCGCAGTGCCCGCCCGCCGCGATGACCCCGATCCGCTGGCCCGCTGCGACCGTGTCGCCGGCGGCCAGGTCGCTCTCCAGCGCCTCATAGGAGCTGACCAGCTCGCCGTCGTGGCGGATCGCGAGCACGGGCCGGTCGACGACGACGCCGGCGAAGGACACGCTGCCAGCGGCCGGGGCGAAGACGGCGGTGCCGACGGCCGCCTCCAGGTCGATGCCGCGGTGCCCGGCCGCATACCGGGTCGCCGGCGCCTGGAACCCGCGCACCACGATGTGCGGGAGCCCCAGCGGCCAGTCCCACCGGGCGAGCTCGCGCGCGGTCGGGTTGACGGGGCCGGAGCCCGCGGGCGCGGCGGGCGGGGGCGCGGAGGGGGCCGCGCCGGCACCGAGCGCGAGCGCGGCCAGCAGTGGGATCAGCAGCGGGATCAGCAGCACGCGGCGGTTCGATGTGGGCATGGATCGAGCCTGCCGCGGCACCCGAGCGGCCGGGATCCGGCGCCCGGATCTGTGGACAAGCGCCCGGGTTGCGGCGGTGTGCAGGGGAGGCATCGATGCTGTTAGACTTTCCCGAGCAGTGCTGTGTGCACTGACTACGCGTGCCCCTCAGGCAACACTTCCCTTCGGTCCTTACTTCGTGAGAAGCGGGTCGGTCGTGTGCCGGGCACCAGGAGTGGTGATCGACCGGTCACCACGGAAACCGAGAACAAGGAGACCGCCACCATGGCCGTCGTAACCATTCGCCAGCTGCTCGACAGCGGCGTGCACTTCGGGCACCAGACCCGCCGTTGGAACCCGAAGATGAAGCGCTTCATCCTCACGGAGCGCTCGGGCAGCCACATCATCGACCTCCAGCAGTCGCTGACCTACATCGACCGCACCTACGACTACGTCAAGGAGACGGTTGCCCACGGTGGCACCATCCTCTTCGTCGGCACCAAGAAGCAGGCTCAGGGCTCCATCGCCGAGCAGGCTCAGCGCGTCGGCCAGCCGTACGTCAACCAGCGCTGGCTCGGTGGCCTGCTCACCAACTTCCAGACGGTCAGCAAGCGCCTCGCACGTATGAAGGAGCTCGAGGAGCTCGACTTCGACGACACGACCAAGGGTTTCACCAAGAAGGAACTCCTGATCAAGAAGCGCGAGCTCGACAAGCTTCACAAGTCGCTCGGCGGAATCCGCAACCTCACCAAGACGCCTTCGGCTCTGTGGGTTGTCGACACCAAGAAGGAGCACCTCGCCATTGACGAGGCGCGCAAGCTCGGCATCCCCGTCATCGGCATCCTCGACACCAACTGCGACCCGGACGAAGTCCAGTACCCGATCCCGGGCAACGACGACGCCATCCGCTCCGTTGGCCTGCTCACGCGCATCATCGCCGACGCAGCAGCCGAGGGCCTGATCCAGCGCCACCAGAAGCCCGAAGAGGGTGCAGAGGTCGAGCCTCTCGCCGCATGGGAAGCCGAGCTTCTCCAGGCTTCTGAGACCGCCGCTGACGAGACCGCTCCTGCGCAGTCCTCCGCCGAGACCGAGAAGGTTGCCGACGTCGCGCTTGCCGCCGTCGAGGCCGACTTCGTCGAGGGTGAAGTTGCTGCGGTTGTTGCCGAGGTTGCTGCAGAAGACGCAGCCGCCGAGACCAAGTAAGGACCCCACGTATGGCTAACTTCAACATTGCCGACCTGAAGGCTCTGCGCGAGCAGCTTGGTACCGGCATGACCGACACCAAGAACGCTCTGGTCGAGGCTGAGGGCGACGTCGCGAAGGCGACCGAGATCCTGCGTCTCAAGGGTGCAAAGGGTAACGCCAAGCGTGCCGACCGCTCCACCAGCGAGGGCCTCGTCGCCGTCCAGGAGACCCCGGGCGCCGTCACGATGATCGAGCTCGCCTGCGAGACCGACTTCGTTGCGAAGAACGAGAAGTTCATCGCCCTGTCGGAGAAGGTGCTCGAGGCTGTTGCAGCCGCGGGCGCCGGCACCGTCGAGGAGGGCCTCGCGGCCCCCGTCGACGGCGGCACCGTTGCAGACCTGATCGACCAGCAGGCCGCAACCCTCGGCGAGAAGGTGGAGCTGCGCCGCGTCGTGTCTCTGACCGGCGACGCCGTTGCCGTCTACCTGCACCGCACGTCCAAGGACCTGCCGCCGCAGATCGGTGTTGTCGTCTCCTACAGCGGTGACGACGCCGAGACCGCTCGTGCGATCGCTCAGCACATCGCGATGTTCGACCCGCAGTACCTGACTCGCGACGAGGTTCCGGCCGAGATCGTCGAGAAGGAGCGCGAGATCGTCACCGAGATCAGCCGCAACGAGGGCAAGCCGGAAGCGGCTCTGCCCAAGATCGTCGAAGGCCGCCTCACCGCGTTCTTCAAGCAGGTTGCCCTGCTCGAGCAGGACTACGCTCGCGACAGCAAGATTCAGGTCAAGAAGGTACTCGAAGACTCCGGTCTGAACGTCACGGGCTTCGCCCGCTTCAAGGCCGGCGCCTAGTACGCCATGGAGGAGTCCGGATCACCGAGGTGATCCGGACTCCTTTTCTGTGCCTGAACCGTTTGGTTCAGGGGCCGCGGCCTGGTCTGAAACCACGCCGCCCTGCCCAAAGCGCAGCGCAACACACTAAGTTTTCAGATACGCACTCGGAAGGATCCACTCGCATGACTACGACGGAAAAGAAGCGCAGGGTTCTCCTCAAGCTCTCGGGCGAGGCATTCGGCGGCGGCTCGCTGGGCGTGAACCCGGATGTCGTCAGCGGCCTGGCCCGCGAGATCGCAGAAGCGGCGAAGACCGTTGAGGTCGCAATCGTCGTCGGCGGCGGCAACTTCTTCCGCGGCGCCGAGCTCTCCCAGCGCGGCATGGACCGCGGCCGGGCCGACTACATGGGCATGCTGGGCACCGTCATG
>NZ_MPZN01000044.1 GCF_002936985.1 Microterricola pindariensis | reverse complement strand
GGGCGCAGCGTGGCCAGCAGGCTCTGCACGGCGAACTCATGCTCGTCGTTGTCCTTCTCCGAGGTGGCGAGGGCCACGGCCGCGGCCTGGTCGGAGGCCGGGTCGGGGCCGCGGGAGATCGTGCCGGCCAGCACGCGCGCGCTCAGATCGCCGTGGTGCGCGCGGATCAGCGTCTCCGGGCTGGATCCGACGAGGCCGTCGACGGCGTAGGTCCAGCAGTCCGGGTAGCCGGCGGCCAGCACCCGCAGCACCCGGCGCAGGTCGGCGCCGGGCGGCAGCTGGCCGACGAGGTCGCGGGCGAGCACCACCTTGCCCACCTCGTGCCGGTTGATGCGCTCGATCGCCTCGCCCACGAGCGCCAGGTAGCCCTGCGCATCGAGGGAGCCGGGGCTGAGCGTGACCGAGTACTCGGGCCCGAACGGCCGCGCGGCGGGCAGCTCGGTCGGCGGCGCGGGCGGCGACGCGGCCTCGGCCGCGGCATCCGCCGTGCTCACCCGGGTCACCCAGCACGCACCGTCGCGCTTGCCGACGATGAGCTCGGGCACGATCAGCACGCTGCTCTGGCCGGAGAACGCCGAGAAGGCGAAGGCGCCGAAGGCGAGAAGACCCGAGCCGGGAACCCCGAGCGGGTCGACGACGCTGGCCTGCGCCACGATCGTGCGCCAGGCGGTCGCCGCATCGGCGAATCGGCTCGGCCCGTGAAACTCGAGGCGCAGGATCTCCCCGATGCCGGCGAGCCCGTCGCCGCGGCGCTGCCAGAGCAGCGGGTCGCGGGCGTCGACGAGCGCGGCCAGCTCGGCCAGGTCGTCGACGGGCCCGGGAAGCGGCGAGGTCTCCACGTGCAGAACGGGCAGGCGAGCATCCGAAACAGTCACCGCACCAGACTACGGGCCAGCGTGCTGGGCGATGCCCGGTAACTCTCAGGGAGAACCCTCCATGCTCGATACACTTGAGTACGTGACCAAAGCAGACCTGAGCAAGCGCCCGGCGCAAGTTGCCGCCATGTTCGACGAGGTCGCCGAGGGATACGACCGCACGAATGCCGTCTTGAGCATGGGCAACGCCACGCTGTGGCGGGTTGCAACCACCAAGGCGGTCGGTCCCAAGCGCGGCGAACGCATCCTTGACATGGCCGCAGGAACGGGCACCTCCAGCGCCAGCCTCGCCGCCAGCGGCGCGCACGTCGTGGCCGGCGACTTCTCGCCCGGCATGATCGAGGTCGGCCGCAAGCGCCAGGCGCACATGTCGAACATCGAGTTCGTCGAGGCGGATGCCACGGCCCTGCCCTTCGCCGACAACGAGTTCGACGCCGTCACGATCAGCTTCGGCCTGCGCAACGTCGTCGAGCCGGAGAAGGCCCTGGCCGAGTTCTACCGGGTCACCAAGCCCGGCGGCCGCGTCGTCATCTGCGAGTTCTCCACCCCGCCCGCCGGCTTCGTGCGCTGGGGCTACGGCTGCTACCAGCGCTACGTCATGCCGACCCTGGTCAAGCTGGCCAGCACCAACGACGCCGCCTACGACTACCTCAACGAGTCGATCCGCGAGTGGCCGGACCAGCGCACGCTCGCCTCGTGGCTGCGCCGGGCCGGTTTCACCGGCGTCGAGTTCCGCAACCTCACCCTCGGCGTCGTCGCCCTGCACCGCGGCGTGAAGCCGCTCGACGCGGCCCCCGCCGCGGATGCCGCGCAGGAGGCCCCGGCCGTCGAGGCCGTGCCCGCCGCCGCCCCGGCCGCCGAGACGAGGGCCGCGAAGCCCACGACTGAGAAGGCTGCTGCCGCCAAGCCCGCACCCGCGAAGGCTGCCGCCGCCAAGCCGGCCGCTGTGAAGCCCGCACCCGCGAAGCCGGCCGCTGCCAAGCCCGCTGCTGCGAAGCCCGCACCCGCGAAGCCCGCACCCGCGAAGCCCGCTGCCGTGAAGCCCGCACCCGCGAAGCCGAGCGCGGCCAAGCCCCGCACCCCCGAAACTCCTCCCGCGTCGCCCCCCGAGACCGCGGCATCCTAAACACATCGCAATCGTTAGGCTGTAACAGTGAAACCGAGTGTCCCCGTTGTGCGTCGCGGCAGTGCCCTTGCATCGCAGCTCGGTCTCAGTGACCGCATCCTTGCGACATCCGCCGACCGCAGTCTCGCCAAATCGATCGACGCCGGCCTCGACCGTATCGAGGAGGGCCTGCTGCGCGAGGTGCGGTTCGCCGACGCGATCGCCGACGTCACCACCCGCTACCTGCTGAACGCCGGCGGCAAGCGGGTGCGCCCGATGCTGACGCTGCTCACCGCGCACCTCGGCGACGGCGTCACCGACGAGGTCATCACGGCGGCCCAGGCCATCGAGATCACCCACCTCGCCTCGCTCTACCACGACGACGTCATGGACGACGCTGACAAGCGCCGCGGCGTGCCCAGCGCGCAGACCGTCTGGGGCAACTCCGTCGCCATCCTCGCCGGCGACCTGCTGTTCGCCCGCGCCAGCCAGCTCATGGCCGGCCTCGGCGAGGGCGCCATCCGCCTGCAGGCAGACACCTTCGAGCGCCTCGTCCTCGGGCAGCTGCACGAGACCGTCGGCCCGAACCCCGAAGACGACCCGGTCGAGCACTACATCAACGTGCTCGCCGACAAGACCGGCTCGCTCATCGCCGCCGCCGCCCAGGCCGGGATCATCTTCTCGAACGCGCCGAGCGCGTTCGAGCGGCCCATCGTCGAGTTCGGCGAGCGCATCGGCGTCGCCTTCCAGCTCATCGACGATGTCATCGACCTCTCGCAGCAGCCGGAGGAGACCGGCAAGGTGCCCGGCACCGACCTGCACGCCGGCGTCGTCACCCTGCCGCTGCTGCGCCTGCGCGAGCTGGCCATGACGGATGCCGGGGCAGCCGACCTGCTCGCGCGCCTCCAGGAGCACGTGCTCGGCACCCCGCTGCCCGCCCCGGACGGCGACCCGGCGCTGCGCGCCGCGGCCGTCGCACAGAGCGCCGCCCTCGTCGACGAGCTGCGCGAGCACGCCGTCACCGCATCCACCCTGGCCGAGGCGCACAGCTGGGCGCGCAACGCCGTGGCCGCGCTGGCCCCGCTGCCCGACGGCAGCGTCAAGAAAGCACTGACCCGTTTTGCAGACACCATCGTCGAGCGTTCCAGTTAGCTCAAGTGAGGACGAACCCATGACCAAGCTTCGCCTGGCCATCGTAGGAGCCGGCCCCGCCGGCATCTACGCCGCCGACATCCTGTTGAAGGCCGAGAAGTCCTTCGACGTGTCGATCGACCTGTTCGACGCCCTCCCGGCGCCGTACGGGCTCGTGCGCTACGGCGTCGCGCCGGATCACCCCCGCATCAAGGGCATCATCAACGCGCTGCGCGAGGTGCTCGACCGCGGCGACATCCGCATCTTCGGCAACGTCAAGTTCGGCGAGGACATCACGCTCGAAGACCTCAAACGGCACTACAACGCCGTCATCTTCGCCACCGGCGCCGTCAAGGACGCCGACCTGAGCATCCCCGGCATCGAGCTGGAGGGCAGCTATGGCGCCGCCGAGTTCGTCAGCTGGTTCGACGGTCACCCCGACTTCCCGCGCGAGTGGCCGCTGGAGGCCCGCGAGGTCGCCGTCATCGGCAACGGCAACGTCGCCCTCGACGTGTCGCGCATCCTGGCGAAGCACGCCGACGACCTGCTCGTCACCGAGATCCCCGACAACGTTTACGCCGGCCTCAAGGAGTCCCCGGTCACCGACGTGCACGTGTTCGGACGCCGCGGCCCGACCTCGGTCAAATTCACACCGCTCGAACTGCGCGAGCTCGGCGAGCTGCGCGACGTCGACATGATCGTCTACGACGAGGACTTCGACTACGACGACGCGGCCCGCGCCGCCGTCGCCGGCAACAAGCAGGTCTTTGTCATCGACAAGGTGCTGAACCAGTGGCGCCAGCGCGAAGTCGGCCAGGCCAGCCGTCGCCTGCACCTGCACTTCTTCGCCAAGCCGCTCGAGGTGCTCGACGACGGCAACGGCCACGTCGGCGGCTTCCGCTTCGAGCGCACCGCGCCCGACGGCGAGGGCGGCGTCGTGGGCACCGGCGAGATCCGCGAGATCCCGATTCAGGCCATCTACCGCGCCGTCGGCTACTTCGGCTCGCCGCTGCCCGGCGTGCCGTTCGACAAGAAGCGCGGCGTCATCCCCAACCGGGAGGGCCAGGTGCTGGTCAAGGACCCGGAGACCGGCCACAGCCAGCAGATGTACGGCGTCTACGCCACCGGCTGGATCAAGCGCGGCCCCGTCGGCCTGATCGGGCACACCAAGTCCGACGCCATGGAGACGGTGCGCCACCTGATCAACGACCTCGGCAACTGGTGGACCCCCGAGCAGCCCGACGAGGAGAGCGTCGTGAAGATGCTCGACGAGCGCGGCATCCGCTACACCGACCTCGACGGCTGGCACAACCTCGACGAGCACGAGAAGGCTCTCGGCGAGGCGCAGGGCCGGGCCCGCATCAAGGTCGTGCCCCGCGAGGAGATGGTCGACATCTCGACCGGCACCGAGGCCGCCGCGCAGGCCTAGGCCGCCTCGCTCCGACTGCAGGACAGAGTGCCCAGAGACGGACGATCCCCGGGATCCCGCCCCGATCTGGGCACTCTTTCCTTTCTCGGCGGCGGCGGATGCCGGGGCACTAGGGTGGGCCCGTGACCGATTCGCGCGAGGCCGAGCAGTGGGTGCCCGACGTGCTGGGCGGCAACTTCGAGCAGCTGACACTGCCGCTGAAGCCCGATGCGGAGGGCGAGGTCGTGGCGACGCTCGTGCGCTACACCGCCATGCGCCCGCTGGACCTGCGCACGCTGCCGGCCGACGGCGCGGATGTGCTCTACGTGCACGGCTGGTCGGACTACTTCTTCCAGACCCACCTCGCCGAGTACTGGCGCAGCATGGGGGCGCGCTTCTACGCGCTCGACCTGCGCAAGTACGGCCGCAGCCTGCTGCCCCACCAGACGCCCGGCTTCGTCGACGAGCTGAGCATCTACGACGAGGACATCGAGGCGGCGCTGGAGGCCATCGGGCACGGGGCGGTCAAGCCCGGGCCCAGGGTGCACGTCGACAGGCGTCGGCCGCTGATCCTGATGGGGCACTCCACCGGAGGTCTCACGCTCAGCCTCTGGGCGGCGCGGCACCACGGCCGGGCGCAGGCGCTCGTGCTGAACAGCCCCTGGCTGGAGTTCCAGGCGCGCGGCATCGGCCGCGAGGTGATCGCCCCGGCCGTCGTCCTCGGCGCGAAGGTGGCCCCGCTGGCGCCGCTGCCGACCGTCGACCTCGGCTTCTACACGCGCACCGTCTCCAAAGACCTCGATGGCGAGTGGGTCTACAACAAGCAGTGGCGCCCGCAACGCGGCTTCCCCATCCACCCGGCCTGGCTGAAGGCCGTGCTGCGCGGCCACGGCACCGTCGCCGCGGGCATCGACGTCGACGCCCCCGTGCTCTCCATGATGTCGACCCGCTCGACCATCTCACTGGTCTGGTCGCCGGCGATGCTCACCAGCGACAGCGTGCTCGTCGTCGACGACATCGCGGTGCGCTCGCTCCGGCTCGGCCCGAGCGTGACGGTGGAGCGGCTGGACGACGCGATCCACGACGTGATCCTCTCGTCCAAGCCGGTGCGCGAGGCTGCCTTCGCCGCCATGACCCGCTGGCTGCGCGGCTACCTGCCGCGCTGACATCCGCCCGCCGCGCCCAGAGAATGCCGGCGAACGAGCGGGGCGCGCCCTAGGCGCGGGCGAAGGGGCCCGTGAGGGCCGACCACTGCAGCAGCATGATGGTCTTGGCGTCGACGATGTCGGTGCCGATCCTGGCGAGGGCCTCGTCGATGCCGAGTTCGAGCACCTCGATGTCCTCGCCCTCCTCCTGCAGGCCGCCGCCGGCGCCGGAGCGCGTGCCCTCGTCGTAGGGCGCCGCGAAGAAGTGCAGCCGCTCGGTGACCGAGCCGGGGCTCATGAACACGTCGAACACGTGCTCGACCGGGCCGATCGTGTGCCCGGTCTCCTCCTCGGCCTCGCGCCGGATCGCCGACTCCGGGTCGTCGTCGTCGAGCAGACCGGCCGCGACCTCGATGAGGTTGCCGTCCGGATGCCCGTTCACGTACGCGGGGAAGCGGAACTGGCGGCTCAGCAGCACGGTGCGCCTGGCCACGTTGTAGAGCAGGATGCAGGCGCCGTCACCGCGGTCGTAGGTCTCGCGCTCCTCGACGGAGACGTGGCCGTCGCTGTGCTGGAAGTCAAAGGAGGTGGAGCGGGTGACGAACCAGTTCGAGGTGAGCACGCGCACCTCGCGCACGGTCACGCGCGGGTTGCCGGTGAGGCCCCGCCCGGCCTGGTCGAGGCCGGTGCGACCGCGCCGGTCGGGCACGTCGATCCCGGGGATGCCGGCCCCGCCCGGGCGCCCCGCCTGATCGGTGGGCGTCGCGGACGAGGCCGGCTCCTCGGTCATCAGCGGAAGTTGACGAACTGCAGGGCGACGTCGAGGTCTTTGCCCTTCAGCAGCGACATGGTCTCCTGCAGGTCGTCGCGGCTCTTGGAGGAGACCCGGAGCTCGTCGCCCTGGATCTGGCTCTTGACGCTCTTGGGCGCCTCGTCGCGGATGATCTTGTTGATCTTCTTCGCGTTCTCCGAGTCGATGCCGGCCTTCAGCGAGGTCTCGATGCGGTACTCCTTGCCGGAGGCGAAGGGCTCGCCGGCATCCAGGCTGCGCAGCGAGATGCCGCGCTTGATCAGCTTGGCCTCGTAGACCTCGAGGATCGCCTTGGCGCGCTCCTCGCTGTTCGCCTTGATGAGGACCTTCTCGCCGCTCTGCTCGATCGAGGCGCCGACGTTCTTGAAGTCGTAGCGCTGGGCAACTTCCTTCTGGGCCTGGTGCAGGGCGTTCTCGCCCTCCATCGGGTCGACCTTGGAGACGATGTCAAAAGTGGAATCAGCCATGCCTCGATGTTAGCCCGCGGCGCGCTTTCGCGGGCGGGGCAAGGCGGCCGTGCGGCTACGCCGGGGCCGGCGTGGCGGTGCTGGAGCGCACCACCAGGTCGAACGGCAGCGCCACCGAGGGCTGCACGGGGTAGTTCCGCTCGGGGTGCAGCTCCTCCATCAGCATCTGCACCGCCTTCTCGCCCTGCGCCCGCGGGTACTGAGCCACCGTGCTCAGCCCGAAGAAGTCGGCGAGGTCGTGGTCGTCGATGCCGATGATCGAGACGTCCCGCGGCACGCTCAGCCCGAGGTCCTTCGCGGCGAGGATCGCGCCGATCGCCATCTCGTCGCTGGCCGCGTAGATCGCGCTCGGCCGGCCGTGCGGGCTGCCGAGCAGCTGCTTCGCCGCCTGGTAGCCGCCCTGGATGGTGAAGTCGGCCGGGCGGAACAGGGCGGGGTCGACGGGCAGGCCGGCATCCACCAGGGCGCTCTCATAGCCGACGCGGCGGCTGGACGGCAGGTGGAAGTCGACGTCGAGTTCGAGCACACCGCCGATGTGGCCGATGCGGCGGTGGCCGAGGGCGATCAGGTGATCGGTGGCCAGGCGGGCCACGGCGGCGTCGTCGACGGCGAGGGTGCGGACGCCGGGGATCGGCCCGCCGACGCCGACGAGCGGCTTCTTCAGCCGGTGAAGACGGGCGACCTCGTCGCCGGTCAGCTCGAGCGAGATGGCGATGACGGCGTCGACCCGCTGGCGCAGCAGGAAGTGCTCGAACACGCTCTGCCGCTCGCTGCCGTTGCCGGCCAGGTTGTAGAGGGTGACGTCGTAGCCGTCGCGCAGCAGCGCCTGCTGGGCGCCCTCCAACACGGTGGAGAAGAACCAGCGGTTGAGGAACGGCACCACGACGCCGATGTTGCGGGTGCGACCGGAGGCCAGGCTCGACGCGTTCGAGGAGACGACGTAGCCGAGCGCGTCGGCGGCGAGTTCGACCTTGAGCTTGGTGGGCTCGGAGACGGAGCCGTTTCCGCTCAGCGCGCGCGAGACGGTGGCGGTCGAGACGCCGGCGAGCTTCGCCACCTCTTCGATGCCGGCCATGCTGCGGCCACCTTCCGTTGTGCCTGCGGGATACGCCTGAAGTCTAGCGAGGAGGCCCCGCCGCGGTGCCGCCGGGCCGCCCGCGCGCCGTCGGCGGGGCGGGCGCCACAGCATCCGAAACGCCCGGGTTTCCACTCGCCGTTTCCTCAATTTCACGAGATGGCCGTTGATACGTATGATTGTGGAGCGTCTTCGGTCAGGTGGATACATATGGTCGGGTGCGCACTGGCGAGTTACCCAAGCGGCCAAAGGGATCTGACTGTAAATCAGACTGCTCAGCATTCGGGGGTTCGAATCCCTCACTCGCCACAGGCAAAACCCCGGAATCACTGAGATTCCGGGGTTTTTTCGTTCTCGGATGCCGGGGCTACCCGCTGAGCGGCGGCGAATACTTCAGCACGAAGGCGAGCGCCTCGTCGGCCACCTCGCGCCAGCCGGAGTCGATGGTGAGCGAGTGCCCGCGGCCCGGGATCGTCACGAGCTCGGTCACCCCCGGGTTCTTCGACTGCAGCTCGTAGCTGGCGTGGACGATGGCCGGCGGCACCGTGTTGTCCTTCTCGCCGGCGATGAGCAGCAGCGGCCCGCGCGCATCCGCCTTGGTGTCGACCTTCGTCTCGGCGAAGGGGTTGAGGTTGGCCGTGGCCGCCTGGAACAGCGGGACGCCGGAGGCGGGCACGTGGTAGGTCTCGTAGAGCTCGCGCGCCTCCGCCTCGTCGAGGTTGTTCGCCCAGCCGAAGGTGAACTCCTCGAAGGTGAGCGCGACAGCACGGTTGACGTTCGCCGGGTTCCGCAGCACCGGGAACGCCGACTTGAGCGAGGAGCGCGGCAGCGTCAGCACGCCTTGGAACGGGGCGTTGTCGATGGACACCGTCGAGGAGGCTGCCCCCTCGCCGGCGATCTTCTGCGCGATCAGCCCGCCGAAGGAGTGGCCGATGACGACCGGCTGCTGGGTGAGCGCCGAGATCGCCTCCAGGTAGTGCTCTGTCACCTGCTTGACCATCTTCTTCGCGAAGACCTCCGGGTCCTTCCTGGCCGCCTCGACACTGTCCGGGTCGTCCGGCCAGCCCGGCGCCAGAGTGACGTAGCCGTTGTCCTCGAACAGCTCCCGCCACTTCTGCCAGCTGCTGGAGAGCAGCCAAAGCCCGTGGATGAACACCACTGGCCGGGCCTCCGACTCATTGGCGCGTGCGACTTCGAGCTGTTCCGATTCGGTCAAGCTGCTCACGGTGGACCTCTTCCTCGGGCGCAGTGCCCGTGATGCCGGATGGGCGGCTCCGCCCGGCACGATGTTACGCCGCGCCACGACCCCTGAACAGGGGGCGTAACATTCACGGGTTTTCGAGCGGCCTCACAGCGCGCTGCGGGGCCGCTCTGCGAAACTTGACTCCACCCACGGTGCGCAGAGGAGTTAGATCGACATGATGGCTCCCACAGCGCGCTCGGTCGAGACACGGGAGCGCATCCTCGCGGTGGCCGCAGAGGAGTTTGCCGACCGGGGTTACGCCGGCACGTCGATCGGCGGCATCGCCGAGCGGGCCGGCGTCGGCAAGGGCCTGGTGCAGTACCACTTCAAGGCCAAGGTCGACATCGCCGTCACGCTCGTGCAGTCCGCGTTCGCGCAGGCCCCGTTCGCCAATGTCGTCTCTGTGAACCCGCCGCCGCGCGGCGTCGCCGCGATCGTCGCGTCGATCCGCGCCGTCTCCCGGGCCTTCCGCGACAACGTCCGCGTGCGGGCCGCCGTGCGCCTCGTGCGCGAGTACGACATCATCCCCGTCGTCTTCCCCACGCCCTATGTCGGCTGGATGGCCGTGATGGCGCAGTGCCTGCGCGATGCGACGGATGCCGGCGACATCCCGCCCGGCCTCGACTTCGAGACGGAGGGCTGGCACCTGGTCGCCACCTTCACGGGGGTGCAGGAGACCTCGCAGCGGCTCACCCAGCGCGAGGACCTGCCCGAGCGGATCGAGGAGATGCTGCAGCGCCAACTGCGCCTGCTCGGCGTCATCGACCCGCAGCGGTTTCTGTGAGCCGCCTCTGGCGCTGTACGCAAAATATAGTACGATCGTACTAAGGGACACGCTCGGTCGGGGGACACGAGCTGGTGCCGGCGACCCAGGGGGGAACAGTCGCCGGTGCCCCCTTGCTCCCGGCGGGGCACCATCTCGCCCCGCGCCGCCGTGCTGCCTCAGGCCGGCCAGCCCTCCCGTGCGAGCAGGATGATCGTGCGCGCCAGCCAGGCCTCGTAGTCGGCCTGGCTCCAGCCGGACTCCCGCACCAGCTGCCCGTAGCTCTCCGGCGACACGAGGAAGGACAGCGCCTCGGCCAGGCGTGCCGGCGGAGCGCTGGCCGCCACCATGCCGCGCTCGGTCAGCACGGCGACGAGTGTGTGGAAGTCGGCGCGGCGCCGCTGCTGAAGGGCGGCGAGCTCCTCGGCGACGACCGAGTCGGACGAGGCGGCGGCGAGGAAGGCGGCCCAGAGCCGGCTGCTGCGCCGGTTGGCCTCGGCCACGAAGTGCACGATCCCGCGGAGGTAGTCGGCGTCATCCGCCGTCTCGGTGATGGCGGCGATGGGCTCGTGGTCGGCGAGCGAGTCGCGCCCCTCGCGGCCGGCGAAGCTCTGCTCGAAGGCGGCCAGCAGCAGATCGCGCTTGGGGCCGTTCAGCTTCACGGTCTCCACGGAGACGCCCGCGGCCCTCGCGATGTCGGCGAGCGAGGTGCCGCCGTAGCCGGTGGCCGAGAAGCACTCGGCGGCGGCCTCGAGGATGCGGCGCCGCGTCTCCGCCGCCTGGCCGGCGCGCAGCGAGGAGTTGTAGCTGCGCGTCGCGGGTGGGGCAATCTCATCCGACATATTGACTGGCCTCTCAAGGTAGTGAATACTTCTGCGGTACAGACAATTCTAGTGCGCACACCAGTCGGGGCTGGCGGGTGCCCATCATCCCCATTTCTGAAAGACGCGTCATGACCTCCTACTTGATCTGCAGCACCCCCGTCCACGGCCACGTCACGCCGCTGCTCGCCGTCGCGCGCCACCTCGTGGCGCAGGGGCACCGGGTGCGCTTCCTGACCGGCGCCCGCTACCGCGACGCCGTGGCCGCCATCGGCGCCGAGCACCTGCAGCTGCCGGCGGAGGCCGACTACGACGACACCGACATGGATGCCGCGTTCCCCGGACGGGTCGGCAAGAGCGGCGTGCCCGGCATCCGCTGGGACATCAGCAACATCTTCCTGCGGCCGGCGCCCGCCCAGATCCGGGCCGTCGATGAGGCGGTGCTCGCCGAGTCGACCGACGCCATCCTGGTGGAGAGCATGTTCCTCGGCTCGATGGGGCTGCTGGCCCGCCCCCGGGCGGAGCGCCCCGCCATCGTCAGCCTGGGCATCATCCCGCTCGGCCTGGGCAGCGTCGACACGGCGCCGTTCGGCCTCGGCATCCTGCCCAAGCCCGGCCTCGCCGGCCGCCTGCGCAATGCCGTGCTCCGGGTGGTCACCGAGAAGTTCATCTTCGGCGGGCTGCAGAAGGAGGCCGCGGCGATGATCCTCGCCACGACGGGGCGCCCGCTCGACGTCTTCTTCATGAGCGGCGCCTCGCAGGCCGACGCGGTCGTGCAGTTCACCGTCGCCGACTTCGAGTACCCGCGCCGCGAGCTGCCCGAGACCGTTCACTTCGTCGGGCCCGTCTCGCGCACCACCCCGAGCGTGACGCCGCTGCCGGAGTGGTGGGGCGAGCTCGACGGTTCCCGGCCCGTCGTGCACGTGAGCCAGGGCACCGTGGCGAACAAGGACTACGAGGAGCTCATCGCGCCCGCCATGCGCGGGCTGGCCGGAGAGGACGTGCTGGTGCTGGTGAGCACCGGCGGGCGCCCGGTCGAGAGCCTGCCGCAGCCGCTGCCCTCCAACGTGCGCGCCGCCGAGTACCTGCCCTACGACGCGCTGCTGCCACTCACCGACGTGTTCGTCAGCAACGGTGGCTACGGCGGGGTGCACTACGCGCTCGAGCACGGCGTGCCGCTGGTGGTCGCCGGCACCACCGAGGACAAGCTTGAGGTGAACGCCCGCGTGGAGTGGGCGGGCGTCGGCGTGAACCTGCGCAGCCACAAGCCGGCGCCGGATGCCGTCGCAGCCGCCGTGCGCACGGTGCTGGTCGACCCGGGCTACGCCGCGCGCAGCCGGGCGATCGGCGCGCAGATCACCGCGTCCAGTGGGCTGGCCGGGCTCGAGGACGTCGTGCAGGCGCTGACCGCCCAGGCTGCCGCGCGCCAGTAGGCCCGGGCGCTCGGGCGCTCACCGGCCGGGCGGCTGGGCGGTCGGCAGTCTGGGCGGCTAGGCCGTCTGGGTCGTCGGGGGAGCCTCGGAAGCGAGGATCTCGGCCGCGTTGCTGTCGATCCACGACATCAGCGGCAGCAGGTGCGCGCTGAGCTCCCGGCCGCGGGCGGTGAGGCTGTAGTCGACCCGCGGCGGGATCACCGCCTGCGCCTCGCGCAGCACGAAGCCATCCCGCTCGAGGGTGCGCAGCGTCTGCGCCAGCATCTTCTCGCTGATGCCCTCGATGCCGCGGCGGAGCTCGCCCCAGCGGTGCGACTCGCGCGAGAGTGCCAGCAGTACGAGCACGCCCCACTTGCTCGTGACGTGGTCGAGAACGGTCCGGCTCGGGCACGCCGCCGGGAAGATCCCCTCGGTCGTTCCCGGGATTGCCTGCGGCTGCACATTTCTTACCGTCATGTGTGTACCTTACCAAAAGGTGGGTACCTGCGGATGGGAAGTATCACGAGCGGATGCCGGTTGTACCCGGAAGCGGCCGGAACGGCCGCGGATCTCGCCGCCCGTCGGGGCGCGCTCGAAAGGAAGACCATGACCCTCGTCATCACCGGAGCAACCGGCCAGCTCGGCACCCTCGTCATCGACGCGCTGCTCGCGCGCGGCGTGCCCGCCGCGAACATCGTCGGCACGGGCCGCAACGAGCAGCGCCTGGCCGGACTGGGCGCGCGCGGCATCCGCACCGCCGTCGCCGACTACAGCGACGGGGCCGCACTCGAGCAGGCCTTCGCCGGCGCCGAGGCGGTGTTGCTCATCTCCGGCAGCGAGGTCGGCCAGCGCGTCGCCCAGCACGCCACCGTGATCGAGGCGGCCAAGGCGGCCGGCGTCGCGCGCCTCGTCTACACCAGTGCCCCGCACGCCACCACGTCCGCGCTGATCCTGGCCCCCGAGCACAAGGCGACGGAGGAGCTCATCGCGGCGTCCGGGATCCCGGCGACGATCCTGCGCAACGGCTGGTACACCGAGAACTACGCCGGCGCACTCGACCAGGCCGCCGGCGGCGAGATCGTGGCCAGCGTCGGCGACGGCCTCGTCGCGAGCGCCAGCCGCGCGGACTACGCCGAGGCCGCCGCCGTTGCGCTGGCCGACCCGAGCCACGTCGGCCAGGTCTACGAACTGAACGGCGATGTCGCATGGACGCACGCCGAGCTCGCCGCCGTTGCGGCCGAGCTGCTCGGGCACCCCGTCGCCTACCGCAGCCTCACCCCGGAGCAGCACCTGGCCGCGCTGGAGCAGGCCGGGCTCGACGCCGGAACGGCCGGCTTCGTCGTCGCGCTGGACGGCAACATCCGCGACGGCCTGCTTGCCGAGACGAGCGGTGAGCTCGCCCGGCTGCTCGGCCGCCCGACCACCCCGCTGCGCGACGGCCTCGCCGCCACGCGTGAGGCGCTCGCCGCGTAGCATCCGCACGACCCGCGCCGCCGGGCTTGCATGGCCCCGCCCCCGCCTTCGAGGGGCGGGGTAGCGTGGGGGCATGAGCGCTGAACTGTTGGACATGGCCCGCCGGATCGCCCTCCAAGCCGGGGCCCTGGCGGCCGAGCGCCGGCGCGAGGGGGTCAGCGTGGCGGCGAGCAAATCGAGCGACGTCGACATCGTCACGGCGGCCGACCGCGAGACGGAGGCGCTGATCCGCGCCCTGATCGCGCTGGAGCGCCCCGACGACGCCTTCTATGGGGAGGAGTCGGATGCTGCGGCCGGCAGCTCCGGTCTGGTCTGGGTCGTCGACCCGATCGACGGCACCGTCAACTACCTCTACGGCAGCCCCGCGTGGGCGATCAGCATCGCCGTCGGAGAGCTGGGCGAGACCGGTGACGCCGGCGCCGAGCCAACCGCGGGCTGGCGGGCGCTCGCCGGCGTGGTCTACGCGCCGAGCACCGGCGAGCTCTTCGTGGCATCAGCCGGCGGCGGGGCCTGGCTCGAGCACGTCGGCTCGCCGGACGCCGCCCCCGAGCGGTTGCTGGTCAACCGCGGTGCCGTGCTCGCCCACGCCCTGATCGGCACCGGCTTCTCCTACACGGCCGAGCGCCGGGCGGCGCAGGCCGAGGTGCTGCGCACGCTGCTGCCGCTCGTGCGCGACATCCGCCGCGTCGGCTCGGCCGCGCTGGACCTCTGCGCCGTGGCGGCCGGCCGCCTCGACGGCTACTACGAGCGCCACCTCAATCCGTGGGACCACGCGGCCGGCGCCCTCATCGCGGCCGAGGCCGGCGCGCTGGTGGCCGGCCGGAACGGCGCCCCCGCGACCGCCGAACTGCTGATCGCAGCGGAGCCGGAGCTGTTCGCCGCGCTGCACGGCGCCCTCCTGGCCACGGAGTGAGCGGCGACCTTCCTGGGCCCCGGCTCACGACGGAGCGCCTGCTGCTGCGCCGCTGGAACGAGGCCGACCGGGCGCCGTTCGCTGCGCTCAACGCCGACCCGCGGGTGATGGAGCACTTCCCGGCGGTGTTGGATGCCGCGGCATCCGATGCCCTGATCGAGCGCATCGAGCAGGGCTTCGAGCGGCACGGCTTCGGGCTGTGGGCGGTTGAGCTGCGCGGCACGGGGGAGTTCATCGGCTTCGTCGGCCTCTCCCGACCGGGCTTCACCGCCCACTTCACCTCGCCGGAGCGGCCGGCCGTCGAAGTGGGCTGGCGGCTGGCCGCCGACTCGTGGGGCAATGGCTACGCCAGCGAGGCGGCATCCGCGGCACTCGCCTTCGGCTTCGACGCGCTCGGCCTGGTCGAGATCGTCTCGTTCACTGCGGCGGGAAACCTGCGCTCGCGGCGGGTGATGGAGCGCATCGGGATGACGCGCGACCCGGCCGACGATTTCGCCCACCCCGCCCTGGCCGCCTCGGACCGATTGAGCGCGCACGTGCTGTACCGAGCGGCTCGGCCGGTGCCGGGCGGCGGCGCGCAGTGCCCCCCGAATGGACTGCCCCCGTCCGGGGGTGATTGAATAGACCTGCATAGCCTTTTCAGACGCAGGAGGTTAGCCTTTATGAATTCGTTACCTGGGTGAGCCCAAGGTGATCACCTCGTAATGCTTCCCGTCCACCTCGCCGAGAGTCCCCCACTTGCCTGCTGAACATACTGCCCCGGATGCCCCCGCCTCCGGCACAGCTGGCTTGGCGACGCCGGACGCCGGGGCGCCCGCGCAACCGTTGACTCGTCGCGAAATGCGCGAGCGCGAGCGGGCGTTGGAGCTCGCCGCGAACGGTTCGCAGGAGCCGGCCACGGCTGTTCTGCCGATCGCCGTCGCTCCGGTCGCCGATGAGGTGCCCACGCGCACAGCGATCCTCCCGACCATCCCGCAGCCAGAGGCGCACACCGCGGAGTCCTACTCCGATCTGCTCAGCTCCCTCCTGCTGCCGCCGCGCGAGCCCGCTCCGCTGGCCTCCGCCGAAGACTTCATGCACGCGGCGGCCCCGGCAGCCTTCGCTGCGCCGGCCGATTCGGCCGAGGCGCCCGTGCTTCGCCGTTCGCGTCGCGCGGCAGACGTCGACTTCGACGCGATCGTGCCCGGTGCGCCCGTGGCCGACCCCGGCCCCCGTCGCGGCGCACGCACTCGCGGCCCCGTCGAGGCCCTGGGCGCCAGCGAGCTCAGCGCCGGTGGCCTCGACACCCCGCCCGCCGATGCCCTGGACGACGAGCTGGGCGACGATGACACCACCGTCGGCACGCTGAGCGTCGAGTCCCTCACCGCCGATTCCCTGAGCGTCGACGCGCTGTTCGCCGAGGCGCTGGCCGCCGGCTCCCTGGCCGGCGAATCCGTGCCTTCCGGCTCCGCGCGCAGCGCACAGGCCGACGACCTGGCTCCCCGCCGGCGCAGCAGCGCAGGCGGACGCCCCGGGCCGCGCGCCTCGAGCGCGCCCAGCGCCCCGAGAGCCACCGCGCGCTCGATCACCCGCCGCGTCGCGACCAAGACGACCGTTGTGCTCGCCATGGGCTTCGTAGCGCTGATGGCCGTGGCCACCTCTGTTCCCGCCGAGGCGCTGCTGACGGCCGACGACGTCAAGGCTGCCGCCCTGATCGCGAAGATGCCGAGCAAGTCCGAGCCCGGCCAGTCGGTCATCGCCAGCGGCGCCGACTCGATCACCGTGCAGGCCGACGACTACGAGACGGCCACCATCGCAGAGGCTGCGGCGGCCAGCGGCATCCGGATGGAAGCCACCTTCGTCAACAACCCGAACGGCGCCGTGCAGTGGCCGTTCGCCGTCGGAGTGCACGTCGGCGACCGCTTCGGCTACCGCGACTGCGCTGGCTGCTCCAGCAACCACGGCGGCCAGGACTTCAACCCGGGCCTCGGGGCCGAGATCCAGTCCATCGCCGATGGCGTTGTGACGCTCGCCGAGGACGGCGAGGGCAGCCTCGGCGTGCACATGATGATCGAGCACCAGATCAACGGTGAGACCATCACCAGCGTGTACGCCCACATGCAGCACGGAACGATGCGCTACAGCGCCGGCGACGTCGTCAAGGTGGGCGACGTGATCGGCAACACGGGCACCACCGGCATGAGCACGGGCCCGCACCTGCACTTCGAGATCCGCTTGGGCGGGATCAACGGCACGAAGACCGACCCGCTCGACTGGCTGTACGCCAACACGAACTAGCTCCTGCTCCGAAACACAGGAGCACACGCCAGCCACACCGCCATGCGGCGGCCGGTGCCGTTTGCTCCTGTGTTTTCGCCGAGGCCGTCCCGTTGCCGCGCTGGCCGCGGCGGTGACGCCTGTTGCGCACCGCGTCTGTTGTGCACGGCGCCTGTTGTGCACAGCGCCCGTTCGCCCCGCAGCTGTCCACAGCTCGCAGGCGCGCCCGTCGCACCGCGGCCGGCGTGGAGACGATGAGGCATGCCCATCGCCCTCGTCTCTCAGGTTCTTTCCTCCCTCGGAGGAGTCGCCCACTACTCTGGCTTGGAACGCGCCGGTGTCAGTCGTCCAGCCGTCGCCGCGGCACTGCGTCGTGGCGAGATCTTTCGTGTGCGCAACGGCTGGTTCGCATGCTCCGGGGCTCCCGCAGAGCTGGTGCGGGCCGTGCGAGTCGGGGGCACGCTCACCGGCGCCTCGGCGGCCGCGTTGTACGGCCTCTGGACGATCGCCGACCCGCTCCTGCACCTGCGAGTGCGCTCGAGCACGAGTCGACTCGCGGCGCCCAGCGGCGGCGGGCGGCTAGTGCCGGGGCGGCACGGCGTCTGCGTGCACTACAGAAGCGACCGGGTGAGCATCGCGGCAGACCCGCTTCTCCGGGCTCTCGCCGAGATGTTCAACTGCTCCGACGAAGTCTCCGCCCTCGTCGCTCTGGACTCGGCGCTGAACAGCGGCAAGCTCGGCGTCTGGCAACTGCCGGAGCTGAAGGCGCTGATTCTGTCAACGCGCCGGGCGAGCGTCGACAAGGCGGATGCCGGAAGCCAGTCCGGCCTCGAGACGATCGTGCGGCTGCTGATGCGCTCGCACGGCGTGCGCCTGCGCAGCCAGGTACAGATCGCCGGGGTCGGCCGCGTCGACCTGTTGATCGGGGACCGGCTGGTCGTAGAGCTGGACGGCCGCGGCTTCCACGAGGGACGGTTCGAGGAGGATCGGGAGCGGGATTGGGAACTGATCCAGCATGGCTATCTGGTGGTGCGGGTGAGCTACGCGATGGTCATGCAGCAGCGTGAGCGCGTTGAGGCCGGGCTGCTGGCCCTGGTGCGCCGCGGCGTGCATCGCGGCCCGGTGTGCTGAGCGAAACACAGGACCAGCCCGCGGCCGCTGCCTCTGCGGCACCCCGGTCGTGCGGGTGCACAAAAGCAGGAGGAGAGCCGCGCCGACGCCGCATGGGCGGTCGGTAGGGCTCTCCTCCTGCTTTTTCTGAGGCTGTGCCTAGGCGCTGAGCCAGACGGTCGTGTCGGCCGGCAGCAAGCGGGCGCCGTCGGCGGAGCCGAGCGGCCCGCTGGCCAGCAGCACTGTGGCCCCGAGCGACTCCGGCAGTGCCACCGGCTCCGAGCCGGTGTTGCCGATGACGGTCACGGCCCCGTTGCGGAACGCGACCACGTCAGCGGCGCTGGAGCCGTCGACGCCGAGCGCCTCGGCATCCAGCCACTCCAGCGTGCCCGCGCCGAGCGCGTGCTGCTTGCGCAGGGCGAGCGCGCTCTTGTACAGCTCGAGGGTCGAGCCCTCGACGCCGCTCTGCCGGTCGCGTGCCAGCGTCGCCCACTCGGCCGGCTGCGGCAGCCAGGAGGCGTCGCTCGGGCCGAAGCCGTACGAGGGCGCGTCGCCCTCCCAGGGCAGCGGCACGCGGCATCCGTCGCGGCCGTAGCGCTCCCCGTTGGTGCGGAACCAGGTCGGGTCCTGACGGGCGTCGTCCGGCAAGCCGATGACCTCGGGCAGGCCGAGCTCCTCACCCTGGTAGATGTAGGCGCTGCCCGGCAGGGCGAGCATGAGGGCGGTCGCGGCGCGGGCGCGGCGCAGGCCGAGCTCGGCGATGGGCAGGCCCTTCGACTTCGGACCGATGCCGTGGCCCTGCGGGTTCTCGGCGGTCAGCGCGAGGCGCGAGGCGTGCCGCACGACGTCGTGGTTGGAGAGCACCCAGGTGCTCGGGGCGCCGACCGAGGCGAAGGTCGCCAACGAGTCGTCGATGACCGTGCGGAGGGCGTCGGCCTTCCACGGCGTCTCGAGGTAGGCGAAGTTGAACGCCTGGTGCATCTCGTCCGGGCGCACCCACAGGGCGGTGCGGGGGAGCGGGTCGACCCACGCCTCGGCGGCGAGGATGCGGTCGCCCTCGTACTCGTTGAGCAGCGAGCGCCAGTCGCGGTAGATCTCGTGCACGCCGTCCTGCGCCCAGTACGGCGCACTCGGCAGCTCGTCCAGCGCGCCCTCGAGCAGGCCCTCGAGGCCGGCCGCGCCGCCCATGCTGCCGCCATCGGCGGGCGGCGTGTAGTCGGGCAGGCCGTCGGCCTTGACCAAGCCGTGTGCGACATCGACGCGGAAGCCGTCGACGCCGCGGTCAAGCCAGAAGCGCAGGATGCGGCGGAACTCCTCTCGCACCTCCTCGTTCGACCAGTCGAAGTCGGGCTGCGAGCTGTCGAAGAGGTGCAGGTACCACTGGCCGGGCGTGCCGTCCGGCTCGGTCACCCGGGTCCAGGCGCGGCCGCCGAACACCGACTCCCAGTTGTTCGGGGGCAGCTCGCCGTTCTCGCCGGTGCCGTCGCGGAACAGGTAGCGGCCGCGCTCCGCGCTGCCCTCCGGTGCCGCCAGCGCCGCCTGGAACCAGGGGTGGTCGCTCGAGGAGTGGTTCGGAACCAGGTCGATGATGACCCGGATGCCGCGCTCATGCGCCTCGGCCAGCATTGCGTCGAAGTCCGCCAGCGTGCCGAACAGCGGGTCGACATCGCAGTAGTCGGCCACGTCGTAGCCGCCGTCGCGCTGCGGCGAGGTCTGGAACGGCGAGAGCCAGATCGCGTCGATGCCGAGCTCGGCCAGCGCGGGCAGCCGCGAGCTGATGCCGGCGAGGTCGCCCATGCCGTCGCCGTTCGCGTCTGCGAACGAGCGGGGGTAAATCTGGTAAATCGCGGCAGTGCGCCACCACTCTGAAGTCATGTCGCATACTTTAGGCCGGATTTCCCGAAAATGGAAGCGGTTACATACGCGACCGCGGCAGCGGGTCCCCGAAGTAGAACGACTAGTTTGCGTATCCACAGGTAACGATCGGATCACGGCGGTTTGTGTATGCCGAGCCGAGCGGGTATACATGTAATCGCTTGCATTGTTGGCGGCACCGCGACAGGCAGCACATCGAGAGAACGGCCTCTCGGGCGTAGCGGGGCACCAACTGGTGCGCCGGGCGACTGCGAGGCCACTCACAGCGCTTATAGAAAGGCACACACCAATGATGGTGAAGAAGAAGGGCCTCCTGGCTGCCGGTGCAGTCGCGGTCGTTGCAACTCTGGCACTCGCGGGCTGCGCAAGCGGAACCTCCGACGCCCCCACCAGCGACAAGCCCGGCGCCTCCGCCGGAACGCTCACCGTCTGGGTGGACGCCGAGCGCGTCGACGCCCTCAAGGGCGCGGCAGCCTCCTACACCGAGAAGACCGGTGTCGAGGTCAAGCTGGTCTCCAAGGACAACAACACCATCAAGGATGACTTCATCCAGCAGGTGCCGACCGGCAAGGGCCCGGACATCACCATGGGCGCCCACGACTGGGCCGGCGAGCTCTCGACCAACGGTGTCGTTGCCCCGCTCGAGCTCGGCGACAGCGCCGCCAACTACCTGCCGATCGCGATCGACGCAGCCACCTACGACGGATCCGTCTACCTGCTGCCGTACGCCGTCGAGAACATCGCCGTGCTGCGCAACGCCGACCTGATCCCCGAGCCCGCCGCCAACTTCGACGACATGATCGCCAAGGGCAAGGCCGCCGGCCTCGAGCAGCCCTTCGTCGTCGAGCAGGGCGCAGAGGGCAACCCCTACCACCTGTACCCGTTCCAGACCGGCTTCGGCGCCCCCGTCTTCGGCACCAACGACAAGGGCTACGACGCCACCGACCTGCAGATCGGCAACGCCGGCGGCGAGCAGTTCGCCACCTGGCTCGGCAGCCAAGGCAAGAACGGCACCGGCGTCTTCAACACCGACATCGACGGTGAGATCGCCAAGCAGGCATTCCTCGACGGCAAGGCAGCCTTCTGGCTGACCGGCCCGTGGAACGTCGGCGCGGCCATCGACGGCGGCATCAACGTCGCCATCGACACCGTCCCGAGCCCGACCGCCGACGTCGCCTCGCCGTTCGCGGGTGTCAAGGGCTTCTACCTCTCCTCCGAGTCGAAGAACAAGGTTGCCGCCAACGACTTCCTGGTCAACTACATCGGCACCGAAGAGGTCCAGCTCGAGCTGTTCAAGGCCGGCAACGTGCTCCCCGCGCTGAAGTCCGCCGCCGACACCGCCTCCTCCGACCCGATCATCGCCGGCTTCGCCGCCGTCGGTGCCCAGGCCGTCCCGATGCCCGCCATCCCGGCCATGGGCTCCGTCTGGCAGTACTGGGGCATCGCCGAGGCTGACATCATCAATGGTGCGGACCCCGTCGCCACCTGGCAGAAGCTCGCCGCCGACGTGCAGGCCGCAATCAACAAGTAACAACCTCGTGAGCCGGGGCGGATGCCACAAGCATCCGCTCCGGCTTTTCTCACCACCAGTCGAGAAGAACAGGCAGTAAATGAGCACCATGACCAGCAACGTCGGCGTTGACGCCGGCGAACCCACCCCGGAGAAGCCCAGCAAGCGGCAACGGCAGGCGGGCCACATCGCCGATCTGGCATCCGCCGGCATCAAGGTGCTGCTGGTCAAGATCATCGCCCTCGGAATCCTCGACGCACTGGCGCTGACCGCGATCTTCATCCTCGTCGGGCAGCGCGAGTGGCTCGTCACCGCCATCGTCGTCATCGCGACGGGCCTCATCAACTGGATCTACCTCGGCCGGCGCCGACTGCCCGCCAAGTACCTCACGCCCGGCGTGATCTTCCTGCTGATCTTCCAGGTCTTCGTGCTCGGCTACACGGCCTACATCGGCTTCACCAACTACGGCACCGGCCACAACGGCACCAAGGATCAGGCCGTCTCCGCGCTGATGAGCTCCGCGCTCGAGCGTGTCGAGGACTCGCCCACCTTCGCCGTCACGGTGCTCGAGCAGGGCGACACCCTGAACCTGCTGGTCACCGACCCCGACGGGGCGGTGCGGGTCGGCAACGCCGAGACCCCCCTGCACGCCGTCGACAACGCCCAGATGGACGGCGGCAAGGCCGTCGGCCTTGACGGCTACAGCACGCTGAGCTTCCAGGAGATCCTGGCGCAGAGCGACGCGATCACCGCCCTCGCCGTGCCCGAGTCCGAGGACCCCAACGACGGCGCGCTGCGCACCCCGGACGGCAGCAGCGGCTACCTCTACGTCTCGAACCTCGAGTACGACGAGGCCGCAGGCACCATGACCGACACCCGCACCGACACCGTCTACACGGATGACGGCTCCGGCGCATTCACGTCCGCCGACGGCGAGCAGCTGATGCCCGGCTGGCAGGTCGTCGTCGGTGCAGACAACTTCGTCCGCGCCCTGACCGACGAGAGCATCCGCGGCCCGCTCGTCTACGTGACGATCTGGACCTTCGTGTTCGCCCTCGTCTCGGTGGCGACCACCTTCTTCCTCGGGCTCTTCCTCGCCATCGTCTTCAACGACATGCGCATGCGCGGCCGCAAGTTCTACCGCGTGCTGATGATCCTCCCGTACGCCTTCCCGTCGTTCCTGTCCGCCCTGGTCTGGGCCGGCATGATGAACGAGAGCTTCGGCTTCATCAACCAGGTTCTGCTCGGCGGAGCCGCCGTCCCCTGGCTCACCGATCCGACGCTCGCGAAGGTCTCCATCCTGATCGTCAACCTCTGGCTCGGCTTCCCCTACATGTTCCTCGTCTGCACGGGGGCGCTGCAGTCGATCCCCGAGGAGCTGCAAGAGGCGGCGACGGTCGATGGGGCCAAGCCCTGGGCCGTGTTCCGGCTGATCAAGCTGCCGCTGCTGCTGGTCTCGCTGGCGCCGCTGCTGATCGCCTCCTTCGCGTTCAACTTCAACAACTTCAACCTGATCTACATGTTGACCAACGGCGGGCCGCGCGACTCCAGCGCCCCCATACCGGTCGGGCACACCGACATCCTGATCTCGATGGTCTACAAGGTGGCCTTCACTGGTCAGACACGTGACTACGGCCTGGCCAGCGCGTTCACGATCATCATCTTCATCGTGGTCGCGATCATCTCGATCATCAGCTTCCGCAAGACCAAGGCGCTGGAGGAACTCAACTGATGAGCACCCTGACCAAGACCCCGGGCGCCGACAGCGACGACATGTCCACCCGCGCCATCACCAGTGGGCCCGGCGCGGGCCTCACGGGATACGGCACGTACGAGAAGCGCCCGTTCAACGTCGGCCGCTGGTTCAGGGCGACCGGCTGGCGCCACCTCGTCGGCGTCGTCATGATCGTCTTCTCCTGCTTCCCGCTGCTGTTCGTGCTCTCCTCCTCGCTGAACCCGAAGGGCACCCTGACCGGCTCGAACGCGCTGTTCTCGGCCATCGGCCTGGACAGCTACGCGCGCATCCTCTCCAGCCCCGACATCCCGTACACGGACTGGTTCGTCAACACCCTGATCATCGCCGGCATCACGGCGCTGGCCACCGTGTTCCTCGGGGCGCTGGCCGCCTACTCCTTCTCGCGGATGCGCTTCACCGGCCGCCGCGTCGGGCTGGTGTCGATCGTCATCATCCAGATGTTCCCGCAGCTGCTGGCCGTCGTGGCCATCTTCCTGCTCATGTCGAGCATCGGCGACTGGTTCCCCGCCCTCGGCCTGAACACCCGCATCGGGCTGATCATGGTCTACCTGGGCGGCGCGCTCGGCGTGAACACCTACCTGATGTACGGCTTCTTCAACACGATCCCGGCCTCCATCGACGAGGCGGCGAAGATCGACGGGGCCAGCCACGCGCGGATCTTCTTCACCATCATCCTGCGCCTGGCCGCACCGATCCTGGCCGTCGTGGCGCTGCTCAGCTTCATCGCCACGATCAACGAGTTCGTGGTGGCATCCGTGATCCTGATCGACCCGGAGAACCAGACGCTCGCCGTGGGCCTCACCAAGCTGGTCTCGAACCCGCGTTACGCCGACTGGAGTGCGTTCAGCGCCGGCGCCGTGATGGCGGCCCTGCCGGTCATGGCGGTGTTCCTGTTCCTGCAGAAGTACATCGTCGGCGGGCTGACCGCGGGCTCGGTCAAGTAGGCCGTACCGCCGCCCCACGCAACACCGTACGAGACGGAGAATGGGTTTCATGCTCGCACCCCACCACGACGGATCCCCACTCCACGTCTCGACCCAGACGCCAGCGCTCGGTGAGACCGTGCGGGTGCGGCTGCGGGTGCCCGCGGGGGAGGCGGGGCCGGCCGGGCTCGGCCTGGCCGCGCTCGACGGCGTGAGCGTGCGCTCCAACCCGAACCACGAACCGCGCTTCGCCCCGGCCGTGCTGCTCGGCGAGCACGGCGGCTGGGCCTGGTGGCAGGCCGAGGTCGAGGTCGAGAACCCGGTGCACGGGTACCGGTTCCTGCTGACCGGGCCGGCGGCGGATGCCGCGGGCACCGGTGACGCAGCGGGCGCCGGCCTCCCGGCCCAGCGCTGGCTGAACGCCACCGGCCTGCACGACACCGAGCCCCTCGACGCCGAGGACTTCAAGCTCGTCGCCAGCCCGGCGGATATCGGCGCCCCGCCCGAGTGGCTCGCCTCCAGCGTGCTCTACCAGGTGTTCCCCGACCGCTTCGCGCGCTCGGCCGCGGCCGACGGGCGCGAGCTGCCGGAGTGGGCGATCGCCGCAGCCTGGGGCGACCCGGTCGATCCGGAGCCGCCCGCACGCTCCACCCAGTTCTACGGCGGCGACCTCGACGGCGTCACCGAGCGCCTCGGCCACCTGGCGGACCTCGGCGTCACCCTGCTCTACCTGACGCCCGTCTTCGCCGGCCGCTCCAACCACCGCTACGACGCCACCAACTTCGACGCCGTCGACCCGCTGCTCGGCGGCGACGAGGCCCTCGTGCGGCTCGTGGAGGCGGCGCACGCCCGCGGCATCCGCGTCATCGGCGACCTCACCAGCAACCACTCCGGCGACGCGCACGAGTGGTTCCTGGCGGCGCACCACCACCCGGAGGCGCCCGAGAGCGACTTCTACTACTGGAAGGACGCCGCCAACGACGGCTACGAGTCCTGGCTCGGCGTGCCCAGCCTGCCGAAGTTCAACTGGGCGTCCAAGGAGCTGCGCCGCCGCTTCATCGAGGGGCCGGACTCGGTCGTCGCCCGCTGGCTGAAGCCGCCGTTCCACCTCGACGGCTGGCGCATCGACGTCGCCAACATGACCGGGCGGCTCGGCGCGGAGGACCTGAACGCCGAGGTGCGCCAGACGATCCGGCGCACCATGGTCGAGGTCAACCCGGACACGATCCTGCTGGGGGAGTCGACCAACGACGCCGCCAGCGACTTCCAGGGCGACGCCTGGCACGGCGCGATGACCTACACGACATTCACCCGGCCGCTGTGGAGCTGGCTGATGCGGCCGGGCAGCGAGGCGGCCGGCGGCATCGGCTTCGCCGGCAACCGGGTGCCCAGCTACACCGGGCGGCAGTTCCACGCGGTGCACACCCGCTTCGTCGCCGGCTTCCCGTGGCGCACCCGCCTCGGCACGCTGAACGCGCTGAACACCCACGACACCCCGCGCTTTGCCACCAGCGCGCTGCCGGGCGCCGTGCCCGTCGCGCTCGGCCTCTCGGTGACGCTGCCCGGCATCCCCGTGGTCTTCGCCGGCGACGAGTTCGGCCTGACCGGCGTCGACGGCGAGGCCTCGCGCACGCCCATCCCGTGGCCGCTGCTGGAGCAGGACCGGGCCGCGGATGCCGCGGCGCTCGCCCAGGACACCACCCGCCTCTACACCGAGTTGATCGCGCTGCGCCGCGGCCAGCCGGCGCTGAACGGCGGCGGCATGCGCTGGCTGCACATCGGCGACGACGTGCTGGTGTTCGTGCGCGAGTCGGAAGAAAATTCTGTGCTCGTGACGGCCGGGCGTGGCGACTTTTCCGTGACGATTCCGGTCGCCGCGCTCGGCGGCGGCGCGGGCGACGCAATGGGCCTGCAGCCCTTGTTTGGCGCGGAAGTTGCCGGTGCGCCCGGCGTGCAGCTGGCGGAATCCGACGGCGAAATCCGGCTCAGCGCGCATGGCCCGAGCTTCGCCGCGTGGGCATTTTCCGGCGTGAAAACGCCGTAGTGGTCACGAGGGCCCAAATCTTTTGATAATCTCTACTGGTTGCCAAATTCACCGTGAGCTTCACGGAGAACATGGTTTCGCCCCGATAGCTCAGTGGTAGAGCACTTCCATGGTAAGGAAGGGGTCCCGGGTTCAAATCCCGGTCGGGGCCCTGGCTTTGTGTTCACATAGAGCCCACGGCTGAGTAGCTCAGATGGTTAGAGCGCACGACTCATAATCGTGAGGTCGCGGGATCGATCCCCGCCTCAGCTACAGGGCCGATGCCCACCTTTAAAGCTCCAAGATCTCGCCGTCTTGGAGCTTTTTCTTTGCCCGGATGCCGGCGCTCCCGCTCTCCCGTTGGCTCGAGGGAGCGTGCGACCGAAGGCGGCGGGCTGCGCTGTCTGGCACTGTCAGGGCTTCGCTCGTTCCTCGCTCAGCCGACGTGGGGAGGGCCGGTCCCCGTTGGCTCGAGAGAGCTTGCGACCGAAGCCAACCTGCGTGAGAGCCCGCTTGCTCGGGAGTCCCGCTGGTCGAGTAGCGAGGAACGAGCGTATCGAGACCGGTAGCGGGGTCTCGATACGGCCCTGGCGGGCCTACTCGACCAGCGGGGTGGGCGGTGTGGCGCTGTCTGGGCTTCGCTCGTTCCTCGCTCAGCCGACGTGGGGGAGGGCCGGATCCCCGTTGGCTCGAGGGAGCTTGCGACCGAAGCCAACCTGCGT
>NZ_MPZN01000043.1 GCF_002936985.1 Microterricola pindariensis | reverse complement strand
ATCGGCGGCATCTCGATCGAGTCGAGCACCTTCTCCCCGCACGTGAGCGGCGACGAGGCGTTCACCGAGCGCCGCGGCGACGTGCTGATCGGCTACTACCCGTTCATGGAGCCCGGCTCCGAGCTGCGCGAGGCGGCCGACTGGGTGCCGCTGCTGCAGGCCCGCTCGCTGCCAGGCGGCGCCGTCGCCCGCGAGACCTACGAGCGGCTGAAGGCCGAGATCCTCGCCGGCATCGCCGAGCAGGGCCCGTTCGACGCCTTCTACTTCGACATCCACGGCGCCATGAGCGTCGTCGGCATGACGGATGCCGAGGGCGACCTGGGCTCCGCCGTGCGCGAGGCGCTCGGCGCCGACACCTTCGTCTCCACCTCGATGGACCTGCACGGCAACGTCTCGCGCACCCTCCTCGACATGAGCGACCTGATCACCTGCTACCGGATGGCCCCGCACGAGGACCACTGGAACACCAAGCAGCGCGCCATCTTCAACATGCTGGAGCGCCTGCGCTCCTCCGTCGGCTCCGACGTCGACGCCCGCCGGCCCTACAAGGCCTGGCTGCCCGTCCCGGTGCTGCTGCCCGGCGAGAAGACCAGCACGCGCATCGAGCCCGCCCGCACCATCTACGCGGAGGTCCCCGCCTCCGAGGCCCGCGCCGGCGTCATCGACTCCTCGATCTGGGTGGGCTACGCCTGGGCCGACGAGGCCCGCTGCCAGGCCGTCGTCGTCACGACCGGTGACGACGTGGAGGCGATCCGCGAGGAGACCGAGCGCCTCGGCAAGCTGTACTGGGACGCCCGCGACGACTTCGCCTTCGTCGCCGACGCGCTGCCGCTGGCCGCGTCGATCGACGCCGCGCTCGCCTCGAACGCGGCATCCGACGCCCGCCCCTACGTGATCAGCGACTCGGGCGACAACCCGACCGCCGGCGGCGCGGGCGACGTCTCCTGGACGCTCGGCCAGCTGCTGGCCCGCCCCGAGTTCGCCGACGGCACGATCAACGTCGTGCACGCCTCGATCTTCGACGCCGCCGCGGTCGCACAGGCCGTCGCGGCCGGCGTCGGCGCGACGGTGTCGCTCGAGGTCGGCGGCCGCGTCGACGGCGGCCCCTCCGGCCCCGTTGCGATCACCGGCGAGGTGTTCTCCATCACCGAGGGTGACTCGGATGCCGGCACCCAGGTGGTCGTGAAGGCCGGCGGCGTGCACGCGATCATCACCGAGCGCCGCAAGCCGTTCCACCACATCGCGGACTTCACCCAGCTCGGCATCGACCCGAACAGCATGGACATCGTGTTCGTCAAGATCGGCTACCTCGAGCCGGAGCTCTACGCGCTGACCACCGGAGAGGCGGCCACGGGCTCCACCCCGGGCGAGCGCTGGAAGCTGGCCCTCACCCCCGGCGGTGTCGATCAGGACCTGCTGCGCCTCGGCCACTCCCACCTCGAGCCCGGGGTGTTCCCCTTTGACCCGAACGGCGCGCCGGAGCTGCGCGCCGTCATCACCCGCCGCACCGCAGACGGAATCGAGACGATCTGATGTTGAACTTTGAGAGCCGCGTCGGCCCCGACTTCGGCGCCAACGGCCCCAGCTACCCCGACGCCGGCGTGCCCGAGTGGTACCGCGACGCCAAGCTCGGCTTCTTCGTGCACTGGGGCCTCTACTCGGTGCCCGCCTGGGGCACCCCGACCGGCACCCGCAACGTTCCGGCCGAGGACGCCTACGCGCACCACCAGTACGCCGAGTGGTACGGCAACACCGTGCGCATCAAGGGCAGCCCCACCTGGGAGCGCCACCAGGACGTGTACGGCACCGGCACCAGTTACGAGGACCTCGCCGACCACTGGAACGCGGATGCCTTCGACCCGCAGGCCTTCGTCGGCAGCCTGGTCGACGCCGGCGCCCGCTACGTCATCCCGACCACCAAGCACCACGAGGGCTTCTGCCTGTGGGGCACAGAGACGACGCCGTTCAACGCCGTCAACCGCGGCCCGAAGCGCGACCTGATCAGCGAGATCGCCCGGGAGACCCGCGCGGCCGGAGCGCGCTTCGGCGTCTACTTCTCCGGCGCGCTCGACTGGCACGTCAGCGACTTCCCGCCGATCGAGTCGGACACCGACCTGTTCCGCTTCCGTCGCAACGACGAGAGGTTTGCCCGCTACAGCGCGGCCCAGCTCGAAGAGCTGATCGAGCGATTCGAACCCGACATCCTCTGGAACGACATCGACTGGCCCGACGGCGGCAAGGGACACGACCCCTACGCCGTCGCGGCCCTGCTCGAGCGCTACCTCGACGCCATTCCGCACGGCGTCGTCAACGACCGCTGGGGCGTGCCGTACCACGGCTTCATCACGCGCGAGTACCGGCACGTGGAGGACATCATCGAGCAGCCGTGGGAGTCCACCCGCGGCCTCGGCTACTCCTTCGGCTACAACCAGGTCGAGGGCCCGGAGCACACGCTCTCCGGCGACGCCCTCATCCGTCTGCTGGTCGACGTGGTGAGCAAGAACGGCAACCTGCTGATCAACGTCGGCCCCCGCGCCGACGGCTCCATCCCCGAGCTGCAGCAGCAGAGCATGGCCGCCATGGGCAGCTGGCTCCGCGGCAACGGCGAGGCCATCTACGGCACGCGGCCCTGGCGGCGCGCGGGGGAGTCCGGCCAGGCCGTCTCCTACACGCAGAACGCCGGAAAGCTCTACCTGCAGGCCAGCGACCCCGCCACCGGCGAGGCCGCCCTGCCCGCCGAGTACTGTGGGGGAACGGCCGTGCACTGGCTCGGCCAGGGCGGGTCCCAACCTGCCGAGGTGCTGGCGGCGACGCCGGGCAGCGGGGCGCGCCTGGTCGTGCCCGAGTCGCTCCGCGGCGAGGCCGTCGCGGTGGCCGTGCTCGCCGACCCGCTAGCGTGAGCAGCATGACCTCGAAGAAGCACTCGCTCGAACTTGCCGTCCAGGACATCGACGGGGCGCGCACGGCGCTCCGCTTCGGGGCGACCCGGATCGAGCTCTGCGGGGCGCTCGGCGTCGGCGGGCTCACCCCGTCGATCGGCGCGGTCGAGCAGGCCGTCGAGGCGGCCCAGCTGGCCGGAGCCGCCGACTTCGTGCACGTGCTGGTGCGCCCGCGGCCGGGCGGCTTCGTGTACACGGCGGACGAGGTCGACACGAGCATCCGCGACATCCGCGCGGTCCGCGCCGCCGGAGCGGCCGGCGTCGTGATCGGGGCGCTGACCGCGTCCGGTCTCGTCGACAAGGCCGTGACGGCCGAGTTGATCGCCGCCGCAGAAGGCATGCAGGTCACCTTCCACCGCGCCATCGACGCCGTCGAATCGCCGCTGCAGACCGCCGACGTGCTGGTCGGCCTCGGACTCAGCCGGGTGCTCACCTCCGGTGGCGCCGCGCGCAGCATCGACGGCATCCAGACCCTGGCCGCGCTCAAGGCGCACGTCGGCGATCGCCTGCAGATCATGGCGGGCGGCGGTGTGCGCGTCGAGGACATCGGCGCGCTGCTCGCGGTCGGCCTCGACGCCGTGCACCTCTCCGCCAAGACCACCGTCGCCGACCCCTCGCCGAGCGGGCCGGGCGGCGGCGCCCAGAGCTACGACAGGACCGACGCGGACATCGCCGCCGCGGCAGCCGCCGCCGTGATGGCCGCTACGCTGGAGCCATGACCCGCGACCCCGACGACGATGCCCTGAGTTGGGCCGGCGAAGACGATCCGACGCTCGAGGGCGCAGGCCCGAAGCCGGCGGAGAGCGGACTCGCACCCGGCTGGAAGCCGGTCGGCGGCCCCGGCAAGATCGCCGGGCCGAGCGAGGCAACGCCCGAGCCTGAGGCCCAGACCGAGGCAGAGGCACAGGATGCCGCGGGCGGCAGCTCCGTCGCCCTCATCGTGCTCGGCATCCTCGGCGGGGTCTACCTGCTCTACACAATCGGCTGGGCGCTCACGGCCGGCCGGATGCCGAACAGCGCCGCCGACCTGGTCGGAGGCTTCATGTTCACGCTCGGGCTCTGGCTCGCCGTGCTGGCACCGGCCGGCTGGTTCGCGCTCGTGTTCTGGCAGACGCGGGGGCGCACGCTCCGCCGCATCCTGCTGCTCGTGCTCGGCGCGCTCGTGCTGATCCCATTGCCGTTCATCCTCGGGACAGGGGGCGCATGATGAGTGCATCCATCGCGACCACTCCGGCCGAGCGCGGCACGCACACGCCGCTCTGGCTGGCGGCCACCATCGCCGTGTTCTTCGGCCTGTTCTACGCCTTCGACGTGTGGGAGGCCCTCGGCAACCTGCTCGCGATCCTGCAGAGCGCCAGCGCGCTCGACGTGCCGATCACCGCGTACGGCTGGATCGTGCTGATCGCGGCCCTGGTGCTGCCGCTGGCCCTGTTCGGGCTCGCGTTCTGGCTGGGCCGCAACCGTGGCGCGCTGGCCCTGGCGGCCTTCCTTTTCGTCGGCCTGTGCGTGTCCGCCGTCGCATATCTCAACATCATCGGGGTTTTCGCTTTTGGCCCGATCCTCGACTTCTCCGGGGCCTGATCCCACGTCACGAGCACCCCTGACGCTCCACTAAAGTGGGGGAGTATCAGCGCCCCAATGGCCGTGGCGCCCGAACCCGTCGTTCATTCCGCGTTCGATTCCGTCGCATCCGACCACAAAGGAAACTGATACATCGTGCCCAAGCCGATCGTGCTGATTGCCGAAGAACTGTCGCCCGCCACCGTCGATGCCCTCGGGCCCGACTTCGACGTTCGCTCCGTCGATGGAACCGACCGCCCCGCCTTGCTGGCGGCCCTCGCGGATGCCAACGCCATCCTGGTGCGCTCCGCCACCAAGGTCGACGCCGAGGCCATCGCCGCGGCGCCGAAGCTGCAGGTCATCGCCCGTGCCGGCGTCGGCCTCGACAACGTCGACATCAAGTCGGCCACGACGGCCGGCGTCATGGTCGTCAACGCGCCGACCTCCAACATCATCTCGGCCGCCGAGCTGACCGTCGGCCACATCCTGAGCCTCGCCCGCCACATCCCCGCCGCGCACAACGCGCTCGCGCAGGGCCAGTGGAAGCGCTCCGCCTACACCGGCACCGAGCTGTACGAGAAGACCGTCGGCATCATCGGCCTCGGCCGCATCGGCGCGCTGATCACCGCCCGCCTGCAGTCCTTCGGCGTCAACGTCATCGCCTACGACCCCTACATCACCTCGGCCCGCGCCCAGCAGCTCGGCGTGACCCCGGTCTCGCTCGATGAACTGCTCGAGCAGAGCGACTTCATCACCATCCACATGCCGCGCACGCCGGAGACGATCGGCATGATCAGCACCCCGCAGTTCGCGAAGATGAAGAAGTCGGCATACATCGTCAACGTCGCCCGCGGCGGACTCATCGACGAGGACGCGCTGCACACGGCGCTCACCGACGGCGAGATCGCCGGCGCCGGCCTCGACGTGTTCGTTACAGAGCCGCCCGTCGACTCGCCGCTGCTCGCCCTGCCGAACGTCATCGTCACCCCGCACCTGGGCGCGTCCACCGACGAGGCCCAGGAGAAGGCCGGCGTCTCCGTCGCCAAGTCGGTGCGCCTGGCCCTGGCCGGCGAACTGGTCCCGGATGCCGTCAACGTCGCCGGCGGCGTCATCGACCCGTACGTGCGCCCCGGCATCCCGCTCGTCGAGAAGCTCGGCCAGGTGTTCTCCGGCGTCGCGCACAGCAGCCCGCTGACCAGCGTCGACGTCGAGGTGCACGGAGAGCTCTCCGGCTACGACGTCAGCGTGCTCAAGCTCGCCGCGCTCAAGGGCATCTTCACCAACGTCGTCAGCGAGACCGTCTCCTACGTGAACGCGCCGCTGCTCGCCGAGCAGCGCGGCATCACGGTGCGCCTGATCACCGATGCCGTCTCCGACGAGTACCGCAACGTCATCACGCTGCGCGGCGCCCTGGCCGACGGCACGCAGGTCTCGGTCTCCGGCACCCTCACCGGCACCAAGCAGATCGAAAAGATCGTCGAGATCAACGGCTACGGCGTCGAGATCCCGATCGCCCAGCACCACATCGTCATGATCTACACCGACCGCCCCGGAATCGTCGCCGTCTACGGCGCCGAGTTCGGCGAGGCCGGCATCAACATCGCCGGGATGCAGATCGCCCGCCACGAGGCCGGCGGCCAGGCGCTCAGCGTGCTGACCGTCGACTCGCCCGTGCCGGACGGACTGCTCGCGACCGTGCGGGAGCGCATCTCCGCCGACGTCATGGTGGAGATCGACATCACCGAGTAGGACGCCTCGCGCCAACAGGGATGGCCCCCAGATCACGATCTGGTGGGCCATCCCTGTTTTGCGCGCCTCGCGCGGGTCGCGGGGGACTCGTCGGTCTAGTAGGCCCGCCGGAGCCGTATCGAGACCCGGTTGTCGGCGGGGGAGTGAGTCCCGTGCGGGGTCTCGATACGTTCGTTCCTCGCTACTCGACCAACGGTCGGGGCCCCGTCGCACTGTGGCTGGAGGGAGCGCCAGCGACCGAAGCCCTGAGCGACGCGCGGGTGCGGCAGGCGGCGGCGTCCGCTCGCTGTCAGGGCTTCGCTCCTTCGTCGCTCAGCCGCCGTGGGGCTGGGCGCCCGGCTGCGCGTGCGGGGGCGCCCGGCTGCGTCTCTCCGCACGTCGGCTGGAGGGAGCGCCAGCGACCGAAGCCCTGAGCGTCCCGCGGGTGCGGCAGGCGGCGGCGTCCGCTCGCTGTCAGGGCTTCGCTCCTTCGTCGCTCAGCCGCCGTGGGGCTGGGCGCCCGGGATGCGGCTCTCGAGCACGTCGGCTGGAGGGAGCGCCAGCGACCGAAGCCCTGAGCGACGCGCGGGTGCGGCAGGCGGCGGCGTCCGCTCGCTGTCAGGGCTTCGCTCCTTCGTCGCTCAGCCGCCGTGGGGCTGGGCGCCCGGCTGCGCGTGCGGGGGTGCGCGGGATGCGTCTCTCCGCACGTCGGCTGGAGGGAGCGCCAGCGACCGAAGCCCTGAGCGTCCCGCGGGCCGGCGGAGCGCGCCTAGCGCCGCCCGTGCAGGTGGTCGCGGTGCGTCTCGTCGCGCAGCACCGGGATGGTGCCCGTGACGGACTGCTCGTCGACCCAGCACTCGATGCCGTCGAGGTCGGGCATGCGGGACTGCGTGAACACCGGGTCGTGCCCGGCCCGGCGCTGGTTCGTGTAATCCTTCAGCAGGCGGAATGCGACCCCGGAGAGCAGCATGATCGCGATCAGGTTCACCATCGCCATCAGGCCCATGATGCCGTCGGCCGTGTTCCAGACGAGGTCGGCGGATGCCACGGAGCCGAACAGGATGACGGCCACTGCGACGAGCCGGTAGCCGGTCAGCACCGAGCGCTTCGTGGTGATGAACTCGATGTTCGACTCGCCGTAGTAGTAGTTGCCGAGGATCGAGCTGAACGCGAGCAGGAAGATGATCACGCTGAGCAGCACGTTCGACCAGGAGCCCAGGTTGGACACGATGGCGTCCTGGGTGAGTCCGATTCCGCGGCTGGCCCCGGCCAGGTCCGGCGTGGAGACGAGGATGATGAACGCCGTGATGGAGCAGATCAGGAACGTGTCGAAGTACACGCCGAGGGTCTGCACCAGGCCCTGCTTGACCGGGTGGGTGACGGCGGCGGAGGCGCCCGCGTTCGGGGCAGAGCCGAGCCCGGCCTCGTTGGAGAACATGCCGCGCTTGACGCCCGTCATGATGATCGTGCCGATCGTCGCGCCGATCACCTCGTTGTAGCCGAACGCCTGCGTGAAGATCGAGGCGAACACCTCGGGCAGCTTCTCGATGTTCATGGCCACGATGACGAGGCCGACGAGCAGGTAGAGCAGCGCCATCATCGGCACGACGGCCTGGGTGACGGAGGCGATGCGGCGCACGCCGCCGAAGACGACGAGCGCGGTCAGCGCGGCCAGGACGATGCCGATCGCCCAGCCGAGCCAGCCGGGCACCTCGCCGCCGAGGCTGGAGCCGATGGTCGCCGCGATCGTGTTGGCCTGCAGCGAGCTGAACGCGAGTGGGAAGCAGAGGATCAGGATGACGGCGAAGACGATGCCCATCCAGCGCGCCTTGAGGCCGTGCTGCATGTAATAGGCCGGGCCGCCACGGAACCCGGAGACGTCCTTGACCTTGTACGTCTGGCCGAGCGTCGACTCGACGAAGCTCGACGCGCCGCCGATGAACGCCATCGCCCACATCCAGAACACCGCGCCGGGGCCGCCGATCGCGATCGCCGTGCCGACACCCGCGATGTTGCCCACGCCGACGCGGGAGGCCGCGGAGATCGTGAACGCCTGGAACGCCGAGACCGATTGCGGCTTGCCGTCCGCGCCGCGCGGGGTCTTGTCGGTGAGGGTGCGGAACATCTCCGGGATCAGGCGAAACTGCACCACCCCGCTGCGGATCGTGAAGTACAGCCCGAGCCCGACGACGACGGGCAACACGATCCAGGTCCAGAACTGGTCGCCGATGGTCGCGACGAGGTCAGAGAGTACATCCATCTGCCCAGTATGACGGGGGCCGCCAAATGATGGGAATTCCTCGACAGTCCGGGCTCGGCGCGCCAGAAATGTCGCGTCGTGGTGTCGAATGGCCCGAGAGTCAGCTAACGTAGATCGGTACGCCACTGCACGCTTTTGCGGTGGCGAGAATGTGAATAGAGGAGGCCGGCAATGGACATCGACCTCAGCGTCCTGCGTCAGATGGAACGCGAGAAGGAAATCCCCTTCGACGAGCTCGTGGAGATTATCGAGCAGGCGATCCTGACCGCATATGTCAAGCACGTCAACCCCGAATCGCACGGTCACGTGGATCCGCAGGGAGTGCGCGTCGAGCTGAACCGGAAGAGCGGCCACATCGCCGTCATGGTTCCCGAGCTCGACGAAGCAGGCAACATCATCGGCGAGTCCGAGGATGTTCCCAATGACTTCGGCCGCATCGCGGCTTTCGCCGCCAAGCAGGTCATCAACCAGCGCCTGCGCGACCTCGCGGATGACGCGGTGCTCGGCGAGTTCCGCGGGCGCGAGGGCGACATCATCGCCGGCGTGATCCAGCAGGGCCCGAACCCGCGCATGATCCACGTCGACCTCGGCACGATCGAGGCGATCCTGCCCCCCGAGGAGCAGGTTCCCGGCGAGGAGTACAAGCACGGCCAGCGCATCCGCGTCTTCGTGACGAGCGTTGCCAAGGGGGCAAAGGGTCCGCAGATCACCGTGTCTCGCACCCACCCCTCGCTCGTGCGCAAGCTCTTCGCACTGGAGGTCCCCGAGATCGCCAGCGGCGTCGTGGAGATCGTCTCGCTCGCCCGCGAGGCCGGCCACCGCACCAAGATCGCCGTGCGGGCGACCGAGCCCGGCGTCAACGCCAAGGGTGCCTGCATCGGCGAGCTCGGCCAGCGCGTGCGCGCGGTGACCGCGGAGCTCAACAACGAGAAGATCGACATCGTCGACTACTCGGCCGACCTGCCCGCCTTCGTCGCCAGCGCACTGTCGCCGGCCAAGGTGACCAGTGCGTTCGTGATCGACGAGGCCACCAAGGCCGTTCGCGCGCTCGTGCCCGACTACCAGCTCTCGCTGGCGATCGGCAAGGAGGGGCAGAACGCCCGCCTGGCGGCGAAGCTGACAGGCGCCAAAATTGATATCCAGCCGGATTCGATCCTCGAAGACGACTGAGGGATATCAATTTTGGCGAAAGGCGGCAGCCCGCGACGCGCCAGCGTCGCTAAACCAAGGAATCCTCTGAACCGCACCAGCAAGGATGCGGTTCAGGGGTAACCACGGGGCCTGGGCTGCCGTCGACCTGCCGCCTGGCCCCGACACGCCAGGTCGGCCCGACTGAACAGTGAGTGCTACGATGGAACCCGTTAGAACGTGCGTTGCTTGCCGTTCACGCGCTCCGAAATCCTCACTTCTGAGGGTTGTTGCCCGGGAATCAGAACTTGTTGTCGATGACAATGCCGTTCTGCCGGGGAGGGGTGCGTGGCTGCATCCGACGATCGAGTGCTACCGCGTAGCAGTGCAGCGTCGGGCCTTCGGGCGTGCGCTGCGAGTGACGAGCGCACTCGACACGATCACCTTAGAGAACAGGCTGAATGGCACCGTGAACATCTAATGAGTAACAACTAATGAGCGGCTCAAAATGAGTCCCGTCCGTTACTAACGGTTTGCCCCTTTCCGGGTGCAGACCCGGAACAGGAGAATTGTGGCTGCAAATCCACGCGTACATGAGATCGCTACCGAACTCAATGTCGACACCAAGGCTGCCCTTGACAAGCTCAAAGAGATGGGCGAATACGTCAAGGGACCGTCTTCGAGCATCGCACCGCCGGTTGCTCGCCGACTGAAGGCTGCCCTCGAGGCCGCCGGACTCGTCGGAACTGCAACACCGGCGCCGGCCAAGCCGGCCGCTGCCAAGCCGGCACCCAAGGCTCCGACGCCTTCGGCCCCGGCCGAGCCCGTCACCGAGGCTGCCCCGGCAGCCCCGAGGCCGCCGGCACCCGTGCCGAGCGCCCCGATGACTGTCGCAGAGCGCCAGGCTGCCGCCGAGAAGGCCGCGGCTGACAAGGCTGCCGCCGAGAAGGCTGCTGCCGACAAGGCCGTCGCCGAGACCGCAACGGCCGACACGAGCGAGGCAGCCCCGGCTGCCGCCGAGAAGACCGACGCCGCGGCTCCCGCCCCGGCGGCAACGCCCGGCGCTCCGGCATCCTCGATCCCGCGCCCCGGTGCACCGCGCCCCGGCGCCCCCGCACCGCGACCGGGCAACAACCCCTTCGCCTCCAACCAGGGCATGGGCCAGCGTCCCGCGAACCCCCGCCCCGGCAACAACCCCTTCGCCAGCGCGCAGGGCATGGGCCAGCGCCCGACGCCGAGCAACATCCCGCGTCCCGCGGCTCCGCGCCCCGGTGCTCCCCGCCCCGGCGGACCCGGCATGGGCCAGCGCCCGGCCGGCTTCGGCCAGCGTCCCGGCTTCCAGCAGCGTCCAGGCACCCCGGGCGCCCGCCCGGCCGGCGGCGGCTTCCAGCGCCCCGGTGGCACTGGCGGTGCCCCCGGCACCGCAGGCGGCTTCGCTCCTCGCCCCGGCGGCGGAGCGGGCGGTCGTGGCCGTGGCCCCGGCGGTGGAACCGCTGGTGCGTTCGGTCGCGGTGGCGGCAAGAGCAAGGCACGCAAGTCGAAGCGGACGAAGAGGGCCGAATTTGAGATGAGGGAGGCTCCGTCGCTGGGCGGCGTGAGCGTTCCCCGTGGCAACGGCAGCACCGTCGTGCGCTTGCGCCGTGGTGCATCCCTCGCGGACTTCGCAGACAAGATCGATGCGAACCCCGGTTCGCTCGTGACGGTGCTGTTCCACCTCGGTGAGATGGCAACGGCCACGGAGTCGCTCGACGAGGCCACCTTCCAGGTGCTCGGCGAGGAGCTGGGCTTCAAGATCCAGGTCGTCTCCCCTGAAGAGGAAGACCGCGAGCTCCTTGAGGGCTTCGGCATGGACCTCGACCAGGAGCTGGAGAACGAGACGGACGAGGATCTCGAGATCCGCCCGCCCGTCGTCACCGTCATGGGTCACGTCGACCACGGTAAGACCCGACTGCTCGACGCGATTCGCCAGGCGAACGTCGTCGAGGGTGAAGCCGGTGGCATCACCCAGCACATCGGTGCCTACCAGGTGTGGACAGAGCACGAGGGCCACGAGCGCGCCATCACCTTCATTGACACCCCGGGCCACGAGGCGTTCACCGCCATGCGTGCCCGTGGTGCCCAGGTCACCGACATGGCGATCCTCGTCGTCGCGGCGGATGACGGCATCATGCCGCAGACCATTGAGGCGCTCAACCACGCCCAGGCTGCCAACGTGCCGATCGTCGTCGCGGTCAACAAGATCGACAAGCCGGAGGCCAACCCGGCCAAGGTCCGCCAGCAGCTGACCGAGTTCGGCCTCGTTGCCGAGGAGTACGGCGGAGACGTGATCTTCGTCGACGTGTCTGCCCGCAACGGCATCGGCATCCAGGACCTCCTGGACGCCGTGCTGCTCACCGCAGACGCCGGTCTCGACCTCCGTGCGAACCCGAACAAGGACGCCCGCGGTGTGGCCATCGAGGCCAAGCTCGACAAGGGTCGCGGCGCGGTTGCAACCGTGCTCATCCAGTCGGGAACCCTGCGCGTCGGCGACTCGATCGTCGCCGGTACCGCCTATGGCCGCGTGCGTGCCATGGCTGACGAGAACGGCGACGCCGTGCTCGAGGCCTACCCGTCGCGCCCGGTCCAGGTGCAGGGTCTCTCCAGCGTTCCGCGCGCCGGTGACACCTTCATCGTGACCGACGACGACCGCATGGCCCGTCAGATCGCCGAGAAGCGTGAAGCCGCAGAGCGCAACGCCCTGCTGGCCAAGGCTCGCAAGCGCATCAGCCTCGAAGACTTCACCCGTGCTCTCGAAGAGGGCAAGGTCGAGTCGCTCAACCTCATCATCAAGGGTGACGTCTCGGGTGCCGTTGAGGCCCTCGAGGAGTCGCTGCTCAAGATCGAGGTCGATGACAGCGTGCAGCTGCGCATCATCCACCGCGGCGTCGGTGCGATCACGGAGTCGGACGTCAACCTGGCGACCATCGACAACGCGATCATCGTCGGCTTCAACGTGCGCCCCGACACGAAGGCGCGCGAGCGTGCCGCTCGTGAAGGCGTCGACGTGCGCTTCTACTCGGTCATCTACAACGCGATCGACGAGATCGAGGGCTCGCTCAAGGGCATGCTCAAGCCGGAGTACGAAGAGGTCCAGTCGGGCGTCGCCGAGATCCGCGAGGTGTTCCGTTCCTCCAAGTTCGGCAACATCGCGGGTGTCATCGTCCGCTCCGGAACGATCACGCGCAACGCCAAGGCCCGCGTCATCCGCGACGGCATCGTCGTCGGGGACAACCTGGCCATCGAGTCGCTGCGTCGCTTCAAGGATGACGTCACCGAGGTGCGCACGGACTTCGAGGCCGGTATCGGCCTCGGCAAGTTCAACGACATCCAGGTCGGCGACGAGATCGAGACGATCGAGCTCAAGGAGAAGCCCCGCGCCTAGGTTCAGGCACGGAGCTCACCCTCTGTGACAATGGCCGAGTCAGATTCTCTCTGGCTCGGCCATTGTTCTCATTCTTTAAGTAGTTCCCACTGAGAGGAAAATGACCATGGTAGATCAGGCACGCGCCAAGAAGATGGCCGACCGGATCAAGGTGATCATCGCCAAGCGCCTCGAGCGCGGCATCCGCGACCCGCGCATCGGCTTCGTGACCATCACCGACGTGCAGATGACCGGCGACCTGCAGCACGCCTCCGTCTATTACACGGTGTACGGCAGCGACGAGGAGCGCGCGGACACCGCGGCAGCCCTCAAGGCCGCCACCGGCATGTTCCGCAGCGAGGTCGGCAAGAACCTCACCGCGCGGCTCACTCCGTCGCTCGAGTTCCTGCTCGACGCGATCCCGGAGAACGCCGCGCACATCGACGACCTGCTGCGGGAGGCGCGTGAGCGCGACACCGCCGTGGCCGGGCTGGCCGCCACCTCGGCCTACGCCGGCGACGAGGACCCGTACGTGAAGCCGCGCGAGATTGACGCGGACGACGACGCTGACGACGCAGACGCCGGCGACGACGAGGTCGATGCCACCGCGTAGGCCCACCTGCAGCTGTTCCCCAGCCCGTCATCCCGTTCCGCCCGCCCGGCATCCGCTAGGCTCGGGCGGGGGATGACGGGCTGGGGTCCGTTTCGGCAGCAGCGCCGTCCCGCGACACACGAGTTGGGGGTCACCGTGCGTACTGGCACTTCTTTGTCCTTTGTCGGCCTGGCGGTTGCCGCCACAATCGCACTGAGCGGTTGCTCTGGGGCGGGCGACGGTAGTGGCGGGGGCGACCTCAAGTACGAGGACAGCCCGCTCAGCGCCTTCACCTCCGCGCTCTGGGGAGAGATGGACCAGGCCAAGTACGACGAGCAGCAGGTCGAGGTCGAAAAGCTCGTTGCGGCCTGCATGAAGGACGAGGGCTTCGAGTACACGCCGAACACGCAGAACGGCAGCGTCGTCACCATGGGCAGCTCCGACATGGAGGAGCGCGAGACCGAGGAATGGGTCGCCAGCAACGGCTACGGCATGGTGCAGACCCAGGAGGAGATGGAAGCCCAGCAGGAGCAGGCCCCCGAGTACGTCGACCCGAACCAGGACTACCTCTCCACCCTCTCCGAGTCCGAGGTGAGCGCCTTCTACGAGACGCTGCACGGGCCGGGCCCCTCCGAGGAGGAGATGGCCGCGATGGAGGCGGGCGAGTCCTACGAGTACAACTGGGAGACCGGCGGATGCTACGGCGCAGCCCAGCACTCGACCCAGGACCAGGGGATGGAGGCCTACTCCGACCCGAAGTACCAGGGCCTGTTCGAGAAGATGGGCGCGATCTACACCACCATGCAGGAAGACCCCAAGATCAAGGAGCTCGAGCGCTCCTGGGCCAGCTGCATGGCGGATGCCGGCTACTCGGACTTCACCATGAAGCAGGACGCCTTCACCCTGATCTCCGAGGCGCAGAACGCCATCTACGAGACCATGGAGTACGACCAGGAGACCGGCGAGCCGCTCGGCGACAACACCGAGGCCCTCGCCGATCTGAAGCAACAGGAGATCGATGTCGCACTGGCCGACTTCCGCTGCTCGGAGAAGCTGAACTACATGCAGGAGACGTTGAAGGCCCAGTTCGCGCTGGAGACCCGCTTCGTCGAGGACAACAAGGCGGAGCTTGACGCCTTGCTCGCCGACTACGCGACGAAGAAGTAATGGGCAAGCGCAGCGGCAATCCGGACGAGTTCGCGGAGATTCTGGACCCCAACTCGGCGGGCTCGGGCGGCACAGCGGAGCAGGACCCCGCTGATCAGGCGCCTGCTGATCCGGACCCCACTGATCCGGACCCCACTGATCAGGCGCCTGCCGATCAGGCGCCCGTCGATCCGGCCGTCTCCGGCTGGCGCCGCGTGCTGCACGGCAACCGCGCCCTCTGGGTGCTGGCTGCCGTCGCCGTGGTCTCGCTCGTGGCCGGCGTCGCGCTCAGCGCGGTCATCGTCTCACCCGGCCAGGCCGCGGCCGACGCCAAGCCGCCGGAGCCCGGGCTGATCACCGTGCCCGTCGAGCTGCGCAGCCTGTCCAACGACGTGACCCTGCGCGGTGACGTGCAGTACGCCGACTCCGTCGAGGTCACGCTGGAATCCGGGGACCGCGGCGGGCCGGCCGTCGTCACGGGCCGCGTGCCGGAGGCCGGCGCCACGCTGGAACCCGGCTCCGTCGCCCTCGAGGTGGCCGGGCGCCCGGTGATCGTGCTGCCGGGGGAGCTGCCCGTCTACCGCAGCCTCCGCCTGGGCCTCGCCGGCCCCGACGTGACCCAGCTGAAGGACGCGCTGCGCTCGCTCGGCATCGACCCGGGCGGCTCGAACACCTTCGACGCCGCCACCGCCGCCGCGATCGGCGAGCTGTACGCCCGCGTCGGCTACCCGGCACCCGAACCGGCCGAGGGCAGCGCGGCGGCCGTGCGCGGCGCGCGCGACGGGGTCCGCTCGGCTGAGGAGGGCCTGGCCAGCGCGCAGCGCGCGCTCAACACCGCGGCGTCCGGGGCCTCAGAGGCGGTGCGGATCCAGCTGGACAACCGCGTGCGCAACGCCCAGCTCGCGCTCCACGCTGCGAACAACCCGCCCGCCGTGCAACCCGACGACCCGACCAAGCCCGCGGTGCCAGGCAAGCCGGATCCGCAGGCCGTCGCCGCCGCAGAGGGCGACCTCGCCTTGGCCATCGCCGAGCGCTCCGCCGGCCTGGCCGCGCCGGACACCAGCGGCGAGAACTCGGCCATCGGCTTCGCCCAGCGCGCCCTCGAGGACGCCCGGCTGGCGCTGACCGCAGCAGAGGAAGGAACGCTCACCTTCCTGCCCTCCAGCGAGGTGATCTACCTGGCCGGCCTGCCGCGCCGGGTCGACGAGGTGATGGCCAAGCGCGGCACCGTCTCGCAGGGCGCCGTGATGCGCGTCTCCGGCGCCGAGCTGGTGCTGGCGGCATCCGCGGCCGAGAGCGACGCCAAGCTGCTGACGATCGGCGACATCGCCACCGTGACGCTCGACGACACCACGCTCGAGGCGCGGGTCACCGCGGTCGAGCCGCGCAAGGCCACCGGCAAGGAGGCGGGCGCGCGCTACAACGTGAGCCTCGCCCTGGTCGACCCGACACCGGAGCAGGTGGCGTCGCTGCAGGGGCAGAACGTGCGCATCGCGATCCCGATCGGGGCGACGGCCGGCGAGGTGCTGGCCGTTCCGGCCGCGGCGCTGACGGCGGGCGCCGACGGGGAGTCCCGCGTCGAGGTGTACCTGCCCGGCGAGAAGGACACCCGGCTGGTGGCCGTGACAACGGGCCTGGCCGCAGAGGGCTTCGTCGAGATCAGCGGAGACATCGAGGAGGGCGAGCAGGTCGTGGTCGGCCGATGACCGACTCGCAGCGCCCGGACACCGTCGTCGAGCTCATCGACGTCACCCGCTCCTTCCCCGGCCCGCCGGAGGTGCAGGCGCTGAAGGGCGTGAACCTCGCTATCAACCGCGGCGACTACCTCTCCATCGTCGGCCCCAGCGGCTCGGGCAAGTCCACCCTGCTCAACGTGCTCGGCCTGCTCGACCGGCCGAGCGTCGGCGAGTTCCTGCTCGACGGGGTGCGCACCGGCGCGCTCAGCGAGGAGGAGCGGGCGGCGCTGCGCGGGCGCAGCATCGGCTTCGTGTTCCAGTCCTTCCACCTGCTGCCGCGGCGCACCGTGCTCGACAACGTGCTCATCTCCACCCTGTACAGCGGGGTGCCCCGGGCCGAGCGGATGCCGCGCGCCCGCGCCGCGCTGGACAGGGTTGGCCTCGGCCACCGGCTCGGGTTCCTGCCGACGACGCTCTCCGGCGGCGAGCGGCAGCGCGTCGCCATCGCGCGGGCCGTCATCGCCCAGCCCCGGCTGCTCCTGGCCGACGAGCCCACCGGCAACCTCGATGCGCAGACCTCCCGCGAGGTGATGGACCTGTTCGAGGAGCTGAACGCTGACGGGCTCACCCTCGTCGTGATCACCCACGACAGCGCGGTCGCCGAGCGGGCCCGCCGCGGCATCCGCATCGACGATGGCCGAGTGAGCGTGCTCCGATGACGCGCGCCGCGCTGTGGCGCACCTCGACGTGGCGCACTCCGACGTGGCTGGGTCGGCTGAAGAAGCCGTTCGGCAAGGCCGAGCGCCCGCCGCGCCCCGTGAACCCGGTCAAGCGCGCCGACCGCTTCACCGTGCAAGACCTGATGGTCGAGGCCAGCCACGGCATCGGCGGCCACACCGGGCGCCTCGTGATGACCACGATGGGAACGGTGCTCGGCATCGCGTCGCTCGTCGTGACGATCGGCTTCGCGCAGACCGCCGCCGGGCAGATCGCCCGCCAGTTCGACTCCGTCTCGGCCACCCAGGTGCTCGTGCAGCCGGGCAAGGCCGGCAACATGTTCGGCTCCGGCACGCCGAAGACCTCGCTGCCCTGGGACGCCCCGGAGCGGGTGGAACGCCTCGCCGGGGTGGAGAAGGCTGGCCTCGTCGGCCAGGTGGATGCCGCCGGAGCGCGGATCACCGCCGTGCCCGTCAACGACCCGTCGGCGCCGCAGAGCGCAGGGCCGCCGTTGCTGGCCGGCTCGGCCGGGCTGCTCGACGCCGTGCGCGGCTCCGTCGTGACCGGCCGATTCTTCGACGCCGGGCACGACGCGCGGGCCGACCGCGTCGTCGTGCTGGGCACCCGGGCGGCCGAGGAGCTCGGCGTGAACCGGGTGGATCGGCAGCCGGCGATTTTCATCGGCGACCGCGCCTACACGGTGATCGGCATCATCGACGGCGTGCAGCGCCGCACCGACATGCTGGACGCCGTCATCCTGCCGTCCGGCACCGCCAGGGCCGACTTCGGCATGGGCTCGGCCCAGGAACTGCACGTGCGCATCGCCATCGGGGCGGGCAGCGTCGTCGGCAAGCAGGCGCCGATCGCCCTGGACCCGAACACACCGGACAACTTCGACGTCATCGCGCCGCAGTCCGGCTCCGAGCTGCAGCAGAGCGTGCAGGCCGACGTCAACATCGTCTTCCTCGTGCTCGGGCTGATCGCCCTGCTGGCCGGCGGCCTCGGCATCGCCAACGTCACTCTGCTCTCGGTCTCGGAACGGGTCGGCGAGATCGGCCTGCGCCGGGCCCTCGGCGCCACTCGGCGCGAGATCCGGGCGCAGTTCACCGTGGAATCGGTCGTGATCGGCCTGCTCGGCGGCCTCATCGGCGCCGCCCTCGGCGTCTTCGCCGTGGTCGGGGTGTCGCTGGTGCAGCAGTGGACGCCGATCATCGACCTGCCGATGGTGCTCGGCTGCGCCGTACTCGGCGCCGTCGTCGGCCTGATCGCCGGGGCCTACCCGGCGGCGAAGGCCAGCAAGATCGAGCCGATCTCGGCGCTCCGCCAGGGGGTATAGCGCGCCTCCGGCGGCACGCTGGCTGCAGGTTGCTGGTTGCTGGTTGCTGGCTGCTGGCTGCTGCGCGTGGCCGCTGGCTGCTGGCCGCTGGCTGCTGCGCATGGCTGCTGGTTGCTGCGTGTGGCGGGTCTCGTCGGCCTGGTCGGCGAGACTCTCCGCAATCGGGTCGCACTCGTCGGCCCGCACCCGTCGGCTGAGCGAGCGAGGCCTCTCCACGTCGGCTGAGGGAGCGAGGCCTCTCCACGTCGGCTGAGGGAGCGAGGAACGAGCGACCGAAGCCCGGCTTCCAGCCCGACAGTCCTTTCGCTGGTTGAGCCCGTCGAAGCCATCGCCAGTCTCACGCCGTGTCAGGGCTTCGGTCGCTGGCGCTCCCTCCAGCCAGCGTGCTTCTCCCGGACTGTCGGTCCAGATGCCGCGCATCTCCCGTGTCGACCAGGCCCTCGCTTCACATCGGACGGGTTCGTCTCTCCACGTCGAACCAGCCTCTTCCCACGTCGGCTGGGCCCTCTCTCCACGTCGGCTGAGCTTCTCTCCCCACGTCGGCTGAGGGAGCGAGGAACGAGCGACCGAAGCCCGGTTTCCAGCCCGACCACGGCATCCCTTTCCGACGCTACCCCACCCCACCGACACTGCGTGGAAAGTTATCGACATCAGGCATTTTTCTCGGGAAATGCTTGCATTCCGCCGTAGAATAGGAGCATGGAAAACGCGGCGGGGCAGCTGGCAGAGGCACAGTCCCTCCTGGCCCGCGCACTCGCCGGATCCGACGAGCGGATGCTGCGCGACGACGCCCTGCTCGAGCTCACCGCGACGGCCGAGGCCGTCGGCCGGCTCGCCGACGCGCTCCGCCTCCGGGCCGCCGGGGAGGTCGCGTTCCGCTCCCGCCGGGAGCTCGGCGAGGACCGCCTCTCGGCGAAGAAGGGCTGCCGCAATGCCGTCGAGCTCCTGGCCCGGATCACGCTGGCCTCCGAGCGCACCCTCACGCAGCGGATGCGGCTCGGTGCGGCCGTGCGGCCCCGCACCGCGCTGACCGGCGACACGCTGCCGGCCCGCTTCGAACAGGTCGCGTCCGCGCTGGCGGCCGGCACCCTCGGTCACGACAGCGCCCTGGCCATCGTCGACACCCTCGACCCGATCCGCGGCCGGGTCGGCGACCTCAACGTCGAGCTCGCCGAGACCGCCCTCGTCGCGGCCGCCACTGGGCCGACCGTCGAATCCGCGCTGCCGTTCGGCGCCGACGAGGTCCGCGGGCAGGCCCGCGTCTGGGAGAGCGTCTTGGATGAGGACGGCACGATCCCGGCCGAGGAGCGGGCGATGGCCGCGCGCGGCATCAGCGGCGGGCTCACCCGGGACGGGCTGGTGCACCGCAAGATGGCGCTGCTGCCCGAGATCGACGCCAAGTTCGAGACGCTGCTGAACGCCTACCTGAGCCCGCGCTCGAAGCCCACCTTCAACGACACCGACCCGGACCAGCCGAAAGACCCCCGGGCGACCGCACAGGCCCGGCACGACGTCTTCGCCAGCCTGATCGACGGCGCCGCCCGCAGCGCGGACGCCCCGACGATGGGCGGCGCTGCCCCGACGGTGCTGGTCTCGGTGCGGCAGGCCGACCTCGATGCCCACAGCGGGTCCGGGTTCGTCGAGGGCTGCGAGGCGCCCATCTCACTGGGGGCGGTCGAGCAGTTCATCTGCGCCGGCGGGCAGCAGCACGTCTTGATCGGGGACGACGGCACGCTGGTCAGCTTGAGCACAACCGACCGGGTCTTCAACGCGCAGCAGCGGCGGGCGATCAGCCTCCGAGACGGCGGCTGCATCATCCCCGGCTGCTCCATCCCGGCCGCGTGGTCCGAGATCCACCACGTCATCGCCTACCGGGACGGCGGCGAAACCGAGACCTGCAACGGGGTGCTGCTGTGCTGGTTCCACCACCGCACGATCGAGACCAGCGGCTGGCGGATCCTGATGATCGACGGCGTCCCGTTCGTGAAGCCGCCGCCCTGGCTCCGAAATGGCCGCACCGACGCCGACACGGCCTGGCGAAGATCCACGAAGTCCCGCACCCAACTGGCCGACCTCCTCGAGCGCCAGCGGGAGCGCCAGCCCGTGCTGGTCGAGTAGAAGCCGCGGTCGGAACGAAACCCGTCCAACCCGATCCGGCGAGACGCTCAGGGCTTCGGTCGCTGGCGCTCCCTCCAGCCAACGTGAGGGAGGCGCGCCGACCGCCGACGCCCTCACCTCCAGTCATTGGACAGAGGCGCGCCGCGCGTCGCGCTAGCCGTGCGGCAGCGTGTACCCGCCCTCGGCGGATGCGACGGCCAGGCCGTCGGCGAGCAGCCCGGCCAACGCTCGGGAGCGCTGCGCGGCATCCGGCCAGACACTGTCGATCTCGGCATCCGTCACCGGCTTGTGGGCCGCCCGCAACTCCTTCATGATGAGCCCGCGCACCTGGCGGTCGGAACCCTCGTACTTCTTCTGCACCGCCTTCAGTGGGCCGAGGTAGGCGGGGGAGCCCGCGGCCAGCCAGGCGCAGCGAGCGCTCAGGGGGCACTGCCCGCAGCGCGGATTCCTGGCGACGCAGACGAGGGCGCCGAGCTCCATCATCCCGGCGTTGAAATCGTGGGCGGCGCTCTCGCCCGCGGGCAGCAGCTCCTCCATCGCGGCGAGGTCGCGGCCGCGGCTGGGCGGCGCGGGCTCGGCCTGCCCCTGCACGGCCCGGGCGATCACCCGGCGGGTGTTGGTGTCGACGACCGGATGCCGCAGGCCATAGGCGAAGGCGGCGACGGCCCGCGCGGTGTAGTCGCCGACTCCCTTGAGCGCGAGGAGGGCGTCGACGTCGCTCGGCACGACGCCGCCGTGCCGCTCGGTGATCTGCACGGCGGCCTCGTGCAGCCAGAGTGCCCGGCGCGGGTAGCCGAGGCTCGACCAGGCGCGCAGCGCCTCGGCTGGGGGAGACGCGGCGAGGTCGGCCGGGGTCGGCCAGCGCTCCAGCCATGCCTCGAGGTGCGGGATGACGCGGGCCACCGGCGTCTGCTGCAGCATGAACTCGCTGACCAGCGTGCCCCAGGCGCTGAAACCGGCCTCCCGCCAGGGCAGGGCGCGGCCGTTCTCGTGGAACCAGTCGACGATTTCGGTGGCGAGGCCGGCCTCGGGCGTCTCGCTCGTGGCAGGGCGCTCGGCGTTGTGGGGTGGAATGGTGCGCGTGCTCATCAGCTCCAGCGTAGGCGGCCCAGACAGGGGCGTGCGCGGCGTAGGCTCGGCTCATGGAACTCGTTCTGACCCCGCGCGTGCGTTTTCTGCGAGCCCTCGGCGACGAGATCATGCACAACTACGGCCACGGCCGCACGATCGTCGCGATCGACGGCGCGCTGCAGAGCGGCAAGACGGCCTTCGGCGACGACCTGGCCGCCGTGCTGACCGAGCGCGGCCACCCGGTGTTCCGGGCCAGCCTGGAGTGGTTCCATCGCTCCCGCGAGGAGCAGGCGAAATTCGGCGACGACACGGCGGAGCGCTACTACAACTACGGCTTCGACTACTCGCTGTTGCGCCGGGTGCTCGTCGAGCCGTTTCGGATGGGCGGCAGCACCGGGTTCGTGACGAAGGCGTTCGATCCCAAGCGCGGCATCCAGGTGCTGCCGAAGTGGCTGACCGGGCCCATCGACGCGACGCTGATCATCGACGGCCGCTTCATCAACCGGCCGGAGCTGCGCGGTCTCTGGAACTACAGCATCTTCCTCGACAGCGAGCCGTTGGAGGGGCCGGAGGGCGAGGCGGACAGGATCTACTTCAACGAGGCGCACCCGCGCACGCAGGCGACCGCCATCGTCGACAACCACGACCCTGCCCACCCGCGCCGAGTCTTCGCCGACAGCTGCTGAGCTGCCCGACTGTTGGCTTCGGTCGCTGGCGCTCCCTCGAGCCAACGTGAGTATGCACGTTCGCTGGAGGGCGCCGCGCCGTTCTCCGCACGAATACTGCACTCTCGAGCTGTTGGCTTCGGTCGCTGGCGCTCCCTCGAGCCAACGTGAGTATGCGCGTCCGCTGGAGGGCGCCGCGCCGTTCTCCGCACGCTGGCTCGAGGGCGCCGCGCCGTTCTCTGCACGTTGGCTCGAGGGCGCCGCGCCGCGACGAAGGAGCAGCGCAGCGCCCGAAGCCCCGGAGCCAACCCGCAACGGATGCCGCGGGCTTCCGTTGCGCGGCGGCGCTGTTGGCTTCGGTCGCTGGCGCTCCCTCGAGCCCACGTGAACATGCACGCCGGCTGGAGGCCGCCGCGCCGCGCAGGCTCAGACCGCGGCGGCGAGGCGGGCGAGGGCGAGCTCGGGGGAGAGGAACTCGCCCGTGCGCTCCACCTCGTGCACGAGGGCGGTGATGGCGGCGTTCATGGGCGTGGGGATGCCGGCCGCTGCACCCTCCCGCACGACGGCGCCGTTCAGGAAGTCGATCTCGCTCGGCTGGCCCCGGCGCAGGCTCTGCTGGGTCGAGCCGAGGTTCGGCACCGAGCCCATCCGCCACTTCATCGACAGCGGCAGGAACTGGCCGAGCGCGAGCGGCATCCGCACGAAGAGGCGCAGCCGGGCGTCGCTCAAGCCCTGCAGCGCGCCGAAGTGCACATCGTGGGCGATGGCAACCCGGACGGCCTCGCGCATGCTGCGGGTCATCGCCAGGCGCAGGCGCCGGTGGCCGACGACCTCCTGCACGGTCAGGCCGGTGATGGCGGGCAGGCCGTTCAGCATGTTGACGATGAGCTTGGTCCACTGCGCGCCGACGAAGTTGTCCTGCGCGATGACCGGCACGGCGCCGGAGAGCACCGCCTGCCAGTGCCTGGTCGCGGCATCCGCCGGCCCGGAGCCGCGCCCCAGATAGCTCGGCGCGGCGGTCGTGATGCGCACCTCGCCGGGCGTCGTGTAGTTCGCGGCGATGATGGCGAGCAGCCCGAAGCAGTCGGATGCCGGAAGCAGCCGCTCCGCGGTCGCCACCCCGTCGAGGCCGTTCTGCACGACGATGACGGGCACGCCGTCCAGCCCGCCGGGCACGCCCATGTTCTGGGCGAGGGCCGCCTCGGCATCCTGCGCCTTGGTGCAGAGCAGCAGCAGCTCGGGCCGCGCCGTCAACACCTCGGCCGCCGCGACCAGCGCCGTGCTCTCGCCGAAGCCGCCGCTCAACCGGATTCCGTGCTCGCGGATGGCCGCCAGCTGGGCGCCGCGCGCGGTCACCTCGACCTCATGCCCCGCCCGGCTGAGCAGCGCGGCAAAGGTTCCGCCCAGGGCTCCCGCCCCGATGACCGCAATTCTCATGTTTCGAGCGTAGGCCCTGGCCGGGGGCCGGGGCGGCGGGGGCCGGGGCGGCGGGGGAGCGCAGAGGAGCGGGGCGGAGGGCGGGGCCGCGCGCCGATGTTAGCCTTGCACTGTGAGCAGCAGCGGCATTCTTCTTGTTGACAAGCCGCAGGGCTGGACCAGTCACGACGCGGTCGCCAGGACCAGGCGACTGGCCGGCACCCGCAAGGTCGGCCACGCCGGCACCCTCGACCCGATGGCGACGGGCCTCCTCGTGCTCGGCATCGAGAGCTCCACGCGCCTGCTCACCTATGTGGTCGGGCTCGACAAGGAGTACTACGCGACCATTCGGCTCGGCGCGGCCAGCACCACGGACGACGCCGAGGGCGAGCTGATCGGCGAGGTTCCCGCCGCGGGCGCCACCGACATCGACCCCGCCCACATCACTGCCGGCATCGCCGCGCTCACAGGCGACATCGAACAGGTGCCGAGCTCGGTCAGCGCGATCAAGGTCGACGGCAAGCGGGCATACGCCCTGGTTCGCTCCGGCGAGGAGGTCGTGCTGAAGTCCCGCGCGGTCACCGTCTCGGCCTTCGAACTGCTCGGCAGCACCGCCGTCGACGGCTACCTCGACCTCGAGGTGCGCGTGGAGTGCTCCTCCGGCACCTACATCCGGGCCCTGGCCCGCGACCTCGGCGCCGCGCTCGGCGTCGGCGGCCACCTGACCGCGCTCCGCCGCACGCGCATCGGCCCATTCCAGGTGGCGGATGCCGGCGAGCTCGACTCCCTCGACGTCGCCAGCTCGCTGATCCCGCCGGCCGCCGCCGCCGCCCTGCTGTTCCCGGTCGTCGACCTGGACGCGCAGCAGGCCATCGACCTCGGCCACGGCAAGCGGATCGCGTTGGACGACGCGCAGCGCGCGGACACCGCGCCGGGACTCCGCGCCGCCATCGCCCCGGACGGCCGCCTCGTCGGACTGCTGGAGCTGCGCGGCAGCAACGGCAAGTCCGTCGTCAACTTCCCAAGCGATGCCCCGGCATCCGCACCCACGGACGCGGCACCCACCGACGCGGCATCCACCAACCCCGCACCGACCAGCCCCGAGGAGTCACCAGCGTGATCGAGTGGTTCACCTACCTGCAGATCGCTGTGGCCGTGGCGGCCGGGCTGCTCGCGATTGTGCGCGGGCTCGCCGGGCGCACCCCGAGCGACCTCGTGCTCGGTGCCCTCGGCATCGTCGAGCTGCTCCTGATCGTGCAGGTGGTCATCGCGATCGTCGCCCCGCTGACCGGCAACGACCCGAGCGGCAGCCTGCTGGAGTTCTGGGTGTACCTGATCTCGGCCGCGCTGCTGCCGATCGCCGCCGGTTTCTGGGCACTGATCGAGCGCAGCAAGTGGAGCACCGTGATCCTCGGCGTAGCCGCGCTCGCGGTGGCCGTCATGCTCTATCGGATGCTGCAGATCTGGACGGTGCAGGGTGTCTGAGCGCGTGGTTTCTGGGCGCCCGGCGCTGCTGCGATAATCGATGACTGTGACTGTTCAGCCTTCGCCCCGCCCCCGAGCCGCCCGCTCGAGCGGCATCGGCCGACTCCTCATCGCCGTGTACGCGGTGCTCGCCCTCGGCGCGGCCGGCCGCTCGGCCGTGCAGATCATCGAGCGCTTCGACACCGCCCCGCTCGCGTTCACGCTCTCGGCCATCGCCGCGCTCGTCTACTTCGTGGCGACGGTCGCCCTGATCGCCCCCGGCAAGGCCTGGAGCCGCGTCGCGTGGGCCGCGATCGGCTTCGAGGCGGCCGGCGTCCTCGTCGTCGGCGCGCTCAGCGTGGCCATGCCCCAGCTGTTCCCCGAGGCGACCGTGTGGTCGTTCTTCGGCATGGGGTACCTGTTCATCCCGCTCGTGCTGCCCTGGCTCGGCCTCTGGTGGCTCGCCACGGTGCGCCGCGCGGAGCGTGTCGCCGCGGCAGCCGAGGCCGCATGATGCAGATCTTCCACGGCATCGCCGAGGTGCCATCCGGGTGGCGCCGCTCCGCCGTGAGCATCGGCAAGTTCGACGGCGTGCACGCCGGGCACCGCGCGCTCCTCGACGCGATGCTCAAGCGGGCGGATGCCGACGCACTCGCCTCCGTCGCCGTCACCTTCGACCGCAACCCGCTCGAGTACCTCGCTCCAGAGAAATGCCCGAAGTCGCTCGTCAGCACGCGGCAGAAGCTCGACCTGCTGGCCGGGACGGGGGTGGACGCCACCGTCGTGCTCGCCTTCGACGAGACGCTGGCCAACCAGCCCCCGGAGGACTTCGTCCGCCTGATCCTGGTGGACGCCCTGCACGCGGCGCACGTGCTGATCGGCCGCGACTTCCGCTTCGGCGCCAGGGGCGCCGGCGACGCCGAGCTGCTCCGCGCGCTCGGCGCAGAGCTCGACTTCACCGTCGAGGTCATCGACGATGTGCACCCGGACGGCGATCGCCGCATCTCCTCCACCTGGATCCGTGAACTGCTCGCCGACGGGGACGTCGCCGGCGCTGGCCGCCTGCTCGGGCACATCCCGACCGTGCGCGGCGAGGTGGTGCACGGTGCCAAGCGCGGCCGCGAGCTCGGCTTCCCGACGGCGAACCTCACCCCGGACTCCGAGGGTCTCGTGCCCGCCGACGGCGTCTACGCCGGCTGGCTCGTCGACGAGGACGGCGTGCGCTACCCGGCCGCCATCTCGGTCGGCAACAACCCGACCTTCGAGGGCGTGCCGCAGAAGCAGGTCGAGGCTTACGTCATCGACGAGGAGCTGGACCTCTACGGCCACGAGGTCGAGGTCGAGTTCGCCGAGCGGATCCGCGGCATGGTGGCGTTCACCGGCATCGAGCCGCTGATCCAGCAGATGGCCGACGACGTCGTGCAGGCGAAGGCCCTGCTGGCCTGAGCGCCTCGTGGCCTCGTCGTCCGAGCGCCTGCTGGCCTGAGTGCCTCGTGGCCCGAGCGCCTGCTGGCCTGAGCGCTTGCTGGCCTGACAGCCGCTGGCCCGCGGTCCTCAGCTGCCCGGGACGTGCGTTCCGCGCCCGAACAGGAAGCGCAGGATCGTCTCGGCGTCGGAGTCGATGCTCTCCCCGCGCCCGACGCTCCAGTCCGCGTCGACCGCGTGCAGGCGCCGCCCGCGCACCGCGGCCCGCGCGGCGTATGGCGCACGCTGCGCCTGGTAGAGGGCGACGGCGCCGCTGCTGAGCGGGGCCAG
>NZ_MPZN01000042.1 GCF_002936985.1 Microterricola pindariensis | reverse complement strand
AGCCGCGGGCAACCGGCGGCGTCCACAGCAGGACGATGAGCAGGGCCGCTCCCGCGGCGGTCGCCGTTGCGCCCCAATCCCACTGGTCGCTGGATGCCACCACGACGGTGCTGAGCAGGGCCAGGATGCCGAGGAAGAACGAGACGAGCAGGCGTGAGAGCCCACTGCCGCGCCGGAGCCCGGCGGCGAGGGCGACGATCAGCAGGCCGAACAGGGCGATCGCGGCGCCGACGATCGAGAGCGCCAGCCGCTCGTCGGTCTCGCCCTCGTAGCGGCTGAGCAGCACGAGGATGCCGATGCCCGTCGACAGGAACCCGGTGGTGTAGGCGAGGACGGCGACGGCGGTCGTGGCAACGCGCCCGGTTACCGACGCGGGCGTGCTCAACGGTCGCGCCGGCGCGGGCGCCCCGCCCGGCGCGCCGGCCGAGGCGAGCAGCCGGCGGTGAAACAGCCGCACGACCTCGATGCAGGAGATCATCACGATCGTGATGCCGGTCAGGGCGATGGCGAGCTCCTCACCCGGGTCGACGAGGGCGAAGAACGCCCGCGAGACGGGGAGCGTGAACACGAGCACGAGGCCGACGAACATCGCGCCGACGACGAGCACCTTGTAGCGGTTGAGCGGGCGGGAGAGCACGGCGAGCACCCAGATCCCGACAACCGCCAGGATGATGGTGGCCCCGGTGCGGAGCTGGTCGGCCGACACCCCGATGCCCTGTGCGACGAAGGTGTACCAGGTCAGCCCGAGCGCGATGACGATGCCCGCCGGGATCGCGAAGCTCAGGGAGCGCCGGAGAAATCCGGGCATGTAGCGCGCGGCGTTGGGCATCAGCGCGAGGAAGAACGCCGGGATGCCGATCGTGAGGCCGTCGGTGATCGAGAGCTGCCGCGGCAGGAACGGGAACTCGAGCACGAGCACCCCGAAGAGGATCGCGAGGAGCGTCGCGTAGGCGGTCTTGGTGAGGAACAGCATCGAGACTCGCTCGATGTTCGCGATCACCTGCCGCCCCTCCGCGACGACGTCGGGCAGGTGCGAGAACTGCCCGTCCAGCAGCACGAGGCGGGCGACGGCCTTGGTGGCGGGCGACCCCGAGTTCATCGCGATGCCGATGTCGGCGGTCTTGATCGCGAGCGCGTCGTTGACCCCGTCGCCGGTCATCGCGACGGTGTGCCCGCGGCTCTGCAGCGCCGTCACCATGCGCTTCTTCTGCTCGGGGGTGACCCGCCCGAACACCAGGTGCTGCTCCAGCACCTCGGCGAGCTCCGCCTCGTCCTCGGGGAGTGCCCGGGCGTCGAAGCCATCGGCGACGTCGATGCCGATCTCGCGGGCGATGGCGGCGACGGTGCGCGGGTTGTCGCCGGAGATGATGCGGATGCCGACACCCTGCTGCCGGAAGTACTCGAGCGTCTGGGCGGCGTCGGGCCGCACCTGCTCGCGGAAGGTGAGCACCGCCGTCGGCACCAGATCCGCCGGCAGGCGCTCCGCCTGCACGTCAGACTCCGTGAGGGGCGCGCCGGAGCGGGCCAGCACCAGCGTGCGGCGCCCGGTCTCGGCCAGGCCGGTCACCGTGCGGCCGAGCTCGGTCGAGCTGGAGCTCGCGGCATCCCCGAACACCATCTCCGGGGCGCCCATGACCCAGGTCTCTGCGGTGCCGTCGAAGGAGACGGCGCTCCACTTGCGGGCGGAGGAGAAGGGGATGTACCCGGCGGCGTGGCGCGCGGACTCGACCGGGTACGCGGCGCGCAGGGAGCGGGCGGTGGCGTTCGCGTCGGGGGAGGCCGCGTACCACGCGAGCGCGCCCTGCCAGTCGCCGGGCCCGTCTCCGCTCCCGGCGCCGGGCTCCTGTGCGGGGAGGTGCGCCTCGTCGAAGGCGATCTCGCCGACGGTGAGCGTGCCGGTCTTGTCGAGGCAGATCATGTCGACGCGGGCGAGGCCCTCCACGGCGGGCAGCTCGTTGACGAGCACCTGCCGGCGGGCGAGCTTCGTCGCGCCGACCGCGAAGGCGATGCTCGTCATCAGCACGAGGCCGAGCGGGATCATCGCGGTCACCGAGGCGATCGTGTTGACCACCGCCTGCACCCAGGCGCCGGTCGTGAACACGGTCGCGTAGCCCCCGGCGACCATGACCTGGGCGTTGAAGACGAGCAGGCTGATGGGGCCGATGCCCCAGCTCACCCACTTCAGCACCCGGTTGATCGAGCTGCGCAGCTCGCTGGAGACGAGTGAGAACCGCTTCGCCTCGCCGGCGAAGCGGTTGGCGTAGGAGTCGGCGCCGACGCGCGTCACCCGGGCCGAGCCCTCGCCCGCGACGACGACGGACCCGGAGAGCGCCTCGGCGCCGGGGTGCTTGTCGACCGGGTCGGACTCCCCGGTGAGCATGGACTCGTCGATCTGCAGCCCGCGCGCACTGAGGATCTCGGCGTCGGCGGGCACCTGATCGCCCGCGCGGAGCACGAGCAGGTCGTCGAGCACGACCTCGCCCGGCGCGATCTCCGCCTCCGCGCCTGCGCGCAGCACGCGCGCGTGCGGCGCGCTCAGCAGCGCCAGCCGGTCGAGCGCCGCCTTCGCGCGGAACTCCTGGACCGACCCGATGATCGCGTTCGCGAACGCCGCGAAGCCGAACAGGGCGTCCTGCCAGCGCCCGACGAGGAAGAGCACGAAGAAGCAGGCGAAGACGATGCCGTTGAACAGCGTGAACACGTTGGCGCGCACGATGTTCCACGCGCTGCGGCTGGAGTCCGGGGTGAACGCGTTGGTCTTCCCCGCCGCGATGCGTTCCGCGACATCCGCCGCGCTCAGCCCGCTCGAGGCCTCGGTGTGAGTTGTGTCCACGGATTCCTCATGCGCGCTCGGTGACGGATTCTGCCACCCTGATTCTTGCGCCATCCGCGAGCCCTCGCGCGCATTTGGCGGGAAGTGGCCTGCTTTCGCGACGAGGTTGGCGGCTCGCGGAACCGATGCTGAGTGCGACGATACAGTCTCCGCTGTACTGTTGCGGCATGCCCACCACGACATCCCGTCTCGACGTCATGAACCGCCTCGGCCGCGCCATGGCCGACCCGACGCGGTCACGCATCCTCCTGGCCCTGCTGGCTGGCCCCGGCTACCCCGCCGTGCTCGCGGACACGCTCGGACTCAGCAGGCAGAACGTGTCGAACCACCTCACTTGCCTGCGCGACTGCGGCATCGTGACGGCTCAGCCGGAGGGGAGGCAGACGCGCTACGAGATCTCCGACCCGCACCTGACGCGCTCACTCACCGCACTCGTGGAGGTCGTTCTCGCCGTCGACGAGTCCGCCCCCTGCGTGGACGTGAGCTGCCCCGTTCCCGGATGCTGCGAGGACGCTCGATGACGACGGTGGGCCGTTCCGCACTCTCGCCGGAGCGGAAGGCCGTGCTGCACCGCCGCATCCGCTGGATCGTCGGCGTCACCATCGGCTACAACCTCATCGAGGCGGTCGTCTCGGTCGCGGCCGGCTCGGCCGCGTCATCCGCCGCTCTGATCGCCTTCGGGCTGGACTCGCTCGTCGAGGTGCTCTCGGCCGCCGCGGTCGCCTGGCAGTTCTCGCGCGCCGACCCAGAGAAGTACGAGAAGGCCACCCTGCGGGTCATCGCGTTCGCCTTCTTCCTGCTCGCCGCCTACGTCAGCGTCAACGCCGTGCTCTCCCTCACCGGGGCGGTGGAAGCCGAGCACAGCACCCTCGGAATCATCATCACGGCCGTCAGCGTCGTGGTCATGCCATTCCTGTCCTGGTTCGAGCGCCGCACGGGCAGGGAGCTGGGCTCCGCCACGGCGGTCGCCGACTCCAAGCAGACCCTGCTCTGCACCTACCTCTCGGCGGCCGTGCTCATCGGGCTCCTGCTGAACTCCCTCCTCGGCTGGGCCTGGGCCGACCCGATCGCCGCCCTCGTCATCGCGGTCTTCGCCGTGCGCGAGGGGATCGAGGCGTGGAAGGGCGACACCTGTGCGACGCCCGTCGGGATGCTCCTGGAGGACGGCGAGCACGGCGTGCGGGCCGACCATTAGTCAGCAAGGCGGGAAGAGGCTCATCTAGTCCGAGAAGCGGCAAGTGGAGCGGATGACGGGAATCGAACCCGCGCTATCAGCTTGGGAAGCTGAAGTTCTGCCATTGAACTACATCCGCGCGGCACCCGTTGCCGAGTGCGTGATCATCATGTTAGCAAGCGATCGCGCCAGCTCACGCCGGAACACTCTGTACAGCCTCGGCGAATCGGTCTAGCGTGCCAAGGGAGCATTCGATCCCGCATTCGCGCCTGCGGCATTCCTGCCGGTCGGCGCGATGCGCTGCATGGCAAGGAGAAGTTCGTGCCCCAGAATGAGCCAAAGCCCCACGACTACGCGCCGGCCTACACCGACGGGCTCTCCCGCGAGGCGCACGCCCTGCTGCGCCTCGCCGAGGAGCCGGTGGACCCGGCGAGCGTGTACCGCTTCATCCACGACGAGCTGCTGCTCGACGGCAGCTCCCGGCTGAACCTGGCCACGTTCGTCACCACCTGGATGGACCCGGAGGCCGACAAGCTGATGGCCGAGTCGTTCGACAAGAACATGATCGACAAGGACGAGTACCCGGCGACGGCGGCGATCGAGGGCCGCTGCGTGTCGATCGTGGCCGACCTGTTCAACGCCCCCGGCCTCGACCCCAACGACCCGCGCAGCGCGACCGGCGTCTCGACGATTGGCTCGAGCGAGGCGGTGATGCTGGCCGGGCTGGCCCTCAAGTGGCGCTGGCGGGCCCGGCGGGCGGATGCCGGGGCCGACAGCACGCGCCCGAAGCTCATCCTGGGCAGCAACGTGCAGGTGGTGTGGGAGAAGTTCTGCCGCTACTTCGACGTCGAGCCTGTCTACCTGCCGATGGCGCCCGGGCGGTACGTGATCACGCCGGAGCAGGTGGTGGCCGCCGTCGACGAGAACACGATCGGCGTCGTGGCGATCCTCGGCACCACCTTCACCGGCGAGCTGGAGCCCGTCGCGGAGATCGCGGCCGCGCTCGACGCGCTCGCGGCATCCGGCGGGCCGGACGTGCCGATCCACGTCGACGGTGCGAGCGGCGCCTTCGTCGTGCCGTTCCTGCACCCGGACCTCGAGTGGGACTTCCGGCTGCCCCGGGTCGTCTCGATCAACGCCAGCGGCCACAAGTACGGCCTCACCTACCCGGGCATCGGCTTCGTCGTCTGGCGCTCGCCGGAGCAACTGCCCGACGACCTCGTGTTCCGGGTGAACTACCTGGGCGGCGACATGCCCACTTTCACGCTCAACTTCTCCCGGCCGGGCAACCAGGTCATCGGCCAGTACTACAACTTCCTCCGGCTGGGCCGGGCCGGCTACCGCGCGGTCATGGAGACGCTGCGCGACACGGCCGTCGAGATCTCCGGGCGGCTCGCCGAGATCCCGCAGCTGCGCGTGATCACCGACGGCAGCGCCATCCCGGTGATCTCGTTCGAGGTGGCCCCGGATGCCGGCTTCACCGTGTTCGAGGTGTCGCACGAGCTGCGCGCGGCGGGCTGGCAGGTGCCGGCCTACACGATGCCGGCCGACGCCGAGGAGGTGGCCGTGCTGCGCATCGTCGTGCGCGACGGCTTCAACACCGAGCTCGGCCGCATGCTGACGGATGCCGTCGTCACGGCCTGCGGCGAACTGAGTGGGCGTGAGGGCGGTGCCCGACCGCAGCGCAGCCACTTCGCCCACTAGCCGGTGGGGGCGTGGCGTCGGGCGAACGCTGCGGCTGCGCCGCGAGTCCTGGGGGTTCGCGATCGGCTCCGTGCTGTTCGCGGTCGGCGCCTGGCCCGGCTACGCCACCGCGGTCGGGGTGACGGCCGACAACCTCACCTACTTCGTCGGCTCCCTGTTCTTCACCACGGCCGCCCTCATCCAGCTGCTGCTCACCGGGCGCCCGCTGCCGCACCGCGGCTCCACGCGCGCGGAGCGGTTCGACTGGTTCGCGGCGGCGATCCAGTTTGTCGGCACGCTGCTGTTCAACGTCAGCACCCTCGCCGCCCTGCTGCAGAGCACCGGCGCCGAGGTCACGGCGCGGATGGTGTGGCGCCCCGACGCCTACGGCTCGATCGCCTTCCTCATCGCGAGCATCCTCGCGGTCGTGGCCACGACCGACCGCGAGTCGCTCTGGGACCCGAACGCGCGCAGCTGGTGGTCGACCTGGTTCGGCATGGCCGGCTCGCTCGCCTTCGGCGCCTCGGCCGTCGGGGCCGCGGTGGACCCGGCATCCGGCGAGCTCAGGAACGCCGCCCTCGCGAACCTGGGAACCTTCGTCGGGGCCCTCTGCTTCCTCGCTGCGGCGCTGCTCGCCCTGCCGCCGCGGCCAGCCCGTTAAGCTGGCAACGTGCTTCTCTCAGACCGTGACATCAAGGCCAACCTCGACGCCGAGCGCATCCGCATGGAGCCGTTCTCGCCCGAGATGATCCAGCCCTCGAGCATCGACGTGCGCCTGGACCGCTACTTCCGGCTGTTCGACAACCACAAGTACCCCTTCATCGACCCGGCCGAGGACCAGCCGGAGCTCACCCACCTGATCGAGGTCGAGCCCGACGAGCCGTTCATCCTGCACCCGGGAGAGTTCGTGCTCGGCTCCACCTTCGAGCTGGTTTCGCTGCCGGATGACATCGCCGCCCGCCTCGAGGGCAAGAGTTCGCTCGGCCGCCTCGGCCTGCTCACCCACTCCACTGCCGGCTTCATCGACCCGGGCTTCAGCGGCCACGTCACCCTCGAGCTCAGCAACGTCGCGACGCTGCCGATCAAGCTCTGGCCGGGCATGAAGATCGGCCAGATGTGCTTCTTCCAGCTCTCCTCGCCGTCGGAGAAGCCCTACGGCTCGGCCGAGTACAGCTCGCGCTACCAGGGCCAGCGCGGCCCGACCGCCTCGCGCTCGTTCCAGAACTTCCACCGCACCGCGGTCGCCGAGTCGACCGCGGGCAGCCTCGGCAACTAGCTCAGCGAAAAAAACAGGAGGAGAGCCCCGCCGGTGCTTCATGAAGCACCCGCGGGACTCTCCTCCTGTTTTTTTGAGAGCAGAAGCCGTGCCTGCAGAATCACGGCCGACAACCACAGCGACACCGCACCGACAACGACAAACCGGAGGCACCCTGGCGGGCGCCTCCGGTAAAGGTCCGATCTCTGTCGCGCGTTACTCGGGGCGCAGGCGCAGGTTCTGCATGCCGCCGTCGACGGCGATGGAGGCGCCGGTGGTCGAGCCGGAGCGCGGGCTGGCCAGGTAGACGACGGCGTCGGCGACCTCGCTGGCGGCCACGAGGCGGCCGTGCGGCTGGCGGGCGTTGAGTGCGGCGCGCTCGGCCTCGGGGTCGGCCGCCTTGGTGAGCAGGCCGGTGACCCACGGGGTGTCGGCGGTGCCGGGGTTCACGCAGTTGACGCGGATGCCCTCGCGGAGGTGGTCGGCGGCCATCGCGCGGGTGAGCGAGAGCACGGCGCCCTTCGACGCGGTGTACAGCGCGCGCTCTGGCAGGCCGGCGGTCGCCGCGATCGAGGAGGTGTTCACGACGGCCGCCGCCGGCGACTCGCGCAGGAACGGCAGCGCCGCCCGGGTGACGCGGGCGATGCCGGTGACGTTGATGCTGAGCACGCGGGCCCACTCGTCGTCGTCGTTGCTCTCGATGGTTCCCTGGGCGCCGATGCCGGCGTTGTTGATCACGATGTCGATGCGGCCGAACTTCTCGGCGACCGCGGCGATCGCGGCGCGCACCGAGGCGTCGTCGGCGATGTTGGCCTGCACGGCGAAGTGGGCGGCATCCGCACCCTCCGGGCGGAGGTCCAGCACGGCGACGGTGGCGCCGGCCTCGTGCAGGCGGGCCGCGATGGCCGCGCCGATGCCGGATGCGCCGCCGGTGACGACGGCGACGAGGTTGTCGAATTCCTGGGTCATGAGTTGCTCTTCTCGTGTGCGATGAACTGCTGGCGCTGGCGGCCGAGGCCCTCGATCTCGATCTCGCAGACGTCGCCCGCGGCGAGGTAGGGGAAGCGGCCGGAGAGGGCGACGCCCTCCGGGGTGCCGGTGAGCACCAGGTCGCCGGGCTCGAGCGCGAGGTACTGGCTGAGGTGCCAGATCACGTGCTTGACGTTGAAGATCTGGTCGGCCGTGTTCGAGTCCTGTCGGATCTCGCCGTTCACCCAGCTCTTCAGCTGCAGGTTCTGGTGGTCGACCTCGTCCGGGGTGACGAGCCACGGGCCGGTCGGGTTGAAGCCGGGGGCGCACTTGCCCTTGGACCACTGGCCGCCGGAGACGGCCATCTGGAAGTCGCGCTCGGAGACGTCGTTCGCCGAGACGAAGCCGGCGATGTGGCCCATGCTCTCCTCGGGGGAGTCGAGGTAGGAGGCGCGCTTGCCGATCACGATGCCGAGCTCGACCTCCCAGTCGGTCTTCTCGCTGCCGCGCGGGATCTCGACGGTGTCGTTCGGGCCGACGACGGTGTTCGGCGTCTTGAGGAACATGATCGGGATCTCGGGGGGCAGCGAGCCGGACTCGGCGGCGTGGGCCGCGTAGTTCATGCCGATGCAGATGACGGCGCTCGGGCGAGCGATCGGCGCGCCGATGCGCAGGGCCTCGGCGTTCTCGAGCACGGGCAGCGCGTCGGCCTCGAAGGCGGCACGCACGGCGGCGGGGCCGTCGGAGGAGAGGAACGCGCCGTCGATGTCTGGCGTGACGGACGACACGTCGTAGTGGATGCCGTCAACCAGCAGCGTGGGGGTCTCGTGGCCGATGGCGCCGAGGCGTGCGAACTTCATGGGCTTACTCTCTTCTCTGGGAGCGGGGATCAGTCTTCCCCAACCGGGCGCCCGCGACGCGTCGCGCGTGACCCGGCTGGTATCTTAATCATCGGATGTCTAGTGTACCCGGTGGCCGATTGCGTCGCCTCGGGGTCGCACACTCACGGAGGAATTGGCCTCCGGTTTCAGGAAAGGTTGCCCATGAAGCGCATGGCCTCGGTTATCGGTCTTCCCCCGGAGAATGTCGCGCGGTATGAGGAGCTGCACGCGAACGCGTGGCCCGGCGTGCTCGAGCGGCTGAAGGCATCCAACGTCTCGAACTACTCGATCTATCGCCACGGCGACCTCCTGTTCTCCTACCTGGAGTACGTCGGGGACGACTACGAAGCGGACATGGCCGCGGTGGCCGCCGACCCAATCACGCAGGAGTGGTGGGCGGTGTGCGAGCCGCTGCAGCGGCCGCTCGCTGACCGGGCGGACGGCGAGTGGTGGAAGGAAATCCCCGAGGTCTTCCACCTCGACTAGCCCCATGACCCTTCACGACACGGAGAACAGCCCTACCATGACACGACCACTCGGACGCGGCGGACTCATCGCCGGCCCGCACGCGTACGGCGTCGCCGCACTCGGCAACCTCTACAGCGCACTCGAGGAGGACGCGGCGATCGACGCCGTGCACGCGGCGTGGGAGCGGGGCGTGCGCTATTTCGACACCGCGCCGCACTACGGCCTGGGGCTCTCGGAGCAGCGCCTTGGCGCCGGGCTCGCCGGGCGGGCGCGCAACGAGTTCGTGGTCTCGACGAAGGTCGGCAAGATCCTCGTCGACACCGACGAGTTCCCGGGCGAGCGGGACGACCAGGGATTCGACGTGCCCAAGAACCGCGTGCGGCGCTGGGATTTCTCCCGGGACGGCGTGCTGCGCTCGATCGAGGGCTCGCTGGAACGCCTCGGCCTCGACCGCCTCGACGTCGTTCTGGTGCACGACCCGGACGATCACTACCGCGAGGCCCTGGACGGCGCGTTCCCCGCGCTCGAGGAGCTGCGCTCGCAGGGCGTCATCACCTCCTACGGCGCCGGCATGAACCAGTCGGCCATGCTCACCGACTTCGTCAGGAACACGGACCTCGACGTCGTCATGGTGGCCGGGCGCTACTCGCTGCTCGAACAGCCGGCGTTGCACGACCTGCTGCCAGCCGCAGAGGCCCGCGAGGTGTCGATCGTCGCGGCCGGAGTGTTCAACTCCGGGTTGTTGGCCACCGATCGCCCCGGCGCCGACGCGAAGTACAACTACGAGGCGGCGCCGGCCGAGCTGCTCGCCCGCGTCAACCGCATCGCCGACGTCTGCGAGGCGCACGGGGTGACCCTGCCTGCCGTCGCGGCGCAGTTCCCCCTCGCCCACCCGGCCGTGGCCACCGTCTGCCTCGGCGCCCGCTCGCGCTCGCAGGTGGAGCGGAATGCCGCGCTCTTCGACGTGCAGATCCCCGCCGCCCTGTGGGCAGACCTCCGCACGGAAGGCCTGCTCGCCGAGTCTGCCCCCACCGCCTAGCCCGCACCCCGCGTGCAGTATTGACGCAGGGGGAGAACGAAGGAGAGCCATGACGCCCGCACTGTACGAGCCGGCACAGATGATCGACGCGCACCAGCACCTCTGGAAGATCTCCGAGCGCCGTTACGACTGGATCACGCCAGAGTCCGGCGTGCTGAACGCCGACTTCGGTCCGGAGGACGTTGCCGCGGATGCCGCGGCCGCGGGCATCACCGCGACCGTGCTCGTGCAGGCGGCCGACAGCTACGAGGACACCTTCTACATGCTCGCGGTCGCCGCGAGCACCCCGACCGTCGCCGGCGTGGTCGGCTGGGTGCCGCTCGACCGCACGGCCGAGGCGCTCGCCGCGCTCGCCGTCCTCGCGCGGAACCCCGTATTCAAGGGCATCCGGGTGCTCTCGCACGGTTACGAGGACCCGCGTTGGATGCTGCGCGACGACGTCACCTCGACCATCGAGGCGATCGCCGAACTCGGGCTGACGCTCGACTACGTGACCTCCTCCCCGCAGGCCCTGTCGGTGCTGGTGGAAGTGGCGCGGCGGCATCCGCGGCTCACCATCGTGCTCGACCACCTCGGCAAACCGGACATCGCCGGCGACGGCTTCCAGGCCTGGGACGCCGCGATTGCGCCGATCGCCGCCGAGCCCAACGTCGTCGTGAAGCTCTCCGGGCTGAACAGCGTCTCCGCCCCGGGCTGGACGGCCGCCGACTGGCGGCCGTACGTCGACCGCGCGATTGAGCTGTTCGGCCCCGAGCGGCTGATGCTCGGCAGCGACTGGCCCGTCTCGCTGCTCAACGGCGACTTCGCCGGCGTCTGGCGGGGCCTCCGCGAGAGCATTGCCGGGCTGCCCGCAGGCCAGCAGGACGACATCCTCTACCGCACCGCGGCGCGCGTCTACTCGCTGGAGGGCTAGCCCGGCGGCAGCGACCCGATACAGTGAGGTCGAAAGGCTAGTGACGTTCGTTTTTCGCTGTCGGGGTTCGGATGCGCTCATCCATCGGATGGGTGCGCCCGGCGAATCCCGCGCTCGCGCGATCGATGATCGGAGCCGTCTCGGCGGCGCAGCCACTCCGCATCCCCGAAAGGACCAGTAGCAATGTCGCTTCACCCTCTCCCCGGTACTCGGAACGAGTCCAGTTCTGCGCCGGTCACGATCTACTTCACCCGCCACGGCGAGACCATGCTCAACCTGCTCGGCCGCGTGCAGGGCTGGTCGGATGCCCCGCTCACCGAGAAGGGGCGCGCGGTCGCCAGCCACCTGGGCACCGGGCTGGCGGATGCCGGCGTGAGAATCGACGCGGCGTACGCGGCCGACATGCTGCGCCACGGCGAGACGATCTCACTCGCGCTCGGCGAGCTGCCGTACGCGGGGGAGATCGTGCGGGATGAGCGGCTGCGCGAGATGGCCTTCGGGCGGTTCGAGGGCGCCTCCAACACGGAGATGTGGGGCGCGATCTCGGGCGAGCTGGAGAAGGCCAACGGCGGGCCCGTCGCCGAGGACGAGTTCGACTTCGACGTGGCGCTGGCGGCAATGGTCCGCCTCAACGAGGGCAGCGGGCTGGTTGCCGAGACGGCCGCTCAGGTCGCCGAGCGCGCCCTGGCCGCGCTCAACGCCATCGCGGAGGCGCAGGCGGCCAACGGCGGCGGCAACGTGCTGGTCGTCTCGAGCGGCATCACGATTGTCTCGGCGATCAGCGCGATGGGCGCCAACCTCGACCGCGTGACCACGGGCATCGGCAACGGTGCGGTGACCGAGCTGCGCTACTCAGCCGGCGACTGGACGGTCGTGACCGTCAACGACTTGAGCTTCGTCGAGGCGGGACAGGCCGCGCAGGCCGCAGAAGCCGCGACCGCCTGACCCGTTCCCGCCGCCCTGCGCCACTTGCGGCGGTTCTGCGCCACCTGAGCTGGCGCGGAACCGCCCGAAGTGGCGCAGGACGGCGGGCGGAACAGCTAGCGCAGCTGTTCCTGCACGGCCTTCACGGGGATCAGCATGGCCAGGCCGATCGCGATCACGACGACGATGCCGAGGATGCCGAAGTACGGGGCGCCGAACCAGGTCACGAACAGGGCGAACATGGTCGGGGCCAGGAAGCTCACGGCGCGGCCGGTCGTGGCGTAGAGGCCGAACACCTCGCCCTCGCGGCCCGGTGGGATGAGCCGGGCGAGGAAGGTGCGGCTGGCCGACTGGGCCGGGCCCACGAACAGGCAGAGCGCGAGGCCGGCCGTCCAGAACACGATCTGGCCGCCGTCGTGCAGCAGGAAGATGAGCAGGCCGCTGATGATCAGGCCGATCAGCGCCGCCATGATCACCGGCTTGGCGCCGAGCTTGTCGTCGAGGGCGCCGACGGTGATGGTCGAGATGCCGGCGACGACGTTGGCGGCGATGGCGAAGATGATGACCTCGCCGGCCGAGAAGCCGAAGACGGATGCCGCCAGCACGCCGCCGAAGGTGAAGACGCCGGCCAGGCCGTCGCGGAACACGGCGCTCGCCAGCAGGAACCAGACCGTCTGCCTGCTCTCCTTCCACAGCTTCGCGATGTCGCGGCCGAGTCGCGCGTAGGAGGCGAAGAAGCCGACCTTGTCGCGCTTGACGCCGGCCGGAGCCTTGTACTCCGGCACGGCGAACAGCACGGGCAGGGCGAAGATGCCGAACCAGGCGGCGGCGATCAGCATCGTGACGCGGATGTCCATGCCGTTCTCGCCGGTGACCCCGAACAGTCCGACCTCGGGGCTGATGAAGCCGAAGTAGACGATCAGCAGCAGCACGATGCCGCCGATGTAGCCCATGCCCCAGCCGAAGCCGCTGACGCGGCCGATTGAGCGCGGGGTCGAGACCTGGGCGAGCATCGCGTTGTAGTTGACGCTGGCGAACTCGAAGAAGATGTTGCCGGTCGCCACCAACACGAGGCCGAGCATCAGGAACTCGGGCGACGGCTCGACGAAGAACATGGCGGCCGAGATGGCGACGACGAGGTAGGTGTTCACGGCGAGCCAGAACTTGCGGCGGCCGGAGGAGTCGGAGCGCTGCCCGGTGATCGGGGCGAGCAGGGCGATCAGCAGGCCGGCCGCGGCCAGCGCCCAGCCGAGCTGGGCCTCGACGGTGCCGGAGGGCCCGAAGCTCGAGCTGGTCAGGTAGACCGTGAAGACGAAGGTGGTGATGACCGCGTTGAACGCGGCAGATCCCCAGTCCCAGAGGCCCCAGGCGAAGATGCGCCCCTTGCGGGCGCTCTGGGCGGCGACCGCCTCGACCTGATGGGTGTCGATTCCGACCGTGGCCGCCGCGGCATCCGCGTTGGTCAGGTGTGTCGGGGGGAAGTTGCGCGGGGCGTCTGCATCGACGCCGGGGCCGTGGGGGTCACTCATGGCTCTCAGGGTAGTGGGCGGCGGTAAACAACGGGGGAGCGCCGCACGCCGTGCGACGCCCCCACCTCAGGGCACGAGCCCGGGCCCCGCGTTCAGAACATCTCGGCGACGAGCTCGGCGAACACGGCGTCGGCGTCGCAGCCGAGGCCCTGCCGCGTGAACCAGGTGCAGACGTTGACGCAGTCCCGGTAGAGCATGTCCATGCCGCCCGGGTTGCTCACCACCTCGACGAGCTGCGGCAGGTCGATCACGACGACCCGGCCGTGGTGCACCAGCAGGTTGTACGGCGAGAGGTCGCCGTGCGCGACGCCGGCCCGGGCCAGCTGCCGCATGATCTCGACGACCTGGGCATAGAGCGGGTAGAGCTCGGATGCCGTGCCGCGCTGCGTTGCCAGGCGCGGCGCCGCGATCTGGCCGTCGCCGATGAACTCCATCAGCAGCTCGCTGCCGTTGACCTGCACCGGGTAGGGCACCGGCAGTCCGCGCACGTACAGCGTGCGGAGCGCCTCGAACTCGGCGTAGGCCCAGCGGCTCGCCGACACGCTGCGCCCATAGCTGCTGCCGCGCGCGACGGCGCGGCTGTCGCGGGTGTTGCGCATGCCGCGGCCCTCGGTGTAGCGCGACGAACGGTGGAAGTCGCTCGTCTCTGGACCGCGGTAGCGCTTGGCCGCCAAGATGACGCGTTCGCCCGGGGTGCGGCCGTCGCTGTCGGGAACCGCGCGCTCGATGAGGAACACGTCGGCCTCCTTGCCGGTCTTCACGATGCCGAGCTCGGTGTCGATGGCCGCAGCCGATGTCACCACCCAGTCGGGGTGCGGGCGGGGTCCGCGCTCGCTCGGCGTGATGGCTGGCCACGTGCTCCAGCGTTGGTCTTCGCCTGGCTCGGTTGTGCCGAAGGCGAGGGCGAATGGGTCGAAGATGGGTGTGTCAGAAGACGATGAAAACACTGTGGTTGCTCCAAGAGTGGAGGCCACCGGGGCGCCTGCGCGAAGGCGGGGCGTGGTTAGGCAGTGGCCAGATCAGAAAGAGAAGGAACGGGGCGCACGACAAAAACGGTCATGGTGTTCAACTCCTCTCCTGCTGGCATCGGCGCAATTCGCCGAGCGGATGCCTGCCCACACGGTGTGCGGCGCAAGACCGGTGCCAGCATATGCCCGCACCGAGGTGTTTCGCCAGTGCCGCGGTGCCGCGGATTGCCGAATCGCTAGGATTCAGCGATGAAGAGAATGTATGGGGGCCTTCTTCTTGTTGCGGTGCTCGCGCTCGGGGGATGTGCGGCCGAGGCGCCGGCACCCGCGGCGCCACCGAAGCCCAGCGCAGAGGAGGCCGCGCCGAGGCCGACGCCGACAACGACGCCCGATCCTGTTCGGCCTGTTCTGGCGGTCGACCTCACCTGCGAGCAGCTTGTGCCGGTCGCAGAGCTGGAGACGATCATTGGGGGGCCGTTGACCCTCACGGATGCTGGGGCGGAGCGCTCGATCGAGCAATCCGGCGGACGCGCCAACTTTGCCTACGCCGGCGGGCTCTTCTGCGCATGGAATGACGCGGAGGGAACCCCACGCGCGGGTGCAACGCTCGTGCCCAACGCGCAGGCGGCCGCGCGCACGATCGCCGACGAGTTCGAATCGGGCTCCGACCCGGTGATCCCGCTCTATGCGCACTGCGTGGGGTGGGCCTGCGAGTCCGGCGGTTTCGTCGACGAGTACCGCGTTTCGGTGTTTGCGGGGGCCGACCAGCCCGGAGCCGACGCGGAGGCCGCCATCGTGAGGGTGAGCGATTCTCTTCGAACGGTGCTCGCGGCCACCGGGCCTGCTGGCCCGCTCCCACCACTCTCGACCGACTGGGCGGATGGCCCGACCTCGTGCGAGGAGATGTTGCCTGCTGCGCAGTTTGCGGCGCACCTCGGTGATGATTCCCTCGTCTACTCGCCCGGCTACGCCTACGAGGACAGCAACGGTGGCGACAACGCCCTGCTCAGCGCAGGAGGCTTCATCTGCCGCTACCGCTCGGCCGCCGCTGATGGCGTGAGCGGGACGATCGCTGTGCTTCCCGACGCTGCGGCCACGCTTGCGCGGGTGCGCGCGCACTCTGACGGCGTGGCTGCCGTCGACATCGAGGGAGCGCCAGACGCCGACGCGGTCGTCTCCTGCTGGAACAACGGCAATCCGGCATGGTCAGCGGGCAGCACCGGGCGTTGCACGGTGCACATGCAGCTGCGCGGCGCCTGGGTTCAGGTGAGCGCGGCCGAGACGAGCCTCTCCGAAGCCGAGGTGACGGAGCGTGCCCGCATCGCGGCAGCGCCGGTGGCGGCAGCGTTGGGGTAGGCGCGCGGGTGTCTCACCCCGTGGGGTGAGCACGGTGCATCGCACATGACACGGTGTCACGGACCATCGCGGTTGGCGCGATCGACGGGAGCCACGGGCTCCCAGCAGGGGCGCCACTCTGGCCCGGCGGCGGACATGCCGGAGCCGGTGCGCGCCCAGTGCGCGTGTCTTGGCCATACTGTCAGCCATGCCTTTTGACACCGTCGTCACCGAGACCGCCCTGAAAGAGACCGCCCGGAAAGACTCAGCGCTGGCCCCCACGCCGCCGATGGGCTGGAACAGCTGGAACCGCTTCCGCTGCTACGGCCTGAGCGAGGAGGTGGTGCTCGGCACCGCCGATGCGCTGGTGGCCAGCGGCATGCGGGATGCCGGTTACGAGTACCTCGTGATCGACGACTGCTGGCAGGCGATGGCGCGGGGCGCCGACGGCTCGCTGCTCTCGAACCCCGAGCGGTTCCCGCACGGCATGAAATGGCTCGGCGAGCAGATCCACGCCCGGGGCCTCAAGTTCGGGCTGTACCTGGCGCCAGGGCGGCAGACCTGCGCCATGCTCTACGACTCCTACCCGGCCCGCGAGCTCGGCTCCTTCGGCAACGAGGAGCTGGACGTGGCCACGCTGGTGGGCTGGGGCGTCGACTATCTGAAGTACGACTGGTGCCAAGCGGATGCCGGTGGCACCGGCCTGAGCTACCCGGGAGCGTTCGAGCGCATGGCCAGGGCGCTGGCCGCTGCGCCGCGGCCCATCGTGCTGAGCATCTCGGAGTACGGCAAGTCGAAGCCGTGGGAGTGGGCGGGCGACTACGCCCACCTCTGGCGCACCACCTCGGACATCAACGCCAGCTGGCGCTCGGTGATGCGCCTCGTCGACAGCCAGCACGGGCTCGCCCGCTTCGCCGGGCCGGGCGGCTGGAACGACCCCGACATGCTCGAGGTCGGCAACGACGGCCTCACCCCGGTCGAGGCGCGCAGCCACCTCATGCTCTGGGCGATGCTGGCCGCTCCGCTCATGGCGGGCAACGACCTGCGCGAGATGAGCGCGGAGACCCGCGAGCTGCTGACCCACCGCGGGATCCTCGACGTCTCGCAGGATGCCCTCGGCTGGCAGGGCGAGCGGGTGGCCCGCTTCGGCCAACTGGAGATCTGGCGGCGCGAGCTCGGCGACGGCCACGTGATCGGGCTGTTGAATCGTTCCAGGGCGTGGGTGGATGCCGCCAGCGACGGCGTCTCGCTGCTGGCCGACGCCCGCGACGGCGCCGGGATGCGGGCGCTCGCCGCCCTGCCGGAGGGGGCCGTCGATGTGTGGACGGGCGCCGCGGCATCCGCCGCAAGCTGGCGCCTCGCCCCGCACGAGATGCTGCTGCTGCGCGGTCGGTAGCCGGGATCGGGCGCGCCGCGGGCCGGCCGCGCCAAGTGCCTTTGGGGCGTGTGACTGGGTCATTCGCCCCAGTTCCTTGACGCGGCTCAGGGGGATCGGCCATGCTGGCTGCACCCGGGGCGCTTCTCCGCCCATTCGCAGTGCCGCGAAAGGACAGTGATGACCGCCCCGTCGACGCCCGAACTCCTCGAGGACGCCCCGACCACGCGCGTCAGCCGCGGCTGGATCACGAAACTCTCGCTGGCGTTCCTCGGCATCAACATCGTCTGGGCCGGCCCCGGCCAGGTGCTGCTCGCCCCGCAGATCGAGCGCCTCACCGCGCTGGACGCCGGCGGCCTCTTCAGCGCCAACAAGGAGAGCAACCTCGCGGTCATCGCCTTCGCGACGGCCCTGTTCTCGCTGATAGCCGTGCCGCTCTGGGGCGCGCTGTCTGACCGCACCCGCTCGCGCTGGGGTCGTCGCACCCCGTGGATGGCGCTCGGCACGCTCGGCGCCGCCGCCGGCCTCGTCGCCACCGGGTTCGCCACCTCGCTCGGCATGCTGGCGTTCGCCTGGGTGCTCACCCAGGTGTTCATGAACGCCGTCATCACGCCCATCTCGGCCGCGGTGCCGGACCAGGTGCCGGTGCCGCAGCGCGGGGTCGTCTCGGGCTGGATGGGGTTCACCTACACCTTCGCCATCGTGCTCGGCACCGCCATCGGAACCGTCGCGACGGCCGTCTGGTCCGGGGCGTTCGGCATCACCATGGGCTACGTGCTCTGCGCGGCGGTCTGCGTGCTGGCCATGCTGCCGTTCCTGCTCAGCCGCTGGGAGGCCCCGAGCGTCGACCTGGCGCGCCGGGCGTTCCGCCTCAAGGACTTCCTGGCCTGCTACTGGGTCAACGTGCGCACCCACCCCGACTTCGGCTGGGCCTGGATCACCCGATTCTTCGTCAGCCTGAGCAGCGCGCTCGCCCTGTTCTACCTCTACTACTACCTGCAGGACTCCGTCGGCCTCACCCGCGACGACGCCGCCGGCGACGGCGGGCTGCGGGTCAGCGACGGCGTGCTGCTGCTCACCGCCGTGTACGCGTTCTCGGTGTTCGCGACGGTGGTCGTGGCCGGGGTGCTCTCCGACAGGCTGGGCAAGCGCCGCGTCTTCGTCTCGGCATCCGCCGTGTTCACCGCGGTCGGCGTGCTGACGATGGCGTTCTCGCCGGAGTTCCCGATCGTGGTCGTGGCCGCGATGGTGCTCGGCCTCGGCACCGGCGTCTTCACCGCTGTCGACTTCGCGCTGGTCACCGAGGTGCTGCCGTCCAGTGCCAGCAACGGCAAGGACATCGGCATCATCGGCCTGGCCGTCAACCTGCCCAACATGCTCGCGCCGATCATCGCCGCGTTCATGGTGACGGCGTTCGCCGGGTACAGCGCGCTCTACGTGCTGGCCGGTGTGCTGGCGATCCTCGGCGGCGTGCTCGTCTTCCGCATCCGCGGGGTGGCGTAGCGGGTCCCGGATGCCGCGGCGCCCGTCAGGACCGCTGGTCGAGTAGCGAGGAACGAGCGTATCGAGACCTCGCACGCGACACAGTCCGGCCGGAAACCGGGTCTCGATACGGCCCTGGCGGGCCTACTCGACCAGCGGGTTGTGCGGCGGTGTTGGCTTCGGTCGCTGGCGCTCCCTCGAGCCAATGTGACGAGGGAGCCGCCCACTACCGCTGGTCGAGTAGCGAGGAACGAGCGTATCGAGACCTCGCACGCGACACAGTCCGGCCGGAAACCGGGTCTCGATACGGCCCTGGCGGGCCTACTCGACCAACGCGGAGCGGCCCCGTGTTGGCTTCGGTCGCTGGCGCTCCCTCGAGCCCACGTGGCGAGGGAGCCGCCCACTTCCGCTGGAGCGGGCCGCGCCGCGACCAAGGGGCAGCGCAGCACCCGAAGCCCCGGAGCCGCCCACTTCCGCTGGTCGAGTAGCGAGGAACGAGCGTATCGAAACCTCGCACGCGACACGGTTCCCGGCCGGAAACCGGGTCCCGATACGGCCCTGGCGGGCCTACTCGACCAACGCGGAGCAGCGCTGTCGGCCTCGGCCGTCAGCGGTCCAGCGCGAGGAACTGGTGCGTGAACGCGATCGCCATGCCGCCCTCGCCGACCCCGGCCGCGACGCGCTTGACCGAGCCGGAGCGCACGTCGCCGATCGCGAAGACACCGGGCGCGCTGGTCTCCAGCGCGAACGGCCGGCGCTCCAGCGGCCACTCCGCCGCCTGCCCGGCATCCGCCCCGGTGAGGATGAAGCCGTGCGCGTCGCGGGCGATCTCGGGCGGCAGCCAGTCGGTGGCGGCATCCGCCCCGATCATCACGAACAGCACCGACAGCGGGCGCGTGCTCGTTGTGGCGCTCGCCGAGTCGAGCACGTCCACAGCCTCCAGCGCGCCGTCGCCGTGCAGGCCGACCGCCTGGCTGCCGGTCTCGACCCGGATGCCGGGCACACCGCGGATCTGGTCGATCAGGTACCGCGACATGCTCGCCTCCAGCGCCGGTCCGCGCACGATCATCGTCACGGAGCGGGCGTGCCTGGCGAAGAACAGCGCCGCCTGCCCCGCCGAGTTTCCCGCGCCGATGATGCCCACGTCCTGGCCCTGCGCGACGGCGGCGTCGCTGCGGGCGGCCCCGTAGTAGACGCCGTTGCCGAGGTAGCGTTCCACGCCCGGCACCGGCAGCGTGCGCCACTCGACGCCGGTGGCGATCAGCAGCGCCGCGGCGCGCACGCTCTCGCCGCCGTCCAGGGTGACCAGGCGGGTAGTGGGGTCGACCGCCGTGGCGGTGCGGGTGACGACGAGCTCGGCGCCCAGCCGGGTGGCCTGGGTGAGGGCGCGGCCGGCCAGGTCGTCGCCCGAGATGCCGAACGGGAAGCCCGTGTAGTTCTCGATCCGGGTCGAGGTGCCGGCCTGCCCGCCGGGGGCGAGGCGCTCGATCACGACGGTGCGCAGGCCCTCCGCCGCGGCGTTCACGGCGGCCGTCAGCCCGGCCGGGCCGCCGCCCAGGATCACGACGTCGTAGTCGGCGGCGCTCGGCTCGACGTCGAGGCCGACGGCGCCGGCGACCTCGCGCAGCGGCGGATCGGTGAGCCTGCTTCCGTCGCGCAGCTCGAGCACGGGGGAGGGCTGCTCGCCGGCATCCGCCTCGACCGTGACGCGGTCGAACGCGACGTGGTTGCGGGTGAGGAAGGTGGACAGTGCCCGGGCCCGGGCGTCGGAGGCCGGCGCGATCACGCGGGCGACGACATCCGGCGGCTCCGCGGCCAGAGCCTGGATGGCGTCGAGGTAGCGCCGCGCGAGCCAGGCCACCTTGGCGGGCACGGACGGCGCCATCGCGGCCAGCGTGTAGTACGCCGTGACGTCCAGCTTGATGATGCGGGCCGGGCCGGCCGCTCGCCCGCTCGCCGGGAAGTTCGTGCTCAGCGTCATCGGCACCTCGCCGAAGAACTGACCAGGGGTGCGCGTGCCGATCGGGCGCTCCTCGCCGCTGACCACCTTGGTGATCTCGATGGCACCCGCGATCACGACGAACAGGGCCCGCGCCTCTCCCTCGTGCACGAAATACTCGCCGGGGAGCAGGCGGATGTCCTCCACTACCCGGCTCACGTAATCGAGCGTGTCCGGGGGCAACGGGGCGAAGATCGGGATGCCGCGGAGCTCCTCGCCGGTGATCATGCGGAGAATCTAGCCACGCGGCGCGGCCCCGTCAACGAAGCCGGGAAACGACGGCCGCAGTCAACGAAAACTGAGAGTTGAGCGTGAGTGGCTCAACTTTGCCGCTTTCCGTTTGACTGTGAAAATCCGTCATGGAATACTTGAGTCATCAAGGCTCAAGTCTTGACATAAGGACTTCGGTCGCCGGCCTGCGGGCCCCGACCACAAGCCGACGGCCGGCGGACAGCGGCCGGCAGAAGGAGAGACACATATGTCACGTGCAGTAGGAATTGACCTCGGAACCACCAACTCGGTCGTTGCCGTTCTCGAGGGGGGCGAGCCCACCGTCATCGCCAACGCCGAGGGTTTCCGCACCACCCCCTCGGTGGTCGCATTCACCAAGGACGGCGAGGTTCTCGTCGGTGAGACCGCGAAGCGCCAGGCCGTCACGAACGTCGACCGCACCCTTGCATCCGTCAAGCGCCACATGGGCACCGACTGGAGCACCGACATCGACGGCAAGAAGTACACGCCGCAGGAGATCTCGGCCCGCATCCTCGGCAAGCTGAAGCGCGACGCTGAGCAGTACCTGGGCGACACGGTGACGGATGCCGTCATCACCGTCCCCGCGTACTTCAACGACGCCGAGCGCCAGGCCACCAAGGAGGCCGGTGAGATCGCGGGCCTCAACGTGCTGCGCATCATCAACGAGCCGACCGCTGCCGCTCTGGCCTACGGCCTGGACAAGGGCAAGGAAGACGAGCTCATCCTGGTCTTCGACCTCGGTGGTGGAACCTTCGACGTCTCCCTCCTCGAGGTGGGCAAGGACGACGACTTCAGCACCATCCAGGTGCGCGCCACCTCCGGCGACAACCGCCTCGGCGGCGACGACTGGGACCAGCGCATCGTCGACTGGCTGATCAAGCGCTTCAAGGACTCCACCGGCGTCGACGTCTCCAACGACAAGATCGCCAAGCAGCGCCTCAAGGAGGCCGCTGAGCAGGCCAAGAAGGAGCTCTCCTCGAGCACCAAGGCCAGCATCCAGCTGCCCTACCTCTCGCTCACCGAGAACGGCCCGGCCAACCTCGACGAGACGCTGACCCGCGCCGAGTTCGAGAACATGACCAGCGACCTGCTCGACCGCACCAAGAAGCCCTTCGAGGACGTCATCCGCGAGGCCGGCGTCAAGCTCTCCGACATCGCACACGTCGTGCTCGTCGGTGGCTCGACCCGTATGCCCGCCGTGAGCGAGCTCGTCAAGAAGGAGACCGGCCAGGAGCCCAACAAGGGCGTCAACCCTGACGAGGTCGTCGCCGTCGGCGCCGCCCTGCAGGCCGGTGTTCTCCGCGGAGAGCGCAAGGACGTGCTGCTGATCGACGTCACCCCACTGAGCCTCGGTATCGAGACCAAGGGTGGCATCATGACCAAGCTCATCGAGCGCAACACGGCCATTCCGACCAAGCGCAGCGAGACCTTCACCACGGCAGACGACAACCAGCCGTCCGTCGCGATCCAGGTCTTCCAGGGCGAGCGTGAGTTCACCCGCGACAACAAGGCGCTCGGCACCTTCGAGCTGACCGGCATCGCCCCGGCCCCCCGCGGCATCCCGCAGGTCGAGGTCACCTTCGACATCGACGCCAACGGCATCGTGCACGTGTCCGCCAAGGACAAGGGCACCGGCAAGGAGCAGTCGATGACGATCACCGGCGGATCCTCGCTGGCCAAGGAAGACATCGAGCGCATGGTGCGCGAGGCCGAGGAGCACGCAGCCGAGGACAAGGCTCGTCGCGAGTCCGCCGAGGTGCGCAACAGCGCGGAGCAGCTCGTCTACTCGATCGAGAAGCTCATCAAGGACAACGAGGACAAGCTGCCCGCGGACGTCAAGTCCGAGGTGCAGGGTGACGTCGATGCCCTCAAGAGCGCCCTCGCCGGCGACGACGACTCCGCTGTCAAGAGCGCCTTCGACAAGCTCAACGAGAGCCAGGGCAAGCTCGGCGAGGCGATCTACGCGACCTCGCAGGCGGATGCCGCGGCCGACTCGGCCGAGCAGCCCGCCGACGCCTCCTCTGACGAGGACGTCGTCGACGCCGAGGTCGTCGAAGACGAAGACGACAAGAAGTAACCATGGCTGACAACAACCAGCCGATCGAACCGGACGAGCCCAACGGACTGGATGGCGAGCCCATCCAGGCCGAGGGCCCCGACGTCGAGACGCACGACAACGAAGGACCAGGCGCCGAATCGCTGGGAGAGGAGGAGCTCACTGTGGAAGACATTCTGAATGCCGTCGCGGCAGAAGAGGCCGACCCGACCGCCGAGCACCTGGCCGATCTCAAGCGGGTCACCGCCGAGTACGCCAACTACCGCAAGCGCACCGAGTCGAACCGTGAGGTGGAGCGCGAGCGCGCCGTCGGCTCGGCCGTCTCCGCGCTGCTGCCGGTGCTGGACGACCTGGACCGTGCCGAGAAGCACGGAGACCTCGAGGGCGAGTCCGCCTTCGCGACGATCGCCGCCAAGCTGCGCGCGAGCGTCGAGAAGCTGGGCCTCAGCACTGTCGGCACCGTCGGCGAGGTGTTCGACGTGACGATCCACGAGGCGATCTTCCAGCAGCCCACCCCGGGCGTGGAGGTCGAGACCGTGGCCGACGTCGTCGAGAAGGGCTACTACCTCGGCTCCACCTTGCTGCGACCTGCGAAGGTCGTCGTGCAGGTGCCCGCCTAGGAGCGGTTCCCGTAGGGGTCGGATGCCACGGCATCCGGCCCCTACACTCACAATGCTTGTGAAAACAGACTTTCTGCATCCGCCAGCGGATGCAACACATCAACTCATCACGAAAGGAGGCGCGCATGGCAAGTCAGGATTGGTTTGACAAGGACTTCTACAAGGTTCTCGGCGTCTCAAAGGACGTGAGCGAGGCCGAGCTGAAGAAGACCTATCGCAAGCTCGCCCGCAAATACCACCCCGACTCGAACCAGGGCGACGCCCAGGCCGAGGCGAAGTTCAAGGAGATCAGCGAGGCGCACTCGGTGCTCTCCGATCCTGAGCAGCGCAAGGAATACGACGCGATACGCGCCATGGGCGGCGGGGCTCGCTTCACCGCTCCCGGCAACGCCGGCGGCAATGCCGGCGGCAATGCCGGCTTCGAAGACGTCTTCGGCGGCATGTTCGGCGGCGCGGGCGGCGGCCGCGGCCAGCAGCAGTACACCTTCCAGCAGGGTGGAGGCTACGACGACATCCTCGGCGGACTCTTCGGCGGCCAGGGCGGCCGATTCGGCCAGACCAGCGGCGGCTACCGCGGGTACGGCGGCCCGAGCCGCGGTGCCGACGTGAACGCCAGCGCCACCATCGACTTCCTCACCGCCACGCAGGGCGACACCATCACGCTGCAGACCAGCGATGGCCGCCCGATCAAGGTCAAGATCCCCGCCGGCGTCGCCGACGGGCAGAAGATCAAGCTCCGCGGCAAGGGCCAGCCCTCGCCGGACGGCGGCGAGGCCGGCGACATCATCCTGACCGTCACCGTGCGCAAGCACCCGGTGTTCGAGCGGGAGGGCCTGAACCTGCGCGTCAACGTGCCCGTCACCTTCGTGGAGGCCGCCCTCGGCGCCACCATCGAGGTGCCGACCCTCGGCGGCGACCCGGTCAAGCTGCGCGTCGCCCCCGGCACGCCGAGCGGCCGGGTGCTGCGCGTCAAGGGGCGCGGCGTGAAGACCGCCAAGGGAGTCGGCGACCTGCTCGCCGTCGTGCAGGTGGCTGTTCCCTCGCACCTCAACTCGGCCGCCCAGGAGGCGCTCGAGAAGCTGCGCGAGGCGCTGCCCGATGAGAACCCGCGCGAGGACCTCCTCGCCAAGGCACGGGGCTAACCATGACTGCTGGGATGTCGGCCGGCATCGACGAGCGGGCGCCGATCTTCGTGATCTCCGCCGCCGCCGAGCTGGCCGGCATGCACCCGCAGACGCTGCGCCAGTACGACCGGCTCGGACTGGTCGAGCCGCAGCGCACCCCGGGCAAGTCCCGGCGCTACTCCATGCGCGATGTGATGCAGCTGCGCGAGATCGCGATCCTCAGCGCCGAGGGCGTCAGCCTGGAAGGCATCCGTCGCATTTTAGAACTCGAGAACCGGGTGAACGAGCTGTCCACGCGGGTGCGCGAGCTTGAGGGGGCACTCGCCGACGAGATGCTCAACCGCCCCGGCCGGCGTATTTTCGCCGCCGGCGCCGAGGGCGACGTCATCTCGGTCAAGGCCGGCACGCGTCTGCGCCGCCCGAACTCCGTCGTGGTGTGGCGCCCGCTCGGCGGCATCGAGCACTAGCCGCCCGATCTCCCGCCTGGTGGCTTCGGTCGCGCGCTCCCTTGAGCCAACGAGGGCTTCCGCTGGTTGAGCCGCTTCCGCTGGTCGATCCACGTCCGCTGGTTGCTCCACCGCTGCTGGTCGAGCCACCTCCGCTGGTCGAGCCTGTCGAGACCCGGCAAGCATCGGTCACTGTCCACAGGTTTCCTGTGACTGGGCTGCCGCCTTTCGCGACGCTTCGCGTCGCGCGGGTTGGTGGCTTCCGCACCTCGCGCCGCCGTGCGTCGCGAGGTTACCCTTGGGGCATGGAATTTTCGGCTTTGCGGCGGTGGCCAGACGTTGAGGCCGAGAATCTTTTTGCGGTGGACGCCAGCGACAGGCTGATCCTGTCCGAGGCCGAGCCCGCATTGCAGGGTGCCAGCGGCGACGAGGTCGTCGTGATCGGCGACCGCTACGGCGCGCTGACGTTGGGTGCGCTCGAGCTGCTCGGCTCGGCGGGGGCGGATGCCGGCGGCATCCGCGTGCACCAAGACGCCTACTCCGGCGAGCTCGCCCTCGCGGCGAACGCCGAGACGGTCGGGGCCGCTGCCGGCACCGACTACCGTTCGATCGCCCTCGGCATCGAGAAGAACGCCGCCGTGCTGCTGGGCGGCGCCCGCGTGGTGCTGCTGCAGCTGCCGCGCTCCCTCGACGCGCTGGACGAGATCGCCGCCGCCATCGCCGCGCATGCCGCCCCCGACGTGGCCGTGTTCGCCGGCGGGCGGATCAAGCACATGACCCCGGCGATGAACGACGTGCTCGGCGCGCACTTCGGCCGCCTCGACGTGAGCCTCGCGCAGCAGAAGTCGCGCGTGCTCCGGGCCAGCGCGCCACAGCAGGCCAACCCGGCGACCGCCGCCTGGCCGCGCCTGAACCGGCATGACGACCTCGGCCTCACCGTCGCCGCGCACGGGGCGGCGTTCGCCGGCGCCTCCGTCGACATCGGCACGCGGTTCCTGCTCGGCCACCTCGCCGAGGCGCACCCGCGCGCCCGGAACGCGATCGACCTGGGCTGCGGCACCGGCATCCTGGCCACCGCGCTGGCGCTGCACCGGCCGGAGCTGCGCGTGCTGGCCAGCGACCAGTCGGCCGCCGCCGTGGCATCCGCACGCGCCACCGCCGCCGCCAACCGGGTGAGCGAGCGAGTCGCCGTGGTGCGCGACGACGGCCTGAGCAACCAGCCGGATGCCAGTGCCGAGCTGATCGTGCTGAACCCGCCCTTCCACGTCGGTGCCTCGGTGCACGCCGGCATCGCGCTCAAGCTGTTCGAACACGCGGCGCGCGTGCTCGCCCCCGGCGGTCAGCTCTGGTGTGTGTGGAACTCGCACCTCGGCTATGCGCCGGCGCTGCGCGGCATCGTCGGGCCGACCCGGCAGGTCGCCCGCAACGCGAAGTTCACCATCACGGCCTCGACCCGCGCGGTCTAGGGCCGCCGAGTACGCACAATGGCGCCTCCCCGATCGGGAAGGCGCCATTGTTGCTGTTGCTGTTGCTGTTGCTGTTGCTGTTGCTGTTGCTGTTGCTGTTGCTGTCGCTGTCGCAGCCGCTGCGGCGACGTGCGCCGGACGGGCTAGTCGGTGCCGAGTGCGTGGCGGGCGGCATCCCGCTCGAAGCGCGCCAGCAGCCGGCCGAGCTCTGCACGGTCGGCGGAGGGCCAGTCGGCGAGGATCTCGGCCATCATCCGGTCGCCCGCCTCGACGAGGGAGGCCATCACGGCCTCGCCCTGCGGGGTGAGCTGGAGCAGCGACGCGCGCGAATCCGCGGGGTCGGCCACCTTCTGCACCAGGCCGAGCGCGGCCAGGCGGGCGCTGATCTTGCTCACGTTCGAGGCGCCGACGCGCAGTCGCTCGGCCAAGGCCGATGGTCGCATCGCGCCCTCCCTGGCAAGGGTGGTCACGGCGACGATGCTCGTCGCGTCCAGCTCGCCCGCGCCTGCCGCCGCGTTCTCAGCGAGTGCGTGGATGAAGCCACCGGAGCCCCAGCGTGTGAAGACGCTGAGGAGCGCGGCGAGCGGCTCGGAGCCGTAGGGCAGCGAGCCCGCCGGGAACGAGCCGTTCGGGGCGGGGGAATCAGGCATACTGCGTGCCGCCGTCGACCGGCAGCACGACGCCGGTGACGAAGGAGGCCTCGTCGGAGAGCAGCCAGACGGCCGCGTTGGCGATGTCCTCGGGCATGCCGAGCCGTTTCATCGGGATCTCGGCGGCGTAGCCGGCCTTGGCCTCGGCCGGCAGCGAGGCCAGAGCGGCCGTCTCGATCGCGCCGGGGGCGACGGCGTTGATGCGAATGTTGTCGGTGGCGTACTCCTGCGCGCCGCTGCGGGTCAGCGAGACGACTCCGTGCTTGCTCGCGCCATACGGCGTGAGGTTGGGGGTGGCGTTCAGGCCGGCGATCGAGGCAATGTTGACGATGTTGCCGCCGCCGTTGGCGAGGAAGTGGCGGGTCTCGGCCTTCATTGACAGCCAGGTTCCGCGCAGGGTGACGTTCATGGTGCGGTCCCACTCGGCCTCGACGATCTCGTCGAGGCGCTTGGGCATGGCGCCGATGCCGGCGTTGTTGACGGCCAGATGCAGGCCGCCGAACTCGGCGACGGCGAAGTCGACGAGCGCGTCGACCTGCTCGGCGTCGGCCACGTTGGCTGCCTTGTAGGCGGCCTTGCCGCCGGCTGCCAGGATCTCGGCGACGACGGCGAGGCCGTTCTCGTCATTGACGTCCGAGACGACGACGCTCGCGCCCTCGCGCGCCAGGCGCTTGGCGACCGCCGCTCCTATTCCGGCGCCGCTGGCGGTGACGAGTGCTACTTTTCCGGTGAAACTCATGGGGGTCCGACTCCTTATTTACTGTCTTCGCGACAGTATACGCCTCCGATCTGCGGATGCCGCCGGCACCGAGGGGTCGCCGGAAGCGCGCCGGGGCGCGGCCGTGCGCGCGCCGCGCCGAAGCGCGGCCGTGCGGGTGCGCGCCGCGCCGGTGACCGTTCGCGTGGCGCCTGAGACCGTGCGGGTGGCGCCGGGCATCCGTCGACCTCACCCTGCGCCACTTGCTCGCCCTCTGCGCCACTACATGTGGCGCGGAGGGCTACGAACTGGCGCAGGGCGGACGCTGGGTGGGGCCGAGGGCCGGCAGGATGTGCCGA
>NZ_MPZN01000041.1 GCF_002936985.1 Microterricola pindariensis | reverse complement strand
GGCTGCTGTTCCTCGGCTTCCACACGACCTTCCTCGTGCAGCACTGGCTCGGCGTCGTGGGCATGCCCCGCCGCTACGCCAGCTACCTGCCGAGCGATGGCTTCACCTGGATGAACGAGCTCTCCACCATTGGCTCGATGGTGCTGGCCGCGTCGATGATCCCGTTCTTCCTGAACGTGTACGTCACCGCCCGCAACGCTCCGAAGGTCACCGTCAACGACCCCTGGGGTTACGGCGGATCGCTGGAGTGGGCCACCTCGTGCCCGCCGCCGCGTCACAACTTCACGTCGATCCCGCGGATCCGCTCCGAGCGCCCCGCCTTCGACCTGAACCACCCAGAGGCAGCCCTCCCGATTGGCATCGGCCCGGCTAAGGACGCACCCGATGCGCCCACCTTCGACGCCGCTTCGGAGAGGATCAAGTAATGCGCGTCAATTCCGTAATGCTCTGGATCTTGACGGTCTTCTTCGCACTCGTCGCCGTGCTCTACGGTGTCTGGACGGCCATCGAGTACGGCCACCTCGAGTGGGTCGGCACGATCGCGATCGCCCTCTGTGGTGTTCTCACCGGCTTCGTCGCCTTCTACCTGGACCGCGTCTACGCGGCCCAGGGTGGGGAGCTGCCCGAGGACCGCCTCGACTCGAACATCGACGATGGAGACGCCGAGCTCGGCTTCTTCAGCCCGTGGAGCTGGTGGCCGATCATGGTCGCCGCCTCGCTGACGCTGTTCATGCTCGGCCTGGCCGCCGGATTCTGGATGTCGTTCATCGCCGTCGGAATCCTGGTCATCAGCCTCGTCGGCTGGGTCTACGAGTACTACCGCGGGCTCTTCGCCCGCTAGGCCACACGCACCACTGAGAAGGCCCCATCGTGATTCGTCACGATGGGGCCTTCTCGCGTTAACGGGCTGGCTGCCGCCGTCGACGAGCGGCTTTCGGATCGGCAGCAGACGAGGCAGGCGCCGGCCGGGTCGAGCCCCGATCGCGGCGACGAGGTTCTTCCTGGGGTGCCCTCTGTGTGGGTGGGGGTGGCGATTCCGCGGAACAGCGGTCGGCAGGTGGAGCAGCTGACGGCGTCGTCGGCGTCGCTGCGGGCGTGGCGCGCGCGGGCGTGAACGGGCCGCCGCGAAGCAAGCCGGAGGCCAGCAGCCGGCCGGCCGTTGCCGTGAGGGCGACGGCTGCCACACGTGCCGCGTCCTCGACCAGGCGCGGAGCTCAGCGAGCAGTGCTGCGCAGCGGGACGCGGGGCGCGGAACGGCGGGGGACCCGGCAGGCTCCCTCTCGGGTGCCCCGGGCCCTGGGGAGCTGCCTAGCGGGGAACGAAGCTCAGCACGTCGACACTCACGGTGACCGTCCTGTCGGCCGCGTCGGCACCGGCATCCGCCTCGGCGCCGGCGTGATGCGCCGACGGCCCCATGCCGACAAGCCGCGCCGCGTCGGCGGGGGAGACCACGATGTCGTACTCGACGGCGGCGCGGCCGACAGCGGTGAAGAGCGGCGCGGCCTCGGCCTGCAGCCGCTCGGCCTTCTCTGCTGGGATGTCGAGGGCCTGGCCCGCCTCGCGGAGCTGCCTGATGTGCCGGGCGGTGGGAACGACGACGAGCAGCCGACCGTTCGGGGCCAACGCACGGTGGAACTCGGGCAGGTTGCGCGGGGCGAAGACGGTGAACACCAGATCGGCGCTCGCATCGCGCAGCGGGAGCGGGCGCCAGATGTCGGCGACGAGCCCGTCGACGGCGCCATCCGCCCCCTCGAGCAGCGCCCGCCCGCCGCGCACCGCGCGCGCGACGGCATGCGGCGAGATGTCCATGGCCAGCGCGGAAGCGGTGGTGCCGGGTGCGAGGAGCCCGTCCAGGTAGTAGCCGGTGCCGCAGCCGGCGTCCACGATGCGCCGTGGCGCTGCGGCTGCCCGCGCGGCCGCGACGAGCGCCGCGCGCACCGGGTCGAAGTGCCCGGCGCCCAGGAAGGACGCTCGGGCGTCCAGCATGGCGGGGGAGTCGCCGATCATCCGGCTGCCGCCGGGAACGAGGTTCACGAAACCGCGCTTGTTCACGTCGAAGCTGTGGCCGGCCGGGCAGGCCAGGGCGAGCGGCTCACGGGCCAGGAGGGGCTCGGCACACTGCGGGCAGCGCAGCCATTCGGCGAGAGTCTGCAGAGTCATGACGGGTCCTTCCGGGGCGCGGCATCGGCGTGGGGAAATGAGAGAGGGGCGTTGGGGACGTTTTCACGTCTCCAACGCCCCTCTCACGGTGACGCCTACTTAGTGGTGGTCTCCGTGCGACTGCTCGATCTCCGTCTTGGTGACGGGGGCGATGCGGTCTTCGAAGAACCAGCGCGAGAGCGAGGCCCGCAGGCGCTGGCCCACGGTGATCTTGCCCTTGGCGTTCGGGCGGATCATCAGCGGCTTGTAGTCCTTGTAGTCGACCAGGCGCCAGCGCTCGTACTCGTCGAGGGGCTCGTGCACCTCGATGAACTCGCCGCCGGGCAGCTTGACGATGCGACCGGACTCGAAGCCGTGCAGCACGATCTCGCGGTCCTTCTTCTGCAGCGCGATGCAGATGCGCTTCGTGATGAAGTACGCAACGATCGGGCCGAGGATCAGCATCGCCTGGAGGGCGTGGATCACCCCTTCCATCGTCAGCTTGAAGTGCGTCGCGATGAGGTCGGAGCTGGCTGCAGCCCACATGGCCGCGTAGAACGTGACACCGGCGGCGCCGATGGCGGTGCGGGTCGGGGCGTTGCGCGGGCGGTCGAGCACGTGGTGCTCGCGCTTGTCTCCGGTGATCCAGGCCTCGATGAACGGGTAGATCAGAACCAGCACGATGAAGACACCGATGATGATCAGCGGGGCGAGGATGTTGAACGACCAGGTGCGGTCGAACAGCACGAACTCCCAGCCCGGCGGAACGAGGCGCAGGGCCCCATCGGCGAATCCGATGTACCAGTCGGGCTGCGTACCGGCCGACACCGGGGAGGGGTCGTACGGGCCGTAGTTCCAGACCGGGTTGATCGTGAACAGCGAGGCGATCAGCGCGATGATGCCGAAGACGATGAAGAAGAATCCACCGGCCTTCGCGGCGTAGACCGGCAGGACCGGGTAGCCGACGACGGTCTGCTCGTTCTTGCCCGCACCGGGGTACTGCGTGTGCTTGTGCACGACGACGAACACCAGGTGCAGCGCGATGAAGAGGACGACGATCGCGGGCAGCAACAGGATGTGCAGGGTGTAGAGGCGGCCGACGATCTGGTCGCCGGGGAACTCTCCACCGAACAGCAGGAACGAGATCCAGGTTCCGACGAGCGGGATGCCCTTGATGATTCCGTCGATGATGCGGAGGCCGTTGCCCGAGAGCAGGTCATCCGGAAGCGAGTAGCCGGTGAAGCCCTCTGCCATGGCCAGGATGAACAGCACGAAGCCGATGACCCAGTTGAGCTCGCGCGGCTTGCGGAACGCACCCGTGAAGAAGATGCGCAGCATGTGCAGACCGATGGCCGCCACGAAGAGCAGCGCAGCCCAGTGGTGGATCTGACGCATCAGGAGGCCACCGCGGATGTCGAAGGAGATGTCCAGCGTCGAGGACATCGCCACGGACATCGGGACACCCTTGAGCGGCACGTAGGAGCCGTCGTAGTGCACCTCGACCATGGAGGCCTGGAAGAAGAACGTCAGGAACGATCCGGAGAGCAGGATGACGACGAACGCGAAGAGCGCGACCTCACCGAGCAGGAACGACCAGTGGTCGGGGAAGATCTTGCGACCGAACTCCTTGACGGCACCGGAGACGCTGGTGCGCTCGTCAATGTAGTTGGCTGCGGCGGCCGTGAAACCACCGGGCTTCTTCGCCGCCGACTCCGTGGAGTTCGGGGCGCTCGTGGTAGTTGCGGTGCTCAATGACGCTCCCAGAAGCTCGGGCCGACGGGTTCAGTGAAGTCGCTCTGCGCGATGAGGTAGCCCTCGTCGTCCACAGCAATCGGCAGCTGCGGCAGCGCGCGTGCGGCCGGTCCGAAGATGACCTCACAGTGGTTGGCCACGTCGAACTGCGACTGGTGGCAGGGGCAGAGCAGGTGGTGCGTCTGCTGCTCGTACAGTGCGACGGGGCAGCCGACGTGGGTGCAGATCTTGGAGTAGGCGACGATTCCGTCGTACGACCAGTCCTTGCGCTCCGGCAGCTCGTGCAGGTCTTCCGGCTTGAGACGCATCAGCAGGACGACGGCCTTGGCCTTCTCCTCCAGGTAGCCATCGCCGTGGCCGAGGTCCGTGAGGCCCTCGGGGATGACGTGGAAGGCACTGCCGAGGGTGACGTCGGAGGCCTTGATCGGGGCGCCGCTCGGGTCCAGAGCCAGACGCGTTCCCTTGGCCCACATGGTGTGCGAAAGCAGCTCGACCGGGTTCTGGTCCTGCGGTGCGAGACCGCGGAACAGGACGACGGCGGGGAGCGGGAATGCGACGAGGGCGCCGATCAGCGTGTTGCGGATCAGGGTGCGCCGGCCGAAGCCGGACTCCTCGTTGGCCTCCTGGAAGATCTCGACGGCGCGAGCCCGAGTCTCCTCGGTGCCGCGGGTGGGGTGGCGCACGTCGATGCCCTCGTGGGCGTACATGAGGGCCTTGCCCCAGTGCACGGCACCGATGCCGAGCGCCAGGAGCCCGAGGGTGATGCCAAGTCCGATGAACATGTTGTTCAGTCGAACGTCTCCGACGTTGTGCGATTCCATCGGGAACAGCATGTAGGCGGCGACCGCCCAGATGCTGCCGACGATCGACAAGTAGAAGAGGGTGTAGACGGTGCGCTCTGCGCGCTTCTCTGCCTTCGGATCGATGTCCGTGACGCGCTCGTGGTGCGGCGGCAGTCCCGGGTCGGTCAGGGCGTCGCGCGCGATAACGGCGAGGCCTGCGGATTCTTCCGCATGGGCGAGGCCCGACGAATCGGCAGCGGTGATGTCCTTACCGCCGTTATCGTCCTGTGCCATGGTTCTCCTTTTCACGCTGTTTCATTGCTGTGCGTAGATCAGTTGGACTTTGCCGTGATCCACACGGTCAGGGCGACAATCGTGCCGAGACCAAAGATCCAGATAAACAAACCCTCTGCGACGGGGCCGAGCGAACCGAGCTCGAAACCACCGGGCGAGCGGTTGTCTTGCATGTACTTGAGGTACGTGATGATGTCGCGCTTGTCTTCAGGGCTGATGTTCATGTCGTTGAAGACGGGCATGTTCTGCGGGCCGGTAACCATGGCCTCGTAGATGTGCGTTCCGCTCACTCCGGAGAGGGCCGGGGCGTACTTGCCCTCGGTGAGTGCTCCACCGGCGCCGGCCACGTTGTGGCACATGGCGCAGTTGATGCGGAACAGCTCTGCACCGTTGGCCGCGTTGCCGCCGCCGTCGACGAGCTCGGGGGAGGGGATCGAGGGCCCGGGGGCCAGCGACGCGACGTAGCCGGCGAGAGCCTTGATCTGCTCGTCGGTGAACTGGACCGGCTTGACCTCGGCCTGCGGGCCGTGCATCTGCATCGGCATGCGTCCGGTGCCGACCTGGAAGTCGACGGCGGCGGCGCCGACGCCGATCAGGCTGGGGCCGTCACCGGTGCCCTGGGCCTCAAGCCCGTGGCAGGTGGCGCAGTTCGCGGTGAAGAGCTTCTTGCCCTCATCGATGGTCTGCTGCGAGGTGATGTCGGTGTCAGCCGACGCGGTGCTCGCGCTGAAGGCGGTGTAGGCACCGCCGGTGAATACCAAGCCGATCGCCAGCAGCGCGACGGTGGCCAGCGGGTGCCGGCGCCCCGTCTTGCGCGCTGCGCGAACCTTGGGCTTTGTGCTCTCGGTCATGAGAAGTAATCCGCTCCTGTATTCCTATTTGAGAACGTAGATGACCAGGAAGAGCCCGATCCAGACGACGTCAACGAAGTGCCAGTAGTAAGAGACCACGATGGCGCTGGTGGCCTCGCGGTGACCGAAATTGCGTTTCTGAACCGAGAAGATGCGGCCGATCACAAACAGGAAGGCGAACAGGCCGGCGGTCACGTGGATGCCGTGGAAGCCCGTTGTCAGGTAGAAGGCAGATCCGTACGCGTTGGAGGAGAGCGAGATGCCCTCGGAGACCAACGTCGCGTACTCGAAGATCTGGCCCGCGACGAAGATCGCGCCCATCGCGTAGGTGAGGAAGAACCACTCGGCGGCACCCCACTGCGTGGGCTTCCATCCTGTGGATCTCGCTTGCATCCGCTCTGCTGCGAACACGCCGAACTGGCACGTGAAGGAAGACGCGACCAAGATCAGCGTGTTCCCCAGTGCGAATGGGAAGTTCAGACGGTTAGTCTCGAACTCCCACAGCTCAGGGCTCGTAGAGCGCAAGGTGAAGTAAATGGCAAAGAGGCCGGCGAAGAACATGACTTCGCTGCCCAGCCAGACGATGGTACCCACCGCCACGGTATTGGGCCGGTTAATGGCAGGGGCGCTTGCCGGCTGAGTAATTGAAGTGCTCGTCACTCCTCCATTATGGCCGAAATACTCGCAGGGTTTTCCCATTCAACGCGGTCTGTCACCTATTTCTTTGGTTAGGGCAGCCTTAGTTTCAACCCCAGAACGCTGAGAATACGCGGTGAGTAGCCGTGTATTCGCAGTGAATCATTGTGCTCTTAGGATTGGCACATGCTTGAGATTCAGTCGTGGCCATCCGTCCTCACGTCATTGTTGAGCGGCGAAGACCTGAGTATTGCCGACGCGGCGTGGTGCATGGACCAGGTCATGACGGGCGAGTCGACCCCGGCCCAGCTCGCCGCATTCCTGGTCGCGCTCCGCGCGAAGGGCGAGACCGTCAACGAGATCGTCGGCTTCCGCGATGCGATCCTCGACCACGCGGTGCCGCTCGCGGTCGACTCCATGGCGCTGGACATCGTCGGGACGGGCGGCGATCGCTTCGGCACGGTGAACGTGTCGACGATGTCGGCGATCGTCTGCGCGGCCAGCGGGGTGCCCGTGATCAAGCACGGCAACCGCGCTGCGAGCTCGGCATCCGGCTCCTCTGACGTGCTCGCAGCCCTCGGCATCGACCTGACGCTCTCCGCCGATCGGGTCGCGGACATCCTGCTCGAGGCCGGCATCACCTTCGCCTATGCGGCGGCGTTCCACCCCGGGTTCCGGCACGCCGGCGCCGTGCGCGCCGAACTCGGCATCCCGACGGTCTTCAACTACCTGGGCCCGCTCTGCAACCCGGCCAGGCCGGAGGCCTCCGCCGTCGGCGTTGCGCAGCTGGACCGGGTGCCGCTGTTCGTCGGCGTGTTCCAGACCAGGGGGGCCACGGCGCTCGTCTTCCGCGGCGACGACGGTCTCGACGAGCTGACCACGACGGGCCACAGCCACGTCTGGGAGGTCTCGCGCGGCCTGGTCACCGAGCACGACATCGACCCGCGTGACCTCGGCATCAAGCGCGCCACGATGAGCGACCTCCTCGGCGGCGACGCCGAGCACAACGCGGCGGTCGTTCACCGCGTCCTGCAGGGGGAGCACGGCCCGGTGCGAGACATCGTGCTGCTGAATGCGGCGGCGGGCCTCGTCTCCTTCGACCTGGCGAACGACCCGGCGCAGAGCCAGGTGAACATCCTCGAGCGGTTCAGCTCGAAGATGGCCCTCGCGGCCGAGGTCATCGACTCCGGGGCGGGTGCCGCCAAGCTCACGCAGTGGGTCGAGGCGTCCAAGGAGTAGACGCCCCGACCCGGGTGCATGCGGTGCTGCGTGCTAGATGACGTCGTCGTCGACCCAGTCCAGGGTCTTCGTGACGGCCTTCTTCCAGTTGCGCAGCAGCCGGTCCGCCTCCGCCTTGTCCATCTGCGGCGTCCAGCGGCTGTCCTCCTGCCAGTTGGCCCGCAGCTCGTCCAGGCCGCTCCAGAAGCCGACCGCGAGACCGGCGGCGTAGGCGGCGCCGAGCGCCGTCGTCTCGGCGACGACGGGGCGCACCACCGGCACGCCGAGGATGTCGGCCTGGAACTGCATCAGCGTGTTGTTGGCGATCATGCCGCCGTCCACCTTCAGCTCGGTCAGGTCGACTCCGGAGTCGGCGTTGACCGCGTCCAGTACCTCACGGGTCTGGAAGGCGGTGGCCTCCAGTGCGGCGCGGGCGATGTGGCCCTTGTTCACGTAGCGGGTCAGGCCGACGAGGGCGCCCCGGGCGTCCGCCCGCCAGTACGGGGCGAACAGGCCGGAGAAGGCGGGCACGAAGTAGGCCCCGCCGTTGTCCTCGACCGTGTTCGCCAACGCCTCGACCTCCGCCGCCGAGCTGAACAGGCCCAGGTTGTCGCGCAGCCACTGGATCAGCGAGCCGGTGACGGCGATGGAACCCTCCAGCGCGTAGTGCGGCTTGGCGTCGCCGAGCTTGTAGCCGAGCGTCGTGAGCAGCCCGTTCTTGGAGTGCACGATCTCCTCACCCGTGTTGAAGATGAGGAAGTTGCCGGTGCCGTACGTGTTCTTGGACTCGCCGGTGTCGAAGGCGGCCTGGCCGAACGTGGCTGCCTGCTGGTCGCCGAGGATGCCGGCGATCGGCGTCTCACGCAGCAGCGAGTTGTCGCTGGCGACGCCGTACACCTCGGACGAGGAGCGGATCTCGGGCAGCATCGATCGGGGGACGTCGAAGGCGGCGAGGATGCCGTCATCCCACTGCAGCGTCTCGAGATCCATGAACAGGGTGCGGCTGGCGTTGGTGACGTCGGTGGCGTGCACGCCGCCGTCGACGCCTCCGGTCAGGTTCCACAGCACCCAGCAGTCGGTGGTGCCGAACATGAGCTCGCCGGCATCCGCTGCCTCGCGAGCGCCGGGCACGTTCTCCAGGATCCAGACGATCTTGGTGCCGGAGAAGTACGTGGCCAGCGGCAGGCCGACCTGCTGCTTGAAGCGCTCGACCCCGCCGTCGGCGGCGAGCCGGTCGACGATGGGCTGCGTGCGGGTGTCCTGCCAGACGATGGCGTTGTAGACGGGGCGGCCGGTGTTCTTGTTCCACACCACAGCCGTCTCGCGCTGGTTGGTGATGCCGATCGCGGCGATGTCGTGCCGGGTGAGGTTCGCCTTGGCGAGGGCCTGGCCGATCACCTCGCGGACGTTGTCCCAGATCTGGGTGGCGTTGTGCTCCACCCAGCCGGCCTGCGGGAAGATCTGCTCGTGCTCGAGCTGCCCGGTCGAGACGATCGAGCCGGCCTTGTCGAAGATGATGGCACGCGAGCTGGTGGTGCCTTGGTCGATGGCGAGAACATAGTCGGCCATGGGGTTGCTCCTTCGGGAGAGGGGTGTGTCTGATGACGAGAAAAGAAGAGGGCCGACTCGGCGATGCCGAGTCGGCCCTGGTGGTTAGGTGAGGACCGGCAGGAGGGCCAGCGCGGCCCAGCCGGCGAGCATGCCACCGATGATCGGGCCGACGATCGGCACCCAGGAGTAGCTCCAGTCGGAGCTGCCCTTGCCCTTGATCGGCAGGAGGAAGTGCGCGATGCGCGGTCCGAGGTCACGGGCCGGGTTGATGGCGTACCCGGTCGGGCCACCGAGGGAGGCACCGATACCGATAACCAGCAGGGCAACGGGCAGGGCGCCGAGGGCAGCCAGGCCGCCGCCGTCGCCGTTGCGACCGAAGCCGATCACGACGAACACCAGCACGAAGGTGCCGATGATCTCGGTGACGAGGTTCCAGCCGTAGGAGCGGATGGCGGGGCCGGTGGAGAAGACGCCGAGCTTGTTGGCCGGCTCCGGCTCCTCGTCGAAGTGCTGCTTGTACGCCAGCCAGACGATGGCGGCGCCGAGGATGGCGCCGATCAGCTGGGCTCCGATATAGGCCAGCACCGAGACCGCGGAGACCGCGACGGTGGTGCCGAGCGCGGCGTTGCCGAACTCTGTGGCGCCGTTGGCGACGAGGCCGAGGGTGACGGCCGGGTTGATGTGTGCGCCAGAGGCGTAGGAGACGATGACACCGGCGAAGACCGCGAGGCCCCAGCCGATGTTCACCATCAGGAAGCCGCCGCCGAGACCCTTGTTCTTGGCCAGTGCGACGTTTGCCACGACGCCACAGCCGAGCAGTACAAGCATGGCTGTGCCGACGAGCTCCGATAGGAAGAGAACTCCGAGATTGTCCACGTTGACCTTTCTTGTTCGTCGCTGCGCGGCCAAGGAAGGGCGTTGCAACGCTCCAGTGCCTACAACATAGCGGCGCGCGGCCCCGTTGGGAATGACCAGTCTGAAACGCCGGTCTGGGCTACCGCACAACGGGATTTGCCCGTAGTTTGGGCAGAGTAGCCGAGTGATTCGTCTTCGCCACGTCGATGTGCGGAGGCCTCCGACGGAAGGAAAGCTTGTGAAGAAGCTCATCAACGATCCGAAGAACGTCGTCGTCGAGGCGGTGAGCGGCTTCGCGCAGGCGCACAGCGACATCGTGCGCGCCGAGCTCGACCCCGTGTTCGTCGTGCGCGCAGACGCCCCGCGGCCCGGGAAGGTCGGCATCGTCAGCGGCGGTGGCAGCGGCCACGAGCCCCTGCACGCGGGCTTTGTCGGCTTCGGCATGCTGGATGCCGCCGTGCCCGGCCCGGTCTTCACCTCGCCAACGCCCGATCCGATCGTCGCCGCGACCAAGGCCGTCGACGGGGGAGCAGGGGTGCTGCACATCGTGAAGAACTACACCGGCGACGTGCTCAACTTCGAGACGGCCGCCGACCTGGCCGGCGCGGAGGGGATCGAGGTCGTCTCCGTCATCGTCGACGACGACGTCGCCGTCAAGGACTCGCTCTACACCGCCGGCCGGCGCGGCGTCGCCGGCACCGTCTTGGTCGAGAAGATCGCGGGAGCCGCCGCCGAGCGCGGCGACAACCTGGCCGCCGTCGCGGCGGTCGCCGCCACGGTCAACTCGCGGGTGCGCACGATGGGGGTCGCGCTGACCCCGTGTGTGGTCCCGCACGCCGGGGAGCCGAGCTTCACCCTCGCCGACGACGAGATCGAGATCGGCATCGGCATCCACGGCGAGCCTGGCCGCGAACGGATCAAGCTGGAGCCGGCCGACGCCATCGTCGACCGCCTGCTCGGGGCGATCCTGGAGGACATGCCATTCGCCGCGGGCGAGGAGGCGCTCCTGCTCGTCAACGGCATGGGCGGCACGCCGCAGGTCGAGCTCTACATCGTCTACCGGCGCGCGGCCGAGCTGCTCGCGGAGCGCGGCGTGCGCGTGACCCGTTCGCTGGTCGGCAACTTCACGACCTCGCTCGAGATGCAGGGCGCGTCTATCTCCGTGCTGAAGCTCGACGCCGAGCTGACGACGCTCTGGGACGCACCCGTGCAGACCGCGGCGCTGCGATGGGGTCGTTGATGAGCGGCACCGTCGACGCTGCGTGGGCCAGGAACTGGATCACGTCGGCCGCAGAGGTTCTCGCCGAGCACCGCGTCGAGCTGATCAACCTGGACAGGGAGATCGGTGACGGCGACCACGGCGAGAACATGGACAGGGGCTTCCAAGCCGTGCTGGAGCGGATGGGCGAGCTGCCGGCTGACGCCACCCCCGGCGACGTGCTGAAGATCGTCGCGACGACCCTGATCTCCACGGTCGGCGGTGCGGCGGGCCCGCTGTACGGAACCGCGTTCCTCAAGGCAGCCCTGTCCGCCGGCGCGGCACCCGAGCTCGACGCGCCGGCGCTGCTGGCCGCGCTGACGGCCGCCAGGGACGGGATTGTGTTGCGCGGCAAGGCGGAGCTCGGCGACAAGACCATGATCGACGCGTGGACGCCCGCCGTCGACGCCGCGGCGGCCGCCGTCGCGGCCGGTTCTGGCGCGAGCGAGCTTCTGGACGCCGCAGCGGGCGCAGCGGAGGCTGGCGCCGTCGCCACCGAGCCGCTCGTGGCCCGGAAGGGGCGGGCCAGCTACCTGGGCGAGCGCGCCGTCGGGCACCGTGACCCGGGGGCCCAGTCCAGCGCGCTGCTGCTGCGCGCGGCCGCCACCGCGGCCGGAGCGTCCTCGTGAGCGCGCAGTCCGCTGCCCGCGTCGGAATCGTCTACGTGTCGCACAGCGAGAAGATCGCGGACGGCCTGCTCGAGCTGGCCAGGCAGATGGCCCAGAATGCGCCGCTGGCCGGCGCGGGTGGCACGGACGACGGGCGCATCGGGACCAGTTTTGAGAAGGTCTCTGCTGGCATCGCCGCGGTGAACCAGGGCGTCGGCGTCGTCGTGCTCTGCGACCTCGGATCGGCGATCCTCACCGCCGAGACCGCACTGGACTTCCTCGACGACGACGTGCGCGAGAAGGTGCGGATCGTGGATGCGCCGCTGGTCGAGGGCGGAGTCGCCGCGGCGGTTGCCAGCGAGGTCGGCGGGTCGCTGCTCTCCGTCGTGGAGGCGGCGGAGTCCGCGGGCGGCGCCAGCCCCGTTGCCGCCGCGGCGCCGGTGGAGGAGCCGGGCGGCTACAGCCGCACGGTCACGCTGATCAACAAGGACGGCCTGCACGCGCGGCCCGCCGCGGACTTCGTCAAGCTGGCGAACACCTTCCCCACCAAGGTCACGGTGAACGGCACCGATGCGCGCAGCCTCCTCGGCATCATGGCCATGGGCCTGGTCAAGGGCGCCACGGTCGTGCTGGCCAGCGATGACCCGGCGGGCACCGAGGCCGTCGACGCCCTCGCCGGGCTGATCGAGAGCGGTTTCGGCGAGGCATAACGGGGCTGTTGCCCCGCGCCGTGCCGGGCGTAGTATGACGCCATGAGCCGGGACAATGTCACGCAGTCCGAAGAGAACGCATTCGTGCGCTTCTTTGAGAAAGTGAACAGGCAAGTCGAGAAGGCCATCGGCTCGCCGCCGATCTCGGAGGCCGGGGGCGAGGAAGAAGTTCCGGTCGCCCTGCGCACGTGCCCGCTCTGCGGGCATCAGATGCGCGAGCACGTCATCGACGAGTCCACCTCGAACGTGCTGGTGCGCTGCCCGATCCCGGAGGAGGAGCGGCGGCCGAGCCCGGCCCGCCACGACCCGCTGGGGGAGCTGGGCATGCCGGCATCCGCCGAACGGCTGGAGAAACTGGCCAAACGGGACTGAGCGCTGCACGCGCCTGTGGCTAGACTCGGGGGCATGAAGGCGTTGCAGGAACGGCTGGCGGTCACACTGACCGTCGCCTTCGTCGCGTATGCGCTGATCCTGCAGACGCCGCCGGATGCCGCCCTGCTGACGAGCGCTGTGATGCTGGCCGCAGCCATCGCGCTCGGGGCCCGCTATCTCGCGGTCGCCATCACGGCGGGGGAGCTGCACGTCGGCGCCCGCTCCCGCGCGCACCGCGAGGTGCTCTCCACCCTCATCGAGCCGCAACACCCCAACACGGCGGGCAGGCCCCGCACCCGGGCCCCGTCCCGGGCAGAGGCGACCGCCTAACCGGAGCCCCGATTCGAGAGAGTCGCGAGCAGCGGGCGTGGTCGCACATGTGACCGCACATCCCTCTGCCTGATTGGACCCCCTCGTGGACCTCTACGCCTTCGCGCCCATCGCGGCGCTGCTCGAACTCGCCTCAACCGCCGTCAACGGCCTCGCCGCTCTCTTCGCCCCGATCCCCGGGGCGCCGGCCATGGCACTCGCCGTCGTCGCCCTGACCGTCCTCGTGCGCGTCGCACTGATCCCCGTCGGCATGGCGCAGGCCCGCGCGGATCTCACGCGACGCCGCCTCGCCCCCAAGCTCCAGGCGTTGCAGCGCCGGCACAAGGGCAGCCCGGAGAGGCTGCAGCGGGCGACCATGGAGCTGTACGCCGAGGAGAAGGCCTCCCCGTTCGCCGGCATGCTGCCCGCGCTCGCGCAGGCGCCGGTGCTCTCCCTCGTCTACGGCCTGTTCATCCTGCCGACGATCAACGGCCACCCCAACGCCCTGCTCAGCGAGACGCTGTTCGGCGTGCCGCTCGGCACCTCCTTCCTCTCCCTGCTGAACAGTGGCTCGTTCTGGCCGGGCGCGGCCGTGTTCCTCGGGCTGCTCGCGGTGATCGCCGCGGTCGCCCTCACCTCACGGCGCGTGATGCTGGCTCAGCAGGCGCAGTCGGGCGCGGAGGTGCCGGCGGCCATGGCCAGGGTCAGCGGAGTGCTGAGCTGGATGCCGCTGATCACCGTGGTCTTCGCCGCGATCGTGCCGCTGGCCGCCGCGATCTACCTCACGGTCACGACGACGTGGACGCTCGGCGAGCGGGCGCTCCTGCGCCGGCGGGCGGAGGCCAGGGCGCCACTCTCGTGATGATGAGGACACATAGTGATGTAACATCACAATATGACTGATGCGGCTTCCTCCGGTGCACTCGATCGCTTGCGACAGCTCACCGTGCTGCTCGGCCGCGACAACGACGAGAGCCTGGCCCGCCACGGTCTCTCCAGCTCCCGCGCCCCCGTGCTCTGGGTGATCTCCGCGGCGGGCCCGCGCACGCAGCGTGAGCTCGCGGAATCCCTGCGGGTGAGCGCGCGCAACGTCACCGGCCTGGTGGATGCGCTCGTGGCCGACGGCTTCGTCAGCCGCGAGCCGCATCCGCACGACCGGCGCGCCACCCTGGTGACCCTGACCCGCACCGGCAAGGCCGTGGTCGCGGCGATCGCGCGGGAGCAGGAGCAGTTCACCGAGCGGCTCTTCGCGGGCTGGGCCCGTGACGAGCTCGAGACGTTCTCCGCGGGTCTCGACCGCGTGGTGCAGAGCCTCCGAGGCTAAGCGACGTAGCGCGCCAGGTGCTGCCCGGTCAGGGTCGACTGCGCGCCGACGAGGTCTTTCGGCGTGCCCTCGAACACGATGCGGCCGCCGTCGTGGCCGGCTCCCGGCCCGAGGTCGATGATCCAGTCGGCGTGCGCCATGACGGCCTGATGGTGTTCGACCACGATGACCGACTTGCCGGAATCCACGAGCCTGTCCAGCAGGCCGAGCAGTTGCTCGACGTCGGCGAGGTGCAGCCCGGCCGTCGGCTCGTCCAGCACGTATACGCCGCCCTTCTCGCTCATCTGAGTGGCGAGCTTCAGCCGCTGACGCTCCCCGCCGGAGAGCGTCGTGAGTGGCTGGCCCAGCGACAGGTAGCCGAGGCCGACATCCGCGAGCCGGGCCAGGATGGCGTGGGCGGCGGGGATGCGGGCCTCGCCGGCGCGGAAGAACTCCTCCGCCTCGGCCACCGACATCCCGAGCACCTCGCTGATGTCGCGCCCGCCGAGGGTGTACTCGAGCACGGATGCCTGGAACCGCTTGCCCTCGCACACCTCGCAGGGGGTGGCGACCCCGGCCAGCATGCCGAGGTCGGTGTAGATGACGCCAGCACCGTTGCAGTTCGGGCAGGCGCCCTCGGAGTTGGCGCTGAACAGCGCCGGCTTCACTCCGTTGGCCTTCGCGAATGCCTTCCGGATCGGCTCCAGCAGCCCGGTGTAGGTGGCCGGGTTGCTGCGCCGGGAGCCGCGGATGGCGCCCTGGTCGATGGAGACGACGTCCTGGCCGGCGCCGGCCTGCGCGCGCAGCGAGCCGTGCACGAGCGAGCTCTTGCCGGAGCCGGCGACGCCGGTGACGACGACGAGCACGCCGAGCGGCACGTCGACGTCGACGTCCTGCAGGTTGTGCGCGGTGGCCCCGCGCACCTCGAGGGTGCCGGTGCGGGTGCGCACGGCATCCTTCAGTGACGCCCGGTCGCCGAGGTGCCGGCCGGTCAGCGTGCCGCTGGCCTGGAGCGCGTCGAGGCTGCCCTCGAAGCAGACCGTGCCGCCGGCGCTGCCCGCGCCGGGGCCGAGGTCGACGATGTGGTCGGCGATGGCGATCATCTCGGGTTTGTGCTCGACGACGAGCACCGTGTTGCCCTTGTCGCGCAGCCGCAGCAGCAGCTCGTTCATCCGCTGGATGTCGTGCGGGTGCAGGCCGATGGTCGGCTCATCGAACACGTAGGTGACGTCGGTGAGGGACGACCCGAGGTGGCGGATCATCTTGGTGCGCTGCGCCTCGCCGCCGGAGAGCGTTCCCGCGGGGCGGTCGAGGGAGAGGTAGCCGAGGCCAATGGTGACGAAGGAGTCCAGCGTCTCCTGCAGGGCGTCGAGCAGCGGAGCGACGGAGGGCTCGTCGAGGGTGCGGACCCACGCGGCCAGGTCGCTGATCTGCATGGCGCACAACTCGGCGATGTTGCGCCCGGCGATGCGGGAGGAGCGCGCCCCCTCGTTCAACCGGGTGCCGCCGCAGTCCGGGCAGGCGGTGAAGGTCACGGCCCGGTCGACGAAGGCGCGGATGTGCGGCTGCATCGCCTCGCGGTCCTTGCTGAGCAGGGACTTCTGCAGCTTGAGAACGAGCCCTTCGTATGTGATGTTGATGCCGTTGATCTTCACCTTCACCGGCTCGCGGTAGAGGAAGTCGTGCCGTTCCGTCTCGCTGAAGTCACGGATCGGCTTCTCCGGGTCGAGGAAGCCGGACTCGGTGAACATCCGCACCGACCATCCGTCGGCCGTGTACCCGGGAACGGTGATCGCGCCGCCGGCGAGGGACTTGCCCTCGTCGAAGAGCTGGGTGAGGTCGATGTCGGTGACACTGCCCATGCCCTCACAGCGCGGGCACATGCCACCGGTGATGGTGAAGTCGCGGCGCTCCTTCGTCGCCGCGGTGCCGCGCTCGACGGTGATGGCGCCGGCGCCGGAGGCGGAGGCGACGTTGAAGGAGAAGGCCTGCGGCGACCCGATATGCGGCTGTCCGAGCCGGCTGAACAGGATCCGCAGCATGGCGTTGACGTCGGTGGCGGTGCCAACGGTGGAGCGCGAGTTGGCGCCCATCCGCTCCTGGTCGACGAGGATCGCCGTGGTCAACCCCTCCAGCACGTCGACGTCGGGGCGGGCCAGCGTCGGCATGAAGCCCTGCACGAAGGCGCTGTACGTCTCGTTGATCATCCGCTGCGACTCGGCGGCGATGGTGCCGAACACGAGGGAGCTCTTGCCCGAGCCGGAGACGCCGGTGAACACGCTCAACCGGCGCTTCGGAATGTCGATGCTGACGTCTTTCAGGTTGTTCACGCGTGCGCCCCGCACCCGGATCAGGTCGTGGCTGTCTGCGGGGTGGGCCGCGGATTCCGTGCTCATGCTGTCTCCCTCGTGCTGCGTTCATTCGATTTAAGCAGTATTCGGATCCCGTCGGCAGCGCTGGCGTTCGCGCCACGCGGGTGGAATCATGGCCGCCATGGAGATCACTCGCGTGCAACCGGCCGGTCTCGTGATGAGCCCGGCCTTCAGCCATGTCGCCATCGTGCCACCGGGCGCGACCACCATCTACGTCGGCGGCCAGAACGGCATCGACGCCAGCGGGGCGATCGTGTCGGCGGATGTCGCCGAACAGTCGATCCGGGCCGTCGACAACGCGGGCATCGCCCTCGAGGCGGCCGGGGCGACACTCGCCGACGTCGTGCAGTGGACCGTTCTCATCGCCTCGGATGCCGATCTCGGCGCAGCCTACGGGGCCATCGCGCCCAAGCTGGCCACAGCGGGGGCGCCGCCCCTCGTCACGGCGGCGCGCGTGACCGCGCTCGGCGTGCCCGGGGCGCTGATCGAGGTCAGCGCCATTGCCGCGGTGATCGTCACGGAGGAGGAACACTCATGAGTGAGATCGTCGTGCAGGCCTTCGTCACCCTCGATGGCGTTGCCCAGGCGCCCGGCGGCCCGGACGAGGACCCCGAGTCCGGCTTCGATCACGGCGGCTGGCAGGACCGCTACCACCCGGATGAGGACAACGAGTTCGTCGGGGAGTGGGAGAGCAAGACAGAGGCGCTGCTGCTCGGCCGGAAGACCTACGAGATCTTCGCCGGCGCCTGGGGCGTGTGGGACGAGAACGCCGACGGGCTGACGGGGGAGCTGACCAGGCGCTACAACCGCGTCCCGAAATATGTGGCGTCGAACACGCTCACCACGCTCGACTGGAAGAACTCGCACCTGCTCGGCCCCGACGTTCCGGCCGCGGTGGCGGCGCTGCGGGCGCAGCCGGGCGGCGAGATCCGCGTCTGGGGCAGTGGCCAGCTGATCAAGACGCTGGCGGCCCACGACCTCATCGACGAGTACCGGCTGGTCGTCTACCCGCTCGTGCTGGGCACCGGGAAGCGGTTGTTCTCCGAGGGCTTCCCGCTCACCCAACTCACCCTGACGGAGTCGCGGGCGCTGCCCACCGGCATACTGGTCAACACGTACCGGCGCCGCGCGGCGGCCGAGAAGGGCGGGGGATAGGCATGGGCGTCACGGGTATCGGCGGACTCTTCTTCCGCAGCCGGGATCCGGAGGCCCGTGCGGCCTGGTACCGCGAGCACCTCGGGATCGAGGCAGGCGGCGATGGCCTCTGGCAGCAGCAGGCCGGGATGACCGTCTTCGCGCCTTTCCCCGCAGACAGCGACTACTTCGCCGCGGATCAGGCGTTCATGCTGAACCTGCGCGTCACAGAGCTGGACGCGCTGCTCGCCGCGCTCGAGGCGTCCGGCATCCCGATCGAGCGTCGGCCGGACTGGGAGGCGTCCGAGTACGGCCGCTTCGCCCGCATCCACGACCCCGAAGGACTCGCGATCGAGCTGTGGGAGCCGCCGGCGCTCAGCTGATGCTGGCGCCGATGGCACCGGCGAAGTAGGGAATCAGCCAGATCGCCCAGACGATCAGCGAGAACTTGTGGAACTGCGTGCGCTCGGACTCGCGGTTGCGCGCCAGCACGATGATGGCCCAGACCAGGTGGATGGCCATCAGGGCGATGGCGATGGCGCCGGTGACGATCATCACCGTGTTCAGCCCGCCGGCGAGGCCGGTCGCCGAGGTGCCGGAGTCGGCCAGCCGGCTCATCGCAAACGTCCCGCTGGCGTCGAAGAACAGGCCGATGCCGAAGAAGACGGCGTGCCAGGGCTTCAGCACGCGCTGGCGGTGCTCGGCCCAGACCCCGATCGTGTAGAACACCAGGGCGGCGGTGATGAGGACGATGGCGAATACGAGCATGGCCCCATTCTGGCCCTCCCCGTTGCTCCGAGCCAGCGCTCGAGTCGCTACCATCGGGCCATGGACACGCTGATCACGGTCAGGCCGCCGCACGCGCGAGACAGCGCACAGATCGCACGCCTGCACGTGAAGTCGTGGCGCGAGACGTACCGCGGGCTGATGGACGATTCCGTGCTGGATGATCCGGGCTCTGTCGAACGCCGTGAGCGGTTCTGGAACGCCGCGCTCACCGACCCGGCCTACGCGGGCAACCGGGCGGCCGTCGCGGAGCGCGACGGGGCGATCATCGGCGTCGCGACGGCTGGTCCGCCTCGTGACGCGGACGCGGACTGGTCAGCGGATCCCTACGTCCTCTACACCTCCGCAGCCATGTACGGCGCGGGCACTGCGTGCGGGAGCTGCGCATGGTCCGGCGCTGACCGCATCCGACCGGTAGTGGTCGCCGGGCCCGCGAACTAGGGTGGCGCCATGCGAAAACTCATCGTTCAACAGTGGGTGACCGTCGACAACATCGCAGCGGAGGAAGACGGCGGGCTCAGCTTTGTCGCCGGCGAGCCCTTCTCCGACACCGACACCAGCGCGTTCAAGGCGAACCTGATGGGCTTCATCGACTCGGTCGACACCATGATTCTCGGTGCGAACACCTACGCGCAGTCGGTTGGATACTGGCCGCACGCCGCCGAACAGGGCGAGTACGGGGAGAAGCTCAACGCCCTGGCCAAGGTGGTTGCCTCCTCCCGCCTGTCGGAGGCGCCGTGGGGCGCCTTTCCCGCCGCGACGGTGACACCCGATGCCGCCGGCACCGTCCGGGGGCTCAAGGCGCAGCCCGGCCGCGACCTCTGGCTGTGGGGCAGTCTGACCCTCATGCGATCCCTGATGGATGCCGGCCTGGTCGACGAGGTCCGGATGCTCGTGTGTCCCACCTCGCGCGGCGCGGGGCGGCGCGTCTTCGATGACCGCCACGATCTGACGCTGCTCGAGGCCACCCCGTTCGAGAACGGTGTCGTGCTGCTCCGGTACGGGATCGCGCACTGAGTCGTCCGGCATCCAACCCATCGACAGAAAGTGAAGAGCCATGAGCTTGCGAGGATTCAGCACCATCAACTTCTGGGCAGAAGACGTTCAAGCGGCCGCCGACTGGTACGCCCAGTTCTTGGGCATCGAGCCCTACTTCACGCGATCCGGGCCCGACGGGAAGCTGGCATACGCTGAATTTCGCATCGGCGACTACCAGCACGAGCTGGGCATCATCGACAGCCGGTATCGCCCCGCGCACGCGGCGACCGACGGCGCGCTCAGTGAGCCCCACGGCGCAGTCATGTACTGGCACGTCGATGAGCTGGAGGGCACCGTGGAACGACTGTTGGCCTTGGGCGCCGCCGAGTACGAGCCGGTGACGGCGCGCGGCGAGGGCTTCGTGACGGCCTCGGTCGTCGATCCGTTCGGAAACCTGCTCGGCGTGATGAACAACCCCCACTACCTCGAGGTGCTCGAGGCCGCGGGGGAGCGGCAGCAGGGGAGCGCGGCCGACTAGCGCTCGGCGATCGGATCATGACGTCCTCGGCAGGCATCGTCGTCGGCGAGTTGGCTGCGGCCGCGGACCTCGCCGCGCACCCCAACCGCCACTACGCCGGCACTCGCGGGGTGCTCGGCGTGCGCATGGGCACGGTGTTCGAGATCGCCAAGCGGAACAGCGGGATGCCGTTGGCCGAGGTGGGGCGCCTGCTCGACGAAGACCCGTATGAGAGCCGCATGGCCGCGTTCTGCATCCTGGACTTCCAGGTTCGCGATGTGCGACTGCCCAGCCGTGAGCGAGAGGCGCGCTACCGCCTGTACCTCGACAGGCATGACGCGATCGATGCCTGGGACATGGTGGACCGCTCCGCCCCGCGCGTCGTCGGCATGTTCCTGCGCGAGCGGTCGAGGGAGCCGCTGTTCGACCTGGCCGTCTCAGCGGACCCGCTGCGCCGGCGCACAGCCATGACCGCACCGCTGGCCTACACGCGCCCGCTCCACCGCGCGGGGATCGCAGACCTGCTGAGGATTGCGGAGATGCTCGCAACCGACCCTGACCCAGTGGTGAGCAGGCCGGTCGGAATCGCGCTCCGGCACGCCGGGGCCGTCGCGCCGGATGCCGTGCGGGAGCTCCTCGCCCGAATGGGCACCGGGCTGCCTGAGGCCATTCGACGCGAGGTCATGAAGACGCTCCCGGCGAGTGCGGAGTGAAGCGTCGGAGCCTGTTGAAGGCCGGCTTCGCTCACCGCCCGGGTGCAGCCGGGCGGGGCAGGAGCGCTGGCACTCTGCTCACACTCCAGGTCAGGACGCCGGCAACGAGCAATGCGGCGAGGAGGCCGCCGACCGTGCCCGCCAGGGCGAGCTGGCCGCGCTCAGGGAGCAGAAATCCGTACGGCACCCAGCCATCGGTGGCTCCGCGGACCAGGACGACCGCGAGCCAGAACAGCGGATACGGAAGCACGAGCCACAGAGTCCTCCAGGGCAGCGGCGGCCGGTCGCCGACGAGCAGCCAATCCAGCGCGACGGCAACGGGGAACGCCACATGGAGCACCGCACTGACCCAGGGTGGTGCGGAGCCAGTTCCGGGCACGACCACGTTGTAGATCACCGCGACGACGATGAGGGAGGCGAGAGCGACACCGCGCGCGACGATGAGCCAGTTCGGGACGCGCCGTGCGGTGACACCGCGTGCCCCGACGGCGATCAGCACGGCGCTCGTCAGCAGGCTGGTGAGGTTGGTGAAATAGCCGAAGAAGTCGAACGGGTTGTCGTCGCCGGCCCTGATCCGCTCGGAGAACGCGTACGCGAGCACCGCGAGCACGAGCACTCCGCCGGCGACACGCCACAACCCGACCGCGCGAGGAGACATCAGACGCCGTTCGATGGTTGCTGGCAATTCACTCCTCTCGCTCCGTGAGTCAACCACACGGATGCATTAGAGTCGCGGCATGCTGACGACGAGAACAGCCTGTACCGCCCTCACTGTGCTGCTCACGCTGTCAGCCCTCACGCTTGTCGGCTGCAGCGCTGCGGCCACCGATGAGCCCAGTTCGTCAGCCGCCCCCTTCGTCACCGCGACCGTGGAACCGCCGAGTACCGAGGTGTCGACGCCGACTGCGCAGGCGTCGATTCCTGAACTGGCGGATGTCGCACCGGCCCTGGTTGTGTTCGACGCGTCCACAGACGTCGACGCCGTGGATTTCCCCGAGAGCATGACGGCCTCCGAACTGGCTCACGCACGCGAGTGGGTGCAGACAAACGTCCTCACGGCGCAATGCATGGGGGAGAAGGGATACGACTACACCTTCATTCCGAACTGGGCCCGGAGCGCGGAACCGAGCTGGATAGCGAAGCTGCCCGAAGAGCAACAGGCTGCCGCCGGGGTGGCGCTCGACGGCCCAGGCCAAACTCCCGGCGACTACAAGTGGGAGGACGCTGGGTGCTGGGGCTACGCCGTCCACGTCATGGGCAACGACGATGCCCACTGACACCATGCCAGGACGAGGTGCGTTGGCGAACGGGGAGGGGCCCGGACGGGTGACTTGACATAATGTGCATTATCGGCGCAATACTGAGAGCGCGGAAAGGGGCGCTGGTCGGCTGCTTTGCTGCTCGACTGCAGGCGATGTCTCGTTGTCGTCGGTGTGCGTTGTGACAGCACCTGCCGTCGGCCACGCCGGCGGGCGACTCGCCACACCGACTTTATCCACCCCAGGCGCCGCGTGGGCGATACTCTGGGCGCAAAAGCAGTTCCGAACGATCAGAACAGGCGCACACCATGACAACACCACAGCAGGGCGCGTATTTCGCGGCCTTTTCGCTCGACGGCAAAGACCTGACGAAGTCCGCCATCAACGGCGTCCGCATCGCTCTCGGCGTCTCGGGCGCCGCGGCGCTCATCATCGGCGTGCTAATCACCTTCTGGCCGAAGGGCGCGGCCGCCGGCATCGCCGTGCTGCTCGGCATCTACCTGCTCATCGCCGGCATCGCCTACCTCGGCATCGGCATCTTCTCCCGCGGCATCGGCGGCTGGGCCCGCGTACTTGACATAATTCTCGGGTTGGTCTTCGTCGTCGCCGCGGTCCTCGCCTTCACGAACCTGAGCGGCACCGCCGCGGTCCTCGGCGTGTTCCTCGGCATCCTGGTCGGCATCGCCTGGATCGTCGAGGGCGTCGTGGCGCTCGTGCAGCTGGGCGACTCGCGTTCCAAGGGGTGGTCGATCTTCTTCGGTCTGCTCAGCATCATCGCCGGCATCGTGCTGCTCTTCTCCCCGCTCTGGGGCGCCGTGCTGCTGTTCATCCTCACCGGAATCAGCCTGATCGTGCTCGGCATCATCCAGCTCGTGCGCGCCTTCACCTTCGGCAAGGGCATCGTCACTCCCTCCTGAGCCGGCGCCAGACAGAAAGGACGGGCCCTCCGCGTGGAGGGCCCGTCCTTTCTTCGTGCTTCGAGTGCTAGCTGAAGTCGGAGGTGTCGCCGACGTAGCGGGTGTTGTTCTCCGGCACCGGCTCGACGGCGGCGAGGGCCACCTCCGCGGCGAACTCCCCCACGTTGTAGAGCTTGCCCGCGGAGTCCTTGCGGGCCGAGATGGCGCCCGGGTTCGCCCGCTCGAGCAGCGTGGCGGTGATGGTGCCCTCGATCATGTCGCCGGAGACGACGACGAACTCGACGCCGGCCGCGGTGAGCTCGGGCAGCTTGGCGCGCAGGGCGTCCTCGCCGGCGCGCTTGCTGCGGGCGACGGGCTCGTACTCCGGCATGGTGGCCGTGTTGTTGATGAAGTGCGCCTGGTGGCTGGTGACGAACACCACGCGGGCGCCCGGGTTCAGGGCGGGCAGCGCGGTCTCCAGCAGGTTCAGCTGCGAGTCGCGGTTCAGCACCATGGCGTAGTCCTCGGCCATGCCGGACTCCATGCCGCCGGAGGCGTTCATGACCAGGATGTCGATGCCGCCGAACTCGGCCTGCACGGTGTCGATCATGGCGGCGACGGATGCCGGGTCGGTCAGGTCTGCGCCGACGGTGATCGCGGTCGCCCCGCCCGCGCGCAGGGTGTCGGCGAGCTTGATGGCGCGCGCCTCCTTGTTGCGGAAGTTGATGACGACGTTGGCGCCGGCCTCGGCGAAGTAGCGCACGGTGTCGGCGCCGATACCGCGCGAGGATCCGGTGACGAGCGCAGTCTTGCCGGCCAAGAGCTGCGGGGCGAGTGGGTTGGTCACAGAGGTCTCCTCGGTGTTGCGGGTGGATTGTGCCTGACGATGGGAGCGCCCCTGCAGAAGAGGCGTCCGATCGAGGATACCAAGGGCCGGACACTCAGGAACTCCCAGCGCGGAACCGCCATCGCCTCTCCCCCAGCTGATAGTTTCATCTCAGAGGTGACTCACGGCGTCGGGAGGAGTGGTCATGGATGACTTCATTGCCTCGTATGGGTGGATCATCTGGTTGGTTCTGATCCTGCTCTTCCTCACGATCGAGATTATGACTCTCGAGTTGACGTTCCTGATGATCGCCGTCGGCAGCATCGGCGGCCTGGTCGCCGGTCTCTTCGGCGCGCCCTGGTGGCTGCAGCTCATCGTCGCCGCGATCCTCGCCGTCCTGCTGTTGACGGTGATCAGGCCGCCGCTGCTCCGCCGGCTCCGCAGCGGCGGCGACCCGGCCCGCAGCAACGTGGACGCGCTGCTCGGCCTCGACGGCACCGTGGTGGCATCCATCGGCGGCGAATTCGGCATCGGCCAGGTGAAACTCGCCAACGGCGAGACCTGGACGGCGCGCCTGTCCCCCATCACCGAGCAGCGCACCGTCGCGGCCGGCGAGCGGGTGCTCGTCACCAGCATTGACGGCGCAACCGCCGTCATCGTCCCCGTCGAAAGGGTGCAGCCGTGAACCTCTCACCGGATACCGTGTCGCAGATCGTCCTCGCCGCGGTCATCGTCGTCGTCGTCGTCTTCGTCCTCGTCCTGCTGTTCCGCTCGATCAAGATCATCCCGCAGGCCTACGCCGGCGTGGTGGAGCGCCTCGGCCGCTACCACAAGACCCTCATGCCCGGCCTGAACCTGCTCGTGCCGTTCGTCGACCGGGTGCACAAGCAGGTCGACATGCGCGAGCAGGTCGTCTCCTTCCCGCCGCAGCCCGTCATCACCGAGGACAACCTCGTCGTCTCCATCGACACCGTCGTCTACTTCCAGGTCACGGATGCCCGGGCGGCGACCTATGAGATCGCCAACTACCTCGGCGCCGTGGAGCAGCTGACCACGACGACCCTCCGCAACGTCGTCGGCGGGCTGAACCTCGAGGAGGCGCTGACCAGCCGCGACAACATCAACGGCCAGCTGCGCATCGTGCTCGACGAGGCCACCGGCAAGTGGGGCATCCGCGTGTCGCGGGTCGAGCTCAAGGCGATCGACCCGCCGCACTCCATCCAAGACTCGATGGAGAAGCAGATGCGCGCAGAGCGCGACCGCCGCGCGCTGATCCTCACCGCAGAGGGCACCAAGCAGTCGGCCATCCTCACCGCAGAGGGCGCCCGGCAGGCCGCCATCCTCAGCGCGGAGGGCGACGCCAAGGCCGCCGTGCTGCGCGCCCAGGGCGAGGCCGAGGCCATCAAGACCGTGTTCCGCGCCATCCACGAGGGCGACGCCGACCCGAAGCTGCTGGCCTACCAGTATCTGCAGACCCTGCCGAAGATCGCCGAGGGCCCGGCCAGCAAGCTCTGGATCGTGCCCAGCGAGCTCACCGAGGCGCTGAAGGGCATGAGCCGGGCCTTCATCCCGACCGCCCCGGATGCCGCCCCGCCCGTCGTCCCGCCCGCTCCGGCTCCCACTCCCCCGCCCGCAGCACCGACAGGACAAGCGCTCTGAACGCCGACACCACCCCGCACTACCTCGATCAGTCCGGCCCGCGCGTGCTCGCGCACCGCGGCCTGGCCACCGGGGCCCCCGAGAACACGCTCCTCGCCTTCCGCAACGCACTCGCAGAGGGCGTGGACTATCTGGAGACGGATGTGCACGCCAGCCGAGACGGCGTCGCCGTGATCTGCCACGACGCCGACCTCAGTCGGCTGGCGTCCCGCGAGGTCGCCGTCGGCGAGCTGAGCTTCGCCGAGCTGGCCGCCATCGACCTGGGCGACGGGCAGCACTTCGTCTCGCTGGAGGAGGCGCTGACCGCCTTCCCGACGGCACGGTTCAACATCGATGTGAAGGATGCCGCGGCGGTGGCGCCCACCGCGGCGGCGGTCGCGGCGGCACAGGCCACGAGCCGCGTGCTGATCACCTCCTTCTCGGAGCGGCGCCGCCGGGAGACGGTGCGGCTGTTGCCCGGCGTGGCCAGCTCGGCGTCGTCGTCCCGGTTCGCCATCGCCCTGATCGCGGCCAAGCTCGGCCTCTCCCCCGTTGTGCGACGGGCCCTGGCCGGTCTGGTCGCCGTGCAGGTGCCGCAGAGCGCCGGGCCGCTGAAGATCACGACGCCGCGGGTGATCGCCGCGATGCACCGTGCCGGTGTCGAGGTGCACGTCTGGACGGTCAACGAGGAGGCGGAGATGAGCGCACTGCTCGACCTCGGAGTCGACGGTTTGGTCACCGACCGGGCCGATCTGGCCGTCCGCCTGCTCGCCGCCCGGGGCTGATCGAGCGCGAGACTGGGAGTCTTCTGGCAAGGCCGGGGAACCCGCCGGGCGCGGGTCTTCTCCGCAAGCTAACGCACAGCTTGAACCGCTATAACGGAGGTTGCATTGCGAGAGGAGACCACACAATGGCAGATCGTAGTTTGCGTGGAATGCGACTGGGCGCACAAAGCCTGCAGAGCGAAGAGGGCGTCAGTTTCTCACCGCGCGTCAATCACAGCTACCGCTGTGGAACATGTGGTCGTGACACCGTCATGACCTTCTCGGCCGAGGCCGAGGCCCCCGAGGCGTGGGAGTGCAAGCACTGCGGCCATGAGGCCAGCCTGATCGTTGATTCCAAGCCCGTGGTCATCGACCACTCCGAGGACAAGATCGCGCGCACGCACTGGGACATGCTGCTGGAGCGTCGTACCATCGAGGAGCTCGAAGAGCTGCTCGAGGAGCGACTGGTCGCCCTGCGCGCCCGCCGCGGCACGCAGAAGGTCAGCGTCTAAGACCCTCGGTTCAGCGGCCGTGTGCCGCTACCCCTCTGATCGCCGGGCCACGTGGCCCGGCGACAGGCGTTTCTGGACCCCCCAGACGGTGACCCGCCAGAGCGCCTCCGCGACGATGCCGAGGTGCATCTTGGAGACGCCCTCCGCCCGCTCCTCGAAGGTGATCGGGTGCTCGGCGATGCTGAGCCCGGCGCGCTCGGTGTGCCAGGCCATCTCGATCTGGAAGCAGTAGCCCTGGCTGGAGGTCGGCTCCAGCAGCAGCAGCCGCACGGTGTCTGCCCGGAACACCCGGAACCCGGCCGTGATGTCGCGCACCGCGGAGCCCAGCATGAAGCGAGAGTAGCCGTTGCCGGCCCGGGAGATCGCCTGCCTGACCCTCGACCAGTTGCTCACCCTCCCACCGGGGACCCAGCGCGAGCCGATGACCAGGTCGTGGCCGGATTCCGCCAGCTCCAGCATCCGCGGCAGCTCAGCCGGGTCGTGCGAGCCGTCGGCGTCGATCTCGACGATGTAGTCGTAGCCGTGTTCCAGCGCATAGCGGAACCCGGAGAGGTACGCCCGGCCCAGCCCGCTCTTGTCTGGCCGCACCAGCACCGCCAACCGCGGGTCGGTGCGGGCCAGCCGTGCCACGATCTCGGCGGTGCCATCCGGGCTGTTGTCGTCGACGACGAGGATGTCGGCGGCGGGCACGGCGGCGCGGATCCGGGCGAGGATCGAGCGGATGCTGGCGCTCTCCTCGAAGGTGGGCACGACGACCAGCGTGCGCTCAGCCACGCGGGCCACGGCCTGCCGTGCGCCGGGAGCGGGCCGCGAACGTCACTGCCAGCGCCAGGCCGGCCAGACCGAGCCCGGACACCAGCCATTCGATGCCGCGGCCCGCGGCCATGGCCGGCGTCACGGTGTCGCTGAGCGGCACCGTCTCCAGCATCGACCCGGCCGTGAAGTCGGGGATGGAGGCCAGCGTGCTGCCGTCCGGCAGGATGATGGCGCTCGAGCTGACGGTGGAGATGTTCACGACCGTGCGGCCGGCCTCGATCGCCCGCATCCGGGCGATCGCGAGCTGTTGGGCGCTCTCGTCGGTGTAGTGCGCCGCACTGCCGAAGTCGGCGTTGTTCGTCTGGGCCAGGATGATCTGGGCGCCGCCGGTGATCATCTCCTTGACCAGCTGGTCGTCGGCGATGTCGAAGCAGATGGCGATGCCGGCGAGGATCCCGTTCACGTCGAAGACGTTCGGCTGGGTGCCGATCGAGTAGTCGCGGCCGATCAGGTCGATCAGGTCGGGCGCGAACGGGCGCCAGAACTCCCGGTCGGGCATGTACTCGGCGAAGGGCACCGGGTGCACCTTGTCGTAGATCTGCACGGCGCCCTCCCCCGCTTTCCAGAGCAGGGAGCTGTTGAAATACTCGTCATCCCGCAGCGTGATGGTACCGACGATCAGCGGGGCCCGCATCTGCGTGCTCACGTAGTCGAGGGTCTTGGCCGCCTGCGGGCTCCGCAACGGGTCGATGTCGCTGCCGTTCTCCGGCCAGACCACCATGTCGACGTCCTCGCCGACCAGCGGAAGCGTCTCGGCGACGTGGTTGTTGAGGATCTCCCCCGGCACGTACTCGGCGAACAGACCGGCGTTCGAGTTGCCCTGCACGGCGGCCAGGCGGGTCGTGCCGGTCTGCAGCGTCGGCCAGGCCGGCACGGCGAGGAGGAGCGCGACGGTGGCGACCGCGATGGCGGCGCGCCAGCCGAGTTCCAGCGCCTGCTCCCGGGCGAGTTGCACGAGGAGCGCGGCCAGCAGCGCCATCAGGAAGCTGAGGCCGGAGGCGCCGACGAGGCTGAGCAGCCCGGCGAAAGGCCCCTCCGTCTGGGAGAGGGCCAGGCGCCCCCACGCGAAACCGCCGTAGGGCCAGACCGCCGAGATGGCCTCCCGCGCCGTCCACAGCCCGGCCACGACGACGGGCACCATGCCGAGCCGGCCGAGCGGGGTCGGCCAGAGCCGCGGCCCCCAGCGCAGCACGACGGCGATGAGCGCGACGCCGATCGAGAAGAAGAGGGATTGCAGCACGGCCAGGGCCAGCCAGGGCAGTGCGCCGAGGTACAGCGTGAGCCAGTGGATGTGTGTCAGCCAGAAGGTGAGCCCGGCGATCAGGCCGAGCAGCCAGCCCACCCACGGCCCGCGCCCGAGGAGGGTGAGGAAGAGCAGCGCGACGGCCAGCGGGGCCAACGGCCACCAGCCCCGGTCGGGGAAGGCGCCGTCGAGGATGATGCCGGATGCCGCTGCGAGCGGGACCGCCAGGTAGATGGGGAGGCGCAGCGCAGAGTGCCCCTCAACCCCCTTCTCCATCACCCGTACAGCCTAGGCGACCGAGGAGTACGCAACGATG
>NZ_MPZN01000040.1 GCF_002936985.1 Microterricola pindariensis | reverse complement strand
GCCGCGCTCAGCTGCTCGGGGCTCGGCCGGTACGCAGCGCGGATCACCTCGACCTGGGTGGGGTGGATGCAGGCCGTCGCCTGGAATCCGCTGGCCGCGGCATCCCGGGCCTCTGCGGCCAGGCCCGACTCGTCGTCGATGACGAGGTGGACGGTGTCGATCGCCGCCGTGCCGTGGGCGGCCGCCGCCAGCAGCACGGCGGAGCGGGCGTGCCGCGCGACATCCCGGTAGCGCCCGTCCGGGTACCGGCTGGAGCTGCCGCCGAGCGAGGCCAGCAAATCCTCCGCTCCCCACATCAGCGCCGTGACGGAGGCCTCTGCGGCCAGTTGTGGGGCGGCCAACACCCCGGCGGCCGTCTCGCAGAGCGCGATGACCCCGATCCGTGGGCTGCCGGATGCCGCGGCGAGCGCCTCGATGGCGCGCACCGCGGCCGGTGACTCCGCCTTGGCGAGCATCAGCGTGCGGTAGCCGGCGGCGAGCGCCGCCTCGACGTCGAGGGTGTGGTCGGACGAGCCGTGCGGGTTGACGCGGACGACGGTGCGGGCGGGGTCCAGCGGGTGCGCGGCCAGCGCGGCGCGGGCGGCCGGGCGCTCCGCGGGCAGCACGGCGTCCTCCAGGTCGAGGATGACGGCATCCGCCCGCTCGGCCGCCTTCGCGAACCGGTCAGGCCGGTCGGCCGGGCAGAACAGCAGGGCCGGGCCGGTGCGGCCGAGGTCGACGCCGCCCGTCACGGCGCCTGCCCCGCCCCGGCGGCGTCGATGCACCAGACGAGGGTGGTGCGGCTGGCGGTCGCCACCACGTCGCCGCGCTGATTGCGCCCCGTGTGCTCGAGCGTGACGATGCCCTGCCCCGGGCGGGACGCGGACAGCCGCTTGGCGCTCACCAGCGTCTCGGCGTAGAGCGTGTCCCCGTGGAACAGCGGCAGCGGGAATGCGACGGCGCCGAAGCCGAGGTTCGCGACGAGGGTGCCCTGGGTGAGCTGGGCGACCGAGGCGCCGACGAGCGTCGCCAGGGTGAGCATCGAGTTGACCAGCCGTTGGCCGAACGGCTGCCCGGCGGCGAACGCGGCATCCAGGTGGAGTGCCTGCGTGTTCATGGTGAGGCTGCTGAAGAGCACGTTGTCGGCCTCGCCGATGGTGCGACCCGGCCGGTGCAGGTAGCGCGTGCCCAGCTCGAACTCCTCGTAGAACAGCCCGCGCTGCACGATTTCCCTGCCTGGCTCCCTGGCCGAGCTCTTTCCGTCACTCATTGCCGATCCCCTGTCGTTGGCCCGGTGCCTGCGCGTCGATGGAGGCGAGCAGTTGGTCGCGGCGCAGCGCATCGCCCAGGCGCACGTGCAGCCGCAGGGTGCCGGCGACGCTCGCCGTCACCTGGTGCTCCATCTTCATGGCCTCCACGGTGGCGATCGGGGCTCCGACGTCCACTGCGTCACCGGATGCCGCGTGCAGCTGCACCACGGTGCCGGGCGTCGGCGTGCGCAACTCGGGGCTCGCCGCCACGCCGCCCTCGCGCTCGGCCCGGGCGGCCAGGATCCGCGCCAGCTCGCCCTGCAGCTCCGCCTCCCGGCTGACCACGGTGAACCGGGTGGACTCCCCCTCCGCCGAGAGCAGGAGGTCCTCGCCGTCGCGGGCCCAGCTCCAGCGACGCTGCACTCCGTCGACGGCGATCCCGACGTGCACGCCGGTGGCACGGTTCAGGGTCGTGGCGGCCGGATCACAGCTCACCGCGTGCACGGCTGGGCAGGCTTCGTCCGCGCCGCGCTCCTGCACGGAGACGCTCAGGCTGCCGGGTCCCCCCACCCCTGGGAGCGAGCGGAGCTCAAAGACAGTCTCCGTCTGCTCTCCCCTGTGCGTCCCCCGGTGTCGGACGAGCCGGGTCGCGGGGCGGGTGGCCGCCGCTCCCCCGGTGCGCCAGCCCGAGCGGTCCCCCCAGGGCGAGTCGGCCGCAGCTGGTGCCTCCGCGTGCAGCAGGGCCCCGGCGACGGCGAGCATCTCGCCGAGCAGCGACGGGGCCGCCGAAGCGGCGTCGGGCGTGGCCGCAGCCTGGATCTCCAGGTGCCGGGCGATCAGCCCGGTGTCCAGCGCGCCCCCCTGCACGGCGGGGTCGGCGAGCAGTCCGCGCAGGAAGGCGAGGTTGGTGTCGACGCCGAGGATGACGGTGTGCGCCAGGGCGGCGTCGAGCCGGGCGAGCGCGCTGGCCCGGTCGGGGCCCCAGGCGATCACCTTGGCGAGCATCGGGTCGTAGTGGGAGCCGATCTCCCCGCCCGGCAGGAGCGAGCTGTCCACCCGCACCCCGGGGCCGTGCGCCTCGGCGAGCGCCAGCACCCGCCCGCTGGTGGGCAGGAAGTCGCTGTCCGGGTCCTCGGCGTAGATGCGCGCCTCCACCGCATGCCCGTCCAACCGGATCTGCTCCTGGCTCCACGGCAGCTCCTGCCCGGCGGCCACGCGCAGCTGCCACTCGACGATGTCGATGCCGGTGACGAGCTCGGTGACGGGGTGCTCCACCTGCAGCCTGGTGTTCATCTCCATGAAGTAGAACTGATCCGGCGCGGCATCCGAGATGAGGAACTCCACGGTGCCAGCCCCCACATAGCCGACGCTGCGGGCGACCGCGCAGGCCGCCTCGCCGATGCGGGCCCGGGTGGCGGCGTCCAGCAGCGGCGACGGCGCCTCCTCGACCACCTTCTGCTGCCGGCGCTGCAGCGAGCACTCCCGCTCGCCGAGGTGCACGGTGTGGCCGGCCCCGTCGGCCAGCAGCTGCACCTCGATGTGCCGGGGGCGCTGGATGAACTTCTCCAGGAACAGGGTGTCGTCGCCGAACGCGGCGCGGGCGGTGCGCCGGGCGGAGGCCAGCGCGGCGGGCAGCGCCTCGGGGCTGTCGACGAGCTGCATGCCCTTGCCGCCGCCGCCCGCCGATGGCTTGATCAGCACCGGGTAGCCGAGCAGCTCCGCGGATGCCGCCAGCGCGGCGTCATCCGTGGAGTCGACGCCGCCCTCGCTGCCGTGGGCCTCGCTGCCGGGTGTCACCGGCACCCCGTGCCCGGCCACGTGTCGTTTGGAGCGGATCTTGTCGCCCATCACGCGGAGCGCCTGCTCCCCCGGGCCGACGAAGACGACGCCGGCCTCGGCACAGGCGGCGGCCAGCAGCGGGCTCTCGGAGAGGAAGCCGTAGCCGGGGTGCACGGCATCCGCGCCGCTCGCGCGCACGGCCGCTATCACCGCGTCGACGTTGAGGTAACTCTCGGCCGCGGGGGCCGGCCCGATGCGGAGCGCGAGGTCGGCCAGGGCGACATGCTTGGCGCCGCGGTCGGCGTCGCTGTACACGGCGACCGCCTCGATGCCCAGCCGCCGCAGCGTGCCGATCACCCGGCAGGCGATCTCGCCGCGGTTGGCGACGAGCACCCGGCGGAACGGGGGCAGGGCCGACGTGGCATGCCCGATGTTCATCTCTACACTCATCCTCGCCTCACATCCGGAAGCGGGATCTGCCCTGCCCGGGTCGTTTTTCGTGTGGTCGGGAGCATCGTCATCCGCCTCACATCCGGAAGCGGGATCTGCCCTGCCCGGGTCGTTTCTCCTGTGGTCGGGAGCATCGTCATCCGCCTCACATCCGGAAGAGGCCGAAAGCCGGCTCGGGCAGCGGGGTTCTGCTGCACACGTCGAGGGCCATGCCGAGCACCCGGCGGGTGTCGGCGGGGTCGATGATGCCGTCGTCCCAGAGCCGGGCGGTGGAGTAGTACGGGCTGCCCTGACTTTCGTAGCGCTCCCGGATCGGCGCGCGGAACGCCGCCTCCTCCTCGGCCGGCCACTCCTCGTCGCGGGCCTCGTACTGTTCCCGCTTGACGGTGGCGAGCACAGCGGACGCCTGCTCCCCGCCCATCACCGAGATGCGGGCGCCCGGCCACATCCAGAGGAAGCGCGGCGAGTAGGCCCGCCCGCACATGGAGTAGTTGCCCGCGCCGAAGGAGCCGCCGATGACGACGGTGAGCTTGGGCACCCGGGTGGTGGCCACCGCGGTCACCATCTTCGCCCCGTGTTTGGCGATGCCGCCGGCCTCCGCGTCGCGGCCGACCATGAAGCCGGAGATGTTCTGCAGGAACAACAGCGGGATGCCGCGCTGGTCGCAGAGCTCGATGAAGTGGGCGCCCTTCTCGGCCGACTCGCTGAACAGCACGCCGTTGTTGGCGATGACGCCGACCGGGTGGCCGTGGATGTGCGCGAAGCCGGTGACCAGCGTGGCGCCGTACTCGCGCTTGAACTCGTGCAGTGCGCTGCCGTCGACGAGCCGGGCGATCACCTCGCGCACGTCATAGTCGGCCTGCACGTCGACGGGCACCACCCCGTACAGCTCGGACTCGTCCGCCAGCGGTGGGAGGCCGGCGGCGAGCGCCCAGGCCGGCTCGGCCGGCGGGGGCAGCGTCGCCACGATCTCCCGCACGATCTCCAGGGCGTGGGCGTCGTTCTCGGCCAGGTGGTCGGTGACCCCGGAGACGCGGGAGTGGAGCTCGCCGCCGCCGAGCTCCTCGGCGGTGACGACCTCGCCGATCGCGGCCCGAACGAGCGGCGGCCCGCCGAGGAAGATGGTGCCCTGGCCGCGCACGATCACGGTCTCGTCGCTCATCGCCGGGACGTAGGCGCCGCCGGCGGTGCAGGAGCCGAGCACGGCGGCGATCTGCGCGACGCGGGCGGCCGACATCCTGGCCTGGTTGTAGAAGATGCGTCCGAAGTGCTCGCGATCGGGGAATACCTCGTCCTGCATCGGCAGGTAGGCGCCGCCGGAGTCGACGAGCGCGATGCAGGGCAGCCGGTTCTCGAGCGCGATCTCCTGGGCCCGGAGGTGCTTCTTGACGGTGAGCGGGAAGTAGCTCCCGCCCTTGACGGTGGGGTCGTTGCAGATCACCATGACCGGGCGGCCGTGCACGAGCCCGATGCCGGCGATGACGCCGGCGGCCGGCGCCTCCCCGCCGTACAGCTCGTGGGCGGCGAGCGGGGCGACCTCCAAGAACGGGCTGCCCGGGTCGAGCAGCCGGTCGATGCGCTCGCGCGGCAGCAGTTTCCCGCGCGCCGTGTGCCGCTGCCGGGAACCCTCCGGCCCGCCCCGGCCGGCGTGGGCGAGCGCCGCGTTGAGCGCGGCGACGAGGGCGCGCTGCGCCGTGTCGTTCGCCAGGAACTGCGGCCCCTGCGGGTCGATGCGGCTGTGCAGCACCGAGATCCCGGCGCCGGTGTCCGCGGGGATGCGCGCGGCGGCGGCATCCGGATCGTGCAGACCGCTCATCGCGCCCTCCCCCTCGACAGGCGGCGGGGCGTTGCCTCGCCGGAACGTGATCCAACCATAGTCAGTGCGGGTTCACAGCATGCCGAGAACACGGCCGGGATTGTTCAGGATCGCCCCGACGTCGCGCAGGAACTGGGCGCCCTGCTCGCCGTCGACGACGCGGTGGTCGAAGCTGAGGCTGAGGGTGACCACGTCGCGGAGGGCGATCTGCCCCTGCCACTCCCTGGGCTCCCGGCGCAGCGCGCCGAGGGCCAGGATGCCGGTCTGTCCCGGGGGGAGGATGGGGGTGCCCGCATCGATGCCGAAGACGCCGATGTTGCTGATGCTGAAGGTGCCGCCACGGAGGGCAGCCGGCGTCGTCGTGCCCGCCCGGGCCGCCGCGCCCGCCTCGGCGATGGCCTCGGCGAGCCCGTCCAGGCCGAGCGCCTGCGCGTCGGCGATGACCGGCACGATCAGGCCGCGCGCCGTGGCGGCGGCGATGCCGAGGTGCACGGCGCGGTAGAGCACGATCTCTTGGGCCTCCTCGTCCCAGTGGGCGTTGAGCTCCGGGGTGCGGCGCAGGGCGATGCAGACGGCCTGCGCGACGAGGGCGAGGATGCCGGGGCGGGCGGCGCCCGGCGGGAGGCCCCTGCCCCACCCCGCCTTCAGCTCCTCGAGTAGCTCCAGGCTGCGGGAGACGTCGACGGTGAGGAAGCAGCTCACGTGCGGCGCGGTGAACGCGCTCTGCACCATGGCCGCCGCGGTGTGCTTACGCACGCCGTGGATCGGGATGCGGGTCTCCGCCTGCTGGGGCGCTCCGGCTCCGGCCGGGCCCGACCCGGTGCCCCGGTCTGCGGGTGCGCCTGCCGGCGTGGCCGCGGATGCCGCCCCGCCGGACGCCGCAGGTCCGGCCGCGCCCGGGCCGGATTGGCCCTCGAAACGCCCGGCGAAGGCCGCCTCGACGTCGGCGCGGGTGATGGCGCCGCCCTCGCCGCTGCCCGGCAGCTGCTCCAGGTCGATGCCGAGCTCGTGCGCGAGCTTGCGCACGGGCGGGGTGGAGCGCGCCCGCTCCGCGTCGCTGCTGCGGAACACGCCGTCGGCGCTGACGATGGGGATCGCCTCCGTCTCCAGACGGCGTCTGGCCCGGCGCACCGGTCCGCCGCCCGGCTCGCTCGGCGCCCCGTAGCCGACGAGGTTCTCCGGCTGCGGGTCGCCGATGGCGTCGGCGGTGGCGTCCGCGCTGGCGTCGGCTGGCGCCGCGCCGTTTCGCACGGCCTCGCCGGTCCCGCTCACGGCGATGGGCATCGTGGGCTCGCCGTCCGCGGCATCCGCCCGGCCGTCATCCGACCCGCCGTCCTTCGCTGCGCCGCCCCTCACCCCGCCGACAGCCGCCACCTCGACGTCGAGCAGCGGCTGGCCGACGTTGACGGTGACGCCCGCTTCGGCGTAGATGCGGGAGATGATGCCGGCGTAGGGTGCCGGCAGCTCGACGATGGCCTTGGCCGTCTCCACCTCGGCGATGATCTGGTTGAGGGTGACGGTGTCGCCGACGGCGATGCGCCAGCTCACCACCTCGGACTCGGTGAGCCCCTCGCCGAGGTCGGGCAGCAGGAAGGTGCGGATCTCGCTCACTGGGCCACCTCCGCGCCCCGCGCCGGAACGGTGGGGGCGGCGGCGGCGCCGAGCCGGCCGAGCGCCCGGTCGACCCCGTCGAGGATTCGGTCCAGGTCAGGCAGGTAGTGCCGCTCCAGTTTGGCCGGCGGGTACGGCACGCCGAAACCCGTCACGCGCACCGGGGCGTGCTCGAGGTAGTCGAAGCAGCGCTCGGTCAGGCTGGCCACGATCTCGGCACCCAGGCCGCCGAATCCCGGCGCCTCGTGGGTGACGACGAGGCGACCCGTCTTCTGCACGGAGGCCGCCAGCGTGTCCAGGTCCAAGGGGGCGAGGCTCCGCAGGTCGATGACCTCGATGGAGATGCCCTCGGCGCGGGCCGCCGTTGCGGCATCCGTCGCCGTCGCCACCAACGGCCCGTAGGCGAGCAGGGTGACGTCGCTGCCGGCCACGACCACGTGCGCCCCGCCCATCGGCGCGGCGTCGGCGAGCGGCCGCTCCACGTCGACCTCGCCCTTGACGTGGTAGCGCCGCTTCGGCTCGAAGAACAGCACCGGGTCGGGGCAGGCGATGGCCTGCTGGATCATGGTGAAGGCGTCCTGCGGGGTGGACGGGCTGATGACGCGGAGTCCCGGCGTGTGCGCGAAGTACGCCTCCGGCGACTCGGAGTGGTGCTCGGCGGAGCCGATGCCGCCGCCGAACGGCACCCGGATGGTGATCGGCAGGGTGACCGCGCCCCGGGTGCGGGCGTGGGTGCGGGAGACCTGGCTGACGATCTGGTCGAAGGCCGGGTAGATGAAGCCGTCGAACTGGATCTCGACGACGGGCCGGTACCCGCGGTAGCCGAGGCCGACGGCGGTGCCGAGGATGCCGGACTCGGCGAGCGGGGTGTCGACGACGCGGCGCGGCCCGAACTCGGCCTGCAGGCCGTCGGTCACTCGGTACACGCCGCCGAGGGCGCCGATGTCCTCGCCCATCAGCAGGGTCTTTGGGTCGGCGGCGAGGGCGGCGCGCAGCCCGGCGTTGATGGCGCCGGCCAGGGTCATCACGGTCATCGCGCGCCTCCCGTCTGGCCGGCCTGCTGCGGCTGCCCCGGCGCTGCGGGATCCTCGAACTGCGACAGGTAGCGGAGGTAGTCCGACCGCTCACGGGCGAGCCCGGTGTGCGGCTCGGCGTAGACGTGGTCGAAGAGCTCCATCGGGTCCGGGTCGGGGATGGCGATGGTCTCGGCGCGCACCTCGGCTGCGGCGGCATCCGTGGCCTCCGCCACCTGCTGCTCGAACTGTGCGGTGAACGCGCCCTGATTGCGCAGGAACGCCTCCACTCTGGCCAGCGGGTCACGGCCGGCCCAGAGCTCCAGCTCGGCCGGGTCGCGGTATTTGCGGGGGTCGTCGGCCGTCGTGTGCGGGCCCATCCGGTAGGTGACGGCCTCGATGAAGCTGGGACCGCCGCCGGTGCGCGCCCGGTCCAGGGCGATGCGGGTGGCGGCCAGCACGGCGAGAACGTCGTTTCCGTCGACGCGCATGCTGGGGATGCCGAACCCGGGCGCCCGGTCGGCGATCGGCCGGTTCGCCTGCAGCCCGACCGGCTCGGAGATCGCCCAGTGGTTGTTCTGGCAGAAGAACACGACGGGGGTCTGGAAGCTGGCGGCGAACACCATTGCCTCGTTCACATCGCCCTGGCTGGTGGCCCCGTCGCCGAAGTAGGCCACGGCCGCGGCGTCGGCGCCGTCGTTCTGGATGCCGAGCGCGTAGCCCGTCGCGTGCAGCGTCTGCGCACCGATGATGACCTGCAGCGGGGCCATGTGCGCCTCGTAGGGGTCCCAGCCGGAGGCGGTGACGCCCCGCCACACCCGGTTGAGCTGGGACGGCCGCACCCCGCGCGCCCACACCACGCCCATCTCGCGGTAGCTGGAGAAGACGAAGTCGTCGCTGCGCAGCGCCCGGGCCGAGCCGATCTGGGCGGCCTCCTGGCCGAGGAGCGGCGGCCAGAGGGCGATCTGGCCCTGACGCTGCAGGGCGGTGCCCTCCGCGTCCAGCCGGCGGATGATCGCCATGTCCTGGTACAGCGCGCCGATGGCCGCGGCGTCCAGCTCGGCGACCCACGGGTCCAGCTCGGCGTTCGGCAGCCGCTCGCCGCTCGGGGCGAGCATCCGGGCCAGGCTCGCCTGCTCGGTGGCATCCGTCTGTGTTGAGGATTCGCGGCCAGCAAAGTGGGCCGGTGTTTGAGTCTGCAGCATGACGCGCACTCCGTTCGGTCACGGTCTGGAACGCACGGGCTTGTGGCCGGTGCGAGCCTCCCCGGCCACACTGCCGGAGATACCGCGACCCTACGCGTGGGGCACAGCAAGCACAATCGATCGGATTTTGACCGTGCAGTGTGCACTAGAAAGCACGCAAACAGTTCACAAATGCGCACGGCGCCGCGTTCCGCCGACTCTTCTGCATCGTCCCGCGCTGCGCCCTATTGTTCGCACCGGGCTCCTGCTACTGTCTGGCCATGAACACCGTCGACGGCACAGACAAGCAGCTCCTCCAGGCGCTCAGCGCCGAACCGCGCAGCACCTTCGTCGCGCTCGCCGATCGGCTGGGCGTCTCGCGCAACACGGTGCAGGCGCGGATGAACCGGCTGGAGCATTCCCGCGTCTTCCTGCCGTTCGAGCGCTGCATCAACCCGGCCGCCCTCGGCTACCCGCTGACCGCGTTCATCGAGGTGAACCTGCAGCAGCGCCAGATCGGCGCGATCATCGCCCAACTGGCCCGGATCCCGCAGGTCTTGGAGGCCCACGGCATGAGCGGGCAGGCCGACCTGCTGGTGCGGGTGGTCTGCTCCGACGCCGAGGACCTGTTCCACATCGACGCGACGATCCTGGCGATCGACGGCGTCGAGCGCACCGCCACCTCGCTCTCGATGAGCGAGCTGATCCCGTACCGGGTGCTGCCGCTCATCGAGGGCGACGGCGGGGCGACGCTCTAACGGCGCAGCACCCCGTCGCTGACGAGGGCCCGCGTGTAGCCGAGCAGGTTGCCGAGCGCGTTCGGGTGGAAGTTCGCCGCGGCCGTGACGTCGGCCGGGTTGAACCCGATGTAGGGCAGCTTGTCGCCGATGGCATGCCCGGCGAACTCGTCCGTCACGTTCACGAGTGTGACCTTCGGGTTGCCCGTGGCCGCGACGGCGCCGGCGATCACGGCGTTGAGTGCATCGGTGCCGGCGTTGACCAGCTCGCCGAGCGGGGCGGCGCCGGGCTTGAACAGGCGCGGGTAGTTGAGCACGACGATGCGCGCGTCGGGCAGGGTCGCGGCGAGCTGGTTGTACAGGCCGACGAGTTGCGGGCCGAGCGCGGCGATCGCGGCGGTGCTCGCCGCGATGGCGGCCCGGCACTGATCGGTGTCCGGCCCGGCGGCGCAGGCCGCCAGCACCCCGTTCGAACCGGCGTCGATCCCGCCGACCGTGAGCGTGACCAGCGCCGTCGCCGGGTCGGCTCCCGCGAGCTGGGCGGGAACGTCGGCGATGCGTGCGCCGGAACAGGCGTTGTTGGCGGTCAGCTTGTAGGCGCCGAGACTGGCTGCGGCAGCGATGCGCGGGTAGCCCGCCCATTTGCTCTGCTTACAGGTCTCGGAGGAATAGGGCGGCGCACCCTGGCCTGCCGTGAACGAGTCGCCGATTGCCAGGTAGGCCTGGGGCGTGCGGGGCGACCACCGATCGAGGCCACTGCCGGCGCCTACGCTGCTGCCTGGCTGGGCGAGACTCGTTGCGGACACGCCAGAGTGCGGGGCGGCGACGGCGGCGGATGCGACGCCGGCCACCGCCCCACCGAGGATCAAGGCCACGATGCTTGCGCCCGAGAGCGCTCGCACCTTCAACTGAGTTGTGTTCAACATGCGCCGGATGCTACGCCGGGCGAACGCGCTCCACGTCGGTGCTGCCACTGGCTTTGCGGGCCGGTGTGAAACGACGGATGCCCGCCTCCACTGGGGAGACGGGCATCCGTGTGCGACAGGGTGCGACTGCTTATTCGGCAGAGCCCTCTGCGGGGGCCTCGGAGTGCGCGGCCTCGTGGCCACGGCCTTCGCTGTCAGCGGCCTCGTCGACGACGACAGGCTCGAGCGAGAGCTTGCCGCGGTCGTCGATCTTGGTGATCGCGACGAGGATCTTCTGGCCGACGCCGAGCACGTCTTCGACGTTCTCAACGCGCTTGCCACCGGCGAGCTTGCGCACCTCGGAGATGTGCAGCAGGCCGTCCTTGCCCGGGAGCAGCGAGACGAACGCACCGAAGGTGGCGATCTTCACGACGGTTCCGAGGAACTGCTCGCCAACCTCGGGGTTGGTCGGGTTCGCGATGGCGTTGACCTGGGCACGGGCGGCCTCGGCCGAGGGGCCGTCGACGGCGCCGATGTACACGGTGCCGTCTTCCTCGATCGAGATGTCGGCGCCGGTCTCGTCCTGGATGGCGTTGATCGTCTTGCCCTTCGGGCCGATCAGCTCGCCGATCTTGTCGACGGGGATCTGCACGCTGATCACGCGGGGCGCGGTCGGTGCCATCTCGTCGGGGGCGTCGATCGCGGCGTTCAGAACGCTGAGGATCGTGTCGCGGGCATCCTTCGCCTGCGTCAGCGCGGCCTTCAGCACGGAGGCGGGGATGCCGTCGAGCTTGGTGTCGAGCTGGATCGCGGTGACGAACTCGCTGGTGCCGGCAACCTTGAAGTCCATGTCGCCGAGTGCGTCTTCCGCACCGAGGATGTCGGTCAGGGCCGCGTAGCGGGTCTGGCCGTCGACGGTGTCGGAGATGAGGCCCATGGCGATACCGGCGACGGGGGCCTTGAGGGGCACACCGGCGTTCAGCAGCGACAGGGTCGAGGCGCAGACGGAGCCCATCGAGGTCGAGCCGTTGGAGCTGAGAGCCTCAGACACCTGGCGGATCGCGTAGGGGAACTCCTCGCGGGTCGGCAGAACCGGGACGAGGGCGCGCTCGGCGAGTGCGCCGTGCCCGATCTCGCGACGCTTCGGCGAACCAACACGGCCGGTCTCACCGGTCGAGTAGGGCGGGAAGTTGTAGTTGTGCATGTAGCGCTTCTTGGTGACCGGGCTCAGCGAGTCGATCGACTGCTCGAGCTTCAGCATGTTCAGCGTGGTGACACCCAGGATCTGGGTCTCGCCGCGCTGGAAGATGGCGCTGCCGTGGACGCGAGGGATGACAGCAACCTCGGCGTCGAGCGGGCGGATGTCGGCCAGGCCGCGTCCGTCGATGCGGACACCCTCGTTAAGCACACGGGTGCGCACAACGTTCTTGGTGACCGACTTGTAGGCGGCGCCCACCTGGTTGTTGGCGGAAGCGTCGAGCTCGCCGGCCTCAACCTTGGCGGCGATGGCCTCCTTGACGCGGCCCTTGAGCTCGTCGTCGGCATCCTGACGCGCGACCTTGTCGGCGATCTGGTAGACGGCCTTGAGCTCCTCGTGGGCGAGGGCCGAGACGGCCTCGTACACGGCGTCGGCGTAGGGCGGGAACAGCTTGAAGTCGGCGGTCGGCTTGGAGGCACGGGCCGCGACAGAGGCCTGGGCCTCGACGAGCTGCTTGATGAACGGCTTGGATGCCTCGATGCCCTCGGCGATGACCTGCTCGTTCGGCTTGATGGCGCCGCCCTGGATCAGGTCCCAGGCGTTGTCGGTGGCCTCGGCCTCGATCATCATGATCGCGACGTCGTCGTTGCCAGCGGCATCCGTGACAACGCGGCCGGCGACGACCATGCTGAACACGGCGTCGGCGAGCTGCGAGTGCTTCGGGAAGGCGACCCACTGGCCGGAGCCAGCGCCGTCGGGGATGAGGGCGACGCGCACGCCACCGATCGGGCCGGAGAACGGCAGACCGGCGATCTGGGTCGACATCGAGGCCGCGTTGATCGCGAGCACGTCGTAGAGCTCGTCCGGCTCGATGGCCAGAACGGTCACGACGACCTGGATCTCGTTGCGGAGGCCGTCGACGAACGACGGGCGCAGCGGCCGGTCGATCAGACGGCAGGTGAGGATCGCCTCGGTGGAGGGGCGGCCCTCGCGACGGAAGAAGGAGCCCGGGATGCGGCCCGCGGCGTACATGCGCTCTTCGACGTCGATGGTGAGGGGGAAGAAGTCGAAGTTGTCCTTCGGCTGCTTGCTGACGGAGGTCGCCGAGAGAAGCATGGTCTCTTCGTCGATGTAAGCGGCTGCAGAGCCCTGAGCCTGCTGAGCGAGACGGCCGGTCTCGAAGCGGATGGTGCGCGTTCCGAACTTGCCGTTGTCAATAACGGTTTCGGCGAACGTGATTTCTGGACCTTCCAAGAGGTCTATCTCCTTTGTTTAGCCTCGCTCGCCCGTGTGGCGCGCGAGTAGAACATCGGAGCAGGGGAACAGACAGATTTCAGCGCATCGCGATTCTCGTGAAGAAATGCGGCGTGCTTGCACTGGCCACCAGTAGAAATACGCCGTGCGCTGCGTACAGGGTGTCGCGCTCGGAATACCACCACAGGGGACCAGCATCCTGCCAGCCTGCTCCGTTGGTGCTCTATTCAGTTGTCATGCCCTGCGCCCTGGGGCACAAGACATCCGCGCTCACTCTAGCAGAGCGGCCTGTCCAGGCCCCGGATGCCGCGGATCTTGCGCGCTCCGTGGCAGAATGTTCGCATGAGTTCCGAAGAAGAGAACGCCCTCAGCGCAGCTGAAGAGACCAAGCGCAAGTTCCGCGAGGCACTGGAGCGCAAGCAGAACGCCGCCAGCCGAGGCAAGGGCGAGTCCCACCTCGACGGCAAGGGAGCGGCGAACCGCTCCCAGGGTTCCGCAGCGCACCAGCGCGAGTTCCGCCGCAAGAGCGGCTAGGCCGCGCCCGACGCACAACGACGATGCCCCCGCACTCCACTGGAGTGCGGGGGCATCTGTGTGTTGGCGCCGCACCTGCCCGGCGCCTGGTCGGCCGCCGGCGCGCCGGCATCCGCCCAGCGCCAGGTGGTGGGCCTCCGCGCCACATCATGTGGCGCGGAGGGCGACGAAGTGGCGCAGGGCGGATGTCGGCCCGCCGCTAGCTGGGCTGGAAGCCGCCGACGCCGCTCATCACGGAGTCGAAGCCGAACGGGTCGCGCACCTGACTGCTGCGGTCAGAGTCCTTCACCAGCGCGGCCAGCTCGCCGGCCGCCCGCTGGATGCGGTTCGGCAGCGTCTTGACCGAGTCGGCGCTCTCGCCCCAGTCCCCCGTCGCCGCGAACACGCCGGTCGGTGCGACCACCGCGTGCAGGTAGGTGAACATCGGGCGCACCGCGTAGTCGAGCGCGAGCGAGTGCCGCGGCGTGCCCGCCGTGGCCCCGATCACGACGGGCATGTCGGTGAGCGACTGGTTGTCGATCACGTCGAAGAACGACTTGAACAGCCCGCTGTAGCTGGTGGTGAAGATCGGGGTGACGGCGATCAGGCCGTCGGCCCCGGTCACCGCCTCGATCACGGACTCGAGCTTCGGGCTCGGGAACCCGGTCAGCATGTTATTCATGATGTCGCCCGCCACATCGCGCAGCTCGACGGTGGTGACCTCGACCTCGAAGCCCTGCTCGCGCAGGCGCGACTCGGTCGCCGCGGCCAGGTGGTCGGCGAGCATCCGGGTGGAGGACGGCTGGCTCAGGCCGGCCGAGATGACGGCCAGTTTGCGCACTGTCATGGCTAGGCCCCCTTCGCGGCGCCGAGGCCGAAGGCCGAACCGGGGGCGGCCGCCACGGCATCCGGGGCCGCGGCCGCTGCCGCGTTCTTGGCGGCCAGCAGCGAGGCGTGCGTCGGCGCCTCGGGCACGCCGGGCGCGCGGCGGGCGTCGAACTCGCGGCGGAGCGTCGGCAGCACCTCGCTGCCGAGCAGGTCGAGCTGCTCGAGCACGGTCTTCAGCGGGAGGCCGGCGTGGTCCATCAGGAACAGCTGGCGCTGGTAGTCGCCGACGTAGTCGCGGAAGCCGAGCGTCTTGTCGATGATCTCCTGCGGGCTGCCGACGGTCAGCGGCGTCTGGCTGGTGAACTCCTCGAGGCTCGGGCCGTGGCCGTACACCGGCGCGTTGTCGAAGTACGGGCGGAACGCGGCCTTGGCCTCCTGCGAGGTCTTGCCGATGAAGATCTGCCCGCCGAGCCCGACGATGGCCTGGTCGGCACGGCCGTGGCCGTGGTGCTCGAAGCGCTGGCGGTAGAACGCCACCATCTTCTGGGTGTGGGATGCCGGCCAGAAGATGTGGTTCGCGAAGAAGCCGTCGCCGTAGAAGGCGGCCTGCTCGGCGATCTCCGGGCTGCGGATGGAGCCGTGCCAGACGAACGGGGGCACGTCGTCGAGCGGCCGCGGCGTGGACTGGAAGCCCTGCAGCGGGGTGCGGAACTGGCCGCTCCAGTCGACGAAGTCCTCGCGCCAGAGCCGGCGCAGCAGGGCGTAGTTCTCGAGCGCGAGCTCGATGCCCTGGCGGATGTCCTTGCCGAACCACGGGTAGACCGGGCCGGTGTTGCCGCGGCCGAGGGTCAGGTCGACGCGGCCGTCGGCCAGGTGCTGCAGCATCGCGAAGTCCTCGGCGATCTTCACCGGGTCGTTCGTGGTGATCAGCGTGGTGGCGGTGGAGAGGTGCAGGGTGCTGGTCTGGGCCGCGATCGCGGCGAGCGTGGTCGTCGGCGAGGAGGACCAGAACGGCGGGTTGTGGTGCTCGCCGAGTGCGAAGACGTCGAGGCCGACCTCCTCGGCATGCTTGGCGATGGCGACAGTGGCCTTGATCCGCTCGTTCTCACTCGGCGTCTTGCCGGTGGTCGGGTCCTGCGTGATGTCACTGACGGTGAAGAGTCCGAACTGCATGGCGAACGCCCGCTCCTTCTCTCGCTGCTGCGAGCCTGGTTCTGGTGAGTACTGCAATTATTCCATGCGTTTGCATGTAAATGGGACAACGGATGCCGCGCCCGCGCTATTCCCGCGAATTCGACATCCGTTTCCCCCGGTTCGGAAGGCGGCACTCGGCCGCGCTCAGACACTACTCGGTGACGAGCACGATCTTGCCGCGCAGATGCCCGGACTGCAGCCGGGCGTAGGCCTCGCGCACCTGCTCGAGCGGGTACCGGGCCTCAATCGGGAAGTCCACCTCGCCGGCGGCGATGAGCTGTCCGAGCTCGGCCAGCTCCGCCCGGCCCGCCGCGGCCCCACCGACGGTCGCCACGCCGTGCTGGGCGGCGAACGGCCGGTCGGCGATGGTGTTGATGCGGCTCGGGTCGACGCCCAGGTCCAGCCCCGCCTGGATCGATGCCGCCCCGTGATGGTCGAGGACGACGGTGACGCCGGTCGGCGCAAGCGCGCGAATGCGCTTGACGAGGCCGTCGCCGTAGAGCACGGGAGTCGCGCCGAGCGAGCGCAGGTAGGCGTGGTTCTCGCGGCTGGCGGTGCCGATGACGGTGGCGCCGGCGCGCCGGGCCAGCTGCACGGCCAGCACTCCGACCCCACCGGCGGCCGCCGTGACGAGCACGGTGTCGGCCGCCGTCAGATTCTGGCTGGCCACCTCGGCCCAGGCGGTGCGGCCCACAATGTCCAGCGCGCCCGCCTGTTCCCAGCCGAGCCCGGCGGGCTTGGCCACGAGGGTGTCGGGGTCGGCGAGCACGTAGTCGGCCTGGGCGTAGAAGCGGCGCCCGCCGTACACCTCGTCGCCGACGCTCCAGCCGGTGACTCCGTCACCGACCTCGTCGATCACCCCGGAGAAGTCGTTGCCGTTCCCCGATGGCGGTTCAGCGAGGTGGTACGCGGCGGCGACGGGAGGATAGAGCGCGATCTTCCAGTCGACCGGGTTGAGGCCGGCCGCCTTCACCCGCACCCGCACCTGCCCGGCGGAGGCGTGCGGCTCGGGCACCTCGAGCACGTCGAAGACCTGTGTGGCGGGGCCGAAGGCGCTGAACATGACCGCTCGAGACATCATTCCTCCTGATCGGGTGCGCGCCGACCGCCGGCCGACGTGTCGGTGGCCTGCTGCTCGGCGGCATGCTGCTCGGTGGCATGCTGCTCGGCGGCCTCTTGCCGCCCCAGCACCGAGTGCCTCCGACTGTACGCGAAGTAGACGATCAGGCCGAGGGCCAGCCAGACGAGGAAGCGCACCCAGGTCAGCGTGGTCAGGTTGAGCATCAGCCAGACGCAGAGCGCGGCGGAGAGGATCGGCAGCACCGGCGACCACGGCACCTTGTAGGCGCGCGGCAGGTCGGGGCGCTTGCGGCGCAGCACCACGACGGCGATGCTCACCAGAACGAAGGCGGAGAGCGTGCCGATGTTGATCATCTCCTCGAGCACGCCGATGTCGGTGAGGCCGGCGAGCAGCGCGACGAGCACGCCCACCAGGATCTGCACCCGGGCGGGGGTATGCCGGGTGTCGGAGGTGCGGCTCATCCACTGCGGCAGCAGGCCGTCGCGGCTCATCGCGAAGAGAACGCGGGCCAGGCCGAGCAGCAGCACCATGATCACGGTGGTGAGGCCGGCGAGGATGCCGATGGAGATCACCTGCGCGGCCCAGCCGGCGCCGACGGCGACGAAGGCCGTCGCGAGGCTGGGCTCGGCGGCATCCGCCAGCACCCGGTAGGAGACCATTCCGGTCAGCACCAGGCTGACGGCGATGTAGAGCACGCTGACGATGGCGAGGCCGCCGAAGATGCCGCGCGGCAGGGTGCGCTGCGGGTCTTTCACCTCCTCGGCGGAGGTGGCGACGACGTCGAAGCCGATGAAGGCGAAGAAGACGAGCGAGGCTCCGGCGAGCAGCCCGAAGATGCCGTATTGGGCGGGGGCTGCGCCCGTCGCGAAGGAGAACAGAGACTGCGCCCAGGCGTCACCCTCGCCCGGCGCGGCGGGCACGGCCGGCGGGATGAACGGCGTGTAGTTGGCCGGGTTGATGTAGAAGGCACCGACGATGATGACGAACAGCACGATCGCCACCTTGATGATGGTGAACACGGCGCCAACCCGGGAGCTCAGCTTGGTGCCGAGCACGAGCAGTGTGGTGAAGATGGCGACGATGAGGAACGGACCCCAGCTGACCTCCAGGCCGGCCACGTTGATGGTCGAGGGCACGTCCCAGTTCCACAGCTCGAACACACCGCTCAGATAGATACCCCAGTACTTGGCGATGACGGCCCCGGCCGTGAGCATCTCGAGGATCAGGTCCCAGCCGATGATCCAGGCGAGCAGCTCGCCGAGGGTGGCGTAGGTATAGGTGTACGCGGAGCCGGCGACGGGGATCGTCGAGGCGAACTCGGCGTAACACATGATCGCCAGCGCACAGGTGACGGCGGCGAGCACGAAGGCGAGCGTCACCGACGGCCCGGCATAGCTGCCGGCGGCCTTCGCCCCGACCGAGAAGATGCCCGCGCCGACCGCGACGGCGACACCCATGATCACGAGGTCGAAGGTGCCGAGCGTGCGGGTCAGGCTGCGGTGCTCCAGGTGCGAGTCGGCCAGCGAGGCCTCAATGCTCTTGGTGCGCCAGATCGACATGCAGCCGAGATTACTCCGCAGCCACCCCGATGCAGAGTTTTTCTCAGGATTGCGTGCCGCGGCATCCATCGGCCGACAAAAGGGGCTTGCGGATGCCGGCACGGCGCGGCAACCTGAGGGGCACACGCTCCCCCACCCTCAGAAAGCGAGCCGAGCAATGCCCTCCTCGATCTTCGTCAACCTCGCCGTGAACGACCTGCAGCGCTCCCGCGACTTCTACAGTGCGCTCGGGTACTCCATCAACGAGAACTTCTCGGATGACAACGCGATCTGCGTCGTGCTGAGCGACGCCATCTACGCGATGCTGCTGAAGCCGGACTTCTTCAAGACGTTCACCACGAAGGAGCTGATCGACGCACAGAACAGCATCCAGGTGCTGAACGCGCTGGACGAGCCGAGCCGGGAGGCGGTCGACGCCCACTTGGGCAAGGCGCTGGCCGCCGGCGGCACCGAGACCCGCGACGCTCAGGACATGGGCTTCATGTACAGCCGCGCCTACGCCGACCCGGATGGCCACGTCTGGGAGATCCTCTGGATGGACCCGGCCGCTGCCCAGGACGGCCCGCCCGACATGTAGGGCGCCGCCTTCCCGTTGCTCTCCCGTTGGCTCGAGGGAGCTTGCGACCGAAGCCAACCCCGCGCCTTCCCGTTGGTCGAGTAGGCCCGCCAGGGCCGTATCGAGACCCGGTTCCAGCGCGAAACTGCGCCAGGGCAGAGGTCTCGATACGCTCGTTCCTCGCTACTCGACCAACGGGTGACGCGGGATCAGCGGAGCGCCGCCAGCCGGCTCGCGGCCTCCTCGAGCACGGACTCCGAGCCGGCGTAGATCCCCTCCGGCCGCGGCCAGTGCACCATGACGTCGGTGAAGCCGAGCTCTCTCGCCCGGCCCACGCTGTCCTCGAACGCGCCGACGCTCTCCAGCGCGAACTGCCCGCCGGAGTCCAGCGACAGGCTGCGGCCGAAGCCGGCCGGGTCGACGCCGTCGGCGGCCAGCTGCGCGTCCAGGCGCGCGCCGAGCGCGGCGACGCCCTGCCACCATTCCTCCCCGACAACGCCGTCCGGCCCGGTGGTCACCCAGCCCTGCCCGAGTCGGGTGGCCAGCCGCATGCTGCGCGGCCCGTTCGCCGCCATCAGGAACGGGGTGCGCGGGTGCTGCGGGGGCGCGCCCACCATGCGCGCGCCGGCGGCCGCGAAGTGCTCGCCGGCGAAGGAGATGCCGCCCGCGGCATCCGGCTCGCTCGCGCCCTCCTCGCCGCGGAGCAGCACGTCGAGCCCCTCGGCGAACTCCTCGAAGCGGTCGAAGCGCTGCCGGGCCGTGAGCGGCTCTTGCCCGAGCACGACGGAGTCGAAGCCGGTGCCGCCGGAGCCGAGCCCCAGCACGAGTCGCCCTCCGGAGATCTGGTCAAGCGTGGCGACGTCCTTGGCGAACGGCACCGGGTGCCGGTAGTTCGGCGAGGCGACGAAGGTGCCGAGCCCGATGCGCCCGGTCACCATCGCGGCGGCCGTCAGCGTGGGGATGGTGGCGTGCCAGCGCTCCCCCGCGAGGCTCCGCCAGGACAGGTGGTCGTAGGTCCAGGCGTGATCGAAGCCGAGCTGCTCTGCACCGCTCCAGTAGCGGGCGGCTTCCGGCCAGTCGAATTGGGGCAGGATGACGATTCCGAAGCGCATGCGCCGAGCCTAGACGCTCGGGCGCGAACGCGCCGCAGCCCGCGCCCGCGCGCCCGCGCACGCGAAAGGCCCCGCTCGAGAACGAACGGGGCCAGGGTGCGCGACTCTCGGCCTACCTGCCGAAGAGGCGCGCGAAGAAGCCGGGCTCCTTCGGGTCGTTCTCGTGGCCCTGGCAGCGGTCGGCGCGCGCGACGCCGCGCATCACCGCGTCGACGTGCTGGCCGCATCCGGCCCACGTCGTCTTGCCGCACTTCCTACACTTCACTGCACTGCACACGCGAAACAACCTTCTGTCGATCAATTGATGGGGATACCCGGTGGGTATATAAATACCCTAGGGGTATCCGGCTGGGAGTTTGCCCCGCCGGTTCTCGGCAGGCTCGATCAACGGGTGGGCCGGGCACGCAAAACGGGCCGCCACCCGAAGGTGACGGCCCGTTTCACAAGAAGTTCGCGTAATCAGCGAAGATCTCCCGTTTCGGCTGCGACTAGCGGCGCAGTCCGAGACGCTCGATGAGCGAGCGGTAACGGTTGATGTCGACGTCGGAGAGGTATCCGAGCAGACGACGACGCTGGCCGACCAGGAGGAGCAGGCCACGACGCGAGTGGTGGTCGTGCTTGTGCTCCTTGAGGTGCTCCGTCAGGTCCTTGATGCGACGCGTGAGCATTGCAATCTGAACCTCGGGGGATCCGGTGTCACCGGGGTGGGTCGCGTACTCTTCGATGATCGCCTTCTTGACATTAGCTTCGAGTGCCATAGAGGAATCCCCTTTTCTCTTTGTTGCGCGGTGCCCGGGGCCGGATGCCTGGGCTCTCTTTATCCGCGGCCGTTCAGACGGCAACCTCCAAAGTTTAGCAGAGTGCTGTACCTGCCGCCGAACAGGGCGTGGGTTGGCTTCGGTCGCTGGCGCTCCCTCGAGCCAACGTGGGAGGGACTGGCTTCGGTCGCAAGCTCCCTCGAGCCAACGTGGGAGGGATGATTGGCTTCGGTCGCAAGCTTCCTCGAGCCAACGTGGGAGGGGGCTTCACTTGCAGGCGGGTGCCGGGCTATCGTGAAGCTGTCACTCCCCCGCCGCCGGAGTCGGGGTCCAGGCACGTTCGCGAGCGGGGGCACGGATGTCGAGCACGGCACACACCAGCCAGAACACGAGCCGGCGCGCGCCCCAGGCCAGCGCCCAGAGTGGGTCGCAGCGGGGTTCGCAGAGCAGTGGCCGCCGGGCCGCTCCCCCACGGCGACGGCCGTTCCTCTCCAACTTCACACTCAAGGTGATCATGGCCGTGACCGGCCTGATCTTCGCCGCGTTCGTGCTCGTGCACATGATCGGTAACCTCAAGGTGTACCAGGGCGCGGAACACTTCAACGCCTACGCCGTCTGGCTGCGCACGCTGCTGGAGCCGCTCTTCCCCTACGAGGGCGTGCTCTGGGCGCTCCGCATCGTGCTGATCGTCTGCCTCGTCGGCCACGTCGGCGGCGCGGCGATGCTGGTGGCGCGCGCCCGGCGGGCGCGCGGGCCGTTCCGCCGCAGGCGCCTGCCGATGCGCTCCTTCCTGGCCCGCACGATGCCCGTCACGGGCGTGGTGCTGCTGCTGTTCGTGATCTTCCACCTGCTCGACCTGACCACGGGCACGCGGCCCGCGGCGAGCGCCTCCTTCGAGCACGGCACCGTCGACACCAGCCACGCCTACGAGAACCTGATCGCCAGCTTCCAGCGACCGGAGGTCGCGCTGTTCTACATCCTCGCGATGGTGGTGCTCGGGATGCACCTGGCACACGGCCTGTGGACGGCCACCCACGACCTCGGCGCGACCAGCCACCGGCTGCGCGCCATCGCCGTCGCGGTCTCCGGCATCCTCGCCATCGCCATCATGCTGGGCAACATCTCCATTCCCGTCGCCGTTCTGCTGGGGGTCGTGCAATGAGTGCAGTCTTCGACAGTGCAGCAATCAATATCGACGCCCTGCGGGACATCGGCGGGATCATCGACGGCGGAGCGCCGGCCGGCGACCCGGCCGGGGCGTGGGCCGACCGCAAGCTGCATTACAAGCTGGTGTCGCCGCTGAACCGCCGCAAGTTCGACGTGATCGTCGTCGGCACGGGACTGGCCGGCGCCGCCTGCGCGGCCGCCCTCGGCGAGCTCGGCTACAACGTGCACGCGTTCACCTTCCACGACGCGCCCCGGCGGGCGCACAGCGTGGCCGCGCAGGGCGGCATCAACGCGGCCCGCGGGCGCAAGGTCGACAATGACTCGCTCGCCCGCTTCGTCAAGGACACCGTCAAAGGCGGCGACTTCCGTGCCAGGGAGGCCGACTGCTGGCGCCTGGCCGAGGAGAGCGTGCGCGTCATCGACCACATGGAGGCCGTCGGCGCCCCCTTCGCCCGGGAGTACGGCGGCCAGCTGGCCACCCGCTCCTTCGGCGGAGTGCAAGTCAGCCGCACCTATTACACCCGCGGGCAGACCGGCCAACAGCTGCAGGTGGCGGCGTCCCAGGCGTTGCTCCGGCAGGTGGCGGCCGGCACCGTCACGCTGCACACCCGCAGCGAGATGCTCGACCTCATCGTCGCGGACGGCCGGGCGCAGGGCATCGCCGTGCGCGACCTGACCACGGGCGACATCTGGGCCCAGACCGGGCACGCCGTCGTGCTGGCCACCGGCGGCTACGGCAACGTCTTCTTCAAGTCGACGCTGGCGAAGAACTCCAACGTGACGGCCGCGTTCCGCGCGCACAAGCGCGGCGCCCTCTTCGCCTCCCCCTCGTTCATCCAGTTCCACCCGACGGCGCTGCCGCTCAGCTCCGAGTGGCAGTCCAAGACGATCCTGATGAGCGAGTCCCTGCGCAACGACGGCCGGATCTGGGTGCCGAGCGCCCCCGGCGAGACGCGGCCGGCCAACGACATCCCCGAGGCCGAGCGCGACTACTACCTGGAGCGGCGCTACCCCGCCTTCGGCAACCTGACCCCGCGGGATGTCGCCTCCCGCGCGGCCCGCGACGAGATCGACGCCGGCCGCGGCGTCGGCCCGCTGAAGAACGGCGTCTACCTGGACTTCCGCGACTCCCTGGCCCGCCTCGGCCGGAAGGTGATCGAGGAGCGCTACGGCAACCTGTTCGAGATGTACACGGATGCCACGGGCGAGAACCCGCTCGAGGTGCCCATGCGCATCGCCCCCGGCGCGCACTTCTCGATGGGCGGGCTGTGGACCGACTACGACGCGATGGCCTCCATCCCCGGCCTGTTCGTCGGCGGCGAGGCCGGCTGGGCGTACCACGGGGCCAACCGGCTGGGCGCGAACTCGCTGCTCTCCGCCTGCGTGGACGGCTGGTTCACCCTGCCCTACGCGGTGCCGAACTTCCTGGCGCCGCTGCTCGGGCAGCAGGCGCTCCCCGCCGACCACCCGGCCGTGGTGGGCACGGTGGCCGAGGCGCGCGCCGTCGTGGATGCCCTCGCCGCGTCATCCGGCACCCAGGGCCCGGACCGCTTCCACCGCCGCCTCGGCGAGATCCTGTACACGCACTGCGGCGTCAGCCGCACCGCGGAGGGGCTCAGCGAGGGCATCCGGCTGATCCGGGAGCTGCGGGCCGAGTTCCGGACCGATCTGCGGGTCGCCGGCAGCCCGGACGGCTTCAATCAGGAGCTGGAGCGGGCCGGCCGGGTCGCCGACTTCCTCGACCTGGCCGAGCTGATGTGCATCGACGCCCTCGACCGGGAGGAGTCCTGCGGGGCGCACTTCCGCTTGGAGCACCAGCTGAGCGACGGCGAGGCGGCGCGCGACGACGCCAACTGGTCGTTCGTCTCGGCCTGGCAGCACGGCGCCAGGCCGACCCGCCACAACGAACCGCTGCACTTCGACTCGGTGCTGCCGGAGACAAGGAACTACAAGTCATCATGAGACTCACCCTGAAGATCTGGCGCCAGCGTTCCGGCGACGACGTCGGCGGGTTCGAGAGCTACGAGCTGGACGGCGCGGGCGCGGAGTTCACGCTGTTGGAGGCCCTCGACAAGCTCAACGACACGATCGTCGCCGGCGGCGGCGAGCCGGTCGCCTTCGACTCCGACTGCCGGGAGGGCGTCTGCGGCAGCTGCGGGGTGACAGTGGACGGCGTGCCGCACGGCCCCGTCGCGAACACCCCGTCCTGCCGGCAGCATCTGCGCAGCTTCCCCGACGGCGGCACCGTCACCCTCGAGCCGTTCCGCTCGGCCGCTTACCCGGTCGTGAAAGACCTGGTCGTTGACCGCTCCGCCCTGGACCGGGTGATCGAGGCGGGCGGCTTCGTCTCGATCGACGCGGGCACCGCCCCGGATGCCGACAGCCACCAGGCCAGCCACGAGACCGTCGAGGCGGCGCTCGACTTCGCCGCCTGCATCGGCTGCGGCGCTTGCGTCGCGGCCTGCCCGAACGGCTCGGCGAACCTGTTCACCGGCTCGAAGCTCGTGCACCTCTCCCTGCTGCCGACGACACAGGAGGAGCGGGGCAAACGGGCCGGCGCGATGATCGGAGCCATGGAGGAGGAGTTCGGGCCGTGCTCCGTCTACGGCGAGTGCGTGCAGGTGTGCCCGGCCGGCATCCCGCTCGCCGCCATCGCCGGTCTCAACAAGGAGAAGCTGCGCGCGGTGCTCCGCGGCAAGGACAACTAGCCGCGCCGCCGGTGCGCTGCGTCACCACATGCCGAGCAGCATCATCCAGAGGCTCGAGGACACCGTCCAGATGGCGATGACGACGATGCTCATGATGAAGCCGACCCGGAACCACTCCGGCACCTTGATGTAGCCGGAGCCGTAGATGACGGCGGCCGGACCCGACGCGTAGTGGGTGAGGGCGCCGAACAGGTTGCCGATGAAGCCGAAGACGAGGGCGGCGAACAGCGGCGGGGCGCCGGTGCTGATCGCCGCGCCGAGGAACACGGCGTACATCGCGACGATCTGGGCGGTGTTCGAGGCGAAGAAGTAGTGCGCGTAGAAGTAGACCAGGGTGAGGATGGCGAAGGCGACCAGCCAGGGCAGGCCGCCGACGGCGCCCGCGACGCTGTCGCCCACCCAGGCGATCACCCCGAGCGCCTTGAGCTGGTCAGCCATGCCGATGAGCACCGAGAAGAAGATCAGCGTGCTCCAGGCGGAGGAGTTCTCTGCCATGTCCTTCCAGGTGATGACGCGGGTGACGAGGAGGATCGCGACGCCGACGAACGCGGCCGCCGTCGCGTTGATGCCGAGGGTGTTGCCGAGCATCCACATGAGCAGCAGCAGCACGAAGGTCGCCGTCATGACGATCTCGCCGCGCGACATCCGCCCCATCGCGGCCAGCTCGCGCCTGGCCTGGGCGGGCGCCTCCGGCGTCTTGGTGATGCTCGGGCCGTACACCTTCGTCATCACCCAGGGCACGGCGACGAGGCTGAGCAGCCCGGGCACCAGCGCGGCGAGCGCCCAGTTGCCCCAGGTCACGTCGATGCCGAGCTCGATGGCCTCCTGCTGCGCGATCGGGTTGCCCGCCATGGCGGTGATGAACATGGCCGACGTGATGGCGTTCACCTGGGCGCTGGTCAGGGCCAGGTAGGAGCCGAGCTTGCGCCGCGACTCATCGCTGTCCGGCGTCGACCCCCGCTCGATGCTGAGCGAGGCGATGATCGGGTAGATGACGCCGCCGTTGCGGGCCGTGTTCGACGGCGTCGCCGGGGCGAGCACCAGGTCGGTCAACGCCAGCCCGTAGCTGAGCCCCAGTGCGGAGCGGCCGAGCTTGGTGATGAACCAGAGCGCGATGCGGCGCCCCAGGCCGGTCAGCAGGAAGCCCTCCGCGATGAAGAATGCGGCGACGATCAGCCAGACGGTCGAGTTCGCGAAGCCCTTCAGCGCCTCGGTGCCCGGGTCCATGGTGCCGGTGATCATGGCCAGGGCCAGCCCGATCAGGGCGACGGACGGCGTCGGCAGCGGCTGCAGGATCAGACCGAGGATGGTGCCGACGAAGATGCCGAGCATGTGCATGCCGCGCGGGTCGACACCCTCCGGGGGCGGAATGACGTAGATCACGACGGTCACGAGGAGGATGGCCGCGACCTTCAGCGTCATGCTGAGCCAGGGCGGGCGTCGGGTGGACGCGGCGGTACCGTTCCCGCCTCCGCCGGATTCTGATCGCGATCGTGCCATCGTTGTCCCCACCCACTCGGTGAAACCCCGCTCGACGAGCCCGCCGCGCTGCAGGCCCCGTGTGCGGAACAGCATAGCGACGGCCAACCCCATGCCGTCAAGGGCGGCGGGCCACGGGTTCAGAGAACGCTGCACGCTCCAGCGGGTGCGGTTCTGGCATCGGCGTGTCAGGATGAGGGCATGGCCACAGATGAAGCCCCGATCATCGTCCTCTCCCCCGCGGAATCCTGGGAGCTGCTGTTGTCGGCGAGCCTGGGCCGGCTGGCGCTGACCGTCGGCGGCGTGCTCGACATCTACCCCGTGAACTACATCGCCCACGACGACGTGCTCACGATCCGCACCTCAGAGGGAACGAAGCTGCTCGAGCTCACCATCAACTCGAACGTCGCCTTCGAGATCGACGGCGTCGGCCGCGAGGAGGGCTGGAGCGTGGTCGTCAAGGGCACCGCGCGCGTCTTGGAGACGGAGGCCGAGATCGCCGGCGCCGAGCAGCTGGCGCTCCAGCCTCTCGTGCCCACCGAGAAGCACGTGTGGGTGCGCATCGTTCCGAGCGAGATCAGCGGGCGGCGCTTCCGGCTCGGCCCGCCGCCCGAGGACACGCGCAGCTTCACCAACGTCTAGCGCGGACGGCCGTTCGGCCGCCGCGCGGCCTTCCTCCCGCACCGCACTCCTGCTTGACTGGCCTCATGCCGACGCACTTCTATCGCCCCTCCGAGGGGCACCGCCTGCCGCACGACCCGTTCAACGCGATCGTCGCCCCGCGCCCGATCGGCTGGATCGGCACGCTCTCGACCGCGGGCGTGCGCAACCTCGCCCCGTACAGCTTCTTCAACGCGCTCTCCTACACGCCGCCGCTGGTCGGCTTCTCCAGCACCTCACGCAAGCACAGCGCCCGGAATGCGGAGGAGACGGGCGAGTTCACCTGGAACTTGGTCACCCGCCAACTGGCCGAGCAGATGAACGCCAGCTCGCTGACGGCGGATGTCGACGAGTTCGCCGCGGCTGGGCTGGAGGCGGCGGCGTCCGTCGAGATCGCGGCGCCCCGCGTGGCCGCCTCGCCGGTGAGCTTCGAGTGCCGGGTCGCCGACGTCGTGCCGCTGCGCGGCGCGGACGGCCGGTCCTCGCGCGGCGTGTTCACGATCGGGGAGGTGGTCGCCGTGCACATCGACGAGGCGCTGCTCCAGGACGGCGTCTACCAGACGGCGCTCGCCCACCCGGTGATGCGCGGCGGCGGGCCGACGGCGTACTTCGAGGCGCTGGCCGAGGGGCGCTTCGACCTGGTGCGGCCGGCCTAGGGCCGCTCAAGCGGCGAGACCGGCCTCGCGGGCAATGACGGCGGCCTGCATGCGCGACCGGCACCCCAGCTTGCCGAGCACCCGCGACACGTGCGTCTTCGCGGTGGCCTCGGTGATGAACAGCGCCCGCGCGATCTGCTGGTTGGACAGGCCCCGCCCCAGCTCGGTGAGCACGTCCCGCTCACGCTCCGTCAGCGGCTCAATGCGCGGGTCGATGCTGGCCTCGGCCACCGCGGTCGCCGTCGCTGCGCTCCCCGCAACCGGGGTCGGTGCGGCCGCGAAGGCGCCCAACAGGGCGCGGGTCACCTCGGGGGCCAGCACGCCGTCGCCCGCCGCCACCCGGCGCACCGCGTCAATGAGCTCGGCCGGTTCCACGGTCTTCAACAGGAACCCCACGGCCCCGGCCCGCAGCGCCTCGAAGACGTACTCATCGAGGTCGAAGGTGGTGAGCACGAGCACATCGGATGCCTGTTCCTCGACGATCGCGCGGGTCGCGCGGATGCCGTCCAGGCCCGGCATCCGAATGTCCATCAGGATCACGTCGGGGCGCAGCGCCCGGGCCAGCTCGATCGCGGACTGGCCGTCCTCCGCCTCGCCCACCACCTCGATGTCGGGGGCCGTCTCCAAGATCAGGCGCAGCCCCATGCGGATCGCCGCATGGTCGTCGGCGAGCGCCACACGAATCGGCCGACTCACGCGGCACCCGCCAGCGGGAAGGAGGCGACCACGCGCCACCGCCGGGCGTCGTCCGTCGCCCCCGCCTGCAGCCGCCCGCCGAACGCCGCCGCCCGCTCCCGCATGATCTCCAGCCCGGCGCCGGAGCTCAGCGCGGCCGAGAGCCCGGCTGGCAGAGCCGGCACTCGCTCCCCCAGCTCGTTCTCGATTCGCAGCTCCAGCCCGTCTGCCTCGGCGCAAAAGCTGATCTCGACCGCGGATCCCGGGGCGTGCTTCACGACGTTCGTCAGCGACTCCTGCACAATTCGGTAGAGGGTCTGGCCGAGTGGTGCAGAGACCCCCTCTGGCGAATCGCCCCGTATCCGCACGCGCACGCCGGCGCTCTCGGCGGCATCCGTCAGCGCGCGCAGCGACGCGATCGACGCCGTCGGTGCCACCGCGGTCGGCGCCGACCCGGCACGCTGCGCGGCGGAGCCACTCGCGCCGTCGGTCCCGGCCGGGAGCTCCGACGTGCGCAGGACGACGATCATCGCCCGCATGTCCTCGAGCGCCGCGATGCTCGACGCCCGCGCCAGCTGCAGGGCATCGCGCTCGGGGCCGGCATCGGCGGTGCCGCCCGCCAACGCCGCGGCAGAGTGCAGGGCGATCGCCGAGAGCCTGGACGCGATCGCGTCGTGCAGGTCGGCCGCCATGCGCGAGCGCTCCTCCTGCACCGACTGGTTCCTGTCGAGCAGCGCGATGCGCTCGCGATCGCGTGCCCGGGCCTGCTCCACCGCCAGGCGCTCCAGAGCGAGGTCCGCGATCTCGCCCTTCTGGCGCAGATCGTTCCCCCACCAGAGCGGCACTCCGAAGAGCGCGCCGAACTGCAGCAACGACCAGGCGAACGGGACCTCGCGTGCGGCCGTGACCGTGCCGAGGGCCGCGAGCAGCACGGCGGCCAGGGCGGCCAGCCCGTAGACGACGCGCCGGGTGCGGGGCCCGGCGAAGCGGGCCACGGTGTAGAGGGCATCCGCCACGATGACGAACATGATGACGGAGCCGCCGAGGGCGGCATCCGCGGCGAGCGCCAGCACGCTCAGTGCCACGCTGAGCAGGGTGCGCCGTCGCCGCAGCAGAGCGGCCAGTCCGCCCACGAGCACCGGCACCAGGTGCAGCCACCGCGCCGCCGACTCGCCGCCGAACGCCGTGTCCCAGTAGCCGAGCTGGCCCCAGAGCACCAGGATGACGCCGAGCAGCACGAAGAGCACCGCGTTGACCGCGTCCCTCGCGTCCGGGCTTCGGCGGGCACGCCGCATGAGCGCTCCGCCGCCCGCGTGCAGGGCGCTCGCCGCGCTCCGGGGGTTCTCAGATGTGCTCACACCCCAGTTCAGCACATCGGGGGCGCACCGTGCGTCGGCCAAACGATGTACGGCCGGCCCGCGGCGAGAGCGGAACGTCGCCCTTTTGCCCGACGACACCGCCGCCGCGGGCTGCGAGCGTTGAGCCCATGTTCGAAATCCTCTCGCTCGCCGCGAGCATTCCCGCACCCGGCTTTGCCCTCGACTCCGTCGACGAGCTCTGGCGGAGCGGGTTCCCCCTGCCGCTCGCGCTCGGCGGGCTCGCACTGGTGGACTCCGCCAGCTTCGGCACGCTGCTCATTCCGCTCTGGCTCCTGCTGGTCCCCGGCCGGCTGCGGCCGGCACGGGTCCTGCTCTACCTCGGCACGATCGTGGCCTTCTACTTCGCGGTGGGGCTGGCCATCATGGCCGGCGCGAACGTGCTGCGCGCCGACCTGGAGCGGTTCCTCGCGGCCACGCCCGTCATCTGGGTGCAGTTTCTGCTCGGGGCCGGCCTCCTCATCGGCAGTTTCCTGATCGACACGAAGAAAGCGGGCGCCGAGCCCGGGCGCATCACCGTGTGGCGGGCCAGGGCGATGGGCGTCAGCGGCGCGGGCCCGGCGGGGCCGGGGGCTGCGGCGCTCGGGGGCGCGGCTGTCCCCGGCACCGTCCGCGACACCTCGATGCTGCCCCTGATGGCCCTCGCCCTCACCGCCGCGGGCATCGAACTCGCCTCGATGCTGCCGTACCTGGCCGGGATCACCCTGATCACCGGCGCGAACGTCGGCTGGGCGGCATCCGCCGGCCTGTTGGCCGCATACTGCCTCGTGATGGTGTTGCCGGCGCTGCTCGCGCTGGCGGCGAGGCTGTTCGCGGCCGGAGCCGTCGAGCCCCTGCTGCAGCGGCTGAGCGGCTGGTTGAGCAAGAACGCGGCCGAGACGACCGCGTGGATCGTCGGGATCATCGGCTTCCTGCTGGCGCGGGACGCGGCGCTGAAGCTGTCGTTGTTCGACGGCTTCCTGTCGTAGCAGGCAGGGTTTCGACAGGCTCAACCAGCGGGAGCGGCCGACGCGGCCGGGGTGTCGGCTTCGGTCGCACGCTCCCTCAAGCCAGCGGGTGGCGGTTAGCCGCCGAACCACTCCGGGTTGTGGGCGTAGACGATGACGAGGAACACCACCAGGTCGAACAACAGGTGCACCGTCACCACGTAGCTCAGCGAGCGCGTCATCCGGAAGATGGCGCCCTGCACCAGCGCGAACGGGATCGTCAGCAGAGGGCCCCAGCTCTGGTAGCCAAGCTCCCAGAGGAACGACACGAACACCACAGCCTGCAGCCCGTTCGCCAGCCAGACGGGGAAGTGCCGGCAGAGCAGGGTGAACACGGTGCAGATGAAGAACAGCTCATCCCAGATGCCGACGGCGTTGACCCCGATGAACAGGCGGATGACGGCATCCGGCTCGTGCACGGCCGGCCAGTTCTGGTAGCTGCCGCTGGAGATGAAGTAAACCGGCAGCAGAACGATCGCCATCACGACGACGGCGCCGAGGTAGATCCACTGGGCGCGCGTCCAGCGCCCGCTCCCCCGCCACGGGAAGCGGATCACACGCTCCCGGTACGCGAAGCGCTGCACCAGGTAGGGCACCGCGACGGCCGAGCCGAGCACGACGGCGAACAGCGCCATGTTCGGGTAGTCGATGTTGGCCTCGAGCGAGATGGTGCTGATGATCACGAGGCCGAGCGCGATCAGCAGCAGGTCGCGGAACAGGGTGCGGTCGACGATCCAGGCGGAGGCCACCCCGAGCAGCAGCACGGCGTAACCGGCGAGCGGGATCTGCACGCCGAACAGCAGCACCGCCGAGCCGCAGACGAGGGCGGCCGGCAGCAACTTCCAGCTCAGCGCGGGCAGGGCGCTGGCGGCCGAGGGAGACGGGGCGACGGATGCGGGCTGCACGCGTTCAGCATGACACATGCCGGTCGGCCGGCACACAACGCTGACGACACTGGCCACCGTCCGACGCCCGGCCTATGCTCGGCGCATGGCGCAGCAACAGCATCGACATGAACTGCATCGACACGAACAGCATCGGTGTCTCATCGTCCCGCCCTATCTGCTCGAGGCGGTCGCCCGGGCGGAGGCCGGGCGCTTCGCCACCGCGGCCCGGGCCGCCCGGGCCTCGCTCGAACACGACCGGCCGCTGCGGGCTGCA
>NZ_MPZN01000039.1 GCF_002936985.1 Microterricola pindariensis | reverse complement strand
CGGGCTTGTCGTCGGCGCTGTCTGCCGCGGCGTCGTCGCTCTCGACGGACACGGTGGCGGCGGCATCCGCGGCCACCGACTCTGCGGCGCCGCTGCCCTGGACGGCCGGGGCGGGCGCTGCGGCATCCGCGGAGCCGACGGTGATGATCGCCGTGCCGACGTCGACGGTGGTGCCCTCCTCGACCAGGATGGCTCCGACGATTCCGGCGAAGGGCGAGGGCAGCTCGACGAGCGATTTCGCCGTCTCGATCTCGACCAGGACGTCGTTGATCGCGACGGTGTCGCCGACGGCGACCTTCCACTGCACGATCTCGGCCTCGGTGAGACCTTCGCCGACGTCGGGGAGGTTGAAGGTGAGTTCGCTCATGGGGTGCCTTCCGTGCGGATGGTCAAAGTGTAGGTGGGCTCGGCCGAGAAGAGAATGTCGCTAGTAGGCGAGGGCGCGGTCAACGGCCTCGAGCACCCGGTCGGGGCTGGGCAGGAACTGCGTCTCGACAGCGGCGGGCGGGAACGGCGTATCGAAGCCGGAGACCCGCAGAACGGGGGCCTCGAGCAGGTAGAACGCCTTCTCCATGACCGTCGCGGCGATCTCGGAGCCGACGCTGACGAATCCGGACGCCTCCTGCGCCACGACCAGGCGGGTGGTCTTGGCGACCGACTCCAGGATCGGGGCGTAGTCGATCGGGGAGATCGAGCGGAGGTCGACGACCTCGATGCTGATGCCCTCCTCTGCGGCCAGCTCTGCGGCCTCGAGCAGCACGCTGATCATGGCGCCGTGGCCGACGACGGTGACGTCGGTGCCCGCGCGCACGACCCGGCTGGAGTGCAGCGGGGTGATCGCCGAGGCTTCGGCGCCGAACTCGACGGTGCCCTTGGGCCAGTAGCGGCTCTTCGGCTCGAAGAACAGCACGGGATCGTCGGAGGCGATCGCCTGCTGGATCATCCAGTAGGCGTCATTCGGGTTGGACGGGCTGACCACGCGCAGGCCCGGCGTGTGCGCGAAGTACGCCTCCGGGCTCTCCTGGTGGTGCTCGATCGAGCCGATGTGGCCGCCGTAGGGCACGCGGATGACGACGGGCATGCTGATCCGACCGCCGTGGCGGGCGCGCATGCGGGAGAGCTGGGTGGTGATCTGGTCGAAACCGGGGAAGATGAAGCCGTCGAACTGGATCTCGCACACCGGGCGGTAGCCGCGCATGGCCAGGCCGATCGCGGTGCCGATGATGCCGGACTCCGCCAGCGGGGTGTCGAGCACCCGCTTGTCGCCGAACTCGGCGTGCAGCCCCTCCGTGACCCGGAAGACGCCGCCGAGCGGGCCGATGTCCTCGCCCATCAGCAGCACTTTGTCGTTGGAGCTCATCGCGGCGCGGAGGCCGGCGTTGATCGCCTTGCCGAGCGGCAGGCTCGCGCTCGGGGCGCCCTCGTTGCTGGTCATCGCGTTGCCTGTCGTCGCGTTCATGCCGTGCCGTCCTCAAACGATGCCTCGAATGCCTCGAGCCACGCTTTCTGCTCTGTGATCAGCGGATGCGGTTCCGCATAGACATTGTCGAAGATCACCTCGTCGCCGGGTGCCGTGACCTCCAGGGTGCGCCGGCGCACGTCGGCGGAGAAGTCGGCCGCCTCGACATCCACCTCGTCGAAGAAACCATGCTCCGTGCCGCGGCCCTCGAGGAAGGCGCGCAGGCGCACGATCGGGTCGCGCGGCAGCCAGGCCTCGGTCTCGGCGTCGCGGCGGTACTTGGTGGGGTCGTCGGCCGTGGTGTGTGCGCCGATCCGGTACGTCATCGCCTCAATCAGGGCCGGGCCGTGGCCGGCGCGGGCGTCGTCGAGGTGCTTGGCGGTCACCGCGTAGCTGGCGAAGACGTCGTTGCCGTCGATCTGGATGCCGGGCATGCCGAATCCAGGGCCGCGCAGGGCCAGCGGCACGCGCGACTGGCGCTCGACCGGCACCGAGATGGCCCAGCCGTTGTTCTGCAGGAAGAACACCTGCGGCGTCTGGTAGCTGGAGGCGAAGACGAGCGCCTCGTTGACATCGCCCTGCGAGGAGGCGCCGTCGCCGTAGTAGACCATGACGGCCTCGTCGGTCTCGGGGTTGCCGGTCGCCGTGGTGCCGTCGAACTGCATGCCCATGGCGTAGCCGGTGGCGTGCAGGGTCTGCGAGGCCAGCACGAAGCTGTACAGGTGGAAGTTGCCGACCTCGGCCGGGTCCCAGCCGCCCATCGTGACGCCCTTGAGCACGCGCAGGATGTCGACGACGTCGAGCCCGCGGACCAGGCCGACGACGTGCTCGCGGTAGCTCGGGAAGATGTGATCCTGCGGGCGGGCGGCGTGCGCGGAGCCGACCTGGGCGGCCTCCTGGCCGTGGCTGGGCACCCAGAGGGCGAGCTGGCCCTGGCGCTGCAGGTTGGCGGCGTCCTTGTCGAAGCGGCGCACCACGACCATGTCGCGGTAGAACTGGCGGAAGTCGCCGTCGCCGAGCCGCTCGAAGTACGGCAGGTACTCCTCTGCGGCCTCGTTCGGGGCGAAGGTGCCGTCGGCGGCGAGCATCTGCACCATGGGCACGCCGTGCGGGGTGGGGGAGCTGCCGTTCACAGTTGGGTCACCAATCACAGTCTTGTCGGCATTCACGGTTTGGTCAGCGTTCACTGGGGCTGTCACCGTTCTGTGCGGGCCGGGTGGCCGGGGGAGAGGGAGTCGAGGATGCCCTGGGCGGAGGCGAGCAGGCGGGGCACCGCCTCCTCCTCGCCGATCGAGACGCGGATGCCGGCATCCGCCGGGTTCTCGGGAGTGGGGAAGGCGCGCACGACGAGCCCGGCCTCCAACAGCGTCGCGGCGGCGGCGGCCGTCTCGGCGCCGAGCGGCAGCCAGAGGAAGTTCGCGAAGGAGCGGGGGAGCGCCCAGCCCTGGGCGGTGAGGGCGTCGTGGATGGCGTCGCGCCGGGCCGCGATGACCTTGACCCGCTCGAGAAGCTGCTTCTCGGCGGCCAGCGAGGCCTGGGCTGCGGATGCGGCCTGGGCGGTGACCGAGAGCGGGATCGCCGTGGCGCGGGCCGCGTCCAGGATCGCCTCGGAGCCGATGGCGAAACCGACGCGCAGGCCGGCCAGGCCGTACGCCTTGGAGAAGGTGCGCAGGATCACGAGGTTGGGATAGCGCGCGGTGAGCGGCGCGGCGCCGCGCGGCAGGCCGTTGACGGCCGGCTCGTCCGCGGCGGCGCCGGCGTTCACGAACTCGGCGTAGGCCTCGTCGAGCACGACGATGACGTCCTCTTGCACGGTCGCCATGAAGGAGGCGAATTCCTCGGCGCCGACGACGCTGCCGGTGGGGTTGTTCGGGCTGCAGATGATGACGAGGCTGGTCTTCGGGCCGACGGCCGCGGCGATGGCGGGCAGGTCGTGGCCATGCTCCGGCGTGTTCGGCACCTGCACGCTCGTCGCCCCGGAGACCGTGACGAGGCCGGGGTAGGCCTCGAAGGAGCGCCAGGAGTAGACGACCTCGGTGCCGGGGGCGGAGGTGGCGAGGATCAGCTGGGCGAGCAGCGCGACCGAGCCGGAGCCGATGTGCACCTGGTCGGGGGTGACGTGGTGCCGCGCGGCGAGCTCGGTGCGCAGGGCCAGGGCCGTGGCATCCGGGTAGCGGTTGAAGTGGGTCTCGGCGGTGACCGCCTCGATCACCCCGGGCAGCGGGTCGAACGGGTTCTCGTTGCTGGAGAGTTTGAAGGCGTCGGCCGCGGCGGGCTTGCCCTGCCGGTAGGCGGGCAGTGCCACGATTTCGGGGCGCAGGCGCAGAGCGTTGTGCGATTCGGCGGCGTCGGGGGTCGTCTCACTCATCCTGCCGAGTCTATTCGGCGGGTATGCCGCGACCGGCATGCATCCGCTGAGAATTCCCCACGCGCAGGGGACCGACCGTGGAATAGTGGTGCCATGGGTACCTTCATCATTCGACTCATCGTCAACGCCGTCGCCCTCTGGCTCACGACTCTCATCGTGGCCGGGGTGAGCGTGCAGCCCTACGAGGACACCCAGCTGGCCACCGTGATCACCTACTTGATCGTGGCGCTCGTGTTCGGCCTGGTGAACAGCATCATCGGCACCGTGGTGCGCGTCGTCGCGTTCCCGCTCTACATCCTGACCCTGGGCCTGCTCTCGCTCGTCGTCAACGCGCTGCTGCTCATGCTCGCCGCCTGGGTGACCTCGCTGTTCGGCTTCGGCCTCGTCGTGGAGAACTTCTGGTGGGGCGTGCTCGGCGCCCTCGTGCTCAGCATCATCGGCGGCATCCTCGGCCTGATCATGCGCCCGCTGACCCGCAAGGACGACTAGGGCCCGCGCGGGCGGCACCGCTACTCGGTGCCGGGCACCCGCTCGGAACGCCAGCGGGTCATGCGGCCCGGCTCGGCCCCGGTGAAGCCCTGCACCAGGCGCTCGAAACCCTGCAGGCGCGGCTCGGTCGACGCGTCGACCAGCCGGGCCGTGTGGCGGTAGTGCTCCAGGCCGTGCGCCGCGAAGGGCCGCTGGGCCGAATTGGCGTGCGGCCCGGCGTCCCCGATGCCCAGCGCCGTGCGGCCCACCGTCAGCAGCTCGTCCGGGGCGCGCCCGCTGCCGCCGAGCGCGGGCACGATGTCGTCGGCGTGCTCGAGGGAGAGCCCGGGCACCCCGCTCGCCTGCACCGCCCCGAGCGGACCGCCGAGGTTGACGTAGCCGGCGACGTTGAGGTCGCCGGACTCGGCCAGGCGGGCCGCCACCAGGCCGCCCTGCGAGTGCCCGACGAGCAGCAGCGGGTCATCCTGTTCGGCACCCGCCTCCGCCAGCGCTGCCCGCACGGCCCGCTGGCTGGCCGCGTCGCCGCCGGCCGTCGCGTGCACGTTTGCGGTCAGGTCGAAGGGCTCGGCGGCCGGGGTGACGGCGAAGTCGGCCGTGCCTGCCAGGTAGACCACCCAGCGCGGCGCGCTCCCGCCGTAACGCTCGATCCGGATCTGCGGCGATCCGGCCGCCGAGTTCGGCACCCGGGCGGCCAGGTCTCCGATGCCGCGCGGGGGCGAGACCGCCAGGGCCTGGCTGGCCCGGTGCACCCGCTGCGGGGTCTCCCGGAGGGCCTGGCTGCCCGCGGCCGCCGCGAACAGGGCCAGCGCGGTGACGGCGGCGGCGCCCTCCTCTGCCCCGACCGCCGCGCCGATGGGCAGGGCGGCCGCGGCCGGGAGGCGCAGCAGGCCGGCCGCGAACTCGTCGCCTGACCCGATCGCCGCCCGCACCAGCTTCACGAAACCGGGGCTGTTCAGCAGCCACGGGTCGGCCAGCACCCAGCGGGCGACGAGCGTGGACAGCCGGGCGGGCAGCCGGGCGGGGTCGACACCGAACCCCGTGCTGAGCAGCACGCCGAGCGCCGCCAGCGGGAGGAGCGTGAGCGCAGCGGAGGCGAGCAGCAGCGGCAGCGCCCTCCCCGCCGTCCAGGCAGAGAACTGGGCCCCGGCGCCCCACAGCGCTGCGATCGTGCGCTCCGCGTGGCCATAGCCCTCGGCCGCCCGGGTCAGGCCGGCGCGCAGCCGCTCCGCCGTGGCCTGGAAGGCCTGCAGCCGGCGCAGCGCCTCGCCGAGCAGCTCGGTCGATCCCGGCTCGGCCGCCCCGCCCGCGCCGACGCCCCAGCCCACCCCGGCGGAACCGGCCGCTCCGACCTCTCCGGCGGTATCCGCGGCCAGCACCGCGCGGAGCCGCGCGAGCCAGTCCTCCGCGCGCGCCTGGCAGGCGCCCAGCTGCGCGGCATGGGCGAACATCTCGTCGGTGGCGACCGCGCTGCTCCCACCCCCGGAGAGCGTCAGCGTGTCAGCCACCGGCCAGCTCCGCCGCCTGCCGCAGCAGCCGGCCCAGCCGCTCGCACTCGCCCTGCCAGCCGGCCAGCTCCCGCCAGGCGCTCGCCTCGGCGGCGTGCAGCGCGGCGACCGCCCCCGCGAACTCGCGCCGCAGGCCCAGCAATTGCTCGGCATAGGCGATGGCGGCGGGGGAGCGCCACCCGTCCACGTCCGGCGGCAGCGCCTGCGCCTCGGGCTCGACGGCGGCGAGCACCGCGCGGATGCCGCGCAGGCGCGCCTCCGCGGCCAGAACGGCCGCCTCGGCGCCCCGCAGCTCCCAGGCCAGTTCGAGCCGCGTCGTGCCGCCCGCGCCCGAGGCACCGGTCGAGCCCGGAATCCCGCCCGCAGCAGAGTCGCCCATGACCCCACCCTGAACTCCGCAGGGGCACCGCGGGGAGCCGCACCGAATCTGGGGACGGCCCACCGGATCCCCGGGCTGTGAGCACGCGATTGTGCGAACAGTCGACACGCCGCGCCGCGACATCCGAAAATCGAACACAAATTCGATGCCTACGCGGCCCATTTTTAGCCCACAATGGGACCATGACGCGCGCCCACTCGCCGAGCGAAGACGCGCAGCCCTTCCGCATCAGTTTCGTGTGCACCGGCAACATCTGCCGATCTCCGATGGCCGAGGTCGTGCTGCGCGAGCACGTGGCGCGCGCGGGCCTCACCGGGTACATCACCACCACCTCCTCCGGCACGGGCGACTGGCACGTGGGGGAGCGGGCCGACCAGCGCACCATCGAGGCGCTGGCCCGGCGCGGCTACGACGGAAGCATGCACAGGGCGCGGCAGTTCGACACGGGTTCCTTCGCCTCCTTCGACCTGATCGTCGCGTTCGACCGCAGCCACGAGCGGATCCTGCGCGGCTGGGCCCCCACCGAGGTCGAGCGCGACAAGGTGCGCATGATGCTCAGCTTCGACGCGGAGCAGGCGCATCTGCGCGATATCCCGGACCCCTACTACTCGGACGATGCGATGTTTGACGCAGTTCTTGGGATGATTGAGAGGTCTTCCCAGGCACTGTTCCGGCAAATTGCCCCCGCAATCCGACAAGGAGTCCGATGAGTCCCCTCCCCACACAACCGCTCAGCCCGCTTGATGGCCGCTACCAGGCCGCCGTCTCGGGGCTCGGGGAGTTCCTCTCCGAGGCCGGCCTCAACCGGGCTCGCGTGCAGGTCGAGGTGGAGTGGCTGATCTACCTGACCGACCACTCGATGTTCGGCTCCGCGCCGCTGACCGCCGAGCAGCAGGCCTCCCTGCGCGCCCTCGTCACCGACTTCGGCCAGGCCGAGATCGATGAGCTGGCCGAGCTCGAGGCCGTCACCCGCCACGATGTGAAGGCCGTCGAGTACCTGGTGCGCCGCCGGCTGGCCGCCCTCGGCCTCGACTCCATCGCCGAGCTCACCCACTTCGCCTGCACCAGCGAGGACATCAACAACCTGAGCTACGCACTCACCGTGCAGTCCGCCGTCACCACCGTGTGGCTGCCCAAGCTGCGCGGCGTGATCGCCAAGCTGGCCGAGCTGGCCGAGCAGCACCGCGACGCCGCCATGCTCTGCCACACCCACGGCCAGCCGGCGACGCCGTCGACCATGGGCAAGGAGCTCGCGGTCTTCGTCTACCGCCTCGGCCGCATCGTGGGCCAGCTCGAGGGCACCGAGTACCTGGGCAAGTTCTCCGGCGCCACGGGCACCTTCGCCGCGCACGTCGTCGCCGACCCGGATGCCGCCTGGCCCACCATCTCGCAGGAGTTCGTCGAGGGCCTCGGGCTCAGCTGGAACCCGCTCACCACCCAGATCGAGTCGCACGACTGGCAGGCAGAGCTCTACAACCGCGTCTCCCACGCCAACCGTGTGCTGCACAACCTGGCCACCGACATCTGGACCTACATCTCGATGGGCTACTTCCGCCAGATCCCGCAGGCGGGCGCGACCGGCTCCTCGACGATGCCGCACAAGATCAACCCGATCCGCTTCGAGAACGCCGAGGCCAACCTCGAGCTCTCCTCTGCGATCCTCGACTCGCTCGCCGCGACGCTGGTCACCAGCCGTCTGCAGCGCGACCTCACCGACTCCAGCGCCCAGCGCAACATCGGTGTCGGCTTCGGCCACTCGATGCTCGCCCTGGACAACATCCAGCGCGGCCTCGGCGAGATCGATCTGGCCCGCGAGGTGCTGCTGGCCGACCTCGACGCGAACTGGGAGATCCTCGGCGAGGCGATCCAGACCGTCATCCGCGCCGAGGTGGCCGCTGGCCGCTCGAACATCGAGGACCCCTACGCAATGCTCAAGGAGCTGACCCGCGGCAAGCGCATCGGCCAGGCCGAGCTCGTCGCCTTCGTGAGCGGACTCGACATCGGTGACGCCGCCAAGGATCGCCTGCTCGCGCTGACCCCGGCCGGCTACATCGGCCTCGCCAACGAGCTGGTGGACCGCCTGCCCCGCGTCTAAGCCCTGGCAACACGGAACGCCCGGCAGCCGAGGCTGCCGGGCGTTCTGCTTTATTACACCAACCCGACAGCAGAACGGCCGCAACTCCCCGGGATCAGGGTGTTGCGGCCGCCGCTCGGACTCTCCGTTGAGCCCACCTCGGAGCGCGGAAACGCTCAACAATGCCGTTCCCGAACGCGGGTCCGTTCGCTACTCAAATGTGCAGCTGAGCACGCCCAATGGGCCATAGTCCGCATGGAAGACATCCCCAGCATGCGCGAAGATTGGTCGGGTGAAGGAACCGGAGAGAATGGGCAGACCAGCCTCAAGCTCTTCACCGTAGGGAATCAGGCTGTTCGCCAGCCAGGCGACGCCGGCGGCAGGATGCCCCATCACGGCCGACGAGACGCCCGACTCCTCGATGACGCCGTTCTGGTAGAGGACGGCAGCCACCCAACGCAGGTCAACCTCGTGGATGCGCACGGGGCGGCCGCCCAGCACGATCCCGGCGTTCGCCGCGTTGTCGCCAATGGCGTCGACTATCTTGCGTGCACCACCTGTGATGGGGTCCTTCATTTCGAGCCTGGAGTCCAGGATTTCCAGTGCCGGTTGCACCCAGGCCGTGGCATCGAGCACGTCGAGCAGGGTGATACCCGGTCCTCTCAGCGGTTTATCCAGCACGAAGGCAAGCTCGACTTCGATACGCGGCTGAATGAACCGTGACGTCGGAATGCGGGCCTGTTCGCCCCACATCTGGTCATCCAGATAGAAGCCACGATCTGGCTCATCGACAAGCTGGGCCTTCTGCATTGTCCGAGAAGTGAGGCCGATCTTGCGCGCCGCCATCGTGCGCCCAGTGGCGATTTTCAGATCGCGCACGACGCGCTGGATTGCGTAGGCCTCGTCGATTGTCATCTCCGGATGCCGCACCGACAGTTGCGTGACAGGAACCCGCTTGATCTCGGCTTCAACCAATTCTTCGGCGAGCGCCCGGATAGTGGTCTCGTCAAGCATCGGTCTCACCGCGTCCCAGGAATTCGATCGCCTTTTCGTTCCAGAATTCCGGATCCTCAAAGTTCGGCCAGTGAGCGACGTGGGGCATCTCCAGTGAGGTCGAACGCGGCATGTACTCCAGGATTCTGCGCGCCGTTGACTCATACTCGGCGACGTCCTTGCCCGCGACAATCACGAGAACAGGAACCGCGATGGACTCCCATTGCTCGATCGAGAGCAGGTTGGCATTTCGCACATCAGGGTCCTGCAGAATCAGCAGGTGGTCGATGCTCTCCTTGGTCTCCGGGAGGCGGTAGATGGCCTGGCGCAGCGCGATCAGATCGGGGATCCGATTCTCTTCCTCTGCGATGAGATGCACGAACATTGCCTTGATCGAGTCCCAGTCTGGAGTGTCAACGGCCGCCATCCGCTGGCGGCGAATGCGCTCCATTTTCGACGCGCTGGCGATGAGTCCAGCCGGCGACATGAGGATCAGCTTCTCAGTGCGCGTCGGCTGCTCGACCGCGAACCGTGCCGCGACCCACGCGCCCAGCGACATCCCGATGATCGAAGCCTTCTCCACGCCGAGCGCATCCATCACCGCAAGCATGTGACGCACGTACACCGTGGTGTCGTAGTCGTAGCGCGGCTTGTCACTGAAGCCGTTGCCGACCATGTCGAAGGCGATCACCCGATAGTGGGCACTCAGCGCCTTGAGGTTGGGGGCGTATGCCTCCCAGTGTGCCCCCGTGCCGTGAAGAAGCATGACGGCCGGCTTCGACGAGTCGCCAGCCTCAACCACACGCGTGGAGACGCCGTCAACTGTGATCCAGCGCTGGGCGAAGGCTGTGTCACGAAGCCACGACCAGATACTGCGGTATTCCTGCGTTGCGTCAGTCATTGGGTTCCTTTCGAGGTGTGCCGTCAGGCAGCAGGGAAGCGCGCGCGAAGGCTGTCGAGCGCGGTAGCGAATATGGCGGTGTCTGTTCCGACACCGACGAAGGCGAATCCTCGGTCGAGAAGCGCTTGGGCATCCTCGACGTGGCGAGTGAGGCCGCCGATCGGCTTGCCCGCGGCGGCGGCTGCGGCGACAACCGTGTCCACTGCCGCGAGCACATCAGGGTGTTTCGGCTGGCCCAACAACCCCATCGACGCGGCCAGGTCGGCCGTTCCGACGAAGAGGGCGTCGACCCCGTCGACAGCGGCGATGTCGGCAATGGCTGCGACGCCGGCCACCGACTCGATCTGCACAATCACGCAGATGCCGTCCCGCGCGTTGCTGAGGTAACCCGCGTCTCGTCCCCAGTTGCCGGCCCGGGTCTGACTGGACACACCACGGATTCCGTGGGGAGGGAACGCGACGGCCGCGGCGATCTCTCTGGCCTGCTGCACCGATTCCACCATCGGAATCAACAGATTCTGTGCGCCGACATCGAGCAATCGCTTGATGATTGCCACGTCACCGTTCGGCGGTCGCACGAGCACCGAGACCGGGTGCGCGGCTGCGGCTTGCAGCCCATGGACCACCGTGATCGGGTCGGCCGGCGCGTGCTCGGTGTCGAGGAGCAGCCAATCAAAGCCGGCAGATGCCGCAATCTCCACCGCGATAGGATCCGACAGGTTGCACCAGATGCCGATCTGCCCGGCACCCCCATTGAGGCTTACAGCGAATGCGTTGTCACGCATCAGCGCATCACGGTGTCAAGGCCGGCGAAGAGTGTTGATTCCAGCTCACGCAGTTGGCGAGAAAGTGCGTCAACGTCGCCAGCGGTCGAGTAGTAGTAGCGGTCTGGACGCACGATGGCGGCACCGCTGCCCAGCTCCTCCAACCACTCCGCTGCGGGCCCAGTTGCCTCGATCAACGCCCAGTCTCGCGAGCTGATCAGCCCGCGCAGATCGTCGGACATCTGAGCGGCGAGCGAAGGTGAGACCACGATGCCGAACCGATAGCCCACGAGGTCGTCGAGGCGTCGCCCGTCCGCGAGCCGGGGTTGGGGTGCCAGAAGCCCCCCAGCTGGCCCATCGGCAGAGTAGACGCCTGCGCCCAGTCGCGGCGGCTCTCCCGAGCCTTCACGACCGATGCGTGCGTTCAGCTCCGTCAGTTTGGTGCGGTCGGGGTCGGTGAGAACCGCGCCAAGCGACGTAGCGGTGCGTATGAAGAATCGTGCGTGTTCCGAACGCTCTGACTCGTAGCTGCGCAGAAGCCCCGTGCTCGCGCCTTCGAGAATGATGGCTCGCAGCCGCCAGCACAGGCTGATCACATCTCGCACCCCGGTGCAGAGCCCCTGGCCGAGGAATGGCGGGGTCTGGTGGGCGGCGTCTCCAGCGAGCAGTACGTGGCCAGCTGTCCACGTTTCTGCGACGAGCGCACGGTGGGTGTAGACAACCGCACGCAGAAGCTCGGCCTCTTCTGGACGCAACCAGCGCGAGACTCTCCTCCAAATGTTCTCGGGATCCACCGCGGCCTCGAGATCTTCTCCGGGGGCGGCCTTGAACTCGAACCGGCGCAGATCACGGACCACATGAATATAGATGACCGGCTCATGCGGGTCTGCGTAGTGCGTGTTGATCTCCGGCAGCTCAGCCGAGTCTTTGACTGCGAAGTCCACAACGATCCAGGGTTCGTTGAGCCCGAAATCATCGAGTTGGGTTCCGACAATCTTGCGCACGAACGAGCGCCCGCCGTCACAGCCCACCACGAAGCGGCCGCGCACACGCGCACGCTCACCATTGGTGAGGTTGACGGCCTCCACGACGGCGCAATCGACCTCATCAACGACGGAGACAACGTCGTGGGAGTTCCTGGCGTCAATGGCGCGCTGCCCGATCCCGGATCGGAGAACGCTTTCGAGATCGGGCTGGTGCACGTTGTAACGGTCCGGCCAGCCCTGTGATCCCTCTCCTGAGACGCCGGGTCTGGTCGAGACGACCTGCCCATCAACGTCAAGGTACTGTGCACCTCGGAACACTTTGAGCAAGGGATTGAGCTCGTCGGTGAGGCCGATCGCTTGCACCGCCCGCATGATTTCGCCGTCGATACCGACGCCACGCGGGCTTTGCACCACGCCCGGCTCGCGATCAAATGCCACAACGCTCAGACCGCTCTCATGAAGCAGGTTTGCCATAAAGGCCCCCACCGGACCGAGCCCAACGATCACTACGTCGCATTCCATTGCTTGATTCACTTTGTCCTCAAAATATCCGCGGCAGCTTGGCGCTTCAGCGGTGTGCCGAGAAGTCGGACATTGCGATGCCCATGCCGGTCAGCCACTCACGCACGGGCTCATAGGCGACGCGGTCGAGCGCCTTGCCTCCGGCCGCATGTGCGGCAAGCCACGTGCGGACCTCATTCACTCCAACGCCGGCTGGGTCGAGGTCTGCCTGCTCGAGATGCTCCGCCCATGCGGTGTCAGCATCCGCGAGCGAGCTGATGAACGCCTCGTCCCAGTCCGGTCGAATCATGTCCTTCGCTGCTTCCCGGTGCTCGGCGCTGATCCGCTTTCGCTCATGTTCAGGGAGGCCCTCCGCGACCAGAGCAAGGGTGGGCGGGTTGTGCGAAAGCCCACCGGAGCCGATGTAGAGGACGCGCTCGTCGAAATCGGTCAAGATCTCCCCGACGGCCTTCCCCAGCGCGACCGCGCGAGCAGGGCGCGCCAGGGGCGGCGTCGCGCAGTTGATGAAGATCGGCACAATTGGCACAGAGTTCAGCGCGCCAATGACATCTGCGACGGTCTGGCCGAATCCGTGGTCGAGTGCGACATGCCGGGTGACGGCAATGTCGAAGTCGCGCGCAATCAGTTCGGCCACGAGTGTTTTGGCCACGTCGACTGGCACGTCGTACGGCCCGGTGGGGGAGCGCAGGTCACCCAGACCCTCTGCTGAGTAGACAACCGAGATCGCGGGAAGGTTGTCGGTGAAAGAGCGCCGATGGTCGGAGCCGAAGAAGACGACCAGCGTCGGCTTGAAGGCACGCACTGCGTCTCGAACCTGAACGAGGCCCGCGCGAAAGTTGTCGCCGAACTGTTCCTCATCATCGCGGGCGAACCCTGGACTGTGCGATAGGCACAGAGTCTGACTTACGTACACCATTGTCGTAGCTCCAATCAGAACATTAATACATTCACATACTGCTGTATACCGTAGCATAGTGCTGTCGACACCCCGCTCTAATGTTGGGGCTTATCGGTCCCGCCGCATCGTCGCGGCGGGCGTAAAGAGGCAGGAGCCAAAATGAGCAACAGGCAGAACTCAGCGGACGTGATCATCGTCGGTGGCGGCAACGCAGCACTGACTGCGGCAATTGCCGCGGCCACGCGGGGCCGCCGCGTGCGGGTGCTCGAACGAGCACCGAAGGGGCTCGACGGGGGCAACAGCTACTACACCGCCGGAGCCACGCGCATGGTCCACAACGGATTGGATGACCTTCTGCAGCTTGTCGAAGCTGACGACCGCCACCCCAGCACGGTGGCACCGCCATACAGCGCCGCGGATTACACAGCCGACATCGTCAAGGTGACCAACGGCCGGAATGACACCGAACTCACGCGCGTACTCGTCGAAGAGATTCGCCCGACGATGGACTGGCTGCACAGCTTGGGCATGCGCTACCGGCTCATGTATGAGCGCCAGGCCTACTCACGCCCCGACGGCACGCACCTTTTCTGGGGGGGACTTCACGTCGGCAATGTCGGCGGTGGCGTTGGGCTCGTCGAGACAGCTACGGCCATCGCAATCAAGCACGGCGTGCGGATTGAGTACGGCATGGAGGTCACGGACCTCATCGTCGAATCCGGACATGTCGTCGGCGTGCGCGTGCGCGGGGAGGACGGGACGGAAACGGAGGAGTTTGCCGAGTCCGTCATCCTCGGCGCTGGCGGCTTCGAGGCAAACGCAGAGATGCGCCGCACCTACCTCGGCGAGGGCTGGGAGAATGCGAAGGTGCGTGGCACACCTTTCAACACGGGCGGTCTGCTTGAGGCCGCACTGCGCATCGGCGCCGCGCGAGGCGGCGACTGGCACAGCTGTCACTCGGTGCAATGGGATGCGTTCAACCCCGAGAACGAGTCGAACCGCGAACTCACGAATCGCTTAACCCGACAGTCGTACCCGCTGGGCATCATCGTCAACAAGGATGGGCGTCGCTTCCTTGATGAGGGCGAGGACTTCCGCAACTACACCTACGCGAAGTACGGAAAAGTGATCCTACAGCAGCCCGATTCCACCGCTTGGCAGATCTTCGATGCGTCACTGCGCCCGTTGCTGCGCTCCGAGGAGTATGACATGCCGGGGATCTCAGTCACGACGGCCGACAGCATTGCCGAGCTTGCCGCTGCCATCGGCGTTCCCGTTGAATCGCTTGTGATGACGGTGAATGAATACAACGCCAGCATTGACACATCGATTCCGCTTGACCACAACGTCAAGGATGGTCGGGCCGCTCGGGTCGAGCCGCCCAAGAGCAACTGGGCCGCGCCGCTCAGCACAGGACCGTTCTACGCCTACGGTGTCACGTGTGGAATCACGTTTACTTTCGGCGGGCTCAAGTCCGACATCGACGGCCGCGTGCTCGATGAGAGCGGCACTCCGATCCCGTCACTCTTCGTCTGCGGAGAGATGCTCGGTGGGCTCTTCTCCGACAACTATCCGGGTGGATCCGGTTTGGCGGCCGGGATGGTCTTTGGACGACGCGCCGGCATGATCGCTTAGCGATCCAGACGGGCGCGTCCGCCGCGATCATATCTTCGCGGTGGGCACGCCTTTTTGATGTACATCGGAGTACTGTTGCGTACAGCTCGAATCCAGAAGAGGTGCTCGTTATGACTAAGTCGGCTTCCTCGGCCACAACGCCCGCGCAGGGCGCGCCGCTGCCAGCGGTGAAGGCGAATCCGTACGACAAGATTCGCGAGGCGATCGTCAGCGGGGACCTCAATCCAGGGCAACCACTCGTGGAGTCAGCTCTGGCGACCTGGTGTGGCGTGAGCCGCACACCGGTGCGCGAGGCGCTGCAGCGCCTTGAGCAGGATGGTCTTGTCGCGTGGAGTGAGCGCGGACTCGTGGTGCGCGACCGGAGCCCAGAGGAAATCCTCGACATCTACGAGGTACGCACCGAGTTGGAAGCGGCATCCGCTCGCACTGCAGCAGACCGACGCACCGATCGTGACTTGCAGATGCTCCGCGCCGCGTTGGCCCTCGGCGACAACATTGATCCGACGAAGCCCGAGGAGCTTGTGCGCTACAGCCGCAATTTCCACCTGCACGTCCAACGAGCTGCCCACAATGAGGCGCTCAGCGATCTACTTGATCGCGTCAATCTTCACCTCTCCCGATACTCGGGAACACAGCCGACCTTGGCGGAGCCCGGCCGCTGGCAGGTCGCCCGCGTCGAGAACGCGGCACTTGTTGACGCGATCGAGAATCGCGACGCCGAACTCGCCCACCGCATCAACCACGCGCACTTTTCGAAGGCCCGCGATATCCGCCTCGCCATGTTCAGCACGGAGTTCACCAAGTAAGCGGGCGACGCCCGGTCACCCGAAGAGGCCGACCAAGCTCTCGGCATCCTGCAGGGCACGCAAACGCCGGAGCAGCGCCGGCCCGTCGACGCCGTGGCTCCGGCTTGCCATGCGCAAAAACTTGCCGTCGACCTCGGCTTGAGTGAGCGGGCGGCTCCACGATCCGCGCGCGTCATCGCAGCGCGCGGAATAGCGGCGGCCGGCACACACAACCTCTATCTCTGCATACCGGCCTTCCATGCCCGCCGAGAGATCACCGCTACTCTCATCCTCGATAACGGTGATAGCGCGCATCACTCGCTGCACCTTGTCATCGTGAATGGCCTCATCGCTGAAGTGGTCGGGGCTTGGAATGCCACGCACCAGGCTCGTCGCGACCGCATAGGGCAGGCTGAATTTCGCCTGGAGACCCGTCTCGGGGTCGTCGTGGATCAAAGCGGTTCGAGCGCCGAGCGGCACACGCACCGTGACTGAGTCAACGTCGACTCCGCTCGGTAGCACCTCGCGTACGTCGAGGGTGGCATCTATGGCGTAGTGCCCGCCACGGCAACAAGGATAGAGCTTCACTCCAAGTTCATCGGTACCCGCGGCCGCGGTCTCCAAGATGGTGGCGACCGGATCCGCATACTCGCCTGGCCAGGATCCATCGCCAAAAACCCGAACGCCGCCCAGATCACGCTCGAGGGCGTTGGGAGCAGCAAGGCCGCCGGCACGCGTGAGCAGCACCGCTTCGACCCCCGCTCGTGCGGCTAGGCCAGCGTGCAGCGGCTTCAGGATTGTGCCGAAGTTCGCGCGCACACCAAACGACATCGACACTCCCGCGCTCATGGAATGCGCAATTTCGCTGACCGAGAGGCCAAGCATCGTTGCCACTCCGGCAGCGGCGCCTACTGCACCACATGTCGACGTCGAGTGCCAACCCCTGGAATAGTGCCGCGGGCCGTAGGCACGGGCAACTGCAGACATCACACCCAGGCCGGCCATATACCCAAGCATCACTCGGCGCGGCTGGACCTGTGCAGCCTGGCCAGCCGCGAACAGGGCCGGCAGCAGCACCGTGCTGGCATGACCGTGAATGAGATAGTGCACATCGTCGAAATCCATGAGGTGGCCGGCAGTACCGTTGAGCAAGCTTGCTTCACTCGCGTTTGCTCCCCGACCTCGACCCCACACCTGCGCGTCTCCGGGTGCGCCGTGGCTGGCGACCGCAAACTCCTCGGCGGCCTGGTAGTCAGGTTCTCCGCTGGCGGCAATGGCGACGCCCACTGTGTCCACTACAGAATCAAGGGCACGCGCCTGCGCCTGCGGCGTGAAGTCGTCAAGTGTGAGCGTCCCACACCAGTCGGCGAGTGGTTGAGTAATCGACGGCAACTCGGTCATGACATTCCTTCTCCATGCAAGAAGACTGGGCGCGGCATTCGTTGCCGCACCCAGCCGTATTACTGTCTCGTGTTAGAGCGCGTTACTTTCCGTTAGCGAAGTCCATGAAGCTACTCTCCGTTACCCGAGCGGCTACCGTGGTGTCTTCGTCGTAGGACAACACATCCGGCATTTGACGGAAGACCTCTTCGTACGACTCGATGTAGTCGGTGGGGAACGCCAGCGTTGTCGGGTAGAGGGAGGACGGCACAGTGAGCAGAAGGTCCTTCTCCGTCTCGAGCACCTCGGCAATCAGGTCGATGTTCTTCTCATCGTGCAGCCAGTCGCCCTGCATGTGGTTCTTGTAAGTGTTCAGCAGAGCGAGGACGAAGGCCTCACCAACTGCGGTGTTGTCGCTCAGCAGTGTCGGCCCGAACATCAGGCTGACAGAGGGGTAGTCGAGCGGGGCGCTGCGTGCGAACATCTCGCCCGAGTCGGCCTCGAGGATGACTGTCGTGTTCGGCTGCGATGCGGTGCCGCCGAAGACCGCACCGTTCTCGAGTGCGATGACTGTGTCCGTCTGCTTCATGGAACTGATGTTGACGTCTGCGAGCGTCAGGCCCTCTTCTTCCAAGGCCTGCGACAAGGTGAGCAGCGGCGGTCCGGCCACGCCGGACGACGAAGCCAGCGTCTGCCCCTCGAGCATTGACACGTCGAACTTCTTGCCATCGAGCGCAGCCTTGCTCACGTACCAACCATTCACCGAATCTTCCGGCTCAATGGCACCAGGAGCGACCATGCGAACTTCCGACCCCTGCGCGACCGCGTTCAGCACGTTTGCACTCGGACCCGACACCATTGCGTCGATCTTGCCCGTGGCCAGGAGAACGAGCGCGTCGGGAGCGGGAGCGAATTCCACCTCGAGTTTGATGTTCTGCTTGGCGAACTCACCCCAGTGCTCTTCCATAAGATAAGGCACAAAATAGGCGATCTTCGAGGAGACGACGACCTTGACTGTTGTTGGCTCGGCGAGGGCTTCCGCAGTAGGTTCGCTGTTGGCCACGGTTCCGGTGGATGAACATGCCGCGAGTGCGAGCACTGCGCCGAATGCGGCGATGGGGCGAAGTGCTTTAAGACGAAACTTCATTGATTCCTCTTCTATTCTCTGTGATCCTGCGCTGGTGTAACAGGGATGGGCTCCAGACCGGAGCGCGGCGTCAGATTGGCGGTTTCGTCAATTCGACAATTGTGTGAGCTAGCTCGCGGCGCGACGGGTCTCGCGCGGCGCCCAAGGCGCAAGCTTGCTAGCCAGGAACTTGACCACGGCGGTCAGTAGAAAGCCGAGCAGGGCCACGGTGACAATGCCGACATACATTTGGTCGGCTTGGAAGAGCGACCAGCTGTGCCAGATTCGGTATCCGATTCCTTCGTCACCGCTGACGAACTCTGTACCGACGGCAATGAGCACTGACGTGCCAAGCGCAATCCGAATGCCGGTGAAGAGCATCGGCAGGATGGCAGGAAGCAGAATGTGGCGAAAACGCTGGATGCCGTTGATGTGGAAGATATGCGCAGCCTCGGTGTAGGTGGGCTGGATGTCTTCAATCGCCTCCAACACGGTGACCCAGATCACGAAGAAGACACCCAACGCGATCAGCAGAATCTTCGGCAGCTCACCCAACCCGAAGATCAACAGGAGCAGCGGCAGGATTGCGAGCTTGGGGATTGTGTAAATAGCCGAGAGCATGGGCTCGAGCGCGGCGCGGGCAACGCGGGAGAGCCCCAGAAGAGTTCCCGTTGCGACACCGGCAATGAACCCCAGAGCATATCCAATGAGCAGCGCGCGTAGCGTGGCCCAGACATCCGAGAAGAGCAGCCCGGAGGCGACCATCTTGCCCGCTTCCTCGAATATCGTCGTGGGCGCCGGGAAGAAGCGCGCATCAACGATTCCAACCCGTGCCGAGACCTCCCAGAGCAACAGCAGCATCAGAGGGGTGCCGAGCCCGAGAATCACGTTGTTGCGCTTGCGGCGGCGGGCGAACCCATCTGGGTCGAGCTCGATGGGGCGGGGCTCGATTGCGATTGTCTTCACAGCGCTGCTCTTTCTGCTCGGCGGGCTTGTTCGTGCGGGTTGCAGGGTCGAGGTCACTTGTTGGCCCTTTCCACTTCGCCGCGCATTTGCGACCAGATCTCTTGCTCCAACTCGGCGAACTCTTTGGTGCCGCGCACCTCGGGGCGCCGGGGCCGCTCGAACGGAATCCGGTAATCACCGATGATCTTGCCGGGGCGGGCAGACATAACGACGACACGATCACCGAGCAGGATCGCCTCCTCGAGGCTGTGGGTGACGAAGACAACGGTGCGTTGGTCCTCCTGCCAGATCGAGAGAAGTTCGTCTTGCAGGATGCGGCGCATCTGGGCGTCGAGAGCGGCGAATGGTTCGTCCATGAGCAGAATCTCCGGCTGCACAGCGAGCGCTCGCGCGATCGAGACGCGCTGGGCCATGCCGCCTGACAGCGCGGACGGGAGGGCGTCGGCGAAGTCTGAGAGGTTCATCCGATCCATCAGCGCCGCAACCCGATCCACCCGTTCAGCCTTGGGTGTGCCATTGACCTCAAGCGGAAGCCCGATGTTCTCTGCGACCGTCTTCCACGGGAAGATGCTGTAGTTCTGAAAAACCATTGCGGTCGTGAGTCCGGGGCCGGATGCCTGGATCTTGACGGATCCGGAGGTTGGGTAATGCAGATCAGCGATCATGCGCAGAAGCGTTGACTTTCCGCAGCCCGACGGCCCAACGAGGCAGACGAACTCGCCTTCGTTGATCTCCAGGTCGACGTTCTCCAGAGCGCGGACTTCACCTTTGCGCCCATAGAGCTTTGTTACGGCCTCAACCGAGATCTTGGGTGGACGCGGTGCGGCATCCAAGCCACCGTATTCTGCCGCCAATGCGGTACTGACTGGCTGTCGCGTTGCCATTTCGGCCTCTCATCGTTGAGCGAGTATCAATCCGTGCACCTGTGTATACAGGTGTATGGTGTGGCTATAGTAGCCAAGCAGAGCGGCGCGTGCAACACAGAGTCTGGAATGCCGTTTCGCGCCGCACACCAAGCCCAGCAATTCCTGCGAAAGGACGCGGATGTCCATCACTGCCACTGCCACCGCCCAGCTCTTCATCGCCGGGGCGTGGCAAGAGGGAACCCTCAGCCCCACAACGTTGACCGACAAGTACGACAACTCGCCCATCGCGACGGTGGCGACGGCGAGCAAAGCACAGGTCTCCGATGCGATCGGTCACGCGCTGGCCTCGTGGCAGAAGACGCCGCTCCAGCAGGCGGAAAGGGCACAGATTCTCGACAGGGCGGCCGAACTCGTCCGCCGCGACGCAACGCACCTCATCGCCACAGTCATGGCTGACACCGGTTTCGCAATTGCCGACGCCACAAAAGAAGTCGAACGCTCAATCGACACCTTCAAGCTCTGCGCGGAGGAGGCCCGCCGGCTCGGAGGCGAGATGGTGCCCCTGGCCGGCGTACCTGGTAACCACGAGAGAATCGCATTCACACGGCGCCACCCGCTCGGTGTCGTCGTCGCGATCACGCCGTTCAATTCGCCACTCAATACCGTTGTTCACAAAGTTGGTCCCGCAATCGCAGCAGGCAACGCAGTCGTGTTGAAGCCCGCCACGCAGACCCCCTTATCTGCTGCGGCACTGGTGGGCATCTTGCTAGAAGCGGGCCTGCCCAGCGGGCTCATCACGCTCCTCTATGGCAGTGGCGGCTCCGTCGGCCAGTGGCTCGCAGAGGATCCTCGCCCGGCCTTCTACGCGTTCACCGGAAGTACACGCGTGGGACAACTGTTACACGCAACGGTTGGAATGAGACCCATTCAACTTGAGATGGGCAGCCTCGCGAGCACGATCATTTGCGCCGACGCCGACCTTGCCCGGGCAGCGACCCTGGCCGCCAATGCCGCGTTCCGGAAATCTGGTCAGGTCTGCACCTCGGTGCAGCGCCTCTACGTGCACCGCGACGTTCAATCAGAAGTTGCACAGCGCATCACCGAGAGAGTGGCGTCGCTGCCCTGGGGCGATCCCCGGAATGCAGCAACAATCGTGGGTCCCCTCGTCTCGCCGCCCGAGGCCGAGCGGGTCGAGCTGTGGATCAACAAAGCCGCGAACAGCGGTGCGGCAATCCTCTCCGGAGGAACGCGGCATGGAAATGTGATTGCCCCAACGGTGATCGCCGACGCCCCGGATTCCTCTCTGGTGTTCTCAAAGGAGATCTTTGGCCCCGTCGTCGTGCTGCGTCCGTTCGATGAACTCGCCGAAGCCATCTCGGGCGCCAATGACACACCATACGGTCTCGCCGCTGGAATTTTCACACGCGACATTGACAGTGCACTGACCGCTGCAGAGCAGCTACGCTTCGGCTCGGTGCACATCAACGAGACCTCAAGCTCACGCGTGGATCTCATGCCGTTCAGCGGGATCAAGGCGAGCGGATTCGGTGGTGCCGAGGGGCCGAAGTACGCGGTGAGAGACATGAGCGAAGAGCGTCTCATCACCTTGAGCAGGGCGTGAACGCGGAGACCCTCGCCGCACCACCACCACGGAGTGGACCATTCGCGGCCTTCGGGAATCGCTCCTACCTGCTGTTCTGGGTCGGAGCAATCATTACAAACACGGGCTCTTGGGTCAGCGCCATCGCCATACCTTTCGTCATCTTCGACTTCACTGGAAGCGGGGTCTGGCTCGGTATTGTCGCCGTGGCGACTTTTGTGCCTGGTGTGATCCTCGCCCCTTACGGTGGGGTGCTCGCCGATCGCTATCCGCGCCGCAAGGTCTTGCTCATGACTCAAGCTGCCGGAGCTGTCGCAGCGCTCGGGCTGCTCGCGATGTGGCTGGCAGGTGTGCGCGATCCCACACTGTTACTCGTTCCGGTTGCACTCGGCGGGGCAGTGAACGGCCTGAACCTGCCCGCCTGGCAGTCGTTCGTCAACGATCTGGTCTCGCGGTCCGAGCTGGACTCCGCCGTGACCCTGCAGGCACTCCAGCTCAACGTCGCGCGTGCTGTCGGCCCTCTCGTTGCCGGCATTCTGATCGCTGGTGGCGGCCCGGAGAACGCCTTCGCCGTCAATGCAGTCTCGTTCGTCCTGACACTGCTCATTCTGTTGGTGGTGCGTCCACAACGAGTTCAGGAGTTCCCCACCCCGCGACGCAGCGCCATCGCCGAGCTCGCCAGCGCTGCCCGGTACACACTCGAACGCCCCCGCATTCTCTTGATTCTGGGCATCTCGATGTCCATCGGGATCTTCGTGAACCCGATCTTCTCGTTGACGGTCGTGCTCGCCGACATCAATCTCGAAGCTGGGGCCGACGTGGTGGGCGGCCTGAACGCCGCGCTGGGCATTGGGGCGGTGCTCATGGCGCCGTTCGTCGCCAGGCTTGGCCGCCGGAGGGGTTACCGGGGCGCGATCACGGGTGGCCTCGTCGTCTTGGCGTTCGGCGTGGGGATAGTTGGCTTGGCGTCAACCCTGATCTCAAGCTTGGCGGCCCTTCTCCTCATTGGAGCGGCATTCGTCGTGGTGATCGTCGGCACAAATTCAACGCTTCACCACTCGATTTCCGACGAAGTGCGTGGGCGCATCGTTGCACTCAGGCATGTCGCCTACACCTCGGGGTTCCCAATTGGCTCGTTGCTGACCGGAGTCTTGATCGACACAGTTGGCATCAGGTGGGCGCTCGTCGGCTGCGGCACCGGCTTGGCCATAACGGCCGTGGCTTGCGCGACTCTGGGCCGGCATCTAACGCTCACACGGTCACAAAGCTAGCGTGCGCATTTGTGTCAGGAACTGTCGCCCCCGAAGAGGCGTGTTGGCGGCCGGCTACATCGGCCTCGCCAACGAGCTGGTGGACCGCCTGCCCCGCGCCTGAGCCCTGGCAACACGCCCCTCGCAACGCGGAACGCCCGGCAGCTGGAGCTGCCGGGCGTTCTGCGTTGCTGCGTTGCTTCTGGGGCCTACTTCTCACCGTCCGGGTTGTTCTGCCGCTCGAGGTCGGCCGTCTCCTCTGCATCCTGCTTGGCGCCCATCGCGAAGAGCGCGAGCACCATCAGGATGACGATGAAGGTGATGCCGGTGGAGACCAGCGTCAGCACGAGCTGCTGCGTGGTCATCAGCACGATGAGGCCGACGAAGACCGCGCCGATGCCGGAGCCGCCGACCAGCTCGACCGGTCGCAGCCGGTCGCGCCGGCTGGGCTGGAACTGGGCACCGAGGGGCTCTGGGCGCTTCTTGGGGTCTGGCTGCGTGCTCACGGTACATCCGATTCAGAAGTGGGGGTGGGGAGAGAAGATGCGGGGGGCGCGGATGCCGCAGGCTGCGCGCTCGCGCGCTTCGGAGCCGAGTCCCACTTCAGCGAGAACGCGGCGATGCCGAGGAACACGGTGAGGATCGCGAAGTAGGCGCCGAGCAGGCCGACGGAGACGACGCTGTGCGGCGGCAGGACCATCAGCACGAGGGCGAGGATCACGGTGAGCCCGCCGGCCGTGCGCCAGTCGCGGGAGGCGGCCAGCGTCGTGCGGGTGCGCCAGCCGGCGTAGAACTCGAGCACGCCGGTGCAGGCGGCCCAGACGGTGACGATGAACAGGAACGATCCGAGCCCGCCCTGCGCGTCGAGGCTGCCGAGCAGGCCGAGCGCGACCAGGCCGGCGGCCACGGTGAGCACGCCGTTCGTGGCGAACAGGCGGCGGCTGAGCGGGTCGGTGAGCAGGCGCAGGCTGAGCGCGCCGAGGATGAGCCCGGCGGCCACGGCCCAGATGCCGAACACGATGAGGCCGAAGCGCGGGCCGTGGTCCTCGGAGAAGGTGATGGCGATGGCTGGAATGGCGAGCAGGATCGCCCGACTGAGCGGCACAATCCACTCGGTCGAGGTGTGCGCTGCGGCAACCCGGGTCTGAGTCACGCTGCGACCTCTTTCATGGCTGGGGAACTGCTCCAGTCTACGTCGCCGACGCGCCGCGCAAGCTGGGCGCGGCGCAGCAGCCGCGCCAGAGGCGCCGGCCCGCCCCCGTGAGTCGCAGAATCCGCACCGCGGCGGGAGGCTCGCGGCACGCGAAACGTCTCGCGGCACTGGGTATACCCAGTGCCGCGAGACAAAACGGGGGCCGCGAGCGGCGCCGCCACCGCCTAGAGCGCCTTCACCGCCGCGAGCACCTTGCCGAGGGAGTCCTTGGCGTCGCCGAATAGCAGGGTGGTCTGCGGCTCGTACAGCAGCTCGTTCTCGATGCCGGCGAAGCCGGGGCGCATCGAGCGCTTGAGGAACACGACCTGGCGGGCGTCTCCGGCCTCGAGGATCGGCATGCCGTAGATCGGCGAGCCGGGCGAGGTCTTCGCCGCCGGGTTGACGACGTCGTTCGCGCCGACGACGAGCACGACATCCGTCGTCTTGAACTCGGGGTTCACGTCGGCCATCTCCTTGAGCGACTCGTAGGGCACGTTGGCCTCGGCGAGCAGCACGTTCATGTGGCCCGGCATGCGCCCCGCCACCGGGTGGATGGCGTAGACGACCTCGGTGCCGCGCGCCTCGAGCGTCGTGGCCAGCTCGACCAGGGTGTGCTGGCCCTGGGCGACCGCGAGACCGTAGCCGGGAACCACGATGACCCGTTGGGCGTAGCCGAGCAGCACGGCGACGTCCTCGGGGCTGGAGGAGCGCACCGGGCGCTCGCTCTGCGTGGTGGAGCCGGCGGTCGATCCGCCGCGGAAGGCGCCGAACAGGATGCCGGTGACGCCGCGCCCCATCGCGGCCGCCATCGCCTGGGTGAGGATCGTACCGCTGGCGCCGACGAGGGTGCCGGCCACGACGAGCAGCACGTTGTCGAGCACGAGGCCGGATGCCGCGACGGCCAGTCCGGTGAAGGCATTCAACAGCGAGATCACGATGGGCACGTCGGCGCCGCCGACCGGCAGCACCAGCAGCACGCCGGCCGCGAGGCCGATCGCGAGCAGCGCGAGGGCGTAACCGGCTGAGCCGGTTGCAATCGTGACGGCGGCGCCGGCGATCGCCAGCACGACGACGAGCCCCATCACCACCGGGAGCCCGGGGAAGAGCACGGGCCGCGTCGTCATCAGCTCCTGCAGCTTGGCGAAGGTGATCGCCGAGCCGGCGAAGGAGATAGCGCCGACGAGCAGCGCGAAGACGATGGCCAGGCGCACCCACGGGTCGTCGTTGTGGGCGAGCTCGAGCAGGGCCACCAGTGCAGCCGCCCCGCCGCCGACGCCGTTGAAGACGGCGACGAGCTGCGGCATCTGGGTCATCTTCACCCGGCGCGAGACGGGCGCCGCGACGAGCGCGCCGACCGCGATCGCCCCGAGGATCCAGGGGATGTTGTCGAGCTCCGTCGAGAGGAACACGGTCACGACGGCCACGAGCGCGCCGAAGGCGCCGATCAGGTTGCCGCGTCGGGCGGTCTTCGGCGCCGCCAGGCCGCGCAGGGCCAGGATGAAGCAGACGGCGGCAACGAGGTAGAGCAGGGCGGCCCAGGTGGGGTCGAGCAGCGTCATCGGCCGGTCTCCTTCTGATCAGCGGATGCCGCCGGCGCCTTGCGCCCGCGGAACATTTCGAGCATGCGGTCGGTCACGACGAATCCGCCTACGAGGTTGGCGGTGGCGAGCACCACCGCGAGCAGGGCGACGGCGAGCACGAGCGGCTCGTGCGCCTGGCCGGCGACGATGATCGCGCCGACGAGGATGATGCCGTGGATCGCGTTCGCGCCCGACATCAGCGGCGTGTGCAGCGTGCTCGACACCTTCGAGACGACTTCAAAGCCGACGAACACCGCGAGCACGGTGATCGTCAACAGGGCAATTCCGTCCATCAGGCCACTCCTCCTTCGGTTGCTTGCGCATCAGGGGCCGACGCGTCCGCAGCGGCGGCCGGCGGCAGCCCGAGCGCCTCCGCGGTCGGCGCGTGCCGCACCACCCCGTCGGCGGTCAGGCAGGCGCCGGCGACGACCTCGTCGCCGAAGTCGGGGGCGACGACGCCGTCGGCCGTCATCAGCTCGAGCAGGTTGGCGACGTTCTTGGCGTAGAGCCGGGAGGCGTCGGAGGCCATCGCCGATGCGGCATCCTTCATGCCGACGATGGTGACCTCGCCGGAACCGTCTGCGGTGGGAACGAGCACGTCGGCGCCGGCCACGGCGCCCTCGACGTTGCCGCCGCTCTCGGCGGCCAGGTCGACCACGACCGAGCCGGGCTTCATCGCCTGCACCATCGCGCGGGTGACGAGCAGCGGCGCAGGGCGTCCGGGGATGGCCGCGGTGGTGATCAGCACGTCGGCTGCCGCGACGTGCGGGGCCAGCAGCGCGCGCTGCCTGGCCGCCTTGTCCTCGCCGAGCTCCTTCGCGTAGCCGCCGCTGGCCTCGGCGGTCTCGAGGTCCAGGTTGATGAACTTCGCTCCCATCGAGGCGACCTCGTCGGCGGATGCCGGCCGCACGTCGTTCGCCGAGACCCGGGCGCCGAGCCGCTTGGCCGTGCCGATCGCCTGGAGTCCGGCGACGCCGGCGCCGAGCACCAGCACGCTGGCGGGAGGGATCGTTCCGGCGGCGGTCATGTACAGCGGGAAGAAGCGGGGCAGGCGCGTGGCGGCCTCCAGCACGCAGCGGTAGCCGGCGATGAGTGCCTGCGAGGTGAGCGCGTCCATCGACTGGGCGCGCGAGATGCGCGGCACCAGCTCGAGCGCGAACGCCGTGATGCCGGCCCCGGCGAGGGCCCGCACGGTGGGCAGCTCGCTGGCCGGGGAGGCGAGGCCGATGGTGACCGCGCCGCGGCGCAGCAGGCCAACGGTCTCCGGGGTGAGCGGCCGCACGTGGGCGAACACGTCCAGCTCGGCGAGCTCGAGCGCGGGGACGACGGTCGCGCCGGCATCCGCATAGCTCTGGTCGCTGTGCCCGGCGGCGACGCCCGCGCCGCTCTCGATCAGGACGTCGAGGCCCAGCCTCGTCAGTTGACGCACGGTGTCCGGAGTGGCGGCGACGCGCCTCTCCCCGTCTCGGCGCTCTCGCGCAATGCCGACTCTCAAGCCATACTCCCGTCTCGAAGGGGTGCGGCAAGCCGGTTTGCGGTCAGGACCGCTGCGGCAACTCTGCAGCACACAACGAGTCTGACAGTACGGGTCGCTCGGGGCGCTCATCCAGCGTTCGTGGCGCGAAGATCCGCGATTCTTTCGTTCCGCGTCAATTCCGAGCGATTCTGGCGGAACACCCTCCGCGCCGGCGGGGGCGCGGCGGCGCTAGAAGGTGCCGGCGTCCGTGTTCGCCCCGCAGACGACGACCGCGACGCGCTCGCCCGGCCGTGGGCTGTAGGCATCGGATGCCAAGGCCGCCGCCGCCGCGGCCGCGCCGTGCTCGCTGGGGATGCGGTAGTCGCGCCAGAGCGCGGAGCGCGCAGCCACGATGTCGGAGTCCGCGACCAGCACGCTGCTCAGGGAGCCCCGGGCGTGCGCGGGCTGGGCCAGCTCGAAGCCGATCTGCCCGACGCGCCGGGCGCCGAGGGAGTCGGCCGCGACGCCGCCGACCGGCACGTCGACCAGGGCGCCGGCCGCCAGTGCTGCGTGCAGGGTGGGCGCCGCCTCGGGCTCGACGGCCACGACGTGGGCGCGGCCGTCCACCGCGGCGAGCACGCCGGCCAGCAGGCCGGCGCCGCCGACCGCGACCACGATGGTGTCGATGCCGGGGTCGTCCTCGAGCAGCTCCGTGGCCAGGACCCCGGCGCCGGCCGCGATCTCCGGCTGGTCGTAGGCGTGGCAGAACAGGGCGCCGCGCTCGGCGGCGAACACGGTCGCCGCCGCATACGCCTCGACGTACTCGCTGCCGGCCTGCACCACGGTCGCCCCGAGGGCGCGCAGCAGGGCCACCTTGACGGCGGGCGCCGTCTCCGGCACGAACACCGTGCTGGGCACCCCGAGCACGGAGGCCGCGTAGGCGTGCGCGATGCCCGCGTTGCCGCCGGACGCCACGACGATGCCGATCCCGGCATCCAGCTCGCCCCGTTCCCGGGCGGCGAGCTGTCGGTTGAACGCCCCGCGCGCCTTGAACGTGCCGGTGTGCTGCAGGAACTCCAACTTGAAGGAGAGGGTCGGGCTGGCGCGGAAGGTCGGCGTGCGCCGCACGGAGTCGCGCGTGCGCGCCTCGGCGGCCTGGACGTCGAGTCTGGTGAGCGTCATGAGCGGGTCCAATCGGCGGCGGTTGTGCGTGGGCTGGATGCCGCGAGTCAACTCTAGGCGGCCCCGCAGCAGCGGATCGGAAGGCCTTCGCGCGATCGGGAGGCAGTTTCGGGCCGGTTCCGGCCTCCCGATCTCCCGTTCGACTCCCGACGCGCTCTGGATCCGGCAGCCCTACGCGGCGAGAACCCTACGCGGCGAGCTCGCGCCCGGCCGCCAGCGCCGCGAGCTCCTCACGCTGCACGAAGCGCCCGAAGATCTGCTCGCCCGGCTGCAGCACCGCCCCGGCGGCCAGAGCGCCGAGGTCCACGGCGTCGAACCCGATGCGGTCGAGGAAGGCCGCGACCGTGGAGTTGGCGGCCGCGTGGTCGCCCGCGACGGCCACGGCACGGCGATTCGCCGCACCGGCCGGCGCGCCGTCCGTGTCCATGTCGTGGTAGCCGAGGTGGTTGAGCGACTTCACCAGGCGCACGCCCGGATGCAGCCGCTGCACCAGCTCGCTGCTGGAGAGGCCGGGGTCCGCGCCGTGCAGGATCGCCGGGATGCCGTCGACCGGCTCCCAGTGGTTGCTGGCGTCGACGACGATGGCATCGTTGAATCGATTCAGTGACACGGTGTCGACCTTGCCGAACGGCACCGCGAGGATCGTGAGCTCGGCGGCGTCCGCCACCTCGCCGAGCGTCGCCGCCCGGGCACCCGGCACCGTCAGCGCCACGATCTGCTCGAAGTACTGGGCGCCGGGCGAGGCCACCACGAGCACCTCGTCGCCCGCGGCGATGGCCAGCCGGGCGATCGCCGTGCCCACCTTGCCCGCCCCGATGATCCCGATGGTCGCCACGGCTACGCTCCCGTCGGCTGGCCGGCGGCTTCCGCCAGCGCCTCGTCCACGAGGGGCTTCACGCGGGTGCCGAGCAGCTCGATGGAGCGCAGCAGCTGCGCCTGCGGCATGTCGCCGAAGTCCATCTGGAAGAAGTGCCGCATGTGCCCGAGCGCGCCGTGCAGGGCGACGATCCGCTCGGCGATCTCCTCCGGCGAGCCGACGAACAGGGCGCCCGTGCCGGAGGCGTCGCGGTCGTAGGAGAGCCGGGCCGGGGCGGCGAATCCGCGCTGCGAGCCGATCACGCCCATCGTGTTGTGCCAGTGCGGCCAGAAGTCGTCGCGCGCCGTCTTGCCATCCTCGCCGATGAAGCCGGGGCTGCCGACCGACACCTTGATGTCGGCCTCGGCCATGCCATTGGCCCTGGCGGTGTTGCGGTAGAGCTCGGTGAGCGGTGCGAAGCGGGCCGGAGCGCCGCCGATGATGCCGTAGGAGACGGGCAGGCCGAGCAGGCCGGCGCGCACCGAGGAGGAGGGGTTGCCGCCGGTGCCGAGCCAGATCGGCAGGCTGCCGGCATCCGGCCGGGGAACGACCGGGGCATCATGGAGCGCCGGCCGCGTGCTGCCGCTCCACGTGACGTTCTGGTTCGCATTGATCGCGAGCAGCAGGTCGAGCTTCTCGGCGTAGAGCTTGTCGTAGTCGCCCAGGCTGTAGCCGAAGAGCGGGAACGAATCGGTCGACGAACCGCGCCCGGCCGTGATCTCGGCGCGGCCGTTGCTGAGCGCGTCGACCGTGGCGAACTGCTGGAACACACGCACGGGGTCGTCGGTGCTCAGCACCGTGACGGCGCTGGCGAGGGTGATGTTCTCGGTGACGGATGCCGCGGCGGCCAGGATCGTGGCGGCGGCCGAGGCCGGCATCTCAGGGGTGTGGTGCTCGCCGATGCCGAAGTAGTCCAACCCCACCTCGTCGGCGACGCGGATCGCCTCGAGCAGGTTGCGCGTGGCCTGCGCGCTGCTGACGAGCTCCCCGCTCTGCGGGTCGCGGGCGAGGCTGCCGAAGCTGTAGACGCCGAGTTCCATCGTGAAGTCCTTTCGCGGGTGTCGCTGTCCGTCCATCGTCGCCCGTCCCCGGGGAATTGGCGAAGTGATGGTTAGCCACTTACCATGAGTAAGTGACTTCCAATGGAATGGCTGCGGCCCAGACCGATGACCTGACCTCGCTCTACGGCGAGCACATTGACGAGGCGGAGTGCCGCCGCTTCCAGATGGCGGCCGAGGTCGCCGGGCGCAAGTGGACGGCGTCGATCCTGTTGGCCGGGGCCCGCGGCGCCGAGCGCTTCTCGGAGTACCGCGCGCTCGTCGACGGCATCTCCGACCGGATGCTCTCCGTGCGCCTCAAGGAGCTCGAGCAGGAGGGCCTCATGCTGCGCGAGGTCACCCCGAGCACGCCGGTGCAGGTGCGCTACCGGCTGAGCGAGGCGGGCCGCGAGCTGATCAGCGTGTTGCACCCGCTGGTGCGCTGGGGCACCAAGTGGCGCATCGCGTGAGCGGTGAGCGCACGCCCTCGTCACGCGAGAGACTGGGGGAGTGACCAGCGCGCCGTTCGACCCGTCGACGCTCGGACGCGGGCTCGCGTTCGCCGGCGCGGTCGCCGATCTGGGCGCCGCACTCGACCGCAGCACCTCCGTCGTCGTCAGCGCGCCACCCGGAACGGGCAAGACCACGCTGGTCCCGCCGATCGTCGCCGACCGCGTCGCGGGCCGGGTGATCGTCACGCAGCCCCGCCGGGTCGCCGCCCGCGCCGCCGCCCGACGGCTCGCGCACCTGGACGGTTCGCCCCTCGGCTCCCGCGTGGGATTCACCGTCCGCGGCGAACGTCAGGTGAGCCCAGCCACCCGCATCGAGTTCGTCACCGCCGGCGTGCTGCTGCGCCGCCTGCTCGGTGACCCCGGTCTCGACGGCGTCGGCGCGGTCATCATCGACGAGGTGCACGAGCGCGCGCTGGAGACAGACCTGTTGATCGGCCTGCTCGGGGAGGTCCGCGAGCTGCGGGACGACCTCGTGCTCGTCGCGATGTCCGCGACCCTCGACGCGGAGCGGTTCGCCGCCATCCTCGGCACGGATGCCGCCCCGGCTCCGATCGTGACCCAGACCGTTCCCGCGCATCCGCTCGAGGTGCGCTGGGCGCCCTGCCCCACGCCTCGGTTGGACGAGCGCGGGGTGACCTGGGCCTTCCTCGACCACGTCGCGAGCAACGCGGTTGCGGCACACCGCGACCTCGCGCGCACCGATCCAGCCGCAGACGCCCTCGTCTTCGCGCCGGGTGCGCGGGAGGTCTCCGAGATCGCCAGGCGCATCCGCGGGCTCGCCGCGGAGCTCGACGTCCGCGAGCTGCACGGCCAGATCCCCGCCGCCGAGCAGGATGCCGTGATCGGCGGCCGGGGCCCCGACAGCCAGCCGCGGATCATTGTCACGACGTCACTCGCCGAGTCCTCGCTGACTGTCCCCGGCGTGCGCCTGGTCGTCGACAGCTGCCTGTCCCGCGCCCCGCAGCGCGATGCGATGCGCGGCATGAGCGGCCTTGTCACGGGCCCAACGCCCCGGGCATCCGCCGTCCAGCGCGCCGGCCGCGCCACCCGGCAGGGGCCGGGCGTCGTCGTCCGCTGCGTCGACGAGCGCACGTTCGCCGCCGCGCCGACCCACCCGGCCCCGGAAATCGCTGTCGCGGATCTCACCGACGCCGCCCTGCTCCTGGCCTGCTGGGGTGCGCCCGGCGGCGCCGGGCTCCGGCTCGTGGACCCGCTCCCGACCGGCAGCCTCGGCGATGCCCTCGCCGTGCTGCGCGGACTCGGCGCGATCGAGGCCGACGGCCGCGCCACCGAGGAGGGGCGGCAGCTCGCCCGCATCCCGACCGATCCCCGCCTCGCCCGCGCGCTGCGCGCCGGCAGCGCCCTGGTCGGCGCACGCACCGCGGCCGAGGTCATCGCCCTGATCGGCGGCGAGCTGCGCGTGGCCGACGGGGACGCCTCGAGCACGCTTGCCGCGCTCCGCAGTGGCCGCAGCCCGGATGCCCGGCGCTGGCAGCAGGAGGTGCGGCGATTTGAACGTTTCACCGGTCATTCCGGATCGGCCGGGGATGGCCCGGATCGGGGAGCGCCCGACCAGACCGGGCTCGTCAT
>NZ_MPZN01000038.1 GCF_002936985.1 Microterricola pindariensis | reverse complement strand
ATCGAGATCTGCCTGCTGGTGCCGAAGATCGCGTAGATGATGGCCCCGGCGGCCGCGGCGTAGAGGCCGTTCTGCAGCGGGAGCCCGGCGATGCCGGCATAGCCGAGGTTCTTCGGGACGATCAGCGCCGCCACCGTCAATCCGGCGATCAGATCGCCGCGCAGCCAGCTCCGGTCGTAGCCGCGGATCCACCCCAGCATCGGAACCAGGCCGGCAATGCGCTGTCGGGTGCTCATGGCGTGGGGTCGAGCATCGACATGGTGGCCAGCTTTCAGCGAGTGGCTCTGGAGGAGCTGCTGCCGGGCGGTGCTCGGCCTGCGTGGATGCTCCGAGGGTTTCCATGGTGACAGCAAAAGGCGGCTCATGCCAGAGGAATCCGGAGCCTCCAACCAGGTCGCGGTAGCGTGGTCGAAACCCGGCGAACCCCTCGGCGGGAGGGGGAGGCATCCGCGTGAGCACAGAGCAGCCGCAGCGCATCGGGCAACGAGACGACCCCGGGATGCCGCGCTTCGCGGGCCCGGCGACGTTCGCGCTGCTGCCGCGCAGCGAGGACATCGAGCACGCCGACATCGCCGTGCTCGGCATCCCGTTCGACGCGGGCACCAGCTTCCGGCCGGGCGCGCGGTTCGGGCCGGGGCACATCCGCGAGGCCTCGCGGCAGCTGCACCCGTACCACCAGATCCATGACGTCTACCCGTTCGCCGTGAACCAGGTGGCGGATGCCGGCGACCTCGGCGTCACCCCGTATGACCTGGACGCCGCGGTGGCGAGCATCGAGGCGGCCGCCGACCGCTTCGCCGAGGCCGGCACGACGCTGATGACGCTCGGCGGCGACCACACCATCGCGCTGCCGCTGCTGCGCGCGGTGGCGAAGAAGCACGGGCCCGTCGCCGTGCTGCACTTCGACGCCCACCTGGACACCTGGGACACGAACTTCGGCGCGCCGATCTGGCACGGGTCGCCGTTCCGCCGCGCCTCGGAGGAGGGGCTGCTCGACCTGTCCCGCTGCCAGCACGTCGGCATCCGGGGCGGCGTCTACGACCGCTCCGAGCTCGACGACGACGCGGCGCTCGGCTTCCAGATCATCCGCAGCGAGGACTACCAGGTGCGGCCGGTCGCGGACATCGTCCGGCAGATCCGCGACCGCCTCGGCGGCGGCCCCGTCTACATCTCGATCGACATCGACGTGCTCGACCCCGCACACGCACCGGGCACGGGGACACCGGAGGTGGCCGGCCTCACCACGCGGGAGCTGTTCACGACGCTCCGCGGCCTCGCCGGGCTCAACATCGTCGGCGCGGATGTCGTCGAGGTGCTGCCGGCCTACGACCACGCCGCGCTGACCGGCCTGGCCGCCGCCCACACCGCCTGGGAGCTGATCGCGCTGATGGCGCTCACCCCGTCGGCGACGGCGGGCGCCGAGGCGCCGTCGCGGCCGGCTCGGCCTCATAGGTGACCCAGCTCGTCCGCGTCGCAAGCGTGTCGTAGAGCGCTTGGGCCTGGTAGTTGTCTGCGGCAGTCTCCCACTGCACCACCGAGCGCCCCTCGGCCGCGGCCATTCCGGTTAGGCGGCCGATCAGGGCGCGCCCGACGCCCCGGCCGCGCGCGGCGGGGGCGGTGAAGAGATCGTCGAGGAAGATGCCGGTGGTGCCGTCGTAGGGGGAGGAGAAGCGCCGGAGGTGGGCGAATCCCACGACCTCGCCGTCCAGCTCGGCGACGAGCGCCTCGCACTCGTGTCGGGGGTCCATCAGCCAGCCCCAGACCCGGGAGACGACCTCCTCGGACTCCGGCAGCTCATAGAACTCGCGGTACGCCCGGAAGAGCGCGCGCCAGCGGTGCTCGTCGGCGGGGGAGAGCGGCCGGATCGTCGGGGCGGTCTTCTCTGACATCGGATGCTCCTGTCGGTGCGTGCGCGGCGGCACCACCCGGAACGCGGCGCCCACGGGCTAGAGAAGCAGAGCAGGCCTCGCCAGCGCAAGGGCGGGGAGGCCCGGCCTTGCATCGCCGGCGCTCGACGGGCCGCCGGTCGATTGGTAGTCGGTGCCCCGGCGTGGGGAGAGCATCGACGTCTGCCGCTCGGGGGCGGCGATCGCGGCCTTCGCCTGCTTCGCCTGCTTCGCGGGCGCGTTCGAGCAGCACCACGGCTGACGCGGCCCCAGCCGAGCGGAAACTACCCGGGATGATTGGCGTGACTGTGTCCATCACCCCAGCGCAGCGCGACCAATGAGCTCTGCCGACATCCTCGGAGAGATGTGCCGGACTAGCGGGCACTCTTCTCGTCGGCAGTCCGTTGGCGCCCGCGCTCCTTCGCCGCCTGCAGCAAATCGTCAAGCATGCTCGATGCGCGCTCGCCGAAATGGCTGACCGCGCTGAGCGCGAGGTTGAGGCGACCGTGTGCAAGCCAATCGGGCTGCGCGATGACCTCGCGCACATCCTCCAGTCGCCACTTCACAAACTCAAGCGCGCGGTTCTCGAAGCGGTCCTTGGCCTGCGCCGTATTGAAACGCGTGCGGATTGCCGCGGCCGTCCATTCCAAGTGGGCATCTGAAGTGCTCAAATCGATGTGCGCCAGCAGCCCCAGCTGGTAGCGGCGCACGTCATACATCACCGTGTGCAGCCGCACAGCGGACCGTTCAACGTGTGAGACGCCGAGTTCCTCCTCCAACCCGCGCAGCAGCGCGGCGATGGGATCCACCTTGCCATTCCACTTCGCGTCGCTGGGCAGCATCCCCTCATTGACGGAGATGTGGTAGCCGTTTCGGCCCGAGGAAGCATGGCGCGAGCGCTTGGCCAACACGAGGTAGCCGTCGGAGGTGATGACGGTGGCGTTCAGCCCGATGGCACCGAGCATTCCAGGAATCGGTCGCTGAAAGAGGTCGCCGTCATCGAGTAAACCGTCGAAGGCGCCGGCAAGGTAGGCGCGCTCCCACTCGTGGGTGAGTACATCGGATGCTGCGTGGTCAGACTCCGCGGTTTCCATTCTGAGCACTGGCGTTTCCAGATCACCGGTGCGATTGCTCGCTGCGAGTTGCACCGTGGCCAGTGCCGCGCCGTTCCACTGGCCGTCTGTTCGGCCGCCCGGTGTCGAGTAGCTGGATCGTTCTGAGTCAACCAACCGCATGAGTTCGGCGGCGGGGAGGGGAAGTGGCAACCCGAGGGTCTCCGCTTTCTGCAGCTCGCTGCGCAGATCGTAGGCGGGGCGCATGCTGATCTCGATGTTCGCATGTTCCCAACCGGCCGGTACGAATTGCACGACGTACAGCGCCTCGTCTCCCAGCGTCAGCAGATTGGAACTGCGTGAGAGGGACTTGTTCCTACTCTTGTTGCGCATTCTTCTGGCAGACCTCGACAAGAAGCGCTCGCCGAGGCCAAAAATACGCTCAATGAGAATCGTCGCGACAGCGCCCAGTACGCAGAACAGAGCATTGCTCCACAGCGCGTCCATGACATCCTCTATTGGATCGATTCGGCCTCGCACGGAGCGTGCCCAGAACTCATTGACACCGACGCTATCGACAACAGGCGGAGCGCCAGTCTCGGCTCGCCGAGCTAGGCTGGCCGGATGAGTGAGAAGTCGCCGATGCAAGCGGCCGTCGCAGTGGCCGTCGCCCAGTTCGCGCCGGGGGCCGACACGGCGGCGAACCTGGTCGAGATCGAGCGGATGACGCGGCTCGCCGCCTCCCGCGGGGCCAACCTCGTCGTCTTCCCCGAGTACTCCAGCTTCTTCACCCCGACCATGGGCCCCGACTGGGTGGCCGCGGCCGAGCCGCTCGACGGACCCTTCGTGCGGGCGCTCGCCGCGGTGGCCGCCGACACCGGCTGCCACATCGTGGCCGGGCTCGTCGAGACCGGCAGCGAGGCGACGGCCAGTGCGCACGGCCGCGTGCGCAACACCGTCGTCGCGCTCGCACCGAACTCCGGCCTCGTCGCCCGCTACCGCAAACTGCACCTCTACGACGCCTTCGGCATGCGCGAATCCGACTGGGTCGAGGCCGGCGACATCACCGAGCCGGAGCTGTTCGAGCTCGGCGGGCTGCGCGTCGGCCTGCAGACCTGTTACGACGTCCGCTTCCCCGAGGTGACCCGCCGCCTCGTGGACGCCGGCGCCGAGCTGGTGCTCGTGCCAGCCGAGTGGGTGCGCGGCCCGCTCAAGGAGGCGCACTGGCGCACCCTCTGCACGGCGCGCGCCCTCGAGAACACGGTCTACCTGGCCGCAGCCGACCACGCCCCGCCCGTCGGCGTCGGCAACAGCTTCGTCATCGACCCGATGGGCGTCGAGCTGGCGACGATCGGCGAGTCGACGGATGTCGCCCTCGCCTGGATCAGCCGGGAGCGCCTGGAGTCCGTGCGCCGCCTGAACCCGGCGCTCGAGCTCCGCCGCTTCGCCGTCAGCGCGCGCTGAGTCCGGCCAGCTGCACCGCGGCCCGCTCCAACAGCTCGAACTTCTTGCAGTAGGCGAAGCGCAGCAGCGAGGAGTAGCCGGCCCGGCGCTCCGCGTGCACGAACGCGGTGATCGGAACGGCGACGACCCCGACGAGCCCCGGCAGCGCTCGGCAGAGTTCGGCGCCGTCGTCGAAGCCGAGCGGCGCGGCATCCGCCACCACGAAATAGCCGCCCGCCGGCCGGGACACGGTGAAGCCCGCCCGCAGCAGCCCGGCCGAGAGCACGTCGCGCTTGGCGGCCAGCGTCGCCGCGATGCCGGTGAAGAAGGCGTCCGGCAGGCCGAGCCCGACGGCGACGGCCGGCTGGAACGGCGCGCCGTTCACATAGGTGAGGAACTGCTTGACGGCCAGGATCGCCGTGATGTGCTCGGCGGATGCGCTCACCCAGCCGATCTTCCAGCCGGTGGTGTTGAACGTCTTGCCGGCCGAGCCGATGCTGATGGTGCGCTCGCGGGCGCCCGGCAACGTCGCGATGGGCAAGTGCGGCGTCTCGAAGGTGAGGTGCTCGTACACCTCGTCGGTGACGATCAGCGCGTCGTGGGTGTGCGCGAGCTCGACGATCAGCTCGAGCGTCTCCCGCGGCAGCACGGCGCCGGTCGGGTTGTGCGGCGTGTTCACGAGGATGATCCGCGTGCGCTCGTTCACCGCGTCGCGCAGCTCGTCCAGGTCGGGCTGGAAGTCGGGGGAGCGCAGCGGCACCGTGGTGTGCACGCCGCCGGCCAGGGCGATCGTGGCCGCATAGGAGTCGTAGAACGGCTCGAGGGTGAGCACCTCGTCGCCTGGCTGCACGTAGGCGAGGATGGTCGCCGCGATGGCCTCGGTGGCGCCCGCAGTCACGAGCACCTCGCGCTCGGGGTCGAGGCGGATGCCGTAGAAGCGGTTCTGGTGTTCGGCGATGGCCTCGAGCAGCACCCGCTGGCCGCGGCCGGGCGGGTACTGGTTCACGCCGTCGCTGATCGCGCGCCGCACCGCCTCGAGCACCTCCTCCGGCCCGTCCTCGTCGGGGAAGCCCTGGCCGAGGTTGATGGCGCCGGTGCGCTGGGCCAGCGCGCTCATCTCGGCGAAGATCGTCGCCGCGACGCTGCCGTCTGCGGCGAGGAGTCCTGCACCGGCAGCGGTGCGCTGCCACGGGGCGAGTGCGCTCATCGGAATCCTGTCTGCTCAGTCTGCTCACGCTCACTGCGGTTGCGCAGTCCCATCAGAGTACGCTGGCGAGTGGCATGAGTAGGCGAATCCCATCGTCGCGACTGCTCGGCCAAGCCTCAACCGATCCCAAGGTGGCTCTCAGCTTTCCCATAAAGATTGCACAGGGGCCGGGTGGATGCTTGAGCTTGCTTGGAAGGAGCAACCCATGACCGAGAACTACAACCAGGACGCGGCCCAGCCGGAGTCCGCGGACAACGACGCCGCACAGGCTCCCGCTCAGCCCCCCGCCCCGGCCACCACCCCGGCGGACGCCGGGCAGGCGACTCCCGTCGCAGACGCCCAGCCGGCCGCCCCCGCGGCCCCGGAGACGCTCGCCCCGGCCACCCCCGCAGCCGCCGCCGCCCACGAAGCTGCCGCAGCGGCGCCCGCGCCCGGCCGCCAGCCACACCCGAGCCTGCCGTTCCCGCAGCCGCCCGGCCGCGACGGCACAGCCGGCTCCCGCAGCGCCGGCCGCTCCCGCTGCCCCCGCCGCCGCGCACCCCCCCGTACGGCGCCGCCGCGCCGAACGCCACCGTCTACGCGCCGAACACCCCGCCGCAGCCCTACGCCGGCCAGCACACCGGGCAGCCCGCGCAGGCGGGCTACCCGCAGCAGGCCCAGCACGCGCAGTACCCCGGCCAGCAGCACACCCAGCCGACCGTTCCGCTGAACGGCGCCGCCTTCGGCCTCGGCGGCCCCGCCGGTCCCGCCGGTCCCGGCGGTCCCGCCGGCCCGACCGGACCCGGCCAGCAGCCCGCCGCCGCGGCCGCACCGAAGCGCACCGGCGTCGGCATGCTCGTCGCCGCGGTCGTGATCGGCGCCCTCGTCGGAGGCGGCTCCGCCGCCGGCGTCATGGCAATTGCCGGCGCCCAGGACCAGGGCCGGGTCTCCAGCTCGGCTGCCGCCCCCCAGAACGTCGTCGTGAACAACACCGAATCCGTCAACCAGATCACCGCCGTCGCCGCCAAGGCGATGCCGAGCGTGGTGACCATCTCCGTCACCGGGCAGAACGGTGCCGGCACCGGTTCCGGCGTCGTGCTCAGCTCCGACGGCTACGTGCTCACCAACACGCACGTCGTGACGCTGGACGGCGAGACGGCCGACCCGACGATCCAGGTCACAATGAGTGACGGCACGCTGTACAACGCGAGCATCGTCGGCACCGACCCGATCTCCGACCTGGCCGTCATCCAGCTGAAGGATGCCTCCGGGCTCACCCCGCTGAAGTTCGCCGACTCGAGCAAACTGAACGTCGGCGACACCGCCATCGCGATCGGCGCCCCGCTCGGCCTTGCGGGCACCGTCACCAACGGCATCGTCAGCGCGCTGAACCGCAGCATCACGGTGGCCTCCTCCGCGGTCCCGGCCACGCCGCAGCCGGACAGCACGACGCCGAGCCCGAACGACAACTTCCCGTTCAACTTCGACTTCCCCGGCCAGGGCCAGTCGCAGCAGGCGCCGTCGGCGGGCACCGGGACGATCTCGCTCGCCGTCATCCAGACGGATGCCGCCATCAACCCGGGCAACTCGGGCGGCGCCCTGCTCAACGACGCCGGCGAGCTGATCGGCATCAACGTCGCCATCGCCACGGCAGGCAGCTCCGCCAGCGGAAGCAGCGGCGCTGGCAGCATCGGCGTCGGCTTCGCCATCCCGGCGAACCTCGCGGAGCGCGTCTCCAGCGAGCTCATCCAGAACGGCCAGGCCACCCACGGCCTGCTCGGCGCCACCGTCTCCGCGGCCGCCAGCGTCGAGGGCAGCACGACGGTCGGCGCCTACATCGCCGACGTCACCGCCGGCGGCCCCGCCGCCAACGCCGGGCTGCAGAAGGGCGACGTGATCACCCGCTTCAACGGCGTGCCGATCACCGACGCGAACGACCTGACCGCGCAGGTGCGCACCGTGGAGGGCGGCGGAAAGGCCACGCTCAGCTACGAGCGCAACGGCACAAGCTACGACGCCGACGTCACCCTGGGCACGCTCGGCAGCTAGCCCGCGCACCGCTCCTTCCCGCATCGCCGTCCGGCCTCTTGGCCGGGCGGCGATGTTCGCGTTCGGCTCGCCTGATAAGCTCGCAAGTCCAGTTTCAACGAGTGGGAGAGATGATCGACACGGTGTCGAATGACGCAGTCGCTGCGCTTCCCGGTGTTTCCTATGTGATGCCGGTGCTCAATGAAGTGACCCATGTGCGGGCTGCCGTCGACAGCCTGCTCAACCAGGACTACGCCGGCCCGTTCGAGGTGGCGCTGGCCCTCGGGCCGAGCATCGACGGCACCACGGAGCTGGTCGAGGACATGGCACGGGTCGACCCGCGCATCCGCGTCGTGCAGAACGAGGTCGGCTCGACCCCGTCCGGCTTGAACGTCGCCATCCGCGCCTCCCAGTACCCCATCATCATCCGCGTCGACGCGCACTCCGTGCTGCCACCGGACTACGCGCGCATCGCCGTCGAGACGCTGCAGCGCACCGGGGCCGCCAACGTCGGCGGCATCATGGACGCCCGCGGCGAGAGCCCGTTCCAGCGCGCCGTCGCCCGGGCCTACGGCTCCCGGGTGGGTCTCGGCGGGTCCTCCTTCCACATCGGCGGCGAGGAGGGACCGGCAGAGACCGTCTACCTCGGCTGCTTCCGGCGCGAGGCCATCGAGGCGGTCGGGCTCTTCGACGAGCACATCAAGCGCGGCCAGGACTGGGAGCTCAACCGCCGGCTGCGGAAGGCCGGCGGCGTCGTCTGGTTCACGCCGAAACTGAGGGTCACCTACCGGCCGCGGCCGAGCGTGAAGCGCCTGGTGAAGCAGATGCTCTCCACCGGGCTGTGGCGCGGCGAACTCGCCCGCCGCTTCCCCGACAGCAACGGCATCCGCTATTTCATCCCGCCGGTGATGGTCGTCGGCGTCGTCGTGGGCCTGCTGCTCGGCATCGGCGGACTCGTTCAGGCGCTCGTGGGCGCCTGGCCCTGGCTGCTCTTCGGCCTGGCCGCCCCCGCCGTCTACGCGCTGTTCGTGCTCGTGGCCGCACTCGGCAACCTGCGCGTGCTCGGATTACGCAGCACGCTCTGGTTTCTCCTAGTGTTGCCGTGCATCCACTTTTCGTGGGGCATCGGATTCCTGCTCGGCTACCTCAAGCTGACCAGCAACATCACGGCACACAACGGAAGGTGACCATGGCGCAGGCAACACCCAGACAGGGGCGCCCCTCGTCGATCGCCGAGCTGCGCGCCGTGGCCCAGCCGCCCGAGGTGCGCTCGCGCCGCAACGCGGAGCACTGGACGGCGTCCCTCTACCTCCGCGATCTCTCTCCGTACCTGACCTGGATGCTGCTGAAGACGCGCATCTCGGCGAACGGCGTGACCGGGCTGATGATCCTCGTCGGCTGGTCGACGGCTGCTGCCCTTCTCATCCCCGGCATCTGGGGGGCCGCGCTCGCGCTGCTTCTCGGCCAGCTGCAGATGCTCGTCGACTGCTCGGACGGTGAGGTCGCGCGCTGGCGCGGCACCTCCTCGCCGGCCGGCGTCTTCCTCGACAAGGTGGGCCACTACTCGACCGAGGCGCTGATCCCGCTTGCCCTCGGCATCCGCGCCGCCGCCTACCCGTTCGAGACGCCGGAGGACTTCCTCTGGACCACCCTCGCCGGCCTGCTGGCGCTGTTCATCGTGCTGAACAAGGCACTCAACGACATGGTGCACGTCGCCCGCGCCAACGCCGGCCTGCCCAAGCTCGCCGACACGCACGGCGAGTCGGCCCCGACGGGCGGGCTCGTCGCCACGCTGCGCAAGATCGCCCGCTTCGTGCCGTTCCACCGGCTCTACCACTCGGTCGAGCTCACCATGCTGATCTTCGTCGCCGCGCTGGTCGGGCTCATCGCCGGCCAGCCGATCACCGACCGGGTGCTGCTCATCGCGCTCGTGCCGCTGTCGCTGCTTGCCCTGTTCGGGCACTTCCTCGCGATCATGGCGTCCAAGCGTGTCCGCTCCTAGCCTGCCCACCGTCGGCGTCGTCGTCCTGACCCAGGGCACGCGCCCGGCCGATCTGGACCGGGGCCTCCGCAGCACCCTGGCCCAGCAGGGCGTCGTGCTCGACGTCGTCTGCGTCGGCAACGGCTGGCAGCCCACGGGCCTGCCGGAGGGCGTCAAGGCGCTCGGCCTGCCGGAGAACCTCGGCATCCCGGCCGGCCGCAACCGCGGCGTGCCGGAGGTGTCCGGCGAGTACCTGTTCTTCCTCGACGACGACGCCAGCATCCCGGATGCCGGCTTCCTCACCACCGCGATCGCCCAGCTGCGCGCCGACCCGAGCATCGGCCTGCTCCAGCCGCAGGTCGTCGACCCGAGCGGGGTCACCTCGCCGCGGCGCTGGATCCCGCGCATCCGCAAGGGCGAGGCCGGCCACTCCAGCAACGTCTTCTCCGTCTGGGAGGGCGCCGTGCTGCTGCCCCGTGCCGTCTTCGAAGAAACCGGAGGCTGGGCGGAGCCGTTCTTCTACGCGCACGAGGGCATCGAGCTGGCCTGGCGGGTGTGGAACACGGGCAAGCGGGTCTGGTACGCCGGCGACCTGATCGCCAACCACCCCGTCATCCAGCCGACCCGGCACAGCTACTACTACCGCCTGAACGCGCGCAACCGGGTGTGGCTGGCCCGGCGCAACCTGCCCGCCGTGCTGGTCCCGCTCTACGTCGGCAGCTGGACCGGCATCCAACTGCTGCGCTGGTGGCGGCATCCGGTGGCCCTCAAATCCTGGTTCGGCGGCTGGTTGGAGGGCTGGCGCGCAGACCCGGGGGAGCGCAGGCCGATGTCCTGGCGCACCGTGTGGCGGATGACGCTGGCCGGCCGCCCACCGATCGTCTAACGATTCGGTCGGTGACTCCCGTTCTGGGGTATTGAGTCCCCGGCGATCTGTACTCTGGAACACGTGGGTATACAGAAAGACATGCGCAACGCCATCAAACTCGTCAAGGGGGTGCTGGCGTCCCGCAAGGCGCAGGGACAGCTTCGTGAGAAGCTCGCCGTGCAGGGGCCGCTCGAGCCGCACCGCTTCAAGGTGGGCGTGTACTTCGCCGACGGCAAGGTCAACATGTACCAGATGCGGCAGTGGTACAAGCCGCTGGCCAAGCTGGCCGAGACCTGGCCGGTCCTGATCCTCAGCCGGGCGTCGGGCGCCGCCATCACGATGCTCGACGAGGCGCCGGTTCCCGTCGCCTACGTGCGCAAGGTCGTCGACCTGGAGCGGGTGATCCACGAGCAGGACCTGCGCGTGATCTTCTACGTCAACCAGAACGCCAAGAACTTCCAGATGATGCGCTACGGGCGCCGCTGGCACGTTTTCATCAACCACGGTGAGAGCGACAAGATGTACATGACGACCAACCAGTTCAAGGCCTACGACTACTCGCTGATCGCGGGCGACGCCGCCAGGGCCCGCCTCGGCAAGGTGCTCTGGGACTACGACTTCGACAAGCGCGCGCTGCCGATCGGCCGCCCGCAGGCCGACCACTACCTCGACGACGCGGCGCTGCCGTACCAGCAGGACTCCCGCGAGGTCGTGCTCTACGCGCCGACCTGGGAGGGCGATCGCGGGGGCGCCGCCTACGGCTCCATCGCCACGCATGGCGTGGCGCTGATCGCCCGGCTGCTGGCCAGCCCGCGGCACCGCGTGATCTACCGCCCGCACCCGCGCTCGGGCGTGCTCGACCCGGCATACGCGGCGGCCAACCGCGAGATCGTGCGGATGATCGAGGCGGCGAATGCCGCGGACGCCACCGCCCAGCACGTGTTCGACACCGGCTCCCAGCTCGGCTGGCAGCTGGTCGCCTCCGACGTCGCCATCGTCGACATCTCGGCCATGGTCTACGACCGGCTGGCTGCAGGCAAGCCGCTCCTCGTCACCCGCCCGGCGAACCCCGCCGCCGAGATCGACACGAGCGGCTACCTCTCCGACTGCGAGTGGCTGCCGGCGGCGGATGCCGACAACATCGTCGCCATCGTCGACGAGCTCACCCACGGCGATGCCGCGCAGGCCAGGCTCCGGCGCTGGGTGGAGTACTACTTCGGCGACACGACGCCCGGCAGCGCGACCCGCCGCTTCCACGGGGCCGTGCAGCACCTGATGGAGGAGTGGGACAAGCACGCGGCCATCCACGCCGCCGACGCCGAGTTCGACGACCACGACGTGAAGGGCGACATCGAGGACGCCGAGGAGATCGAGGCGTAGGCCGCAGCTGGGCGCGCGGAACGTGCAGCCAATCGGCGGATGCGGCCGCTGAATCTGCCCGGTGTGGCCGGTGCCGACGGCGCGTCGCGGCTCGTATCCGCTGACTCGCTACGGGACGGGCGTGCCGCCCACTGAGGTGCCTTGCACTGAGGCGCCGCCCACGGGATCGCTGTCGGACGGCGTCTCGTCGGTCGGAACGCCGTTGTCGGGGGTGCGCCCTGCGTCGGCATCCGCCCGACCGCGCGGCAGCGCCTTGCGGAACGCACCGCCCACCGCCCCGCCGACACCGACGGCCGCGCCGCCCACGGCGCCGCCGACCTTGCTGCCGACGCGGGCGCCGCCGCGCACGACAGCCGTGCCCATGCCGGCCACGCGGCTCGCCGGGGTGCGCAGCTGCACGGTGCGCGCGGAGGGCTCCAGCTCGAACGGCAGCTGCGCCGGCGCCTGGCCGAACGCGAGGCGGGCGTTGCGCAGCACCCGCTTGCCCAGGATGTTGTTGCCGAAGCCGCCGACCGCGGCACCGACGCCGAACGGCAGCGCCTTGCCGATGAAGCTGGCGCCTCCGCGCACCGCGAACTGCCGGATGAACACGGTCTTCATGCGGTCGACCAGGGGGCCCATCAGGGTGGCGGGGATGGCGCTGGTGACCATTTCGCCCCAGTACATATTGCGGGTGAACGTGCCGCCGGTGAACTGCCCGGCGAGGTTGCGCACCAGATCGCTGCCCTCGCGGCCGAGCATGAGCGTCATCACGAGGGCGCGGGCGCGGTCGGGATCGTCGACGGCGATGCCGTGCACCTCGGCCACCGACTGGGCGAACAGGGCCGTCGCCTCCAGGAAGCCGGCCGTCTCCACACCGGAGAGGGCCAGGGTGACGCCGGTGCCGATCGCGGGGATCACCGCGGTCGCGCCGACGGCGGCCCCGCCGGTGGTGACGGCGGCGAGGTAGCGCAGCTCCAGGATGCGCACCAGCTGGTCGGGGGTGGCGTCCGGGAACTTGCGCCGGATGCTGCGGATGTGCGCGACCACGATCGGGCGCTGCACCGCCATGACCCGGTCGATTCCGCGCAGCAGGCCGTGCGGCAGCTCGCCGCCCTGTGGTGTGCCCCCGGTGGGCGAGATGATCGGTTTCGCTTTTCTGGCCACGAGGCGATCCTAGGGGCTGGCCTCCCTCCGCGCCTGAGTCAACGCCGAGAGCGGCCGGGCACAGGAGCCGATGCAGCGGGCAATCGGTCCGCGCCTGAGTCAACGCCGAGAGCGGCCGGGCACAGGAGCCGATGCAGCGGGCAATCGGTCCGCGCCTGAGTCAACGCCGAGAGCGGCCGGGCACAGGAGCCGATGCAGCGGGCAATCGGTCCGCGCCTGAGTCAACGCCGAGAGCGGCCGGGCACAGGACCCGATGCAGCGGGCAATCGGTCAGCGGGGCCAATGCCGAGAGCGGCCGGCTCGACGGTAGCCTTGGTGCATGGTCACTCTCATCACCGAAGACGACATCGACGAACTTGAACTGCGCGACTTCGACGAGAGAGCGGGCAGCAGCACCGGCGGGGTCGCCGAACACCTCGAGAAGGCAGCCATCTTCGAGTCCTGGGCGACGGATGCCGACGCCTACACGCTCGATGACGGCGTGACGCCCGCACAGCTGCTGATCGTGGCCGCCGAGCACCTGCAGATGGGGCGCGACTACGACGAGGCGTTCCGGCTCGCCCTGGCCGCGGCCGGCCACCCGTCCGCCCAGCGCTTCGAGGCGCACCCGACGCTGATCTCGTTGCACCTGGAGCTGGACCAGCGCGCCGAGGCGCTGGCGCTGGCCGACGAGGTGCGCACGGCCGGCGCGCCCGAGCTCGGCATCTACGAGGCGATCGCCTCGAGCTTCGAAATCGCCGACGAGCTCGCGCTCGCGGAGCGCTGGTACGCCATCGCGCTGCGGGCCCTCGACAAGGTGAACTTGGAGAGCCCGGCCGATCGGCTCTCGCTGCTCTCCGGGCGCTACCGGGTGCGCCGCGACGCGGGCAAGCCGCTCGACGTGCTGGACACCGAGACCGAGCAGCAGCGCGCCGCGCAGGGGCTGGCCCCGCTCGAGGGCTGAACGCCGGGCGCCGAATCCCGAGTTCTGGCCGCGGATTACGCCGTGCCGTACTCGGCGTTGTAGCGGGCCAGCACCTCGGCGATCGGGGCGTCGAGCACGAGGGCGCCCTTGTCCAGGTACAGCCCGCGCGTGCAGAAGCGGCGGAGGTCCCGCTCGTTGTGCGAGACGAAGAACAGGGTGCGGCCGCTGGCCAGCAACTCCTCGATGCGCCGGTAGCACTTCTCCCGGAACGCCTTGTCGCCGACGGCGAGCACCTCGTCGACGAGGATGATCGGCTCCTCGAGCCGGGAGATCACGGCGAAGGCGATGCGCACCTTCATGCCGCTGGAGAGGTGCTTGTACGGGGTGTCCAGGAAGTCGCCGATCTCGGCGAAGTCGATGATCTCGTCGAAGCGCGCGTCGACCATCGCCTTCGTCATGCCGTGCAGGCCGGCCGTCAGGTAGACGTTGTCGCGCACCGAGAGGTCGTCGACGAAGCCGCCGGTGATCTCGATCAGTGGTGCGACGCCCTGGCGCACGTCGACGGTTCCCTCATCGGGCAGGATGACGCCGGCGACGAGCTTCAGCAGGGTCGACTTGCCCTGGCCGTTGCGGCCGACAACGCCGATGGCCTCGCCGGCGCGCACCGTGATGGTGACGTTGCGCAGCGCCCAGAACTCGCCCGGCCGGCTGCGGCGCTTGCGGCCGGCGAAGAGGTCCTTGAAGTTGCGGCGGCCGCGCCGGTTGCGGCGGAACCGGATGCCGGCATCCGTCACCGTCATCACGACCGGAGTGGCCTCGGTCTCTGGCATCAGATCTCCTTCAGCACGGAGCGCTCGAGGCGGCGGAAGACGAGCAGCCCGACGGCGAGGATGAGCACGGACATGACCGCGGACACCCCGACCGCGAACCAGTCGAGCTCGCCGGGGAAGAAGCCCGCCCGGTACAGGCTGAAGATGCCCGTCAGCGGGTTGAACGCGGCCCAGAAGTGCAGTTCCTCCGGCAGGTTCGAGGTGCCGTAGATGATTGGGGATGCGTAGAACAGGAAGCGCAGCACCAGCTTGGTGGCCCGCTCCAGGTCGCGGAAGAACACGACGAGTGGCGCGACGATCAGGCCGATGCCGACGGTCAGCACCGTCTGCATCAGGATGGCGAGCGGGAACAGCACGAGGTCGCCGTTGATCGCGGAGCCGGGGGAGAAGACCACGAAGAGAGCGAGCACGGGCATGGATGCCAGGAACTCGATCCCCTTGGAGAGCACCAGCCTGTTCACCCAGATCGTGCGCGGGATCTTGGTGGAGCGGATCAGCTTCGCCTCGCGCAGGAACGCGCGGGTCGAGTCGGAGACGGCGCCGTTGAACCACATCCACGGCAGCAGTGCCGAGAGCAGGAACACGATGTACGGGTCGCTGCCGAGGGGGCGCTGGAACACCTGGGTGAAGACGAACCAGTAGATGCCCGACATGACGAGCGGGTCGAGCACCGACCAGATGTAGCCGAGGGCCGACGTCGAGTAGCGCACGCGCAGATCGCGGCGCGTGAGCAGCCAGAGCGCATGGCGGTACCGTGCAAACGGCGACCAGTGCGGGCGCTCCTCAGCGATTGAACTCACAGGCACTATCGTATGGGCGCGCGAGACGGGAGGCGTGCATCACGCCTCCCGAACCGGCATCCGCTGGCTGAAAACGCCGGCACGATGGCTTCGATTAGACGAAGAGGTTCGCCCGGGCGAGGTCTTCGGCGAAGTCCACCTCGACCGCGTACAGGTCGGAGATGTCGACCGGCTCGACCAGCAGGCCGAACTTCTCGATCGCGACCTCGAGCCCGCGCTCGAAGTAGTCCTGGGCGCCGACCTTGCCCAGCTCGCGCTGGAAGGTGGCCTTGTCGGCCGCGGAGATGTAGTTGATGCCGACGGCCTCGCCGAGGCCGCCCTTGACGGTCTTCGAGAGCTCCTTGATGTAGCCCTCTGCGCTGGTGGTGTACTTGACCTCCTCGTCGGACACCTTGGAGGTGTTGACGGTGACGAAGCTCTGGTCGCGGGCGATCATGGCCGCGGCGCGGTCGAGGATGCGCGGGTCGAAGACGACGTCGCCGTTCATCCAGAGCACGCCGCCCGGCTGCGAGGCCTGCAGGGCGCGCAAAAGGCTCTTGGAGGTGTTGGTCTGGTCATACTCTTCGTTGTAGACGAAGGACGCCTGGGGGAAGGCCTCAATGATGTGCTCGAGCTTGTAGCCGACGACGATGGTGACCTTGGCGTTGTTGCCGAAGGCATGCTCGATGTTGTCGAACTGCTGGCGCATGATGGTGCGGCCGTCGCTGAGCTCGGTGAGGGGCTTGGGCAGCGAGCGGCCAAGGCGGCTTCCCATGCCTGCGGCAAGAATTACGACCTGTGTGGTCATGTTGGGCTCCTCAAAGAAAAATCCGGCGAAATTCACCGAGCATGCGTGCCTGCGAGTCGAGCTCGCGCACTGTTCACCTCGGGTTCGCCCGTACGTTTACGTTAAGACACGCCATTATGCCTCCCGGAATTCTACCGTGACACCCTCTCGGGGGATGCCGAGAGGGGTGGAAAGTATCCACTTCGTTATGTGCCGCTCGGGACTTTCACAGGCTTGAATCCCCGGCATGTCGCTCGCCGGCAGCGCTTGGAGGCGGCGACTTTGGTAGCTTTGCTGAGTGACTTCTCTGCAGCACGACGCCACTGACTCCACCCCCATCGAACCGGCCCAGGGGGCATCCGCGCCGAAGGCGCGCGCTCCGCGAACCCCGGCGGCCACGAAGCCCGCCAGCAAGACCGCTGCCACCCAGGTGGACACGGCGAAGGCCACGCCGGCCAAGACGCCCGCTGCCACGAAGACGACCGCGGCCACGAAGCCTGCCGCCAAGACCGCGCCGGCCAAGACCACTGCCGCCAAGACCACTGCCGCCAAGGCGGCCGCGGCGAAGACCACCGCCGCGAAGACGACCGCCGCCAAGACCACGGCAGCGAAGACGACCGCGGCCAAGAGCACGGCGGCCAAGTCGAGCGCAGCCGCGAAGAAGAGCGGCGCCGCCACGACCGCGAGCACGACCAAGAAGGCGACGGCGGCCAAGGCCGGCGCCAGCGCGACCGCCGCGAAAAGCTCCGCCGCCTCGAAGGGGGCAGCGAAGTCCGCCGCGGTGAAGGCGACGACGGCCAAGACGAGCGCCGCTCGGGCGAGCGCCGTGAAGGCCGCCGCCCAGGCGGCGCTGGCTGAGCAGGCGCTGGCTGAGCAGGCGCTGGCTGAGCAGGCGCTGGCTGAGCAGGCGCACCCGCAGCCGGCGGCCTCCGCAGCCGAGATCGTGGACGACGGCCACCCCACCATCGCCCAGACGGCCAAGCTGTCCGCGGCGGCGAGCACCGTCGAGGCGCCCGCGGTCGCGATCCCCTCACCGGAGGCTCCCGCACCGGAGACTCCCGCCGCTGACACTCCCGCCGCTGCGCCCGCCGCTGACGCTCCCGCCGATGCTGACGCGCCCGCCCTCGACGTCCCGGCTGTCGTCGCAGAGGTCGCCGTCGTTGCCGTGGCCGCCGAGCGCGCGGAGGACACCGACGCGCGGAAGCCCGCCCCGGCCGCGAAGAAGAAGAAGGGCGCCCGGCGCCCGGCGGCCATCGCCCCGGCATCCGACGCCCCCGTCGTGCTGCAGATCAGCGCGCTGAGCAAGCAGTTCGGCGAGATGCGGGCCGTCGACAACATCGAGCTCGCCGTGCGCACCGGCTCCTTCTTCGGAATCGTCGGGCCGAACGGCGCAGGCAAGACCACGACGCTCTCCATGGTCACCGGATTGCTGCGCCCGGATTCCGGCAGCATCCAGGTGAACGGCATCGACGTCTGGGCCAACCCCGCCGCCGCGAAGCGGGCGATCGGCGTTCTGCCCGACCGGTTGCGGCTCTTCGACCGGCTCACCGGTGCCCAACTGCTCTACTACTCGGGAATCCTGCGCGGGCTCGACAACGCCTCGGTGCGCGAGCGCTCCGCAGACCTGGCGGCGGCCTTCGGCCTCGAGGACGCCCTGAACCGTCTCGTCGCCGACTACTCGGCCGGCATGACGAAGAAGATCGCGTTGGCTTGCGCCATGATCCACTCGCCGCGCCTGCTCGTTCTCGACGAGCCGTTCGAGGCCGTCGACCCCGTCTCCGCCGCGAACCTCACCGAGATCCTGCAGAAGTACGTGGCGGCCGGCGGCACCGTTGTGCTCTCCAGCCACGGCATGGACCTCATCGAGCGCGTCTGCGACAGCGTCGCGATCATCGTGCACGGCGAGGTGCTGGCATCCGGAACACTTGACGAGGTGCGGGGGAAGGCGACGCTCGAAGAGCGCTTCGTCGAGCTCGCCGGCGGACGCAAGGCAGCGGAGGGGATGGAATGGTTGCACAGTTTCTCGGACTAAAGCTCCGACTGCTGGGCAACCTGTTCCGGCGTAGCCCCTGGCAGCTCGTGGGCATGATCATCGGGCTGGTCTACGGACTCGGCCTGGCCGTGTTCCTCTCTGCCGCCCTCATCGCCCTGCGCTTCGCGCCGGCGACCGAGCCGATCCGCGACATCATCGTGCTCGGCGGCTCGCTCATCGTGCTCGGCTTCCTCATCATCCCGCTGATCTTCGGCGTCGACGACACCATGGACCCGCGCTCCTTCGCGCTGTTCGGGATGCCGAACCGCTCGCTCTCGCTCGGGCTCGCGCTCAGCGCCCTCATCGGCGTGCCGGCGCTCAGCCTGGCGATTGTGCTCGTCGGGTACATCGTCACGTGGACCCGCGGCTTCGGCGAGACGCTGCTGGCCCTCATCGCCGCCGTGCTCGCCCTGGCCAGCTGCGTGCTGCTGGCCCGGGTCACCACCTCGATCGCCTCTTTCCTGCTCGCGACCCGCCGCTCCCGCGAGTTCACGGGCGTGATCGGGCTGTTCGCCATCGTGATGATCTCCCCGGTCGCCATCCTGCTGGGCAACGTCGACTGGGCCGAGGACGGCTCCGCCGTGTTCTCCGCGCTCGCGGACGCCCTCAGCTGGACGCCGCTCGGCGCCGTCTGGGCGATCCCGGGCGATGCCGCCAACGGAGAGTGGGGGCAGGCGCTGCTCAAGCTGCTCATCGCCGGTGCCACGCTCTGGCTGCTCTGGCTGGCCTGGCAGGCGCTCGTCGCGAAGATGCTCGTCACCCCCAGCCGCGAGGCGCCGAGCAAGGCGTACCACGGCATCGGCTGGTTCGACCGGCTGCCGCACACGCCGAGCGGGGCGATCGCCGCCCGCAGCATCACCTACTGGACGCGGGATGCCCGCTACTGGGTGTCGCTGTTGATGATCCCGGTGCTCCCCGTCATCCTGATCCTCTCGCTCAGCGTCGGCGGCGTGGGCGACGGATATCTGGCACTGTTGCCCGTCCCGGTGATGAGCCTCTTCCTCGGTTGGACGATCCACAACGACGTCGCCTACGACAGCACGGCCATCTGGCTGCACGTCACCTCCGGCACCCGGGGGCTCGCCGACCGGCTCGGCCGGCTGGTGCCCGCCCTGGTGCTGGGCGTCATCGTGATCGGCCTCGGAACCGGTGTCAGCATGCTGCTGCACAAGGACTGGTCCGTGATGCCATCACTGCTCGGCGTCAGCACCTGCCTGTTCCTCGGCGGCCTCGGCTTCGGCAGCTACACCTCTGCCCGCTTCCCCTACCCGGTCACCAAGCCGGGCGACAGCCCCTTCGCCGCGCCGCAGTCCTCGGGCAGCGCGGCGGCGCTGGTGCAATCGCTCACCCTGTTCGGCACGCTGCTGCTCGCGGCGCCCGCCATCGCGTTCGCGATTCTCGGCATCACCGACAACCCGGAGTGGCACCTCGCCTCGCTCATTGCCGGATGCGGCATCGGCGTCGTCGCGCTGATCGTCGGCGTCGCGGCGGGAGCGCGCACCTTCGACCGGCGCGGGCCGGAACTGTTGGCCGCCGCGCTGCGCGCCTAGCGGCGGTATTCTGGAACCATGTCTGAACTCTTTCGCGCCAGCATCGCCGACCCGGGAATGCCCGGCGGCGGAACGTCCACCCTCGACCGTGAGCTCGAAGAGCTGCTCAACCAGGAGTCGATCGAGCCGGGCGACCACGAGCGCTTCTCGCATTACGTGAAGAAGGAGAAGATCCTGCAGTCGGCGCTGACCGGCAAGCCCGTCCGGGCGCTCTGCGGCAAGAAGTGGACCCCGGGCCGCGACCCGGAGAAGTTCCCCGTCTGCCCGAGCTGCAAAGAGATCTACGAGAAGATGAAGTCCGAGTAGGTCACTCGCCTCCTCTCCTGCTCACACAGCGCCACTTCGTCGGCGTCCGCGCCACCTGATGTGGCGCGGATGCCGACCAACTGGCGCAGGGCGCGGGCCCCCACCGGCTGGCTGCGCCCGTTGCACTGATCGGGCCGGCCCCACTCATCGCGGCCGCCCCGCGGCGTCCCGGGGGTCTCCTATGCGCGGAGTGGAGCGCGCTGCGCCACTTGGTCGGCCTGCGCGCCCGAGGATGTGGCGCGGATGCCGACCAACTGGCGCAGGGCGCGGGCCTCGACCGCCCGGCTGCGCCCGCCGCACTGATCTGGCCGGCCCCACTCATCGCGGCTGCCCCGCGCGGTACCGGGGGTCTCCTAGGTGCGGAGTGGAGCGCGCTGCGCCACTTGGTCGGCCTGCGCGCCAGAGGATGTGGCGCGGATGCCGACCAACTGGCGCAGGGCGCGGGTGGCCGCGGGGTGGGGGTGCGCAGCCCAGGGGGAGGCGGCCTAGCGGTAGACGGTGGGGATGACGGGGTCGCCCTGCCCGAGGCGGAACGCCTGGATCGGCAGCTCCTGCATGACGGCGGCGCGGTGCTCGCGGGCCAGCAGCGTGCCCGCATGGCCGAGGTAGCGCTCCTCCGGAACGCCGTGGTGCACGAGCTGCACCAGCAGCTCGCGCTGGTTCTCGCCCGGCGCACCGGCCGGGGTGTCGACGCCGCTGCCCTGCACGTCGACGATCTCCTCGCGCGCCGTGCGGGTGGCATCCAGCCGCCGGAAGGCGCGCTTGCGGCCGCCGACGCTCACCTTCTGGGCGCTGGCCTTGGCCACCGGGATCCAGTCCTCGCCCCGGTCGCCCTTGTGCGCGACGAGCTTGTAGACCATGCCGGCCGCCGGTGCGCCAGAGCCGGTGACGACCGAGGTGCCGACGCCGTAGCCGTCGACGGGGGAGCCGGAGAGGCCTGCGATGGTGTGCTCGTCCAGGTCGCTGGTCACGGTGATGCGCGTGTTGACGGCGCCGAGGCTGTCCAGCTGCTCACGCACGGCGGCCACCACCGTCGGCAGGTCGCCCGAGTCGATGCGCACGGCGCCGAGCCCGGTGCCGGCGACGGCGACGGCCAGCTCCACGCCCGCGTGGATGTCGTAGGTGTCCACCAGCAGGGTGGTCCCGGGGCCGAACGCCGCCACTTGGGCGCGGAAGGCGTCCTCCTCGCTGTCGTGCAGCAGGGTGAAGGCGTGCGCGGCCGTGCCCATCGTCGGCAGGCCCCAGCGGCGGCCGGCCTCCAGGTTGCTGGTCGCGTCGAAGCCGGCGATGTAGGCGGCGCGGGCCGCCGCGACGGCGGACTGCTCGCCGGTGCGGCGCGAGCCCATCTCGGCGATCGGGCGGCCGAGGGCGACAGAGACCATGCGGGCGGCGGCGCTGGCCACCGAGGTGTCGTAGTTCAGCACGCTGAGAATCAGCGTCTCGAGGATGACGCCCTCGGCGAAGCTCGACTCCACGGTCAGCAGGGGAGAGCCGGGGAAGTACACCTCGCCCTCCCGGTAGCCCCAGATCTCGCCGCTGAAGCGGTAGTCGGCGAGCCAATCCAGGGTGCCCTGGCGCACCACGTTGTTGTCGCGGAGCCAGTCGAGCTCGGCATCCTCGAAGCGGAACGCCTGGATCAGCTCCAGCAGGCGGCCGGTGCCGGCGACGATGCCGTAGCGGCGCCCGTTCGGCAGTCGGCGGGCGAAGGCCTCGAACAGGCAGGCCCTGTCGGCGGTTCCGCTCTGCATGGCCGCATCGACCATGGTGAGTTCGTAGCGGTCAGTCAGGAGTGCGGAGCTGGTCACGCAGGCCAGCCTAGTAGGGTTGATTGACGTGACTGATGCACCGATTGGGATCTTCGACTCCGGCGTTGGCGGTTTGACCGTCGCCCGGGCCGTGAAGGATCAACTGCCGAACGAGTCGATTCTCTACATCGGTGACCTCGCCCACTCGCCGTACGGCCCGAAGAAGATTGCCGCCGTGCGCGGCTACGCCCTCGAGGTGCTCGACGATCTGGTCGACCAGGGCGTGAAGATGCTCGTCATCGCCTGCAACACCGCCTCCTCAGCGATGCTCCGCGACGCCAGGGAGCGCTACAGCGTGCCCGTGATCGAGGTCATCCAGCCGGCTGTGCGCCGCGCCGTGGTCAGCACCCGCAACAACCGGGTCGGCGTCATCGGCACGGCGGGAACCATCGCGTCCCGCGCCTACAACGACGCCTTCGCCGCGGCACCCACCCTCGAGCTGTTCAGCCAGGCCTGCCCGCGCTTCGTGGAGTTCGTGGAGTCAGGCGTGACCACCGGTGCCGAGGTGCTCGCGACGGCGGAGGAGTACCTCGCCCCGTTGAAGGCGGCGGATGTCGACACCCTCGTGCTCGGCTGCACCCACTACCCGTTCCTCAAGGGCGCCATCAGCTATGTGATGGGCGAGGACGTCACGCTCGTCTCCAGCGACACCGAGACGGCCAAAGACGTCTACCGCACCCTCGTCAGCCAGGGCCTGGAGCGCACCGCCCCCGGCGCCCCCAGCTACCGCTACGAGGCGACGGGCGAGAGCACCAGCGCCTTCCTCGACCTCGCCCACCGCCTCATCGGGCCCGACATCTCGACCGTCGAGCTCACCAGCGTTCCCCCCGCCACCAGCGCGAAAACCCACTAGGAGACACCGTGACCACTCTGAACAGCTCCGACCTCGTCCGCGTCGACGGCCGATCCGTCAGCGACCTGCGCCCCGTCACGATCGAGCGCGGCTGGAGCGATCAGGCCGAGGGCAGCGCGCTGATCTCGTTCGGCCGCACCAAGGTTCTCTGCACCGCCTCGTTCACCAACGGCGTGCCCCGCTGGATGGCCGGCAAGGGCAAGGGCTGGGTCACCGCCGAGTACTCGATGCTGCCGCGCAGCACGAACTCGCGCATGGACCGCGAGTCGGTCAAGGGCAAGATCGGCGGCCGCACTCACGAGATCAGCCGGCTGATCGGCCGGAGCCTCCGCGCCGTCGTCGACATGAAGGCGCTCGGCGAGAACACCATCGTCATCGACTGCGACGTGCTGCAGGCCGACGGCGGCACCCGCACCGCCGCGATCACCGGCGCCTACGTCGCCCTCGCCGACGCCCTCGAGTGGGGCCGCGGCAAGAAGTTCCTCGCCCAGAAGGCGCAGCCGCTAATCGACAGCGTCGCCGCCGTCTCCGTCGGAATCATCGACGGCGAGCCCATGCTCGATCTGGCATACACCGAGGACGTCCGCGCGGAGACCGACATGAACGTCGTCGTCACGGGCCGCGGGCTCTTCGTCGAGGTGCAGGGAACGGCCGAGGCCGCCCCCTTCGACCGCCGCGAGCTGGACGCCCTCCTCGACCTCGCCGTCGGCGGCGCCGCGACGCTCACCGCGCTGCAGACCGCCGCGCTGGCGTCCTCGCTCGAGGCCGCGCGCGCATGAGCATCGAGTTCGTGCTCGCCACGCACAACCAGCACAAGGTGGAGGAGTTCCAGCGGATCCTCGCCGAGGTGCTGCCGGATGCCGTCGTGCACGCCTACGACGGGCCGGAGCCCGTCGAGGACGGCACCACGTTCGCCGCGAACGCGCTCATCAAGGCGCGGACGGCGGCGGGCCACACCGGCCGGATCGCCCTCGCCGACGACTCCGGCATCAGCGTCGACGTCATGGGCGGCGCGCCGGGCATCTTCTCCGCCCGCTGGGCGGGTGGCCACGGCGACAGCCTCGCCAACACGCAGCTGCTGCTGGACCAGCTGTCCGACATGCGCGCGCCGAACCGCGCCGCGGCGTTCCACTGCGCCATCGCACTCGTCATCCCCGGCAACGGCGCGGGCGCAGCGGCGTTCGAGCATGTGGCATCTGGCGTCTGGCCGGGCACCCTGGCCACCGAGGTGTCCGGCGCGCACGGCTTCGGCTACGACCCGATCTTCATCCCGGAGGGCTCGGAGCTGACGGCTGCCGAGCTCGCGCCGGAGGTCAAGAACGCCACCAGCCACCGGGCCAGGGCGGTCGCCGCGCTGATCCCCGTGCTGCTTCAAGCTATTGAGAATGGCACTCATTCCTAACTAGGCATACGCGCTGGCGTGGCGCTCGCGCGCCCGCCTAGCGTGGAGCACATGGGACACGACCACAGCCACGCCGATCACTCGACGAACCGCACCAGGCTGCTCGTCGCGATCGGCATCATCGGCGCGTTCCTGCTCGTCGAGGTGGTCGGCGCCCTGCTCAGCGGCTCGCTCTCGCTGCTGGCCGACGCCGGCCACATGTTCTCCGACCTCACCGGCCTGATCATCGCCCTCGTCGCGACGGTGATCGCGGCCCGGCCGGCGAATGACCGGCAGACCTACGGCTATCAGCGGGCCGAGGTGTTCGCCGCGCTGTTCAACGGCGTCGTGCTCACCGTCGTCGCCGTCGGGGTGAGCATCGAGGGCATCCGCCGGCTCATCGAGCCGGGAGGGCCGGAGGTGCAGGGCGGCACCATGCTGCTGGTCGCGGTGCTCGGGCTGGCCGCCAACATCGCCGCGATGTTCGTGCTGCGCGGGGGAGCGAAAGACTCGATCAACATGCGCGGCGCCTATCTGGAGGTGTTCGGCGACATGCTCGGCTCCGTCGCCGTCATCATCGCCGCCGTCGTGATCATGACGACCGGCTTCGAGAAGGCCGACGCGATCGCCTCCCTGGCGATCGCCGTCATGATCGCGCCGCGCGCCTTCTCGCTGCTCCGGGACGTGGTGCGGGTGCTCAGCCAGGCCGTGCCGGCCGACACCAACGTGGCCGAGATCCGCGCGCACATCCTGCGCACGCCCGGCGTCGTCGACGTGCACGACGTGCACGTCTGGGCGATCACGACGGGCAGCCATGTGTTCAGCGCCCACGTGGTGGTGGAGCCGGAGGTGCTGAGCGGGGATGCCGGCGGCTGCCTGCTCGACGAGCTCAGCGAGTGCCTCGAGGAACACTTCGACGTGGCCCACTCAACCTTCCAGCTGGAGCCGGCCACCCACGCGGCGCACGAGGACCACTCGCACGCCTAGCGGCGCTGCCTAGGCCGGGTCCTTGCCGTTCAGCAGCTCGGGGTCGAGTGCCAGCGCGGCGGCCTCCTCGGCATCCGTGACCTTGTCCGCGCCGGCGGCCGTCGAGCGCTTGGCCTTGACCGAGGAGCTGATGTAGTGCCAGACGGTCGGAATCAGGGTGATTGTCACTGCGCCGAGCAGGATCAGGTCGATGTAGGACTGGACGAAGTTAGCGATCGGCGGGATGTAGCCGAGCAGGAAGCCGAAGTAGGTCAGGCCGGCGCCCCAGATCAGCGCGCCGATGGCGTTGTAGAGCGAGTACTTCTTGTAGTCCATGTGGCCGACGCCGGCCGCGACGGGGGCGAAGGTGCGCACGATCGGCACGAAGCGGGCCAGGACGATCGCCAGGGCGCCGAAACGGTCGAAGAAAGCGTTGGTCCTGCGGACGTTCTCGACGCTGAACAGCCCGGACTCCTTGCGCTCGAACACCTTCGGGCCGAGCTTGTGGCCGATCAGATAGCCGACCTCGCCGCCGAGGAACGCGGCAAAACTGATCGCGAGGCAGACCCACCAGATCTCCACGCCGAAGACGAGCAACGTGTGGGTGAGCAGGCCGGAGATGACGAGCAGCGTGTCCCCGGGAAGCAGGAAGCCGACCAGCAGGCCTGTCTCGGAGAAGACGATCGCGCACACCACGAGCAATGCCCACGGTCCGGCCGAGGAAATGATGACCTCAGGGTCGAGCCAGGGGATGAGAGCGGTATGGATCACGAGGTGAAGTCTAGCTTTCCGAGGGGTGCACCAACCGGTCCGCTCGCCAAGATCATCCCTCGGATGTAGATGTTCCCGGCGTGGCAGCGGCTGCGGCGCGCTCCGCCTTGTCAATCCGCCAGGCGCGGATGCCGGCGACGATGGAGGCGGTGATGACGATGCCCGCGATCACGTAGGAGCCGGCCTTCACCGCGGGGATGGATGCGGCGAAGTAGCCGATCAGGGTGATTCCGACGCCCCAGGCCAGCGCACCGACGAGGTTGGCCGTGACGAACCGCAGATACGCCATCCGGCCGACGCCGGCGATGACGGGGATGAACACGCGACCCCACGGCACGAAGCGCGCGATCACCACGGACCACCAGCCGAAGGTGTGGTAGAACCACTCGGTCTTCGCGATGGCCTTCTGCGTGCGTGCGCCGCCGCGTTTGTCGAGGTACGGCCTGCCGAAGCGGCGTCCGAGCAGGAAGCCGACCTGGTCGCCGAGGAACGCGGCGATGCCGACGCCGATCGTGAGCACCCAGATGTCGACTCCGGATGCGCTCGCGGCGATCAGGCCGGCGGCGAAGAGGAGCGAGTCACCGGTGACGAAGGGAACGAAGATTCCGAAGAACAGGGCGGTGCCGGCGAAGACCAGTCCCCAGACGATGAGGTAGAAGACGATCGCGCCGACATCACCCAGCAGTCCGACGAGGTCATCGCTGACGCTGGTGGTGATGTGCACGACTACGCGGCGACGGCGGGCGTCTGCAGCTCGTCGAACAGCGCGCCGTTGAACTCGAAGGCGGCCAGCGCCTCCTCGACGACGGCTGCCGACTCCTCTTCGCTCAGCGGGAGGGCGTCGAGCTGCTCGCGGTACTCGCGCTTGAAGTGCACATGGTTCTCGATGCCGTCGAAGCGGTAGAAGGCGAGCTGCTCGTCGGTGGCGGCGTAGTGCCGGGCCACGAGACGGGAGATGGCCTGGCCGCCGGAGAGGTCGCCGAGGTAGCGGGTGTAGTGGTGGGCGACGTAGCGCGGCGAGTCGGTCGCGACGAGCTCGCGCAGGCGGTCGGCGTAGCGCTGCGTGGAGGGCAGGGCCGGGTGGCTGCTGCGCCAGTCGGCTGCGCCGAGGGCGACGAGGTCGCTCTCGATCTCGGCGAGGCGGTTCAGGCGCACGTCGTAGATCGCGAAGTCGGATTCGCTGGGGGTGCGCGACTCGAGGGCCTCGTAGACCCAGGCCATCTGCGCCAGGTAGCGGGTGTAGTCGGCCAGCGAGAGCTCGCCCTTCATCAGCCGCACGATGAAGGTGCGCGACTCGGTGGAGCGGTGCTGATCGTGCGTCTCGGTGCGCAGGCGCGCTCCCAAGGCGAGCGGGTCCTCTGAGACGACGGTTTCAGAGACGTGCGACTCGGGCGAGATTAGCTTAGGCATACCTACACAATACCGAACGAGTGTGGTGATTGCTGACAGATTTCCGGGACTCCGATGCGGTCCGAGTGGTGCGGATTGCCCGGATCGCGCCATTTACATCGGTCGACAGGGGGCGCACAGTGGTTTGTGCCCCTCGAACGTGGGGTCTCACGATCGGGGAAGACGAAATGCGCGGATCCAGAACAACCGCAGTGCTCGCCCTGGCGGGCGCGCTCCTGCTCTCCGGCTGCGCCTCGGGCGGTGGTGCGAGCCCGACGCCGAGCGCCGACGCCTGCGCGGCCGTGCAATCCGCGACGCGCGATATCGCGAACGGCGCGCAGAACACGCTGGCCGCGGCGGGCACGCCGAGCGAGATCGAGGCCAAGCTCAAGGGCTACAGCGAGCGCATCCTGGCGCTGGCCGAGAGTGCCGACAACGCTGCCGTCGCCGATGCCCTGACGGCCGTCGACGAGAAGATCGCCGAGGCGTCCGCGTTCGTCGCCGGCCTGCCGACGAACGAGGCCGGCGAGATCGACGCCGGCGCGATCGTCGATCAGCAAACGGCGATCCAGGACGCCGCCAGTGCGGTCAAGGCCGCCTGCGGTTAGCGCGCCACGGCCGACGCCGTCAGCGCCGACCGGTGGTGCGGGAGAAGGGACTTGAACCCTCACGCTCGAAAGCACAGGAACCTAAATCCTGCGTGTCTGCCAATTTCACCACTCCCGCGAGTGCCTCCCCAGCTTAGGTGGAAGAGGGGCCTGTGGATAACTTCTGCGCCGCCGGGGCAAATGGAGCATCATGGTCGGCATGAGCGACGCCGTGCGCATGATCACCGAGCAGGTGCGGTTGCGCGTGCGCCGGGAGAGCGTCGACCTGGCCGCCGATGCGGCCCTCGCCGAGAGCTATGTGCGCGCTGAGGTGCAGCGCTACAGCGAGCGGGCCCTCGGCAGTTCGTTGCCGCTGATCCACGACGAGGAGCAGGCCGCGCGCGAGGCCGTCGCCTCGCTGACCGGGTTCGGCGCGCTGCAGCCCTACCTCGACGACCCGGAGATCGAGGAGGTGTGGGTGAACTCGCCGACCCGCGTCTTCGTGGCCAGGGCCGGCGTGCCGGAGCTGACCACCACGGTGTTGGCGGAGCGGGAGGTGCGGGAGCTGGTCGAGCGGATGCTGCAGAGCTCCGGGCGACGGGTCGACCTCAGCTCGCCGTTCGTCGACGCCTCCCTGCCGGACGGCAGCCGGTTGCACGTCGTCATCCCCGACGTCACGGCCCGGTTCTGGTCGCTGAACATCCGCAAGTTCAGCCGCCGCATCCGCAGCCTCAACCAGCTGGTCGCCGCCGGCTCGCTCAACCGGCAGACGGCCGAGTTCCTGCGCATGTGCGTGCTGGCCGGGCAGAACATCCTCGTCTCCGGGGCTACGCAGGCCGGCAAGACGACGATGTTGAACGCGTTGATCGGGGCGGCCAGGGAGCGCGAGCGCATCGTGACCGTCGAGGAGACTTTCGAGCTCGACCTCCGCGCCCGGGACGTGGTCGCCATGCAGTGCAGGCAGCCCAGCCTGGAGGGAACCGGCGAGATCACGCTGCGCCGACTGATCAAGGAGGCGCTGCGGATGCGGCCGGACCGGCTCGTGGTCGGGGAGGTGCGCGAGGCGGAGAGTCTCGACCTGCTCATCGCCCTGAACAGCGGTGTGCCCGGCGCCTGCTCGATCCACGCCAACTCCGGGCGCGACGCCCTGGTCAAGCTCTGCACGCTCCCGCTGCTGGCCGGGCGCAACATCGACTCCTCGTTCGTGCTGCCGACGGTGGCCAGCTGCGTCGACATCGTGGTGCACTGCGAGATGGACAGGCACGGCCGGCGCCGGCTCGCCGAGGTCCTCGCCGTGACGGGGCAGGTGCGCGACGAGCAGGTCGAGGCGGAGACCCTGTTCGAGAGGCGCGGCGGCGAGCTCTGGGCGCCCGGCGCCCAGCCGACGAAGCTCGAGAAGTTCCGTGCGGCCGGGTTCGACCCGGCCGTCGTGCTCGGGGCGGTGCCGGTATGAGCCCGCTGCTGACCACGCTGCTCGGGGCCGCGCTCGGGGCCGGGTTGCTGTTGGTGCTCGCCCCGCTGTTCTGGCCGGCCGGGCGGGGCGGGCAGCCGGCGGGGCCCACGGCCGGTGTGACATCCGGGCCCCGCGCCGCGGCAGCACGCCTGCTCGCGCAGGCCGGCCTCCGCGGGGTGCCGCCGCTCGCCCTCGCCGCACTCTCCGTCGCCCTCGGCGTCATCGCCGCCGGGCTCGCCCAGGCCCTCCTCGGCATCACTGCGCTCGCCGTGGTGTGCGGGGCCGCCGCACTGCTGCTGCCCCTGGTGCTGGTGCGCTGGCGGGCGGCGGCCCGCCGCAGTGCGAACCGCGAGGTCTGGCCGGATGTCGTCGACCATCTGGTCTCGGCTGTGCGCTCCGGCCTCTCCCTGCCGGACTCGGTGAGCAGCCTCGCCAGGGTGGGGCCGCCGAGCACGCGCGCGCCGTTCGCCGATTTCGAGCGCGACTACCGGTCGAGCGCGAACTTCGTCCAGAGCGTCGAGCGGTTGAAGGACGCGCTCGCCGACCCCGTCGCCGACCGGATCCTGGAGACATTGAAGATGGCCCGCGAGGTCGGCGGCACCGAGCTGACCGGTGTGCTGCGCAGCCTCGCCGGCTACCTGCGCGAGGACGCGGCGGTGCGCGCGGAGCTGCGGGCGCGGCAGGGCTGGGTCGTCAACGCGGCCCGGCTCGGCGTCGCGGCGCCCTGGATCGTGCTGGTGCTGCTCGCCTCGCGCCCCGAGGCGGCCCGCGCCTACGACACCCCGGCCGGCTCGGTGCTGATCCTCGGCGGGCTGCTCCTCTCCGTCGTGGCGTACCGGGTCATGCTGCGCCTCGGCCGGCTGCCAGAGGAACAGCGGTGGTTCCGATGAGCCCCGCCGCTGGCTGGGCGCTTGTGCTGGGCTGCACGCTCGGACTCGGGCTGTGGTCGCTCGTCGCGCTGACACCGCGGCTCCGCCGGGCGCGCCTGATCGACCGGGTCGCACCGTACCTGAGCGACGTCTCGGAAGCCGCGCGGGAGCGGGCCGGCCGGCACACCGTCGACCCGCTGCCGGTGCTCGGCACGCTGTTCGCCCCCGCCGCGGCCCGGGCGGCGGCGGTCCTCGGAGACGTGCTCGGCGGCTCCGAGGTGTTGGCCCGGCGGCTCCGCCAGGCCGGGTCGGGCCGCAGCGTCGTGCAGTTCCGCACCGAGCAGCTGCTCGCCGCCGTGCTCGGCCTGGCCGTGGGACTCACCGTCACGATCCTCGGCTCGGCCCTCGGCACGCTGTCCCCGCTCGCGCAGGTCGCCCTGCCGCCGACGGCGTTCCTCGTGGGCGGCGCGCTGCCGGAGCTGGTGCTGCGCCGGCGTGCTCGGGCGCGGCTGCGCCGGATCGAGGCCGAGCTGCCGCTGGTGCTCGAGTTCCTCTCGTTGAGCCTGTCGGCGGGAGAGGGCCTGCAGGACGCCCTCGCCCGTGTCTCCCGGGCCAGCTCCGGCGGGCTCGCCGCGGAGTTTGGCGTCGTCGTCGCTCGGGTGCACACCGGCATCCCGCTCACCCGGGCCCTGCACGAGCTTGCCGCCGAACTGCGCGTCACCGCGCTCGCGCGCTGTGTGGACCAGATGATCGCGGTGCTCGAGCGCGGCACCCCGCTGGCCGAGGTGCTGCGCGCGCAGGCGAGTGACGCGCGCGGCGTCGCCAAGCGGGAGCTGTTGGAGAGCGGCGGCAAGAAGGAGGTACTGATGCTGGTGCCGCTGATCTTCCTGATCTTGCCGCTCACCGTCATCTTCGCCATCTTCCCTGGGGTGTTCGTGCTCCAGGCCGGGTTCTGAACAGGAAGGAAGACAACCATGTCCCGAATCACAGGAATGGCGCGGCTGCGCGAGGAGGAGCGCGGCGACGTGCCCGGCTGGGTTCTGATCTCGCTGATGACGGCCGGGCTGGTGGTGTTGATCTGGGGCCTGGCCGGCACGGCGCTTGCGCAGGTCTTCGATCAGGCCATCCAGCGCGTCCTCAGCTTCTGACACCGTGCAGCCCCGCGGCGCGGTGCGCGACGAGCGCGGTAGCGCGCTCGCCGAGTTCACGATGGTCGCCGCCCTCCTCACCCTGCTCTGCCTGGCCGTCGTGCAGCTGGCCCTGGCCCTGCACGTCCGCAACACGGTGCAGGATGCCGCAGCGGAGGGGGCGCGGATGGCGGCCCGGGCCGGGGCGACGCTGGACGACGGCCTCCAGCGCACCCGCGAGCTGATCACCCTCGGCATCGGCGCGGGCTATGCCGGCAACGTGACGGCCGGCTACACCGAGGTGGCCGAGCTGCGCAGCACGGAGGTGCGGGTCGTCGCCCCGCTGCCGCTGATCGGCCTGTTCGGGATCGCGTCGGGGCTGGAGGTGACCGGGCATGCGGCCGTGGAGCTTCCGGACTGAGCGCGGCTCGGCCTCGCTCGAGTTCCTTACCGTCGGCCTGATCCTGATGGTTCCGCTGGTGTACCTCGTGCTCGCCGTCTCCGCGCTGCAGGCGGGCGCGCTCGCCGCGGAGGGGGCCGCGCGGCAGGCCGCCCGCGCCTTCGTGCAGGCGGCGAACGAGGAGGCCGGGCAGGCCGCGGCCGGGCGTGCGCTCGCCGTGACCCTCGCCGACTACGGGCTCCCCGCCGAGACCAGCACGCTGGAGTTCGACTGCGGCGACGGCCAGCCGCGCTGCCTGGTGCGCGGGGAGGTCGTCACCGTGAGCGTGCGCGTCACCGTGGCGCTGCCGCTGGTGCCGGATGTGCTCGGGCTGCAGCAGAGCGCGAGCGTGCCGCTGGCGGCATCCGCCACCCAACGGGTGTCGACGTTCTGGGGAGGAGGGCCGTGACCGGGGCGCTGAGGGGGAGGCTGCGCGGGGAGGAGGGCTCGAGCCTGGTGCTCACCGTCTTCTACGGCGCCTTCGCGCTCGCCCTGATCCTGATCGTCGTCGCCGCGACCTCGCTGTCGCTGGAGCGGAAGAGGCTGCTCAGTGTCGCCGACGGCGCCGCGCTCGCCGGGGCGGAGGCGTTCGAGCTC
>NZ_MPZN01000037.1 GCF_002936985.1 Microterricola pindariensis | reverse complement strand
CCAGTCCGTGCGCGGGCAGATACTCGTCGTGCAGCCGCGCCAGCGTCGGCGCCTCATCGTCGTAGGAGCCGACGTGCAGGATCTGGACGCTCTCGCCCTCGTCCAGCCGCAGCAGGCGCAGCGCACCGGCCGCCGCGAGGCCCTTCTTCGCGAGCACCTCGGCACGCGCCGCATCGACCATCGCGGCGGTGACCCAGTCGGGCTGATGGATCAGCATGGTCCACTCCCACGCCGCCTTGTCGCGACGGGTGAATGCCGTGGCATCCGCCGCCCGCCACAGGCCCTCGAGCGGGGCCACGACGAAGTCGCGGCCGAGTGCCTTCTTGCTCGCGAACTTCAGCGTGTACGCGACCCCGTACAGCGCCTCGATCGACTCGGCGTAGGCGGGGGCGGTGTTCGGGTCGCCGTGCCCGTCGACCGCGAGGTACTGCATCGGCGGAACGACGACGCGCGAGAAGTCGCGGGCGCTCGGCGCGTACAGCGCTTTCAGGGCACGCTTGACGTCGTACTTCTCCGCTGGATTCTCTGCTGAACTCATACGCCCAGTGTGCCCACTCGGGCACGGCGCTGTCACGCCGTGCCCGCTGGTTGAGCCTGACGAAACCGCTCGCGGCCCTCGAAATGTCTCGCGGCCCCCGGTATGCCCGGGGCCGCGAGGCACAACGAGGGCCGCGATGGGGCTAGAGCAGCTCGGCGCGCAGCTCGGCGGCCGACTTCGGCGAGAACAGGCCCGGGGCCACGTCGAAGACCGTGTGGGCGCCGACCTGCCCGCGCTGGTTCAGCCGGTGCACGGCACGCGCCGAGGCGACGAGCACGCTCGCCGTGAACTCGGGGTTGCTGTCGAGGCTCAGGCTGTACTCGATCACCTGCGAGTTGCCCGCGCCGGTGTTGCCGCTGCGGATGACGAAGCCGCCGTGCGGCATGGCGGCGTGGTCGCGCGCGAGCTCCTCCGCGCTGATGAAGGTGACCGTGGTGTCGTACTCGGCGAAGTAGTTCGGCATCGTCACGATCGCGTCGCGCACCGCCGCGGCATCCGCCCCCTCGGCCAGGACGACGAAGCAGTCGCGGGTGTGCTTCTCGCGGGTGCTGAGGGTGGGCCGGGCGCCGCTCCGCACGGCGGCGACGGCCTGCTCGTTCGGGATCGTGTACTGCACGCCGCCGGCGACGCCGGGCACCCGGCGGATCGCGTCGGAGTGGCCCTGGCTGAGGCCGCGGCCCCAGAACGTGTAGGTGTCGCCGTCGGGCAGCAGCGCCTCGCCGTAGACCCGGTTGATCGAGAACATGCCCGGGTCCCAGCCGGAGGAGATGAGCGCCGTCTTGCCGGCGGCGCGGGCGGGGGCGTCGACCGCCGCGAAGTGCTCGGGAATGCGGGCGTGCGTGTCGAAGCTGTCGACGATGTTGAACAGGGCGGCCAGCTCGGGGGACTGCTCCGGCAGGTCGTTCTTCGAGCCGCCGCAGAGGATCAGCACGTCGATGTCGGCGGTGCGGGTCGGCAGCTCGTCCTGGGCGAAGACGGCCGTCTCCGGCCGGAGGGTCTGCACGGTGGCCGGATCGCGGCGGCTGAACACGCCCACCAGTTCGAGGTCGGCATTCTGGGCGATGGCGGATTCGACGCCGCGCCCCAGGTTGCCGTAGCCGGCGATGCCGATGCGAATGGGAGTGCTCATGCTGTCTCGTTTCTGTGCTGCCGCTGCTGCAGTGGAGGTTCAACGTTACCGAACCGGGTGCGCAGCCGGTGACGTCGGGCCGCGGCATCCGAGGGGCTGGGGCGGGCGGTGGCTAGCATGGAGGCATGCCGTACCTCGCCTCTGAAGACCGCTATGACCGCATGATCTACCGCCGCACCGGGCGCTCGGGGCTGAAACTGCCCGTGTTCTCGCTCGGCCTCTGGCAGAACTTCGGCGAGGATCGCTCGTTCGACGCGCAGCGGGCCATCGTGCGCCGCGCCTTCGACCTCGGCATGACCCACTTCGACCTCGCCAACAACTACGGCCCGCCCTACGGCGCGGCCGAGACCGCCTTCGGTCGGCTGCTGGCCAGCGACCTCGCCCCGCACCGCGACGAGCTCGTCATCTCGACCAAGGCCGGCTGGGACATGTGGCCCGGCCCGTACGGGGTCGGGGCGAGCCGCAAGCACCTGCTCTCCTCGCTCGACCAGTCGCTCGGCCGCCTCGGCGTCGACTACGTCGACATCTTCTACTCGCACCGTCCAGACCCGGGCACGCCGCTCGAGGAGACCGCGGCGGCGCTCGACCGGGCCGTGCGCTCGGGCAAGGCCCTCTACGTCGGCATCTCCTCCTATGGGGCGGATGCCAGCCGCGCGCTCGCCGAGCTGCTGCGCGAGCTCGGCACCCCGCTGCTGATCCACCAGCCCTCCTACTCGATGCTGAACCGCTGGGTCGAGACCGAGGGGCTGCTCGACGTCGCCGCCGAGGAGGGCTTCGGCGTGATCGGATTCACCGCGCTCGCCCAGGGCCTGCTCACCGGCAAGTACCTCGGCGGGGTGCCGGAGGGATCCCGTGCCTCCTCGGACGGCTCGATCGGCGCCGGCATGCTCGCCGAGCCGACGCTCGCGCGGATCCGCGGACTGGACGCCATCGCCCGTCGCCGGGGCCAGACGCTCGCGCAGATGGCGTTGGCCTGGGCGCTGCGCGACGAGCGGGTGACGAGCCTCGTCATCGGAGCCAGCCGGGTCGCCCAGCTGGAGGAGAACGTCGCGGCGCTGGACCGGCTGGACTTCAGCGCGGAGGAGCTCGCCGAGATCGACGGCTTCGCCGGCGACGCCGGGGTCGACCTGTGGGCCGACGCCCGCGGGGGTGGACCCCTGCCGTCGCTGCGGCCGTAGCGACGCACGGCATCCGCGCTCAATTTGACGGCTGTCAAACAGCGTTTTAGGTTTGACGCATGTCAAACAAGGCGGATGCCGCGCGGTTGACCCCGGACGGCCGGCGGGAACAGATCCTGCGCGTGGCCGCCCGGCACTTCGGCCGGGACGGCTTCGAGGCCGTGTCCGTGCGCGACATCGCCGAGCAGGCCGGGGTCACCCGGGCGCTCGTCTACCACTACTTCCCGGGCAAGGACGCGCTGCTGGACGCCGTGCTGCGGAGGGAGGCCGAGGAGCTGCTGGCCGCGACGGCCCCGGACCCCGCGCTCTCGCCGCGCGAGAACCTGGAGCGCGCGCTCGGCGCCTACCTCGACCACTTCGCGGCCAGCGGCGGCGGCCTGCGCGAGCTCTACGCACCGCGCGCCTCCGCGCCGGCCGTCGTGCACGAGATTGCCGCGAGCAACCACGCCGTGCAGCTCGAGCGGGTGATCGAGTTCCTCGGGGTCGACGACACCCCGCTCACGCGCCTCGCGATCGGGGGCTGGCTCGGCTTCGTAGAGCAGGTCGCCGCCGCATCCACGCGCACCGCGGCCCCCACCGCCGACCGCGTCGACCGCGACGCCGTCACGCGCCTCTGCCTGCAGGCGCTCGCCGCCGTCACCGGCGCAGCTGCCGTCGGCCACTGACCAGAATCATTCCAGAAGGAGAGCACCACCATGAAGATCGTCGTACTCGGAGCCGCCGGAAACATCGGCCGCCACGCCCTGCTGGCGGCCGTCGCGGCCGGCCATGAGGTGGTCGCATTCGCGCGCCGCCCAGAATCCGTGCCCCCGCTGCTCGGCGTGCGCGTCGTCGCGGGCAGCGTCGAGGACGAGGCGGCGATGGCCGACGCGTTCGCGGGTGCGGATGCCGTGATCAGCGCCGTCGGCCCGGCCTTCCGCATGGGCTCCCGCAAACCGATCGACTTCATGCAGCGCGTGCTGCCGCGCATGACCGCGGCCGTGAAGCAGGCCGGCGTCCCGCGCTTCGTGCTGGTGTCGGCGTTCGGCGCCGGGGACACGCTGGCGCAGGCCTCCGGCCTGGCCCGGCTCGTCTACCGGGTGGGCACGAAGCCGCTGTTCGAGGACAAGGCGCTGGCGGAGCGCGCGCTGCCGGCATCCGGCATCACCTACACCGTCGCCTACCCGGTGAACCTCAAGGAGGCGCCGCCGCTGACCGCCGCGGCCGTCAAGCCGCTCGGCAAGGTCGGCTCGGTGCCCGGCCTGCCCGCGCTGCCGTTCGCCAACGTCGGCCAGACGCTCGTCGAGCTCGCCGAGGACCGCTCGACCGAGAGCAAGCGGGTGCTCATCACCACTCCGACCGGGTGGAAGCCGCTCAAATAGTCGCCAGCCCGTGCAGGAATACCCGCGCGGGAATACCCGTGCGGGGTATGATGTTCCTTGTCGGTGAGAATACCCCTAGGGGGTATCCCGAAAGGAGTGCAGAAGAGTGAATACCGAGTACCAGGTGACCGGAATGACCTGCTCACACTGTGAGCGCGCGATTGCGGGCGAGCTGGACCAGCTGAGCGACGTCGAGGCCATTGACGTCTCCGCCGCCACCGGCCGGCTCCTCGTTCGCTCGAGCGTGCCGCTCGACGACGCGGCCGTCCTCGCCGCCGTCGAGGAGGCCGGCTACACGGCCGCACGGGTGAACGCATGACCGCGCCGCTGAAGATCGGCCTCTATGTGGCCGGGCTCGTCGCCCTGTTCTTCGCGAGCTTCCTCGCAGCCCAGCTGCTCGCCCCGGCGGGCGCCGGCGCCCCGGCCGAGCAGCCGACCATGACGCACAGCGCGGGCATCGGGCAGCCCGCGGCATCCGGGAGGGCATCATGACAACCGCCGAACAGCAGCCGGTGCAGCTGAGTGAGAGCGTCGAGCTCGAGATCGGCGGCATGACCTGCGCCTCCTGCGCCATGCGCATCGAGAAGAAGCTGAACAAGCTGGACGGCGTCTCGGCGAGCGTCAACTACGCCACAGAGAAGGCCCGCGTGAGCGCGCCGCAGGGCTTCGACGTCGCCGCGCTGATCGCCGAGGTCGAGAAGACCGGGTACACGGCGGCGGTGCCCGTGAAATCAGCGAAGGCCGCCGTGCGGGGCGGCGCCGCCGAGGGCGAGTCCGGCCAGGATGCCGAGCTGCGCGGCCTCCGCCAGCGCCTCATCGGCAGCATCGTCCTGTCGGTGCCGGTGATCCTCCTCGCGATGATCCCGGCGCTGCAGTTCACCTACTGGCAGTGGGCCTCACTCGTGCTGGCCGCGCCCGTCGTCGTCTGGGCGGCCTGGCCGTTCCACAAGGCCGCCTGGGTGAACCTGCGCCACGGCGCGGCCACCATGGACACCCTCATCTCGATCGGCACCCTGTCGGCGCTGCTCTGGTCGGTCTACGCGCTGTTCCTCGGCACGGCCGGCGAGCCGGGCATGACGCACGCCTTCGAGCTCACCGTCGGGCCGAGCGATGGCGCCGCCAACATCTACCTCGAGGTCGCCGCCGGCGTGACGATGTTCGTGCTCGCCGGGCGCTACTTCGAGAAGCGCTCCAAGCGCCAGGCGGGTGCCGCCATGCGCGCCCTGCTCGAGCTCGGGGCGAAGGAGGTCTCGGTGCTGCGCGGCGGCGTCGAGTCCAAGATCGCGATCGAAGACCTCGCCGTCGGCGACGAGTTCGTGGTGCGCCCCGGCGAGAAGATCGCCTCCGACGGCGTGATCGTCGACGGCAGCTCCGCCATCGACGCCTCGATGCTCACCGGTGAGTCGGTGCCCGTCGAGGTCGCCCCCGGCGACAGCGTCGTCGGCGCCACCGTCAACGCCGGCGGCCGGCTCGTGATCCGGGCCACCCGCATCGGTGCAGACACGCAGCTGGCGCAGATGGCGAAGCTCGTCGAGGACGCCCAGTCGGGCAAGGCCGAGGTGCAGCGCCTGGCCGACCGCGTCTCCGGCATCTTCGTGCCGATCGTCATCGGCATCGCCGTGGCGACGCTCGGTGCCTGGCTGGGCGCCGGCTACCCGGCCGCCGCGGCGTTCACGGCCGCCGTGGCCGTGCTCATCATCGCCTGCCCGTGCGCGCTGGGCCTGGCCACCCCGACGGCGCTGCTCGTCGGCACCGGCCGCGGCGCCCAGCTCGGCATCCTGATCAAGGGCCCGGAGGTGCTGGAGTCGACCCGCACCGTCGACACCATCGTGCTCGACAAGACGGGCACCGTCACCACCGGCAAGATGACCCTGCTCGCGGTGACCGTCGCCGACGGCACGAACGAGGAGGAGCTGCTGCGCCTGGCCGGGGCGGTCGAGGACGCCTCGGAGCACCCCATCGCCCAGGCCATCGCCGCCGGTGCGACACAGCGGGCCGGCGGGCTGCCCGCCGTGGAGTCCTTCGCGAACATTGAGGGCAAGGGCGTGCAGGGCGTCGTAGACGGGCACCTCGTGCTCGTCGGCCGCGACTCGCTGCTGGCCGAGTGGGCGATCCCGCTGGGCGCGGAGCTCGCGGATGCGAAGGCCGCCGCCGAGCAGCGCGGGCAGACCGCCGTCGTCGTCGCCTGGGACGGGGCGGCGCGCGGAGTCCTCGTGGTGGCGGACGCCGTCAAGCCGACGAGTGCGGAGGCGATCGCCGAGTTCACGCGGCTCGGGCTCACCCCCATCCTCCTGACCGGCGACAACGACACCGTCGCCCGGCAGATCGCCGCGGTGGTCGGAATCGAGCGGGTCATCGCCGAGGTGCTGCCGCAGGGCAAGGTCGACGTGATCGCCCAACTGCAGGCCGAGGGCCGTGTGGTGGCGATGGTCGGCGACGGCGTGAACGACGCCGCAGCGCTCGCCCAGGCCGACCTCGGCCTGGCGATGGGCACGGGCACGGATGCCGCGATCGAGGCCGCCGACCTCACCCTGGTGCGGGGCGACCTGCGGAGCGCGGCCGACGCGATCCGGCTGTCGCGCCGCACGCTCGGCACGATCAAGGTGAACCTGTTCTGGGCCTTCGCCTACAACGTGGCCGCGATCCCGCTGGCCGCGCTCGGCCTGCTCAACCCGATGCTCGCCGGGGCCGCGATGGCGTTCTCCAGCGTGTTCGTGGTCGGCAACAGCCTGCGTCTGCGGAGCTTCCGCTCTCGCGCGAACTAGCCGCGGCAGAAGCCCCCGCTCGCACGTCGAGCGGGGGCTTCTGCACGGTTCCGGGCTGCCGCACTGTGCAGCGGGCCCCGTTCGATGAGGCCGCCGGCCTGCCGCGCCGGCGCAGCGGCTGGTGGCTTCGGTCGCTGGAGCTCCCTCGAGCCGACGGGGAGGGCTAGGGGCGCGCGTCGACGATGCCGATGAAGCGGCTGCCGACGCCGTAGACCTCGCTGCGGCTGAGGCCCGCGGCGGGCTCGGGCAGCTCGTGCATGTCGTGGTCGTCGCAGCTCAGGCAGGTGAACTCCGGCCACCACTTCTTCGGGCGGGCCTGCTCGCTGAAACCGCAGATGACGCAGGTCAGCTCGACCCAGACCGGCTTCTTGCCGGTGCGGTTGGCCCGGGACTGCGCCAACCAGGCGGGCGGGTTCGCATCGATCCCGGCGAGCTCTTCCTCGCTGAGGCGCGAGGGGATGCCGTTGCGCGTCGCCATCTCGAACGGAATGTCGAGGCGGATCGCTGCTTCTCGTCTGCTGACCATGATGTTCAAGCGTAGGCGATGGGGCAGGGGCCGAGCGCCCTAGGCTGGGGCGATGCCCGCAGAACCCGCCCACCGCCTCCAGCTCACGCTGAAGCGCCCGCTGTTCAGCTGGCGCTCGAAGCCGACCGTCGTCATCGCCGGGCGAGGCCAGCCGGCGCAGTGGGGCGTCGGCACCTGGCAGCTGCCGAGCGCGGGCGAGCGCGTGGGGGCATCCGGCGTTCTGCAGGTCTTCGTCTTCAACCGGTTGTGGCGTTACGGCACGGCCGTGCACGTCTTCGCCGAGACGCCGCCGGCCGCGCTCGTCTACACGCCGCCGCTGCTGCCCTTCCTGCCGGGACGCCTGCGCGCGGCATCCGCACGCTGAACGGCGGCACTAGCGCGCCGCGCGCGGCAGGGCGATAATCGGCTCGGGGACCCCGACGAAAGGCCGATCATGTCCGTTGTGCTCAACCCGTACCTCAGCTTCATCGATATCGCCCGCGAGGCGATGGAGTACTACCACTCGGTGTTCGGCGGCACCCTCACGCTCACCACCTTTGGCGAGATGCCGAACAATGCCGAACCGGATGAGGCCGACAAGATCATGCACGGCCAGATCGACGGAGACCACGGCATCGTGCTGATGGGGTCCGACACCCCCAAGCACATGCGGACGGAGGCGTTCAAGAACGGCACGTCGATCTCGCTGAGCGGAGACGACGAGGCCGTGCTGCGCGGCTACTGGGAGAAGCTCGTCGACGGCGGCAGCATGACGGTGCCACTGGAGACGTCGCCGTGGGGCGCCGCCTTCGGCATGTGCACCGACCGCTACGGCGTCGACTGGATGGTGAACATCACCCCGAAAGCCGCCTGATCCGGCGCTACACCACCACGACGAAGCGCATCAGCGCGTCGAACAGCGTCGCCGCCAGCCCTCTCTCACGGTTCATTCCGTCGCGCGAGGCGACGGCCAGGTCGGGGGCGTCGGTGATGATGCCGTGCACGCCGTCGCGGAGCATCTGCCGCTGCCGCAGCTCTTCGTTGACCGTCCAGACGTACATGCCGAGGCCGGCCGCTGTCGCCGAGTCGCGCAGCTCGGTGTTGTATGACCACTCCTCGACGACGATGAAGTCTGCGATGGTGTCGGGCGCCGCGACCCCGGCGAATGCCATGGTGTACCCGGTGTAGAGGCTGGGGCGCAGCCGCTTCAGCTGCTCAATGCTCGGCTTGCTGAGCGAGTGGTAGATGTTGCCCTCGAGGGCGTCGATCGACTCCAGCTCGGCGACGACATCCTCCACGAAGCCGGGCTTCTCCTGCCCGTGCAGCTTGATCTCCACCAGCAGCGGCATGCCGATCTGCTGGGCGTGCATGGCGTAGTCGCGGAACGACGGGATCGTGTCGCTGTTGCCCTGCAGATCGCTCACGGTGATCTGGGTGATCTCGTCCAGGGTGAGCTCGGCGACGCTCACCGACGTGCCGGCCAGGCGTGAGAGGTTGGCGTCGTGCATGGCGACCAGTCCGCCGTCCGCGGTCTGCATCACGTCCATCTCGACGAGGTCCGCCCCGGCGGCGCGGGCCGCGTCCAACCCCGAGATCGTGTTTTCGACACCGCCGCCGCTGAACCCGCGGTGGCCGAGCACCAGCGTCTGCGGATGCAGGCTCATCGCGATCATGACGGGGACGTTCACCAGGCTGAGCACGACGGTGGCCACCAGCAGCGAGCCGAGCGCGGCCAGGCCGGCGCGGCGACGCCCGGGCGAGCCCTTCTTCTCGAGCGCGGATGCCGGCACGCTGCCGAGGTCGAGCAGCTCGACGTCGGCGGGCAACAGGCCGCGGGCACGGGAGAGCAGCTCGACCAGCACGGCCGCGAAGCCGACCACCGACGCCCCGACCAGCAGCAGTCCGCCCAACTGGGCCAGCGCCAGGCTGACCGCGGCCACACCGGGGGAGAGGTCTGCCGCCACCAGGTCGGTGAGCGCCGTCGGCAGCATGCTGAGCGCGACGAGGCCGGCGAAGGCGATCCCGGAGGCGACGAGCACCAGCAGGAAGGCCAGTTGCAGGGGCAGGTCCGGCCGCTTCGTCATCCGCCAGCTCACCCGCATCGCACGGAGGCCGCCGACGTTGCCGAGCGCGAACAGCGGGATGGTGAGCGCCAGGCGCACGTTGATGATGCCGGCGACGATGAGGAAGGCGAGGTAGCCGATCATGCCCGGCACCGTCTTGACCAGCTCGCCGCTCACGAAGGAGGGGATGGCGATTGCATGGGTGAGCACGGAGAGGAAGCCGAACTGGGCCAGCGGCAGCACCAGGAACAGGTACCAGAGCAGGGCCAGCGAGCCGGGCTTGAACAGCTTCCTCAGCACCCGCGCGGTGTCGCCGGCCACCGTGCGGACTGTGATGGCCTCGCCCAGGCGCACCCGCCGGGTGGAGAGGACCAGCACCATCAGCTGCAGGGAGACGACGCAGAGAGCGAAGGCGAGGATCGCCGCCAACAGGCCGAGCGAGAGGGGCGTGCCGAGCAGGCCGCCGATGGTCGCCATGTCGACGGAGTGCAGGCCGGCCGCCGCCAGGGCCTCGCCGAACAGCCAGCGCAGGATCGGCGCGCAGATCAGCGCGACGATGCCCTGCAGGATGCCGTAGAGCAGCAGCATCCGCCAGCCGCCGAAGCGCAGTTGGCGCCAGGCCGCCAGCGGCAGACCCGTCAGGAGGGAGCGGAAGCCGAGGGGGTCGGTGGTGGCGGAGGGCATTGTCACTTCTCTGGTGCGGGTGCTGGTGCTGGTGGGGTGTGGTGAGGGCCGGCTGCTGCGGGCTAGGCGCGGGTGCGCACCTTGCGGTACGGGTGCGTGTCGACCCGGGTCGTGAACCCGGTGATGACGTCCTCGTAGCTGGTGTTCCGCCGTGCGGCGGCGAGCATGCCCTTGCTGGTGCGCGCGGCGCTCCTCAGGTTCATCGGGCGGCCGGCGACGCCGTACAGGAGCAGCGCCCAGTCGGGCAGCAGCGAGAGGATACCGTCCTGGATGACGATGCCGGTCCAGACGGTGATCGGGTTGCCGCGGAAGCTCGGCTTGCGCAGCGCCCGGGAGAGCTCGGCGGCCGGCAGGCAGAGCGACATCCAGCTCTTCTGCTCCTCGATGTAGGCGTCGAGCTCGGCGCGGGTGGAGGCGATGGTGTCGGGGTCGATGCCGGCCAGGCGCGCGGCGATGTGCTGTTCCTTCACGAAGGCGTCCTGCTCGGCCACGCTCAGCTCCGGCCCGAAGGCGTCGGCGCCGCGCAGCACGCCCCACGTCACCGTGTTGTGGGTCCAGACCAGCCACTCCATGGTGTCGGCGCGCAGCGTCTCGCCGGTGACCGGGTCGGTCCACTGGGCGTGCGCGTGCATGCGCTGCACCGAGAGGCCCGCGGCATCCGCGTGCGCCTTGTCGCCGAAGATGGTGGTGTCGATGTAGCGGGCGGTGCGCTCTGACCGGCCCTGTGGGTCGGCGTCCATCACGCTGACGGCGTCGAACAGGCGCATCATGTGCGGGTTCAGGGCCTGCAGCAGGATGGCGGCGACGCCGCCCAGCTTCGAGGAGGGGTCGGCGAAGAGGCGCCAGCTGACACTGTCCGGCCCGAAGTAGCCCTCGTCCTGACGGGGCTGGTCGAGGGATGTGCGTGCGTCAGTCATGGTGTCCTCGTTGTTAGAAGCGGGAAGCCGGATGCCCCGACGGCCGGCGCCGACGAAGAGCACGGAACTACGAACCTATCGCCCGTTTTGTGCACAGAGTCCAATATTTGACGGGAAGTAACCTGATCGGGGGGTCTGCGCCGCGGTGCCCGCCGGGCCTGCCAGCCTTGCCGCGTAGAGTCGAGGCCATGCGCCTCTTTCTGATCCGCCACGGCCAGACCCCCTCGAACGTGATCGGCGCGCTGGACACCGCGGTGCCGGGGCCCGCCCTGACCGAGCTCGGGATGCAGCAGGCGAGCGCGATCGGGGAGCTGCTGGGCGCCGAGCCGATTGCCGCCGTCTACGCCTCCTCGCAACTGCGCGCCCAGCAGACAGCCGCACCGTTGGCGCGCCTGCGCTCCGTCGAGCTGGGCGTGCGCGACGGGCTCCGCGAGATCACCGCCGGAGAGCTGGAGATGCTCACCGACCGGCGCTCCGTGATGGAGTACATCGAGACCTGCATGGCCTGGGCCGCGGGCGAGCTCGACGCCCGGATCCGCGGCGGGGAGGACGGCCACGAGGCGTTCGGGCGCTTCGACGAGGTGATCGCGGAGATCGCGTCATCCGGGGTCGAGAGCGCCGCCCTGGTCAGCCACGGCGCGATGCTGCGCTCCTGGGCCGGTTATTCGGTGCGCAACCTCGACGCCGCCTTCGTCTCCCAACGGGTGCTGACCAACACCGGTGTCGTGGTGCTGAACAGCGACGGGCCCGACTGGGTGGCCGAGTCCTGGCTCGGCGACGCCGTCGCGACCGGGCTGCCCGAATGAGCGTCGGGCCGATCGATGACGCCGCCCGCTGCCCCTGTCTGAGCGGCGAGACCTATGGGGCCTGCTGCGGCCGGCTGCACCGTGGGCAGGCGGATGCAGCGACCGCCGAGGCCCTGATGCGCTCCCGCTTCTCGGCGTTCGCCGTCGGTGACGCCGACTACCTGCTGCGCAGCTGGCACACGAGCACCCGCCCGGCCACACTCGAACTCGACGACGATCTGCGCTGGTACCGCCTCGACATCGAGGGCACGAGCGGCGGCGGCCTGCTCGACGCCGAGGGCGCCGTCGAGTTCGTCGCCTACTACCGCGGCCCCGACGGCCGCGGCTCCCAGCACGAGAACAGCCGCTTCGTGCGCGAGGGCGGCCGCTGGGTCTACTGGGGCGAGCTCGGCCGGGACTGAACACCGGGGTCAGGCGGCGCAAGCGCGGCGCGCACGGCATCCGAAATCCGAGGGCTACTCCAAGCCCGCGGCCAGCTGGCTCTGCGAGGATCGCAGCATCATGTCAGGACACCACGAACCCGTGCAGCTCAGCCCCGAACTCGAAGAACTCAACCGCGTGCGGCATCAGTTCGAGGGCATGATGCTCGAGTACAAGTTCGGCATCGACGAGATCATGACCAAGCTGAACATCCTGCGCGAGGAGTTCAGCCACCGCAACGACTACAGCCCGATCGAGCACGTCAGTTGCCGGCTGAAGAGCCCGGAGAGCATCCTGGCCAAGGCGGTGCGCAAGGGCCTCGAGCCCACCATCGAGCAGATCGTCGCCGAGGTGCACGACATCGCCGGCGTGCGCGTCACCTGCAGCTTCATCTCGGACGCCTACCGCGTCTTCGACATGATCGCCGCCCAGGACGACATCAGCGTTCTGCAGGTGCGCGACTACATCGCCGAGCCCAAGGAGAACGGCTACCAGAGCCTGCACATGCTCGTCGAGGTGCCCGTCTTCCTCTCCGAGCGGGTGCACAAGGTCAAGGTCGAGGTGCAGATCCGCACCATCGCGATGGACTTCTGGGCGAGCCTGGAACACAAGATCTACTACAAGTACGACGGCGACGTTCCCGAGAGCCTGCTCGCCGAGCTGCGGGATGCCGCGGCCACCGCGAGCCGGCTGGACGTCACCATGGAGCGGCTGCACGACGACGTCAAGGCGCTCGGCACGAACACCGACCGCTACATCGACCCACGCCGGGCCGGCACGATCGAGCTGCCCGACTCGCTGCTGCGCACATTCTGGCCGCAGGCGGATGCCGCCGACCCTGTCCCCGCCCTCGTCGAGTTGCCTCCGCCGGGCCGCAGCGAGGTCTGAGCGCGCCGGGTCGCTAGAGTAGTGCTCCAAGCGCCGGGGCTGCCCGGCGCCGTTCTGTGCGATCAACGATGATCGCGAGGGGAGCCCGCACTGATGACCACCCCCGACGACACGACCCTGTCTGAGGTCGCCCCCGCGCCGGTGCGCGCGCTGCCCGGCGCGCTCGGGGCCCGGCGCTGGTTCGCCGTCGTCATCGTGGGCCTGGTCGGCCAGATCGCCTGGACGCTCGAGAACATGTACCTCAACGTGTTCGTCTACGACACCATCACCGACGACCCGAACGTGCTCGCGGCGATGGTCGCGGCCAGCGCCATCGCCGCCACCCTCGCCACGCTGCTGGTCGGGGCGATCAGCGACAGGATCGGCAAGCGCCGCCTGTTCATCGTGGCCGGCTACCTGCTCTGGGGGCTCTCGACGGCCGCATTCGGCTTCGTCTCGGTCGACGGCATCGGCCAGCTGGTGCCCGTGATCGACGCCGTGGCCCTGACGGTGCTCATCGTCATCCTGCTCGACTGCGTCATGAGCTTCATCGGCTCCAGCGCCAACGACGCCGCCTTCAACGCCTGGGTCACCGATGTGACCAGCGTGGGCAACCGGGCCAAGGTGGAGTCGGTGCTCGCCGCGCTGCCGCTGCTCAGCATGTTGATCGTCTTCGGCGCCCTGGACGGCTTCACCCGGGCCGGGCAGTGGCGCGAGTTCTTCGGCATCATCGGTGTCGCCACGATGCTCGTCGGCGTGCTGGCCTGGTTCCTGATCCGGGACGTGCCGAACCCGGCCAGGCAGAGCGACCGGGTGTTCCGCTCGATCGCGCACGGGCTGCGGCCCTCCGTGGTGCGGGCCAACCCCCGGCTCTACCTGGCTCTCTCCGCGTGGGCGGTGTTCGGCATCTCCACCCAGGTGTTCCTGCCCTACCTGATCATCTACATCCAGCGCACCCTGCGGATCCAGGAGTACGCGCTCGTGCTCGGCGTCGTGCTGCTCGGCGCCGCCGTCGTCAGCGTGCTCGGCGGCCGGGTGATCGACCGGGTCGGCACGGTGCGCTCGATCCTGCCGATCGCCGCGATCTACGTGCTCGGCCTGGTGCCGATGTCGCTCGCCCGCGACACGGTCTTCGTCATCGTCGCCGGCCTGTTCATGATGAGCGGCTTCATGCTCATGGTCGCCGCGATCGGTGCCTCGGTGCGCAACTTCTCGCCCGTGGACCGGGTCGGCTCCGTGCAGGGGCTCAGGATGATCTTCGCCATCCTGGTGCCGATGCTGATCGGCCCGTTCATCGGGGCCGCCGTCATCAGCGGGGCCGGCGAGACGTACGAGGAGCTCGGCGTGGCCAAGCAGGTGCCGACCGCCGGCATCTTCGTCGCCGCCGCGATCGTCACCCTGTTCGTGCTGGTGCCGGCACTCGCGCTGCAGCGCCATGAGCGAACGCGGACGCGGGAGCCGGAGTTCGAGCGAGGGCGGGCGCGATGAGCCGCAAGCGCGCCCTCGGCCGGCTGCTGACTCCGTGGGGGGAGGCGCTGGACCCCGACAACCCGCTTCCCGAATACCCCCGGCCGCAGCTGGTGCGCGACAGCTTCCACAGCCTGAACGGGCGCTGGGGCTACGCGATCACCGCGACCGATGGCGTGCCGGCCCGCCTCGACGGGGAGATCATCGTGCCGTTCTCGCCCGAGTCGGCCCTCTCCGGCGTCGAGCGCCAGCTGCAGCCGGGGCAGTGGCTGCACTATCGCCGCGACTTCGAGCTGCCGGACGAGCTCGGCCCGCACGGCGGCGCCCGGCTGCTGCTGCACTTCGGCGCCGTCGACCAGGACTGCACGGTGTGGTTGAACGGCATCGAAGTCGGCACGCACTCCGGCGGCTACCTGCCGTTCCAGCTGGACGTGACCGATGTCGTGCGCCCCGGCCCGAACGTGTTGCGGGTGCGGGTGAGCGACCCGAGCGACACCGGCGCCTTCTCCCGCGGCAAGCAGAAACTCCGCCGCGGCGGCATCTGGTACACCGCGCAGTCCGGCATCTGGCAGACCGTCTGGCTCGAACTGGTGCCGGCCGTCGCGGTCGCTGCCGTGGAGATCCTCCCGCTGCCGAGCCTGGACGCCGTCGAGATCACGGTGCGCGCGATGATGGCGCCGGATGCCGCCGGCTCCCCGCCCGCCGCCTTCATCACGGTCCGCGACGGCGACGCGATCCTCGCGATCGCCCGCACCGCGCCCGGCACCCCGGCGTGCATCGAGCTGGCCGGCGCCCGGCTCTGGTCGCCGGAGGACCCGTTCCTCTACGACGTGGAGGTGATTCTCGGCTCCGACACCGTGCTCAGCTACTTCGGCATGCGCAGTTTCGGCGTCGGGCCGGACGCCGCCGGGCAGCCGCGGCTGCTGCTGAACGGCCAGCCGTACTTCCAGGCCGGGCTGCTCGACCAGGGCTACTGGCCGGACGGCCTGTACACGCCGCCGGACGACACGGCGATGGTGCACGACATCCGCACCGCCAAGCGCCTCGGCTTCACCATGCTGCGCAAGCACATCAAGATCGAGCCGTTGCGCTGGTACTACCACTGCGACCGCCTCGGCATGCTGGTCTGGCAGGACATGGTCAACGGCGGCGGCCGCTACAAGCCGTGGGTCATCACTGCGCCGGTGCTCACCCCGCTGCGGCTGCGCGACAACCGCTATGCCGCCTTCGCCCGCACGGATGCCCCCGGCCGGGCGCACTGGCAGGAGGAGATGCGCGGCACCGTCGAGCTGCTGCGCTCGGTCACGAGCATCGCCGTCTGGGTGCCGTTCAACGAGGGCTGGGGCCAGTTCGACGCGCTCGCGGCGACGGCCGAGCTGCGCGCCCTCGACCCCAGCCGCAGCATCGACCACGCCAGCGGCTGGCACGACCAGGGCGGCGGCGACCTGACCAGCCTGCACGTGTACTTCCGCCGGTTCCGGATGCCGCGGCGGCAGCCAGAGACGGCCGCGCGGGCCGTCGTCGTCTCCGAGTACGGCGGCTACAGCCATCGGCTGCCCGGGCACAGCGTCAGTGCGCGCGAGTTCGGCTACAAGCGCTTCAAGGATGCCACGTCGCTGACAGCCGCCTTCGTCAGGCTGCACGAGCGCGAGCTGATCCCGGCGCTGGAGGAGGGCCTGGCGGCGACCGTCTACACGCAGCTCAGTGATGTGGAGGACGAGACGAACGGGGTGCTCAGCTACGACCGCCGCGTCGTGAAGCTGGACGAGGCGGCCGTGCAGGCCGTCAACGCCCGGCTGCGGCTGGCGGCGCCACAGGCCGGCACGGTGTTGGCTTCGGTCGCTGGCGCTCCCTCGAGCCAACGGGACGACGCCCCGCCCGCTTCCCCGCACGTCGAGTAGGCCCACTAGGGCCGTATCGAGACCCTGACACTACCGGACACCGGGCCCGCGTGCGAGGTCTCGATACGCTCGTTCCTCGCTACTCGACCAGCGGGGGAGGGGGAAGCGCGGGCGAGGGGGTGGGCTCCGGGAACGGCAGCGGGGCCGACGCGAACACGTTCAGGCCGAGCGTCGTCGAGAGGAACGCGGTCGCCAGCGTGCCGCGCACGCTGTTGCCCGCGTCATCCAGCAGCGGCGAATAGCTGGCCAGGCCGCCCTTGCCGGGGATGACGGTGATGATGCCGCCGCCGACCCCGCTCTTGGCGGGCAGGCCGACCTCGTAGAGCCACTCGCCGCTGCGCTCGTACATGCCGGCCGTCGCCAGCACGGCGAGGGTGCGCTTGCAGGAGTCGGCGTCGATGACTCGCTCCCGGGTGATCGGGTTGACCCCGCCGTCGGCGAGCGTCGCGCCCATCACGGCGAGATCCTCGGTGGTCACCAGCAGCGAGCACTGCCGCGTGTACACATCGGTGGCCTCCAGCGGGTCGCTGTAGATCCGGCCGTAGCCCTTCAGCAGTCGCGCGATGCCCTCGTTGCGGTCGTTGGTGCGCGACTCCGACTCGTACACCTCCTCGTCCATCGCCAGCTCGCGGCCGGCGAAGCGGGAGAGGCCGGCCCGCACGAACTCCCACTTCGCGGCGGCATCCGCCCCCGGCACCAGGCTGGTCGTGGCGATGGCCCCGGCGTTGACCATCGGGTTCGCGGTGCGGCCCGGGTTCAGCTCCACGGCGATGACCGAGTCGAACGGCAGCCCGGAGTTGTTCACGCCGAGCAGCTGCTTGACCTGCTCGTGGCCGAGCGCGTTGGCGACCAAGGCGAACACGAACGGCTTCGACACGCTCTGAATCGTGAACGGATGCCGCGCATCGCCGACCGCGTACCGCTCGCCCGTCGCGCTGACGATGGCCAGCCCGAAGCGGTCGGGGTCGGCGGCGGCCAGCGCGGGGATGTAGTCGGCGACGGCGCCGTCCTGCACGGGGACGAAGCGGCGGTGCGCCTCGTCGAGCAGCCGGCGCACCAGGCCCGGGTCCGGCAGGGAGCCGGTCGAGATGCGCTGCGGCTGGGCGGCAGCCGCGCTCAGTGCACCCGGGATGTGGCCGAGCGGCGGCTCGGGGACGTTCACGGGAACGCTGGCCCGGGTGCTCATCGCGTGCCGCGTTCTCAGCGCCCGCCGACGGCGGTTGTCATGGTGAGCACGGGCGTGCCGTCTGCCTCGTCGAGGCTGAGCGCCACCCGGGTCTCGCCCAGCTCGGCCAGGGAGTGCGCGTGGGTGCCGCCGCAGGGGATGCTCACGGTGCCCTCCGGCAGTTCGCACACCCAGGAGCGCCGGTCGGTGAGCCGGGGCCCGTCCGCGTCGATGCGGATCGGGGCGTCGCCGGCCACCCACTCGGCCAGGGTGGCGTTGATGGCCGCCTCGAGCGCCGGCAGCTCTCCGGCCAGGCCCTCGGTGTCGAAACCCTTGCGGCGGAGCGACTTGTTCAGGCGGTACGTGTCGACCGAGCCGAACTCGCCGATGCGGGAGCTGTCGATGGCGGAGGCGTCGAAGTCGGGCTGGCCGAGCCCGTCGGTGCGGGTCTCCTTGGACCAGCGGCCGGCCAGGGCGCGGTTCAGCGCGAGGGCGGCGAGGTGGCACCCGCTGTGCCCGAGCGAGACGGCCCTTCGGTAGTCGGCGTCGACGACGAGCTCGACGCGGTCGCCTTCGGCGATGCCGCTCGCGTCGTCGACGATGTGGGCGACGAGGAACGCCCAGCCCGGGGTGCCCTTCCGCACCGGGATGTCGCTGCCGAGGTGCAACTCGGTGCCGTCGGTGGCGGCGACGACGCAGTCGACGACCGGGCGCTCCCCGCCGGCGACGTGGAGCACCGCGCGGTCGGCGCCCTGGTCGGGCCAGCCGGCGTCGACGGGGTGGCAGCTGCTCGTGTCCAGCAGCACCGCCCAGCGGGGCGTGCCCGCGGCATCCGGGGCCAGTTCGGCGACGTGCAGCACCACGCCGGTGTTCGCGGTGTCGCCGCGCGGGTAGCTCACGATCGTGTCCGAGCCGCTCAGGGAGTCGGTCAGCGCGTCGTCGTCGGTGTGCTCAGGCCGGGGAAGTGTCATGTCCCCATTCTGGCGCTCCGACGCCCGCCCGGCCCCACACATGAGAAAACCGGGTACACATCCACCCGAAGGGTGTGCACCCGGCGACCCAGGCGCGGCCCGGGGCCGCGCCGTCCTCGCTAGTCCGGTTGGAGCACGGCGAGGATGTTCCCGGACGGATCGGTGAACCAGGCGATGGCGGGGCCCTGTGGATCCCTGGCCACGCCGCGCTCGTCTTGCTGGAACCCGTCGTAGTGCAGCATGGAGACGCCGGCGGCCTCGAGGTCGTCGACCGCGGTGTCGATGTCGCCGACGGCGAAGTTGAGGATCGTGAAGACGGCCGGCTCGTGGTCGGCCTTCTCGTAGACGAAGACGCTGCCGGAATCGCCGGGCAATTCCAGACGCAGCCCGCCGCGGTCGTCAGCGACCGGCAGGCCGAGCGCGTCCGCGTAGAAGCTGCGCGCGGCCGCGACGTCCCGCACCGCGAAGCCGCTGAACGCACCGAGCGATTTCATTGCCATGCCCGCAGTCTGCCACCCCCGATTGGGGGCCACAAGCCCGGCGGCGAAATTTCGCAGCCGACGTGAAGGTGGCGCTCAGGCGGCGCGGCCTAGAACTTCTTGGTGCGGGTGCGGGCGGTGCGGTTCAGCTTCACCGGCAGAGCCATCAACGGTCCGACGAAACGGCGCGGCAGGGCGCGCGCCGGGCCCCAGACCGCCTGCACCAGGTACTGGCCGAGGATGGCGCCGGCGGCCAGGGCGACGGCGACGGCCGCCGCGGCCAGCATCGAGAGCAGGCCATCCATCGAGCCCTCCGAGAGCTGCAACAGACCGGTGAACAGCAGCAGCCCCGGCACGAGCGGCACCAGTGCGGTGACCACGATCACCAGCGGCGGCACCCGCACCAGGCGCGAGACGGCGGCGGCGAGCAGGCCGACGCCGATGGCGGCCAGCGCCGAGCCGAACACGGAGCCCGTCTCTGCCCCAATGGCCAGCACGTAGAACAACTCGGCCGCCGCGCCCAGCAGGCAGGCCGCCCAGAGGGCGCGCTTGGGCACCTGCACCGCGAAGGCGAAGCCGATCACGATGAGCACGGATGCCGCCAGCTGCACGGGCAGCGTGCCGAGGGTCGGCGAGCTCGCCGGGTTGATCTCCAGCACCAGGCCGAAGCGGGCCAGGGTGAGCGAGGACGCCGCGACGCCGGCGACGAGGCCGCCGGTGATGATCGTGGCCTCGACGAAGCGGGCCGTGCCGGTGACGTAGAACCCGGAGAGGGCGTCGTGCACGGCTCCGAACGTCGTGACCCCGGCTAGCAGCATGATGATGGTGGCGACGACGACGAGGGAGGAGTTCGACGACGGATCGATCAGGTGCACGAGCGCAGCAACGAGCGGCCCGATGGCGCCGCCGACGAGGGTCTGGAAGAAAATCGGGACGCGGCGGTTCGCCAGCGCGGTGGTGAGGTAGTCGATGAGCATCGTGGCGAGCAGGGCGGCGACGGCCACCACCCAGTTGCCGCCGATCAGGAAGGCGGCGCCGGCGCCCACCAGGCTCCAGCCGAAGCGGCGCAACATCTTGGGGTAGAGGCCGGGAGCGCTGACGATGCGTGCGATCTCACGACGGGCATCGGCGACCTCGATGGGACGCTCGACCAGCTCGCCGATCAACGCGGACGCCCGGGAGAGCGTGTGGTAGTCGAGCGTGCGATAGCGCACATTGCGGGTGCGGGTGATGGTCTCGTGCGTTGCCGGGTTCTCGTAGGTCACCTCGATCACTGAGTAGGTGACATCCGCGTCGACGTTGCGCACCCCGTAAGCGCGGGTGATCGCCAGCAGGGCCGAGACGACGTCCTCCGCTCCGGCGCCGTTGCCGAACATGACCTCGGCCAGGCGCATCGCGATGTCCAACACCCCGCGGGTGTACTCGGCCGCGTCGGTGGCGGACAGGCCAGAGGTGCGTGTGGGAACGGACATACTCGCAGATTACGCGACTACGCGCCGGCGATCGGACGCGCCTGCGGCTCGCCACGGGGGCGTGTCGCCTGCTTGAACCAGCGGGTGTCCGGAATGCGCATGAGGAAGGGCCCGGCGATGACGGTGATCAGCACGTAGGCGGTCGCCAGCGGGGCGAGCTCTGGCTCGATGCCGGCGCTCACGGCGAGGCCGGCGATGACGATGGAGAACTCGCCGCGCGGGGTGAGTGCGAGGCCGGCTCGCCACCGGCCGGGAACCGCCACGCCGGCGCGCCGGGCGGCGAGGTAGCCGGTCAGCACCTTGGTGGCCATGGTCAGGGCGGCGAGGATCAGGGCGGGCAGGATCACGACCGGCAGCTTGGTGGCATCCGTGGCCAGGCCGAAGAACACGAAGAACACGGCCGCGAACAGGTCGCGCAGCGGGGTGAGCACCTGGCTGGCGTTGTGCGCGACCTGGCCGGAGAGCGCGATGCCGACGAGGAAGGCGCCGACGGCCGCCGACACGTTCACCTGGGCGGCGAGGCCGGCGACGAGCATGGTGAGGCCGAGCACACCGAGCAGCAGCGGTTCGGCGTGCTCGGGGGTGAAGATGCGCGAGACGATGTGCCCGTGCCGCAGCGCGATGTAGAGGATGAGGCAGACGACGGCGACGGCGATCGCCACCGTGACGGCGCCCTGCATCAGGCTGACGCCGATGACGAGGGCGGAGAGCACGGGCAGGTAGAAGGCCATGGCCAGGTCCTCGATCACGAGGACGGCGAGCACGACGGGCGTCTCGCGGTTGGCGAGGCGGCCGAGGTCGCGCAGCACCTTGGCGATGACGCCGGAGGAGGAGACCCAGGTGATCCCGGCGAGGGCGACGGCCGCGGCCGGGCCCCAGCCGAGGAGCAGGGCGAAGGCGGCGCCGGGCAGCGCGTTCAGCACGGCGTCGAGCAGGCCGGCCATGCGGGAGTGTTTGAGGTTGGTGAAGAGCTCGGATGCCGTGTACTCCAGCCCGAGCAGGGCGAGCAGCAGGATGACGCCGATCTCCGAGCCGATCTCGAAGAACTCGGTGCTGGCCTCCAGCGCGAGCAGGCCGCCGTTGCCGAAGGCGAGCCCGGCAATCAGGTAGAGCGGGATCGGCGAGATGCCCACACGCAGCGCCAGCCGGCCGAGCAGGCTCATGCCGAGGAGCAGCGCGCCGACCTCGATGAGGATCAGCGTGTTCTCATGCACAGCAGCAGCCCTTAGTCGGGTCCGTTGGAGATCAGGCGGCTGAGCGCGTCCAGGCCACCGCGGGTGCCGACTGCGACGATCACGTCGCCGGGGCGCAAGATCTCGTCGGGAGTGGGCGAGGGCAGCAGCTCTTTGTCGCGCACGATGGCGACGATCGACACCCGGGTGCGGGTGCGGGTCTTGGTGTCGCCGAGGGGGCGGTTGAGGTAGGGGGAGTCGGTGGGCAGCTCGAGCTGCTCGGTGAACAGGCCCACGGTGGCGTCGCTCAGGCTGGTCAGCCGGCTGAGCATGACCGAGGTGCCGAGCACGTCGGCCAGGGCGGCCGCCTCGTCATCCGTCAGCGGGATGCTGTCGCGGCAGGCATCCGGGTCGGACACGTCGAACAGCGCCAGGTCGCGGTGCCCGTCGCGGTACGAGATGACGCTGACCCGCCGGCTGCTCTCGGTCACCAGGTCGTGTCGGACGCCGATCCCCGGCAGATCCACTTTTTCTATGCGTACACCCACGGTGCAAGTGTAGATCCGCCGGCGGCGGTGTGGCGCGCGCGACGCGATCCCGCCGGTGGGGCGCTTCCGCGCGCTACTTCTCGAGCGGTCCGAGCCAGGCGGTGGCGACCGTGTTGTGGGCGGATTCCGCGTCGGAGGGGTGGAAGATGCCGGCGAGCACGTCGCGGTAGAGCCGGCCGAGCTCGTTGCCGGCGAAGTAGCTGCCGCCGCCGGAGACCCGGATCGCCTGGTCGACGACCTCCCTGGCCGTCTCGGTGGCGCGCACCTTGATGCCGACCAGCTGCGGGAACCACTGGGCGCCGAGGTCGGCCTGCCCGTCGACGGCGGCCGCGATGGCATCGAGCTGCGGGTAGATGGCGTCCTGGGCGATGGCGGCATCCGCGATGCGCCAGCGGATGTCGGGGTCCTGGGCGAGGCTGCGTCCGTCATTCTTCATCGAGGTGCGGCGGTGGGCGGATGCCACGGCGAGCTCGAGCGCGCGCTTGCCGACGCCCGTGTAGACGGCGGCGAGCAGGATCTCGAAGTTGGCGAAGATCGCGAAGATCAGCGGGTCGGCGTTGGGGCCGGGGTCGAGGCGCCGCACGACGCGGTCGGGGCGGGCGTAGGCGGCGTCGAGCACGGTGGTCTGGCTCTGGCTGGCGCGCATGCCGAGCGTGTTCCAGTCGTCCTTGCGGCTGAGGCCCGGGTCGTCGCGGTCGACGAAGCCGTAGACGATCTTCGGGGCGTCGGCCGACTCGGTGTCGAGGCCCATGGTGCCGAGGCGGGTGTACGCGGGGGAGAGACTGGTGAACACCTTGGTGCCGGTGAAGCGGTAGCCGCCGTCGGGCTGCGGCGCCGCAACGCTGCGCGAGCCGAACAGCATGAGGTCGTTGCCGGCCTCGCTGATGCCGAAGCCGAAGACTTCGCCGCGGCCGGCCTCCTCGAGCAGGAAGTCGAGGCCGGAGTCGCCGCGCTCGTGCAGGGCCTTGGCGACGCCGGTCCAGACCAGGTGCATGTTCACGGCGAGGGCGGTGGCGGGGGCGGCGGCGCCCAACCGAATCTGTTCGCGGGCGACGTCCTGCAGGCTCAGGCCGAGCCCGCCGAAGCGCGTCGGCACGAGCGCGCGCAGGTAGCCGGCGGCGACCAGCTCGTCGAAGTCCTCGGTGAAGAAGGCGTTGTCGCGGTCGTAGCCCTCTGCGCGCCCGTGGATGCGCTCGAGCAGTTCGGCGCTCAGGACGGTGCGGGGGCTCGTGCTGTTCTCTGCGGCGGTCACAGCCCCAGCCTATGCCCGGGGTCGGCGGGCGGGCCGGCTCCCGCAGGCTGAGCCTGTCGCACCCGTGCGGGGAGCCGGCGTGATCGGTCGCTGCGCCACTTCGGCGGGGTCCGCGCCCGTTGAGGTGGCTCTGTGGCCGACCAACTGGCGCAGCTGGCGTGGGTGGTGGCTTCGGTCGCTGGCGCTCCCTCGAGCCAACGGGAGGGGCGCACGGCCCGGGCGGGGGATGGCAGCATCCGCCCGGCCTCAGCCAGTCCGCGGATGCGACGGCCGAAACGGGCCGAAAAACCGTTTCAGCGGGCGAGACAGGTGCTCGTCTCCGCTGACTGGCTGACTGGCTGACTGACTGACCGGCTGACTGACTGGCTGACTGACCGGCTTGCTGGCTGGCTGGCTGCGGGCGCGCTACTGCTGCACGTCTTCTTCCGGGACGGGGGCGGGCGCCGGCGTGCTCGGAGCGGGGTGGCGCCGGCGGCGCACGGAGGCAACGATTGCCCACACGACGGCTCCGATCACGGTGAGGAGCACCAGCCATGGCAGGGCGACGCCGAGCACGACGACGAAGCCGCCGAGGAAGGCGACGAGGCTGTTCCAGCCGGCGAGGAGGCCGCTCCAGAAGTTGTCGGGGTTGCCGGGGTTGACGGTGCCCTCGGAGGCGAAGTCCACGTACAGCGTGGAGTAGTCGATCTGGTCGTCGAGGTAGTCGAGCTGCGTGGTGAGCGAGTCGAGCTCGGCCTGCCGGCTGGAGAGCGCCGACTCGATCGCGATCAGGTCGGCCGTGGTCGCCGATTTGCTCATCAGCTCCAGCAGGCGGTCGACCGAGGTCTGCAGCGCGGTGATGCGCGCCTCGACGTCCTGCTTCTGCTGCGTGACATCCGAGGCGTTCAGCGACACCGAGTTGACGGTGCCGAGCTGCTTGATCTTGTCGAGCACGACGTCGAGCTGATCCGCCGGAACACGGATGGTGAGGCTGGCGCTGGCCCGCTGCGTCTCGGTGGCCGGCTGCTCGCTCCGGCTGTCGACGCGGCCGCCCGCGCCGGCGACGAGCTTGATCGCGCCGTCGGCGGCCCCGATCGGGTCGGCGGCCGTGATCGAGACGTTGCCGGTCGTGATGACGGATCGGTCCGCGACCGCGCTCGGGGCTCCCACCGCGCCGTCTGCCGCGCCGCCGCTCACCGAGAAGGGGGCCATCTCCGGGCCCGCACCATGGAGCACGGCGCTGCTGTCGGATGACGCGCCCCCGCCCATCCCGGCGGAGCACCCGGCCAGCAGCAGGGCCGCGAGAGCCAGGGCGGGAATGGTCAGGGCGCGCTTCATTCCCCCACCCTACGTGCGCGAAACAGGCCGCCAACGCCGATCCGATCACGTTCGTGTCTCGGCTCAGTCACGGCTTGGTCACGGTGACGGAACGCTCTGGCATCCGTGCCAGCACTCGCGCCATCACCCGCGCCAGACATAATGAGCACATGACCTGGCTGTCGACGCTCCGCGCACGACTCGGCGGCCTCGGGCGCCGCCGCCGCCCGGCGACGCCCGTGCTGCACATCGCCTCCGACGTCGGGGAGGGCCCGACGGTCGTGCTCGTGCACGGCATCGCCTCGTCATCCGTCACCTTCCTGCACCTGGTGCCGCTGCTCGAGCCGAACTTCCGCTGCGTCTCGATCGACATCCTCGGCTTCGGCCGCTCGCCGGCGCCCGAGGGCGCCGAGTACACGCTCGACGAGCACGTGGCGGCGCTGCACGCGACGATCAAGGCGCAGTCGCTGCGCGGCCCGCTCATCATCGTGGGCCACTCGCTCGGCTCGCTGATCAGCGCCCGCTTCGCGGCGGAGCACCCGCAGCTCGTCGCACATCTCGTGCTCATCTCGCCCCCGGTCTACCTGCCGCCGACCAACCTCGGTGACAAGCGCGCGAAGCTCGAGAACGACCTCTACCTGCGCGCTTACGACTACCTGCGCACGAACAAGGAGTTCACGCTCGCCAACGCGCGCATCATCGCGAAGCTGCTGCCGATCAAGGGCGTCTTCGAGCTGCGCGAAGACCAGTGGGAGCCGTTCGTGAAGTCGATGCAGAACTGCGTCGAGAACCAGACGGTGATCTCGGACCTGTCCCGCGTCACCGCCCCGATCGACGTCGTCTACGGGGCGCTTGACCAGTTCATCCCGCGCGGTGGGTTGGAGATCGTCGGGCGGATGCGCGGGGTCACCATGCACCGGGTGGAGGCGAACGCGCACATCATCCGCCGGCGCCTCGCGCGGGTCGTCGCCGGGGTCTTGAACGCCGACCTGCCGGCCGGTGTCGAGCCGAACCTGCCCCCGGAGCTCTCGCCCTAGGATGGGGCCATGGAGCAACGTACGCTTGGCCGCACCGGCCGCACGGTGTCAGTGATCGGACTCGGAACCTGGCAGCTGGGTGCCGACTGGGGGGACGTCAGCGTCGAGGATGCGACCGCGGTGCTCGCGGCATCCGTCGAGGCCGGCGTCACCTTCTTCGACACGGCCGACGTCTACGGCGACGGCCGCAGCGAGAGCGTGATCGGCGCCTTCCTGCGCGAGCGCCCCGGCCACGACATCACCGTCGCGACCAAGATGGGGCGCCGGGTCGACCAGCTGCGCGAGAACTACGTGCTCGCCAACTTCCGCGAGTGGACCGACCGCTCGCGGCGTAACCTCGGCGTCGACACCCTCGACCTGGTGCAGCTGCACTGCCCGCCGACGAGCGTCGTCACGAGCGACGAGGTCTACGACGCGCTCGACACCCTCGTCGCCGAGGGCGCGATCGCCGCCTACGGCCTGAGCGTCGAGGAGAGCGCGCAGGCGCTGGCCGCCATCGCCCGCCCGAACGTCGCCACGATCCAGATCATCCTGAACGCCTTCCGGCTCAAGCCGCTGGACGAGGTGCTCGGGGCCGCGGCGGATGCCGGCGTCGGCATCATCGCCCGGGTGCCGCTGGCCTCCGGGCTGCTCACCGGCAAGTACACCGCCGAGACCCGCTTCGCGGCCGACGACCACCGCAACTTCAACCGGGACGGCAGCCACTTCGACGTGGGCGAGACCTTCTCCGGTGTGGACTACGAGACGGGCCTGGCGGCGGCGCAGGAGTTCGCGGCCCTCGCCGAGGCGGCAGCGCCCGGCGTGCCCGTGGCCGAGGTGGCCCTGGCCTGGGTCGCGCAGCAGCCCGGCGTCAGCAGCGTCATCCCCGGTGCCCGCTCGCCGCAGCAGGCCGTCGCCAACGCCGCGGCCGGCTCGCTGCCGCCGCTCGGCGACGAGTTCTTCGCCGGCGTGCGCGCGCTCTACGACAACCGCCTGCGCGCCGCGATCCACCCGCGCTGGTAGCCAACAGCTCGCCAGCAGCCAGCAGCCAGCAGCCAGCCCGGGCCGGTCGGCTGTTCCTAGTCGACCAGCTCGGGGTCGCTGCCGGAGCGCTCGCCGGAGTCGAGCGCCGCGATCGCGGCGAGCTCTGCGGCATCCAGCTCGAAGTCGAACACGTCGGCGTTGGCCCGCAGCCGCTCGGCGCTCAGTGACTTGGGGATCACCACGTTGCCGAGCTGCAGCTGCCAGCGGATGGTCACCTGGGCGGCGCTCTTGCCGTGCCGGAGGCCGATCTCGGCCAGCACCGGCTCGGTGACGGCGCGGCCGCGGGCCAGCGGCGACCACGCCTCGGTCACGATGCCGAGCTCGGCGTGCAGGGCGCGCAGCTCCGCCTGCGCGAGCCACGGCTGCAGCTCGATCTGGTTCACCGCCGGCACCACCCCGCTGTCGTCGATGATGCGCTCGAGGTGTTGGCGGTGGAAGTTGGAGACCCCGATCGAGCGGGCCCGGCCCTCCTCCCGCAGCCGCACCAGCGCGCGCCAGGTCTCGACGTAGAGGTTCTGCGCGGGGGCCGGCCAGTGGATGAGGTACAGCTCGACGTGGTCCAGTCCGAGCCTGTCCAGGCTGGCGTCGAAGGCGCGCAGCGTGCTGTCGAAGCCGTGCTCGGTGTTCCACACCTTGGTGGTGACGAAGAGGTCGGCGCGCTCCAGCCCCGGCTGGCCGTGCAGGGCCGAGCGGATGCCTCGGCCGACACCGGCCTCGTTGCCGTACAGCGCGGCGGTGTCGATGTGCCGGTAGCCGGCGGCCAGCGCGGCCTCCACCACGGCGGGGGTGTCGGCATCCGGAACCTTGTAGGTGCCCACCCCGAGCCGGGGGATGCGTGCGCCGTCGTTGAGCTGAAGGGTGCTGCCGAGATCCATCTGTCCGCTGTCCATGTCTTCCACTGTAGGCAGGCGGCGGCCTACTCGGGCAGCGCGGCCGCCCCGTACTGCGCCGTGCGTCGAGGGATGAACAGCGTCAGCACGATGCCGAGCACGCCCGCGGCGGCCGAGATGGCGAAGCTCAGCTGGAAGCCCAGGGTGCTGGGGGTGGTCAGGTCGCCCACCGTGACGAGGTTCGTCGCGAGCACCAGGCCGATCACGGCGCTCGCCGCGGTCGATCCGAGGGTGCGCATCACCGAGTTGAGGCCGTTCGAGGCGGCCGTCTCCGAGGACGGCACGGCTCCCATGATGAGCGTCGGCATCGCCGCGTAGGCGAAGCCGACGCCGAACCCGACGGCCGTCGCCACCAGCAGTGTGTGCCACACCTCGGTCATCAGCAGCAGCGCCAGCGCGTAGGCGACGGCGATGATGGTGATGCCGAGCAGCAGGCTGACCCTGGCCCCGCGCGCGGCCGTCAGCCGGGCCGCGGTGCCGGACATCGCCCACATCACCAGGCCGCTCGGCATCAGGCAGAGGCTGGCCACCAGCATCGACTGGCCGAGGCCGACACCGGTGCCGGTCGGCGTCTCGAGCAGCATCGGCAGCGCGACGGCGCTGGAGAAGAACGCGAAGCCGACCATCACCGAGGCCAGGTTGGTCAGGAGCACGGTGCGCCGGGTCGCGACCCGGATGTCGATCAGCGGATGCCGCGTGCGCAGCTGGTAGAGCACCCAGACCGCCAGGATCGCCACGCCGGCGATGCCGAAACCGAGCGTGAGCGGGCTCAGCCAGCCCCACTCGTTGCCCTTGGTGACGGCCAGCAGGATGCCGGAGAGCGCGAGGGCCAGGCCGATCGCGCCCGGGGCGTCGAAGCGGCCGCCGGTGCGCAGTGTGCTGACCGGCACGAGGGTGTAGACCAGCACGAAGCCCGCCGCGGCGAGCACGCCGGACAGCCAGAACAGCATGTGCCAGTCCAGGTACTGGGCGATGACGGCGGAGACCGGCAGGCCGACGGCGCCGCCGATGCCGAGGGTGGCGCTCACCAGGGCGACCGCCTTGCCGAGCCGGTCGCGGTGCAGCACGTCGCGCAGGATGCTGATGCCGAGCGGGATCGCGCCGAGCCCGGCTCCCTGCAGCACCCGGCCGATGACGAGCGGGATGAGGGTGGACGAGAACGCGGCGATCACCGAGCCGAGCACGACGGCGGCGAGCAGGATGAGCAGGATGCGGCGCTTGCCGTAGAGGTCGCCCAGGCTGCCGCCGATCGGGGTGATGATCGCGGCAGAGAGCAGGGTGGCGGTGACGACCCACATCGCGTCGGGGGTGGACACGTGCAGGAGGTGCGGGAGCTCGGGCAGCAGCGGCGTGACCAGCGTCATCATGAACGAGACCACGATGCCGGTGAAGGCGAGGGCGAAGACGATCGCGGAGTCGGGGGTGCGCTTGCTCAGCGCGCGGCGCTCGGCCTCGCTCAGCCACGGCTGCCCGCCGGCATCCGGTTCGAGGCTCTTTGGTTCGAGGCTCTCTGAGTCGCCGGGTGCAGCAGGGAAAGCGTCGCGCGTCATGGAGCCCTTCGATGGGCCCGCCCGATGCGGGGCCATACAGGGCAACGCTCACGGAGGGCCGTGGTATTCCCGGGCCAGCCCGCGGAGTTTCACGGCGTGTCGGATCACGCGCTCTGCGCGCACGTAGGCAGGAGAACGCCCGGAGCACAAGCAAATTACCGCAGGTGACGCGGTGTAACGCACGGCGACACAATCGCTCGCGCTTGCGCCGGTGAGTTGACAACATCAACTCACCCACGCACACCCACCACAGCGAAAGGCTTCACGGATGTCACGAATCACCCGCACGCTTGCCGCGGCGACCGCCGCACTCGCAACCGCTGCCCTGCTGGCCGCTTGCGCCGGAACGGCGGCCCCGGAGGCCGGCGGCAACGCCGACCCCGCGGCGCCCGTCACCGGCGGAACGCTCACCTACCTCGAGCACCAGGCCTTCACGAACCTCTACCCGCCGCAGGCCGGTTTCTACCCGAACGGCGGCGTGGTCAACAACATCGCGGCGCGACTGACCTACCAGAACCCGGAGACGCTCGAGATCGAGCCGTGGATCGCCGACTCCTGGGAGGTGAACGCCGACGCCACCGAGTACACCTTCACCCTGCGTGACGGCGTGACCTTCTCCGACGGCACCCCCGTCGACGCCGCCGCCGTCGCGAAGAACTTCGACGTCTACGGCCTCGGCAACAAGGAGCTCGCCCTCACCATCTCCGAGGCGATCAACAACTACGCCAGCAGCGAGGTCGTCGACGCCGCCACCGTGAAGTTCCACTTCTCCGCCCCCGCCCCCGGGTTCCTGCAGGCGACGTCCACGATCAACTCCGGCCTCCTCTCGCCGGCCACGCTCGACCTGCCGCTGGAGAAGTTCGGCGCGGGCAACGCGGCGGCCATCATCGGCGCCGGGCCGTTCGTGGTCAGCGAGGAGAAGCTCGGCACCGAGCTCACCTTCACGGCGCGCGAGGACTACGACTGGGCTCCGCCGTCGCTCAAGCACCAGGGCCGCGCCTACCTCGACGCCATCCACCTGATCGTCACGCCGGAGGACAGCGTGCGCATCGGCGGGCTCACCTCTGGACAGGCCGACTACATCCGCTACGTGCAGGCCTTCGACGAGGCCGCGGTCGAGTCCGCCGGCTTCGAGCTGTACGCGCCGCAGACCCGCGGCGTCAACAACTCGCTGTCGCTCCGTTTCACCAACCCGCTGCTGAGCGACCTCCGCGTGCGCCAGGCGCTCGTGGCCGGCGTCAACGCGCAGGAGGTCGTCGACACGCTCTTCACCGCCAACTACCCGGTCGCCACCTCCTCGCTCAGCTCCACCGCGCTGGGCTACAAGGACGAGTCGGAGCACCTGACCTTCGACCCGAAGAAGGCCGCGAAGCTGCTCGACGAGGCCGGCTGGACCGTGGGCGCCGACGGCATCCGCGAGAAGGACGGCACGCGCCTCTCCCTCGACGTCTACGAGGCCAAGCCGCAGCCGCTGTCCAAGCAGACGCTCGAACTGGTCAGCCAGCAGCTCAAGGCGATCGGCGTCGAACTCAACGTCAAGGCCGCCGACGCCGGCAGCTACGCCGAGGACATCAAGGACCCGCTGAAGACGCCGCTCTACCACTCGATGGTCGGCCGCGCCGATCTCGACGTGATCAAGAGCCAGTTCCACACGAAGAACCGCAACGTGCTGCTCTCCAACGACACCACCCTCGACGCACTGCTCGAGGCCGTCGCCAGCGAGCCGGACCCCGCCAAGCGCCTCGAGGCCGACGCGGCCGTGCAGGACTACCTGGCCGAGCAGGCCTACGTGATCCCGCTGTTCGAGGAGCCGCAGGTCTACGGCGCGGCCGACTATGTCGAGGGCGTCGAGTTCGAGTCCGTCGGGCGCCCGATCTTCTACGACGTCTGGCTGAACAAGTAACACCTCTGGTTCCGGATGCCGCGGGCCGCGGCATCCGGAACCTCCCCCTCCACCCACACCCTCCTCACACCACTCCCCAGGAAGGCACCCCATGAAGCACGTGCTCGCCCGCATCGGCCAGGCCGCCGTGGTGCTGTTCGTGGCCTTCGCCGCCACCTTCGTGCTGCTGCAGGCGCTGCCCGGCGACGCGCTGATGATCAAGTTCGAGAACCCGGAGCTCGGGCTCTCGGCCGAGCAGATCGCCGCCCTGCGCGAGAGCTACGGCGTCGACGTCCCGCTGCCGCAGCAGTTCTGGCACACCCTCAGCGGGTTCCTCGCCGGCGACTTCGGCTACTCGATCCAGAACGGCACGCCCGTCACGCAGATGCTGGCCGAGGCCGCACCGCAGACCATCACGCTCGCGCTGTCGGCGTTCCTGCTGGCCGTGCTCATCGCCGTGAGCCTCGCCTTCCTCTCCTCCCTCACCCGCTTCGCCTGGCTGCGCGGCTTCCTCCGCAGCCTGCCCGGCCTCTTCGTCTCCGTTCCGGTGTTCTGGCTCGGCATCGTGCTGATCCAGGTGTTCTCCTTCCAACTCAAGCTGGTGCCGGTGATCGGGGCCGACCCCGTGCAGGGGCTGATCCTGCCGGTGCTCACGCTGGCGGTGCCGATCAGCGCCCCGCTCGCCCAGATCCTGGTGCGCTCGATCGACGAGGTCGAGCTGGCCCCCTTCGTCAGCGTCGTGCGGGCCAAGGGCGCCAGCCGGCGCCGGGTGCTCTGGAACAACGTCGCCAAGAACGCGATCCTCCCCACCGTGACGATCGCCGGCGTGCTCCTCGGCGAGCTGATCGGCGGGGCGGTCGTGACCGAGACGGTGTTCGGCCGCACCGGCATCGGCCGCCTCACCGAGCAGGCCGTCTCGGCGCAGGACACCCCGGTGTTGCAGGCGATCGTCGTGCTCTCCGCCCTGGCCTTCGTGCTCACCAACCTTGCCGTTGACCTGCTCTACCCGGTGCTCGACCCGCGGCTGCGCCGGCTCTCGCGCGGCACCGCCCGCACGGCCCCCGCGGCCACGCCCGTCCTGGAAGGGGCCGCAGCATGAGCATCGACACCGAGAACACCCGCGCCGCCGCCCCCGAGGTCTCGATACGGCCGCAGGCTCGACGCGAAGCGTCGAGAAAGGCGGCAGCCTCGAATCCGGAAGACCCGACAACCGCGACCGATGCTGGCAGGCCGAGCCGCCTCCGCGCCATCCGCCCCAGCCTGCTGCTGGCCTGGCTGGTGCTCGGCCTCGTGCTGGCCTGGGCGATCGCGCCCTGGCTGTTCACCGGCCACGACCCGCTCGTCGGCGTCCCGGCCGACAAGCTGCAGGCGCCGAGCCTCGCGCACCTCTTCGGCACCGACCAGCTCGGCCGCGACCTGTTGGCGCGCGTGATCTACGGCGCGATCCAGTCGCTCACCGGCGCGCTCGTCGCGGTCGGCGTCGGGCTGGTGCTCGGCACGGCCATCGGCGTGATCGCCGGCTCCACCGGCGGGGTGCTCGACGCGATCCTCATGCGCATCGTCGACGTGCTGCTCTCCATCCCCGGCCTGCTCCTCGCCCTGAGCATCATCATCCTGCTCGGCTTCGGCACCATCAACGCCGCCATCGCCGTCGGAATCGGCAGCGTCGCGGCGTTCGCCCGGCTCTCCCGCAGCGAGGTCGTGCGGGTGCGCCGCAGCGACTACGTCGAGGCCGCGTTCGGCAGCGGCGGGCGCTTCCTGGCCGTGCTCTGGCGGCACGTGCTGCCGAACTCGCTCGGCGCCGTCGTCTCGTTGGCCGCCCTGCAGTTCGGCGTCGCCATCCTCGCGATCTCCACCCTCGGCTTCCTCGGCTACGGCGCACCGCCGCCCACGCCGGAGTGGGGGCTGCTCGTCGCCGACGGCCGAAACTACATCGCCACCTCGTGGTGGCTCACGACCTTCCCCGGCCTCGTCGTCGTGGTCGTCGTGCTCGCCGCCAACCGCATCAGCCACTCGCTTCGTGGGGAGAAGAAGAAATGACGCAGCAGGATGCCGCAGCGATCGCGGAATCGAGTGCCCGGCTGGTTGAGCCGGGCGAAACCACTCCCGTGCTCGCCGTCGAGGGGCTCAACGTCTCGTACCGCACCGCCGCCGGCCTGAGCCGGGTCGTGCACGACGTCAGCTTCACCGTGCGGCCGGGCGAGGTCGTCGCCCTCGTCGGCGAATCGGGTTCAGGCAAGACCACGACCGCCCAGGCCGTCATCGGCCTCCTCGCCGAGAACGCCCACCGCGACAGCGGCCGCATCGTGTTGAACGGCGTCGACATCGCCGACTGGAGCGAGAAGCGGCTGGAGAGCGTGCGCGGCGCCCGCATCGGCCTGATCCCGCAGGACCCGTCCAGCTCGCTCAACCCGGTGCGCACGATCGGGGCCCAGATCGCCGAGGTGCTGCAGATCCACAAGCGCGGCGACAAGACCGCGCAGCGCGCCCGCGTGCTGGAGCTGCTCACCCGGGTGGGCCTGCCCGAGCCGGAGCGCCGGGCCGCGCAGTACCCGCACGAGCTCTCCGGCGGAATGCGGCAGCGCGTGCTCATCGCCATCGCGATCGCGCTGCAGCCGGAGCTGATCATCGCCGACGAGGCGACCAGCGCCCTCGACGTCACCGTGCAGAAGACGATCCTCGACCTGCTCGACGAGCTGCGCGCCGAGTTCGGCACCGCGATCCTCTTCGTCACCCACGACCTCGGCGTCGCCGCCGAGCGCGCAGAGCGCATCGTCGTGCTGCAGCACGGCCGCATCCAGGAGCAGGGAGAGACCCGCGCGGTGATCGCCCAGCCGGAGAGCGAGTACACCAAGCGCCTCTTCGCCGACGCCCCCTCCTTCCACCTCGCCCCGGCGCGCGTCACACCGCGCCCCCAGCAGGCCCCGCTGTTCCTGCGCGACGCCTCGGCGGCGCCCGAGGTGGACTACGCCGTCGAGGTCGAAGACCTGGTGACCGAGTTCGGGCGCGGCGCCCAGGCCTTCCGCGCCGTCGACGGGGTCTCGTTCCGGCTGCGCCGCGGCACGACGCACGCCATCGTGGGGGAGTCCGGATCGGGCAAGACCACGACCGCCCGCGCCGTCGTGGGGTTGGCAGAGCCGACATCCGGATGCATCATCATCGACGGCGAGCACGTCGCGAAGTTCCGCGGCGAGCGGCGCAGGCAGCTGCGCCGGCGCATCCAGCTCGTCTACCAGAACCCGTTCGGCTCGCTCGATCCGCGGCAGAGCATCGAGCAGATCGTCGCAGAGCCGCTGCGCAACTTCGGGTTGGCCGACCGCCGCGGCCGCGGCATCCGGGCGGCCGAGCTCATCGACCTCGTCGCCCTGCCGAGCAGCGTGCTCGGCCGGAGGGCCAGGGAGCTGAGCGGCGGCCAG